>DFMV01000010.1 GCA_002375765.1 Rhizobiales bacterium UBA3584 | reverse complement strand
CTATGGGACGTGATCGTGGTCGGAGGCGGAAATGCCGCGCTTTGCGCTTCGATCGAGGCAGCCGAAACCGGCGCCCGCGTTCTGTTGCTCGAAGGCGCCCCCAAACCCTATCGCGGCGGCAATTCGCGCCACACCCGCAACTTCCGTTGCATGCATCAGGGGCCAATGTCCGTCCTGACCGACGCCTATGAAGAGGACGAGTATTTCAACGATCTGATGCTGGTCACCAAGGGCAAGACCGATGAGCATCTGGCGCGCATGGCCATCCGCACCTCAGAGACCTGCCTGCCATGGATGGAAAGGCACGGCGTACGCTTCCAGCCCTCGCTGTCGGGCACGCTCTCGCTCTCGCGCACCAACGCTTTTTTCCTCGGCGGCGGCAAGGCTTTGGTCAACGCCTATTATAACACCGCCGCCGATCTGGGCGTCACCATCCTCTATGAGGCCAAGGTCTCCCACATCACCATCGAGAACGACACATTCGAATCGCTGCGCGTCACCATCGACGGCAAGGACCTCGAAATCGCGGGCAGGGCGGTGGTCCTTGCTTCGGGCGGTTTTCAGGCCGATCTCGAATGGCTGGCCCGCGCCTGGGGGCCTGCGGCCAAGAACTTCCTCATTCGTGGCACACCCTACAATCGCGGCGAAGTGCTCAAGGATATGCTCGACGCCGGTGCCCAGAGCGTCGGCGACCCCACCCAATGTCACGCCGTCGCCATCGATGGCCGCGCCCCCAAATATGATGGCGGTATCGTCACCCGGCTCGATTGCGTGCCGTTCTCGGTCGTCGTCAACAAGGATGGTCAGCGCTTCTACAACGAGGGCGAGGACGTGTGGCCCAAGCGTTACGCGATCTGGGGGCGGCTCGTCGCCGCCCAGCCCGAACAGGTCGCCTACGCTCTGATCGATGCCAAGAGCTCCAAACTGTTCATGCCCTCGGTCTTCCCGGCCATCAAGGCCGATTCCATCGGCGAACTCGCCCAAAAAATGGAGCTGCCGGTCGAGGCTGTCGAAAAAACGGTCGCCGAATTCAACGCCGCCTGCCGTCCGGGCAAATTCCACCCCACCGAACTCGACGGTCTGGCCACGGAGGGCCTTGAGCCCGCCAAGACCAATTGGGCCCGCCCGCTCGATACGCCGCCCTATTACGGCTACTCGCTCCGCCCCGGCGTCACCTTCACCTATCTCGGCCTCAAGGTCGATGACACCGCTCGCGTCAGCGGCGCCAATGGCCGCTACGCCAATGTCTGGGCCGCCGGCGAAATCATGGCCGGCTCGATCCTCGGGCAGGGCTATCTCGCCGGTTTCGGCATGACCATTGGAACCGTCTTCGGACGCACAGCCGGCAAGGAGGCCGCCGCTCATGTCAATTGATGCCCTCGGAACCCTTTCTGACCGCACCGCCGTCGATTACGACACCGGCGAGGACGCCGCCATCAACGAGGCCCGGCGCCAGCTCGAAATCTGCAATGCCTGCCGCTATTGCGAAGGCTATTGCTCGGTCTTTCCGGCCATGACCCTGCACCGCGCCTTTTCCGACGGCGAGGTCACCCAACTGGCCAATCTGTGCCACAACTGCCGCGGCTGCTATTACGCCTGCCAATACACCGAACCCCACGAGTTCAACCTCAACCTTCCCCGCGCCCTCGCCGAGGTGCGCGTCGAAAGCTGGGAAAAATTCATCTGGCCCAATGGCTTGGCGGCACTTTTTCAGAAAAGCGGCATGGCCCTGGCTGGCGCCCTGGCCGCGGGCATCGCCTTTATCCTGATGATCGCCTACGCAATCCGCCCCGAAAGCGGCGAGGGCTTTTACGCCGTCATCTCCCACACCGTCATGGCGACGCTCTTCACCGTCACCTCGTTTCTCCCGCTGGCCCTGATTGCCGTCGGCGTCTGGCGCTACTGGCGCCATGTCGGCGGCGAGCGCGTCACCATCAGGCACCTCCACGACGCTCTGGTCGACGCCGGCAAGCTGAAAAACCTCTCAGGCGGTGCTGCTGAAGGCTGCAATTACGAAAACGAAGACCGCTACACCATGGCCCGCCGCTGGGCACATCAGGCGGTCATGTGGGGCTTCGTTCTCTGCTTTGCCGCAACCGCGTCCGGTACGGTCCTGCACTACGGCTTCGGCATGGAAGCGCCCTATGGCCCGTTCTCGCTGCCCAAACTGTTCGGCGTTCCCGGTGGCATCCTCATGACCCTTGGCGGCATCGGGCTCATCGCCCTCAAGCTGCGCGCCGAAAAGAACCTCGGCGCTCCCGCGGTCTGGGGCGGGGAGATGGCTTTCGTGGTGCTGCTCACCGCAACCGCCGCCACCGGCCTGGCGCTCTATTGGGCCACCGGCACCCCCGGCGTGCGCCCGCTGCTCATCACCCATCTGGGCGCCGTCTTCGCGCTCTATCTGACGCTGCCTTACACCAAGATGGTCCACGTCCCGTTCCGTCTGGCCGCCCTGATCCGCGACGCCCAGACCAAACGGCCCTCACCGAGCAAAACCATCGCGGCAAATCAGAGAGCGTGAGTGGCGACGATCTCGCCGCGCGCCTTGCCCGTGCAATTCTCACTCTGAACAATCAGCACATCGGCGGCCGCCAGCGAGGATAAATGCCCGCTGTCGGTCTGCCGGATTGGCTCGACCATCGTCCCGCGTTCCCTTTCGCTCACCAGCCGCCCGCGCATGAAATGCCGGCGCGGCCCGTTGGGCGGCAACGCGTCCGCCAGCGGCAGATAAAGTGGAGCGGGCAGGGCGCCGCCCATCATCTTGAGCACTGCCGGCAAAACGAAAATCCGCGCCGTCACAAGCGCCGAAACCGGATTGCCCGGCAAACCGAACACCACCGTCTTGCCCTTGCGCCCGAACATCAGCGGCTTGCCCGGCCGCATGGCAATACGCCAGAAATCGATATCGACCCCGTTGGCTTTCAGCATGTCCTGCACGAAATCATGCTCGCCCACGCTGGCTCCGCCGGTGGTGAGCAAAATATCGGGCTCATCGGCCAGCGCCCCAGCCAACGCATCGCCCAACACATCCCTGTCGTCGGCAACGATTCCCAGATCGCGCACCTGCGCCCCGTTCCCGGCAAAGAACGCGCCCAATCCCACTGAATTGGACGCGACGATCTGATCGGGCCCAACCACGCCCCCCGGCGCCACCAGTTCATCCCCGGTCGCCAGAAGCGCCACACGCGGCCGCACCGAAACGGCAAGCTCGGCGACATTGCCCGCCGCCACCAACGCGATCTTGCGCGGATCGAGCACAGCCCCCGCCGCAATCAGCACATCGCCCTGGCCAAAATCCTCGCCGCGAAACCGTATGCTGCGCCCCGCCGCCACGTCGCGCTCAAAGGTTATCGCGTCACCCTCCGCGCGCGTTTCCTCCTGCATGATGACGGCGTCGGCCCCGGCGGGGACAGGCGCACCGGTAAAGATCCGCGCGCATTGGCCCGGCCCGACAGTCCCGTCAAATCCGGCCCCTGCCTGCGATGCGCCGATCATCCTCAGGGTTACGCCCGGCCGCACGTCTTGAGCCCGCACAGCATACCCATCCATGGCGCTGACATCGAATGCGGGGTTGAACAGCTTCGCGCGGAGGTCTTCGGCCAGCACGCGTCCCGCCGCCTCGGCGAGAGCAACCCGTTCGCTTCCAAGCGGCCCTACGGCGCCAACAATCCGCTCCAGCGCCTCATCGACCGAAATCAACCTGGCACCCGCCTGAAATCGCCGGACTTGCCGCCACTCTTTTCGATCAGTTGCACACCGGAAATGGTCATGGATTTGTCCAGCGCCTTGGCCATGTCATAAAGCGTGAGCGCGGCCACTGACGCCGCGGTCAGCGCTTCCATCTCAACCCCGGTCCGCCCCACGGTCTCGACAGTCGCTGAAACTGCAATCGTGCCGGGTGCCTCGCCGCGCTCGATCTCCACGCCGATTTTCGTCACCGGAATGGGGTGGCAGAGCGGGATCAGCTCGGAGGTTTTCTTGGCCGCCATGATCCCGGCCACCCGCGCCACGGCAATGGCATCGCCCTTCTTGAGCGTGCCCCCGAAAATCGCCTCGACGATCTCGGCCGTGGCGTGCAGCACGGCACCGGCCACGGCACGCCGCACGGTTTCGTCCTTGCCCGATATATCGACGATCCGCGCCGCGCCCGTCTCGTCGAGATGGGGCAGTTCGCGCACCATCTCAGGCGCCCGTCAACAGCGTACGGGTCGCCGCCGCCACATTGGCCTGCCGCATCAGGCTTTCCCCGACCAGGAAGCACCCAACGCCGGCCTCGGCTTCGAGATACTTGATATCGTCATGGGTGAAGACACCGCTTTCCGACACCAGAAGTTTGTCACCCGGCACCAGTTTCGCCAGGGCGACAGTCGTCGCCAGCGTCACATCGAAGGTCCGCAGATTGCGATTGTTGATGCCGATGAAATCGGCGCCCAGCGCCAGCGCACGCTCGGTCTCTTCAGCGTCGTGGACTTCCACGAGCGCGTCCATGCCCCACTCGGCAGCGCTTTCGAGCAAATTCCGAGCGGCAACATCGTCGACCGACGCCATGATGATCAGAATGCAGTCCGCCCCCCAGGCGCGCGCTTCCACCACCTGATAGGGCTCGAACAGAAAATCCTTGCGCAGCGCCGGAAGTCCCGTCGCCGACCGCGCCGCGCCCAAAAAGTCCGGCCGCCCCTGAAACGATGGCGTGTCGGTCAGAACCGAAAGGCATGCCGCGCCACCGTCCTCATAGGCTTTGGCCAAAACCGGCGGATCGAAATCGGGCCGGATCAATCCTTTTGATGGACTGGCCTTTTTGACCTCGGCAATCAGCCCGTATTTCCCGGCGGCCCGCTTGGCCTTCAACGCGGCGGCAAATCCACGCGGCGCATCCTGCTCCCGCGCCATTGCGGTCAACTCGGCCAGTGGCACAGCCGATTTGGCCGCCGCGATTTCCTCGCGCTTGTAGGCCTCGATCTTTCGAAGAATATCGGTCATTGCGCCCCCGAAACGGCAACGAGTTTATCGAGCGTTGCCCTGGCCTTGCCGCTATCGATTGCCTCGGCGCCCATCGCCACGCCTTCGGGCAGCGTTTGCACCTTGTCGGCGATGATGAACGCCGCTGCCGCGTTGAGCAGCACGATATCGCGATACGCTCCCTTGGCGCCCTCGAGCAGCTTGCGCAGCTCGCCGGCATTGTGTTCAGGGTCGCCCCCGACGATATCTTCGAGCTTGGCGCGCGGCAGCCCCGCATCCTCCGGCGTCACCTCAAAGGAGGTCAGATTGCCGTTCTTGATCTGGGAAACAAAGGACGGCCCGGTTGTCGAAAGCTCGTCCAACCCGCTGTCCCCATGAACGACCCAGGCTGCTTGCGCCTGATTGGCCAACAGCGCGGCGGCTACCGGTTCCACCCATTCATTGTCGAACACGCCCAGCAGGTAGCGCTTCACCCCGGCCGGGTTGGACTGCGGCCCGAGCAGGTTGAACATGGTCCGCACGCCCATTTCCGCCCGGGTAGGGCCCACATGGCGCATGGCGGGATGGTGATTGGGCGCGAACATGAACCCGATGCCCGCTTCGCGTATGCAGGCCGAAATCTGTTCGGGCGTCAGCTCGAGACTGATGCCCAGCTTTTGCAGCGCTTCGGCCGAACCCGATTTCGACGACAGCGCCCGGTTGCCATGCTTTGCCACCGGCACCCCGGCAGCGGCCACCACGATGGATGCGCCGGTCGAAATGTTGAGCGTTCCCGCGCCATCCCCGCCGGTCCCCACGATATCAATGGCATCGGCAGGCGCTTCGACGGGCACCATCTTGTTGCGCATGATCGAAACGGCCGCCGCGATCTCACCCACCGTCTCGCCCTTGACCCGCATCCCCATCAGGAACGCGCCGATCTGCGACGCCGTCGCTTCCCCGCTCATGATGATGTCCATCACCTGGCGCATTTCCGTGCCGGTCAAATCCTTGCCATCGGCAATACGGTTCAGCGCGCCCTTGATGTCCATTATCTCGTTTTCCCCATTGCTTGCGACCGGTCCGATGACAATCGGAGTAGCCCAGACGCAAATCGTCTGCAAGCGCCAGAACCAATCGACATTCAGCTCAGGGCGAACTGAATCAGGAAAGTGCAGGGGACACTTGAGCCGATACGGGCCGACGAAAGCCCTTTGCAATCAGATAGACCGCCAGAACGATCTCGAAAACAGCGGTGGGCGCGTTGAGCATGATATAGGCAGTGGTCACCACCGCTATCAAATCCATCATATAAAGGATCGTGGCCACCAGTGTCAGGGCAGATCCTGCCAGTCCCCATGCCGCGAGCCAGAGCGGAACGATCGATGTCCGCAGGAACACGAGATAGAGCAGAACCGCCCCCAGGCTCCAGGGGAGAACCATGCCAATGTGGTTAAGCCAATCGCGGGCCAGGCGTAAAAAATGCCCCAGAATTTCAAGCGTGGCCACGCCATCGCCGCCTGTTTCCGCAAAACTCCGTCCTAGAGGCAGAAAAAGCAAAAGCGTCACGATCCCGACGAACAGGAAGCTGGCGCCAATTGTCCGAAGCATCAGATACGCCACGCCAAGAACTCGGTTGTGCGCCTCGACTATCGGATAGGTTACCGCGGCAATGGCAACGTAAAACACTGCCATCATCGCTTGCGCCAACACAGCGAGCAGGATTCGGGACTCAGCGGCAACCAGGCGTTCAAGATAATCGGGCTCCTCGATCTCGAGAACCGAGCTGAAAATTCCGCAAACGATCGCTGCAATGAGCAGACCGCCTAAGATGATGGCGGTACGTCTATCGGTTTCCACAGCAATCTCCTGGTGTCGGTGTTCCCTGTTTTTATGACCGCGTGCCATTCATAAGGCGCCAAACGGCTGTTACCCCTGTGCCATTCCTTAGGCCGATCGACAACGCCGATAGCCGCATAAGCCTTTGCTGAAATACGTATATGTCGGTGGAGGAGGGCCGCTTACGCGGCGCGATCGGCGTTGAAATCGCGCGCGATATTCAAGAAATTCTGCAGAATGGCATGCCCGTTTTCCGAGGAAATGCTCTCGGGATGGAACTGCACCCCATGCACCGGCAGCACGCGATGCTGGAGCCCCATGATCTGCCCGTCATCGGAGCGCGCCGTCACCGTCAATTCACCGGGCAGCGTTTCATCGCGCACCACCAGCGAGTGATAGCGCGTGGCCTCGAACTGCTTGTTGAGCCCGCGAAACACGCCGCGCCCGTCATGGGTAATGGTGGAAACCTTGCCATGCATGGGACGCGGCGCACGCACCACCTCGCCACCGAAGGCCTGTCCCATCGATTGCAGCCCCAGACAAACCCCAAACAGAGGAATTTCACCCGCGAAGCGTGAGATCAGCGGCAGGCATATTCCCGCTTCATTGGGCGTGCAGGGACCGGGCGAAATAACGATTGCGTCCGGCGCCTTCTCGGCGATCTCGTCGAGCGTGATCTTGTCATTGCGCACCACATCGACCTCGGCCCCCAACTCGCCGATATAATGGACGAGATTGTAGGTGAAGCTGTCGTAATTATCGATCATCAGGACGCGCATCTACTGACCCACCTTGGCCTGGCCGGCATAGCGTAGCGCTTCCTCGGCGGCGCTGAAAAGAGCCTTTGCCTTGTTCTCGCATTCGAGCTGCTCGAGTTCGGGCTTGGAATCGGCGACGATCCCCGCGCCGGCCTGCACATAGAGCTTGTTGTCTTTCAGGATCGCCGTGCGCAAAACGATGCACGTATCCATGCGCCCGTCAGCCCCGAAATAGCCCACGCATCCGGCGTAAACCCCGCGCCGCGCCACTTCGAGCTCGTCGATGATTTCCATGGCCCGCACTTTTGGCGCGCCCGAAACCGTACCCGCCGGAAACCCGGCGGCCAGCGCATCGATATTGTCGTATTTGGGATCGAGCTTGCCCACCACATTGGAAACGATGTGCATGACGTGGGAATAATACTCGAGAAAATATTTGTCGGTGACCTTGACCGTCCCGATCTGCGATACCCGCCCCACATCGTTGCGGCCGAGATCGAGCAGCATTAGATGTTCCGATAGCTCCTTGGGGTCGGCCAGCAACTCCTCGGCCATCTCCTTGTCCTGTTCGGGCGTCGCGCCGCGCTTGCGCGTTCCGGCAATCGGGCGGATCGTGACTTCGCCCTCATCGACGCGGACCAGAATTTCCGGGCTCGATCCCGCCACGGCGAAATCGCCGAAATCGAGGAAATACATGTAGGGCGAGGGATTGGTGCGCCGCAGCGCGCGATACAGGGCCGTTGGCGGCAAGGTGAAATCGGCGGAAAACCGCTGGCTGAGCACCACCTGAAAGATGTCGCCCGCCGCGATGTAATCCTGCGCCTTGCGCACCATCGCAAAATAGTCCTCGCGCGAGGTGTTTGAGCTAATCTCGATCTTTGCCAGATCGGGAATTTCGCTCATGCGGGGCAGGGGCTTTTCCAGCCGCGCGATCGCATCCTCGATCCGTTCATTGGCCGCTTCAAACGCCTGCCGGGCCGTAACGCCCTCGCGGGGATAAACCGGTGCGGTCAGAAACAATTCGTCCTTGAGCGTGTCGAACACGGCAAGCATCGAGGGCCGCATCATGATGGCGTCCGGCACCCCGATCGTATCGGGATTTGTGTCGGGCAGTTCTTCCATGAACCGCACCATGTCGTAACCGAGATATCCGAACACACCCGCCGAGTTGGCGGGCAGTTCCTTTGGCATGTCGATCTGGCTTTCGGCGATCAGTGTCCTTAGGGCGTCGAGGGGAAGTGCACCGAGTGTACAATAGGCGTCAGAAGCCGTTTGTGCCGTGCGGTTGATCTCCGCAACCCCGTCGCGGACCCTCCACAACAGGTCCGGTTCGAGCCCGATCATCGAGTAGCGCCCGCGCACCGCACCACCCTCAACCGATTCGAGAAGGAAGCTGTAACGCCGCCCCTCGGCCAGTTTCAGGTAGGTGCCGATCGGCGTTTCGAGGTCGGCCACGATGCGCTTGTAGAGAACCTGCCCCTTGCCCGCCTCGTAGATTTTCGCAAAGGAAACAAAGTCGTAGCCGTCCGACATGGAGAACCTATTCGAGCCCGATCACGCGGTTGAGGGCTTCCTCGTTGATCCTGATTCCGACGTCGGAGCGCAGTCCTTCGACGAAATTGGCAAAGATCAGATCGGGGAAATCGACTTCCAGCGCCTGAGCAACCTGCGAGGGCGTATCCGCAGTGGCCGGCGTCACGTCGGTCACCTGAAAAACAACGACATCACCATCCTGGGTCGAGACATAATTTGCATACCCCTCACCCCCCTGGAACGCCGCCTGGGCCACGTCAGGATCGATCGCCGCACCGGCGCTGTCGCGCGAAAAAGGCGCGGAACTCTGGGGGATTTGGCCCCGTTCGGCCGCGACCGTAAAGATATCGCTGCCCCCATCGATCGCCGCCACGATATCTTCGGCGGTACGGGTCATTTCCATATCGGTCTGCAGTTCCTGCCACGCCGCAACGGCCTCGTCCCGCACTTCTTCGAGCGTCTGGTCACGCGCCGGCTGAACCTCGGAAAGCTCGAAGAAAACAGTGCGATTCGAGCCAAGGCTGATCGCCGGCGTCACCCGCGCATCGGGCGAGGCCGCAAACACCGCATCGGTAATGGTCTGGGTCGAACCCTGCGGAAGCGTAGTGATATCAGCCAGTTGCGCTCCGTCAGCAGTCAGGTCCAGATCGTGGATTTCGAGTCCATACCGCTCGGCAACCTCCGAGATCGGCTGGAAAGCGGCCCGGGCTTCTTCGATCTCGTCATAGACGTCGAACAGCATGTCCTGGGCCTTGCGTTGCGCAACCGACTGCTCGACCTGATCGCGCACAGCCTCAAGCGGCTGCTGCCCGCCTTCCTCGATCGAACTCACCCAGATGACCCGATAGCTATTGCTGCCTTCAAGCACCACATAGCCGTTCTCTTCCAGCCCGAACGCGGCCTGCGCCAGGTTGGCATCGGTGATCTGGCTTTCCGCCAGCGTCCCCAAGGAGGTCACTTCGGTCTGCAGACCGGCTTCGGAAACCACGCTCGCAAAGCTCGCTCCGCTCTCGGCACCATCGACAAACGGCTGAGCGGCTTCGGCATCGGACAGGACGAGTTGGCTGATGGCCCGGCGCTCAGGCGCGATAAACTGCCCCGAAATCCGGTCATACTCGGCGGCAATTTCCTCTTCGGTGACCTCAACGCCCTGCGCCAGCGCATCAACCGTCAACGGCAACAGATTCACCGAACGGGTCTCAACAGTGCGGAATCGGGTCTGGTTTTCTGCAAAGAACTGCTGCAACTCCTCGTCGGTCGGCTCCTCCGTCACCGAAAACAGCACCGGGTTGAGCTCGACATATTCGATGGTGCGCTGATCGCCGTCATAGGACCGCGCAATATCGAGAGCAACCTGGGGAACGCTGGCGCCCTCGAAAATCGTTCCGATCTGCTCGCGGGCCGCCGCGCTGCGCTGGAGGTTGAGATATTCGGTTTCGGTGTAACCGGACTGGCGCAACATGGCCACGAACTCGCTGGCATCGAAAAGACCCAGTGCGCCGGCGAAGTTGGGATCCTGCCGCACGAGTTCGGCCAGCTTTGCGTCTGAAGCACCAAGGCCCAGGTCGCGAGCCAGGATTTCAATCGACGCATCATTGGCCAGCCGGGCTATGGCCGAATTGGGAATTCCGAAACTCACCGCCTGCTGCGCGGTCGGCGCCATCCCGGTCTGAGCGGCGAACTGGTTGACCTGAGCGCGATAGACCCGGTCGAAATCGCGCACTGAAATGTTCTGGTCCCCGACCCGGGCCACCGTATTGGCGTTGAGATCGAGAAAAACGCTCGGAATGCCGAAACCGGCGACCGCGATGATCAAAACACCCAGGAAGACTTTGGCGACCCAGCTGCGGCCGAAATTGCGAAGATTGTCGAGCATTTAGTACCGATCGGTTGAGGGCGAGTTCTAGCCTTTTGTCGTAGGCTCACCCTATGGCATTCGAAGCGCGCGCATAATAGACAGGGTGTATCGGGCCCTGCAAGGCACACACAGGACGCCCGGTTAAGCCATTCTCCGTGTGCGTGCAAGGTGTTGTTGGGGTAGGGATGCAGGAGCGATTGCGGCCATTGATTGCCGGAAACTGGAAGATGAACGGAACCGGCGCGGCACTGGAACAGATTGCCCGCCTCAGGACTCTTCTTGAAGAAGCCGGCGATATCGACAGTGAGGTTCTTGTTTGCCCACCGGCGACGCTGCTTCATCGGGCCGCACAGGGGGCTGAGGGCAGCCCCATACATATCGGCGGTCAGGACTGCCACGCAGACCCGAGTGGCGCCCATACAGGCGATATCAGCGCGTCCATGCTGCTCGACGCTGGCGCTTCTCACGTTATCGTGGGCCATTCCGAGCGCCGCGCCGACCATGGCGAAACCAGCCAAACCGTCAGAGCAAAGGCCGAGGCCGCACTTGCTGCCGGACTTGTCCCGATCATTTGCGTCGGTGAGACCGAGGCCGAGCGCCTGGCAGGAACCGCGAATCAGGTCGTCGGCGACCAGATCGATTTTTCACTGCCGGACACCTTCGGGGAAACGACGATCATTGTGGCCTATGAGCCAGTTTGGGCCATCGGTACCGGTCGAACGCCAACGATAGAGGACATTGCACAGATGCATGCGCACATGCGCGCGCTTTTGGTAGCGCATTTCGGTGGGGCAGGGGAAACGGCGCTGTTGCTCTATGGAGGCTCAGTAAAGCCTTCCAATGCCGAAGAAATCCTGCGGACAGCCAATGTCAACGGGGCCCTGGTCGGCGGCGCGAGCCTTCTGGCAGACGACTTCTTTTCCATCATTGTGGCGGCCTGAAACGCGAACGGGAAAGTGTCGCGCCGGAGGGCTGGCCAATGCCGATCTTTGCGTGTAGAACGCCCGCCAACGCGATGCCTGTGCAGAGCCTTGCTTCCCGCCCGGACGGTCGGGGCAGGGCTTGAGCCGTTAAAGCCCTACCGGGCACCAACGATCCACGCGCATCTGGAAGATATTGCGTTGCCGGGCTTTGCTCCCCATATGTCCCGGCTTGAGCGCGAGAGCATTTGAAGGACGAACCGTTAAATGGCCACAGTACTCATTGTCGCCTATCTGTTGATCGTGATCGCCATGATCGTGGTGATCCTGCTCCAGCGCTCCGAAGGCGGCGGCCTTGGGATGGGCGGAGGCGGCGGCGGCAATTTCATGTCCTCGCGTGGCTCGGCCAACCTGCTCACCCGCACGACTGCAATTCTGGGCACACTGTTCATGGTGACAGCCATTGGCCTCACCATCATCAGCCAGACCGATCGGAGCTCCACCTCGATCCTCGATCAGGCTGCGCAGAACGCCGATGGGACCCCGGCGACCGTTCTTGACGCTCTGGACGCCCTCGGAACCGAAAACGACGATCTGACCGTTCCTTCGCAGCCCGCCGCCACAAATGACGATCTTGTCGTGCCGGCGGCGCCCGAGGAAACCGCTCCGGCCGAGACCGAGGAGCCGGCTGCGGCCGACCAGTCCGAAGTGATCGATCCCGGTGCGTCGATGATGTCGACAATGGCGCCCGAACCCGCCGGCGACGAGACACCGGCGGAGGAAACGGCGCCCAACTAACGGCGCTTGAACAGGGTACGAAAGACGGGGATGGCAACATCCCCTTCTTTTTTGTGTGGGCGCGATCATTTTCGCCCTTCGAATCTAACGTGGCTTATGTAAGGTAAAGCTCCATGGCTCGGTACGTTTTTATCACCGGTGGCGTGGTCTCCTCGCTCGGAAAAGGTCTTGCTTCGGCGGCGCTCGGCGCCGTGCTGCAGGCGCGTGGATACAAGGTTCGGCTTCGCAAGCTCGACCCCTATCTCAATGTCGATCCGGGCACGATGTCGCCCTATCAGCACGGCGAAGTGTTCGTGACCGATGACGGGGCGGAAACCGATCTCGATCTGGGCCACTACGAGCGTTTCACCGGGCGTTCGGCCAATCAGCAGGACAATGTGACCACCGGCCGGATTTATTCCGACATACTGGCCAAGGAGCGCCGCGGCGACTATCTCGGCGCGACCGTTCAGGTGATCCCGCACGTCACCGACGAAATTAAATCCTTCGTGACCTCCGACAATGACGATTTCGATTTCGTTTTGTGCGAGATCGGCGGCACGGTTGGCGACATTGAAGCCATGCCGTTCCTCGAAGCCATCCGGCAGTTGGGCAATGAACTGCCGCGCGGCGATGCGGTCTTCGTGCATCTGACCCTGATGCCCTTCATCCCCAGCGCGGGAGAGCTCAAGACCAAGCCGACCCAGCACTCGGTCAAGGAACTGCGTTCGATCGGCATTCAACCCGACATTCTCCTGATCCGCTGTGACCGGCCGATACCGGAAGGCGAGAAGCGCAAGCTTTCCCTGTTCTGCAACGTGCGCCCCTCGGCGGTCATCCAGGCGCTTGATGTTGCGTCGATCTATGACGTTCCGATTGCCTACCATGAAGAAGGGCTGGACGACGAAGTTCTAGCTGCCTTTGGCATAAAGGACGCGCCGGTGCCTCAACTCGACGGTTGGCGCGAAATTTCACGCCGCGTCCACAATCCCGAAGGCACCGTCAACATAGCCATTGTAGGCAAGTACACCGGCCTCAAGGATGCCTATAAGTCGCTGTCCGAAGCGCTGGCGCATGGCGGCATCGCCAACAACGTCAAGGTCAACCTCGAATGGATCGATTCCGAGGTGTTCGAGCGTGACGATCCCGCACCCTATCTCGAAGGCATCCATGGCATTCTCGTGCCGGGCGGCTTTGGCGAGCGCGGTTCGGAAGGCAAGATAAATGCGGCGCGGTTCGCCCGTATCCGCGACGTTCCCTATTTCGGAATATGTTTCGGCATGCAGATGGCCTGTATCGAAGCCGCCCGCAACACCGCTCACATACCCAAAGCGTCATCGACCGAATTCGGGCCGACCAAGGAAGCCGTCGTTGGGCTGATGACCGAATGGGTCAAGGACAATGAAAAGCGCTCCGGCTCTGACAAGGATCTTGGCGGTACCATGCGCTTGGGCGCCTATCCTGCCCAGCTCGTCCGTGGCAGCCGTGTGGCCGACATATACGGCACCAACCGGATTTCCGAGCGCCACAGGCACCGCTACGAAGTGAACATGACCTACCGCAAGGTACTGGAGGCCAACGGCCTCCTGTTCTCCGGCCTTTCGCCGGACGGGATGTTGCCGGAAATCGTCGAGCGCACCGACCACCCCTGGTTCATCGGCGTCCAGTATCATCCCGAACTGAAATCCCGTCCGTTCGAACCGCACCCCTTGTTCCGCTCCTTCATCGCGGCGGCGGTCGAACAAAGCCGGCTGGTTTAGGGCAGGGGAGCGGGCAATGGCCGAGATCGTCAATCTCCGTCAGGCTCGCAAGAACAAGCTGCGCGCTGAAAAAGAGCGCGCAGCAGACACCAATCGCGCTAGGTTCGGTCGCACCAAAGCCGAGCGCGAAAAGTCGGAAATACAGGCCGAGCTTGACGCAAAGCGTCTCGATTTTCACAAACGTCAATCGGAAGACAGCGAGTAGGAACCCGATCCGTTCAGGGGCGTTGTGCACGCGCATAACAAAAGACCCCAAAAACGGAGGTTGCTCATGCCTACTGCATCTGGACACACCACGGCCATCCGCGCGACACGCGCTGTCGGTACTGACGTCTATAATCTCGATGGCAAGAAGATCGGCAAGGTCGAGGACATCGTTCTCGACAAGACGGACAATTCCATCATGTTTGCCGTTGTCGGTTTCGGCGGTTTCCTTGGAATGGGCGAAAAATACCACGCCCTTCCCTGGGCAACGCTCGATTACGATCAGGATCAGGAGGGCTACGTCGTGCCCTTCACCCGCGACGAGCTTGAGGCCGGGCCTGCGGACACCATTACTGAGCTGACCAAGGATGACGGGCTCCACGCCCGCCAGGAAGCCTATTCCTATTACAAGGTCGATCCGTACTGGCATTAGCCCTGGCTCATATAAGCGACTATCTATGCTGCCCTATGCGTCGTCATCGGGCAGCATTATTTTTGTGCCAAGCCCTTCCTAAGCCGGGTCGCCTTTATTAGAAGGGCTGCAATCGGCATTCCTACAAAACAAAGGGCGCATCTATGTCTGCAATTGTTGACGTCATCGGCCGTCAGATCTTTGACAGCCGCGGCAATCCGACCGTCGAAGTCGACGTGGTTCTCGATGACGGCAGCTTCGGCCGTGCCGCTGTGCCTTCGGGCGCTTCCACCGGTGCGCACGAAGCAGTCGAGCTCCGCGATGGCGGCGAAGCCTATCTCGGCAAGGGTGTGCTCAACGCCGTCGACAACGTCAACACCCTGATCGCCAGCGAGATCGAAGGCCTCGACGCTCTCGATCAGATCGCAGTCGATCAGGCGATGATCGAACTTGATGGAACCCCCAACAAGGCCAAGCTCGGCGCGAACGCCATTCTCGGCGTATCGCTTGCCGTGGCCCGCGCTGCCGCCGAATCGAGCGCTCTCCCCTTATGGCGCTATGTCGGCGGCCCGAACGCTCGCCTGCTGCCTGTCCCCATGATGAACATCATCAATGGCGGCGAGCACGCCGACAACCCGATCGATATCCAGGAATTCATGATCATGCCCGTTGGCGCGGATTCGATCGCCGATGCCGTCCGGATCGGCTCGGAAATCTTCCATACTCTTAAAAAGGGTCTGGCAGCAGAAGGACATAACACCAGCGTTGGTGACGAGGGCGGCTTTGCGCCGAACCTCAACTCCACAGAAGACGCGCTGGGCTTCATCATGAAGTCCATTGAAAAGGCTGGCTATGCCCCGGGCGAGGACGTTTATCTCGCCCTCGATTGCGCTTCGACCGAATTCTACAAGGATGGCAGGTACGACCTCAAGGGCGAAGGCAAGTCGCTCGGATCGGACGAGATGGCCCGCTACCTCGAGGACCTGACCAGCCGCTTCCCGATCATCTCGATCGAAGATGGCATGGCCGAAGACGACTGGGACGGCTGGAAGGCGCTGACCGAGGCCGTCGGCTCCAAGGTTCAACTCGTCGGCGACGATCTGTTCGTCACCAACACCGAACGCCTGAATTCGGGCATCAAGATGGGCGTCGCCAACTCCATCCTCGTCAAGGTCAACCAGATCGGCTCGCTGTCGGAAACTTTGGAAGCCGTCGAGATGGCGCACAAGGCGTCCTATACCTCGGTCATGTCGCACCGTTCGGGCGAAACCGAGGATTCGACAATCGCCGATCTCGCGGTCGCGCTCAATTGCGGGCAGATCAAGACCGGCTCTCTGGCCCGTTCCGACCGGTTGGCCAAGTACAACCAGTTGATCCGCATCGAGGAATTTCTTGGCACCTCCGGCCGCTACGCCGGCCGCTCGATCCTCAAGGGTCAGTAAAAGAGCAGGGGCGCTTCGGCGCCCCTTTTTTCTCTGCAGTCACAAAGCGCCCGTCGCCGGAAACCTGTCCTTAAGCATAGCCATGCGATAAGCAAGCTCTCCAGGTCCTGCGTATCGTCTGTCCCATGCCAACCCGCGTCAAACGTCCCTCCATTCTCGTCAAGCTCGGCATCACCGCGAGCTTGCTCGCGTTTCAGGGATATCTGGGCTACCATGTCGTGACAGGAACATTCGGCATTGAGAGCCAGCGCGAAATGCTGGAAGAAATCAAGGTATTGGAGGCCCGCCGGGCGGCTCTTGAAACCGAGATCGAATCCTACGAGCACCGGATCGCCCTGTTCGACCCTCGCCGGCTCGATCCGGACATCCTCACAGAGCGGGCTCGCGCGCTCCTCGGACTGGTCCACCCTGACGACATCATCATCGTCCCCGACGATCAAAGTTAATCGCATTTCCGTTAATCTTGAAATTTAACCGATATCCGATTAATTTCATTTAAGTCTACGATATCAATGTGATACGACAAGAAGCGGCTTGATCTGATCGCTTGGAGGCTGGCGTCCTTCGGACTATTGTGCATCAATGCATCCAGCATCCCGCCGTGCCCCAAAAGGGTTGTGGCAGCGATTAAGTTCTTTCCGGAGATATCGCATGGCGCGTAAAGCGACGGCCGCCAAGGCCAAATCCAATGCCCCCGAATTCACAAAGGACGAGGAACTCCACGCTTTCCGCGAAATGCTACTCATCCGGCGCTTTGAAGAAAAAGCCGGGCAGATGTATGGCATGGGGCTGATCGGCGGGTTCTGTCACCTTTATATCGGTCAGGAAGCCGTCGTTACCGGCATCACCATGGCGTCGAAAAAAGGCGAAGACGCCCAGATCACCGGCTATCGCGACCACGGCCACATGCTCGTCATGGGTCTGGACCCCAAGGGCGTCATGGCCGAGTTGACCGGCCGCAAGGGCGGGCTGTCCAAAGGCAAGGGCGGCTCGATGCACATGTTCTCGAACGAGCACCGTTTTTACGGCGGAAACGGCATCGTGGGCGCCCAGGCATCGCTGGGCACGGGCCTCGCCTTCGCCTCGAAATACCGCGGCGACGGATCGGTCTCGATCACCTATTTCGGTGATGGCGCTGCCAATCAGGGCCAGGTCTATGAGAGCTTCAACATGGCCAAGCTCTGGAAGCTGCCCGTTGTCTATGTGATCGAGAATAACAAATACGCCATGGGCACCTCGGTCGAGCGCTCCGCCTCGACCACCGACCTTTCACAGCGCGGTGTTTCCTTCGGTATCCAGGGCGAGCAGGTGGACGGCATGGACGTTCGCATGGTCAAGGAAGCCGCAGAGCGGGCCATTGAGCACGCGCGGTCGGGTAAAGGTCCCTACATTCTTGAAATGCTGACCTACCGCTATCGCGGTCACTCCATGTCCGATCCGGCAAAGTACCGCTCCAAGGACGAAGTGACCACCATGCGGTCCGAGCGTGATCCGATCGAGCAGGTCAGAAAGCGCATTCTCGAACAGAAATTTGCCAGCGAGGACGAGCTCAAGGATATCGAAAAGGATATTCGTGCCATCGTCACCGAAGCTGCCGATTTTGCCACCAACGATCCCGAGCCCGATCCGTCCGAGCTCTATACCGACATTACCGTATAAGCGCCGGCAGGGAGACCTCACGATATGCCAACCGATATTCTTATGCCCGCGCTCTCGCCCACCATGGAAGAGGGCACTCTTGCCAAATGGATCGTCAAGGAAGGCGACAAGGTCGGCCCCGGCGATGTCCTGGCCGAGATCGAAACCGACAAGGCCACGATGGAAGTCGAGGCCGTGGATGAAGGCGTGATCGGTAAGATCTTCGTCGCCGAGGGCACTGAGGGCGTAAAGGTCAACACCCCGATCGCCGCGCTGCTGGGCGAGGGCGAAAGCGCAGACGATGTCGCTACACCCGAAATCGGCTCCGACGAGCCAAAGGAATCCGAAAAGCCGGGCCCCGACACCGAGGTAGCGGAGAAGTCCGAGCCCACCACAAAGGCCAAGGACGCCCCTGCAGCACCGCAGTTCAAGCCGCAGGACGACCCCGATATCCCCGACGATGTCGAAATGGTCACCATCACCGTCCGTGAAGCGCTGCGCGACGCCATGGCAGAGGAAATGCGCGCCGACAAGGACGTCTTCGTCATGGGCGAGGAAGTGGCCGAATATCAGGGCGCCTATAAGGTCACCCAGGGGCTGCTGCAGGAATTTGGCGCCGAGCGTGTTATCGACACCCCGATCACCGAGCATGGCTTTGCCGGTCTTGGCGTTGGTGCGGCTTTTGCCGGCCTCAAGCCCATTGTCGAGTTCATGACCTGGAACTTCGGCATGCAGGCCATTGACCAGATCATCAATTCCGCCGCCAAGCAGCTCTATATGTCGGGCGGGCAGGTAACGGCCCCTATGGTGTTCCGCGGCCCCAATGGCGTCGCCTCGCGCGTTGGTGCCCAGCACAGCCAGGATTATTCCGCCTGGTACAGCCATGTACCCGGGCTTACGGTCATCGCGCCTTATACCGCTGCCGATGCCAAGGGTCTCCTGAAGGCTGCCATCCGCTCACCCAACCCGGTTGTCTTCCTCGAGAACGAGCTTCTCTACGGCACTACGGGTGAAGTCCCCAAGATGGACGATTTCGTCCTGCCCATCGGCAAGGCGCGCGTCGCGCGTGAAGGCAAGGATGTCACCATCGTGTCATTCTCCATGGGCATGCGTTACGCCACCCAGGCTACCGAAAAACTGGTCGCTGCGGGCGTCGATGTGGAACTGATTGACCTGCGCACCCTGCGCCCGCTCGACATCGATACGGTTATCGAATCGGTCAAAAAGACCGGACGCGTGGTGACCGTGGAAGAAGGCTGGCCGCAGGGCGGCATCGGTTCGGAAATCTCTGCCCGCCTCATGGAACGTGCCTTCGATTACCTCGACGCGCCCGTGACCCGCGTAACTGGCAAGGATGTTCCGATGCCCTATGCCGCTAACCTCGAAAAACTGGCGTTGCCCAGCGTTGACGAGGTCATCGCCGCGGTCAACGCCGTCACCTACCGCAGCTAAGGGAGGCTCTTGCGATGCCTATCAACATCACGATGCCCGCCCTGTCGCCCACCATGGAAGAGGGCACGCTGGCCAAATGGCACGTCAAGGAAGGCGACAGCGTCTCTTCCGGTGACGTGATCGCCGAGATCGAGACCGACAAGGCGACCATGGAAGTGGAAGCCGTCGATGAAGGTACGATCGGCAAGATCCTGGTTTCCGAAGGCAGTGAGAACGTCAAGGTCAATGCCGTGATCGCAGTCCTGCTCGAAGAGGGCGAAAGCACCTCCGATATCGGCGACGCGGCCCCCGCACCCCAGACCAAGGCACCAAAAGAGGAGCCGAAGGCCGAGGAGTCCAAGGCCGATCAAAAGCCGAAGGACGAGCCAAAGGCGCCGTCATCGAGTGCCGATGCCAAGCCCACGCCCGAACCGCTTCCCGCGCCCAAGTCTGACGGCAAGCGCGTGTTCGCCTCGCCACTGGCCCGCCGTCTCGCCAAGGACGCCGGCATCGATCTCTCCGCTGTTTCCGGCTCGGGTCCCAAGGGGCGCGTGGTCAAGGCCGACATCGAGAAGGCCAAAAAGGATGGCGTTTCCGCCAAGCCCGCCGCTGCGCCCGCCGCCGGTGCTCCGCTGGCCGCCGGCATGGGCAAGAACCAGGTTCTCGCCATGTACGAGGAGGGCAATTACGACATCGTGCCCAATGACGGCATGCGCAAGACCGTTGCCGCCCGCCTCACCGAATCCAAGCAGACCGTGCCGCATTTCTATCTCACGCTCGATTGCAATATCGATGCGCTTATGAAGGCGCGCGAGGAAATCAACGCGGCTGCCCCAAAGGACAAGGACGGCAAGCCCGGATACAAACTCTCGGTGAATGACTTTGTCATGAAGGCCTGGGCCATAGCGCTCCAGCAGGTTCCTCAGGCCAACGCGACTTGGGCCGGGGATTCAATACTCTATCATCATCGCTCGGACGTCGCCGTCGCGGTCGCGGTGCCCGGTGGGCTGTTCACGCCGGTCGTCAAATCCTGCGACACCAAGAGCCTTCGGCAGATTTCCGAAGAGGTCAAAGATCTGGCCACCCGTGCGCGCTCAAAAAAGCTCGCTCCCCATGAATATCAGGGCGGCGCGTCCTCGGTCTCCAATCTGGGCATGTACGGCATCAAGCATTTCGGCGCCGTCATCAACCCGCCGCACGGCACCATACTTGCCGTGGGTGCAGGCGAAGAGCGCGTCTATGCGGAAAAGGGACAGATCAAGACGGGCAGCTTCATGACCGTAACGTTGTCTTGCGATCACCGGGCCGTTGATGGCGCGCTGGGTGCCGAACTGCTTGCCGCGTTCAAGAAGCTGATCGAAACGCCTGTGATGATGCTGGCCTGATCCTGTGGCAGCGATGAAAACCATCCTCGCTTTCGGAGACAGCCTGACCTACGGCACCGATCCCATAATTATGGGCAAGCGCCACGACTATGAGGATCGGTGGCCAAGCAGGCTTGAGGCCGGGCTTGATGGCAAGGCACGTGTGATTGCGGAAGGGCTTGGCGGGCGGACCACCGTGTTCGACGACTTTTCGTCACCTTCTGATCGCAATGGCGCCCGTGTCCTGCCCACACTGCTCTCGAGTCATGCACCGCTTGATGCTGTGGTTATCATGCTCGGCACCAACGACATGAAGACCTATATCTGTGGCAGTGCTCTTGGTGCTGCAATGGGCATGAAACGGTTGGTGGAGATCGTCCGTACACATCCCTGGCCACAAGGCGCTTCGATTCCCAAAGTGGTGCTGGTGTCACCGCCACATTGCGTGGATACGGAGCATCGCGATCTGGACCCCATGTTCAAGACTGGCGTCAAGGAATCGAAATTGCTGTCCGGTCATTACAAGCGGATTGCGGCAGAACTGGAATGCGGGTTTTTCGATGCTGCCACTGTCGCGCGGGCCGACCCGGCCGACGGTGTCCATCTCGATGCGGGAAACACCCGCGCAATAGGCGACGCCCTGGCGCCGCTCGTCAAAGACATGCTTGGGCTTTAGCCCGAAAACCAAGAGGAAAGCCATGGCAGATCAATACGATATCATCGTGATCGGTGCCGGCCCCGGCGGCTATGTCGCAGCCATCCGCGCGTCCCAGCTGGGCCTGAAGGCCGCAATCGTGGAGCGTGAGCACATGGCGGGCATCTGCTCGAACTGGGGCTGTATCCCGACCAAGGCGCTGCTGCGCTCGGCCGAAATCTACGGGCACATGGACCACGCGAAGGATTACGGACTGACTGCCGATAAGTTCGGGTTCGATATCGAGGCCATCGTCAAGCGCTCACGCGGCATTGCCGGCCGCATGAATGACGGCGTCCAGTTCCTGATGAAAAAGAACAAGGTCGATATCATCTGGGGTGAGGCTACCATCACCAAGCCCGGTGAAATCAAGGTCGAGGCGACCAAAAAGAAGGCAGTCGAACCTCAGCATCCAAAGCCGAAGACAACACTGGGCGAGGGGACCTACAAGGCCAAGAACATTATCGTCGCCACCGGTGCCCGCCCACGCGTCCTGCCCGGCATCGAACCGGACGGCGATAAGATCTGGACCTATTTCGAGGCCCTCAAACCTGCCAAAATGCCCAAATCGGTGGCCGTGATGGGCTCGGGCGCCATCGGGATCGAGTTTGCATCCTTCTATCGTTCGCTCGGCGCCGACGTGACCGTCATCGAACTTCTGCCGCAGATCATGCCGGTCGAAGACGCTGAAATTGCCGGCCTGGCCCGCAAACGCTTTGAAAAGCGCGGTATCTCGATCCTGACCGATGCCAAGGTTTCCAAGGTCGACAAGAGCAAGGACGGCATCACCGCTCATGTGGAACTCAAGAACGGCGACAAGAAAGAAATCAAGGCTGACGTTTTGATTTCCGCGGTTGGCGTTCAGGCCAATTCGGAAAATCTGGGGCTGGAAAAGGCCGGTGTCAAGATCGACCGCGGCGTCATTGTCGTTGATGGCCATGGGCGCACCAATGTCGATGGCATCTGGGCCATCGGCGACGTCGCCGGCCCACCCATGCTGGCCCACAAGGCCGAGCACGAGGCGGTGCTCGCCGTTGAAACCATAGCCGGCAAGAAGGTGCATGGCCTGGACAAGTCCAAAATCCCCGGCTGCACCTATTGCGAACCGCAGGTGGCCAGCGTCGGGCTGACCGAAGCCAAGGCCAAGGAAGCCGGGCGGGAGATCCGCGTCGGCCGCTTCCCCTTCGTGGGCAATGGCAAGGCCATCGCACTCGGTGAACCGGACGGTCTGGTCAAGACCATCTTCGACAAAAAGACCGGTGAACTGCTCGGCGCGCACATGGTCGGCGCCGAAGTGACCGAGCTGATCCAGGGCTTTGTGGTGGCAATGAACCTCGAAACCACCGAGGAAGAGCTGATACACACCATCTTCCCGCACCCGACCCTGTCGGAAACGATGAAGGAAAGCGTGCTTGACGCATACGGTCAGGCACTCAACATATGAAATGCGACAGGGCTTTGCGGCCCGATCGCTCATAAAGTAAATTCAAGGTTGATAGTTCGGTAAGCAATTCATCCAATGTTCCCGCAGGAAAGAACCCGTTCATGGTAAATATGGAGCGGATATTTGTCTGAAACCGTCCATATTGAGGTTCGTCATGGCTCAAGAGCTATTGATGTACTGGGTGCTGGTCGGGCTGGCCATTGGGCTGGTCGGCGCATTTCTGTTCGGGACAGAGCTGATCTGGCGTTATCTGGCCGCAGGCGTGGCTGGAGCGGTGGCAATCAGCTTCGCAATTGCTTATTTTGGTATTGACGTACCGATAGCAAACTGGCTCGTACGCCAGCTCAGCGTGGCAGCCGCTGGGGCCGTATTCGTCGTAACCTTTGTCAGGGTGGTGGACACATCAGCCTGACGGGTTCGGAAAAGGACACAATGGTCACTCTCCTCGATACCGTAGGCACCAAGTCACCAAGACACCCTGAAAAGGCAAAGCGTCCCGACACCGAGATGCTACGCAAGCCTGATTGGATCCGCGTCAAGGCACCCGGTTCCGCCGTTTACCGCGAAACTCGGCAGATCGTGCGCGAGAACAATCTCGTCACCGTTTGCGAGGAAGCCGGCTGCCCCAACATTGGCGAGTGCTGGAGCAAGAAGCACGCCACCATGATGATCATGGGCGAAATCTGCACCCGCGCCTGCGCCTTCTGCAATGTGCGCACCGGCCTGCCGACCGCGCTCGATCCCCATGAACCCGAGAACGTCGCCAAGGCCGTTGAAAAACTCGGTCTTGAGCACGTGGTCATCACTTCGGTCGATCGCGACGACCTCGCCGACGGCGGAGCCCGGCACTTTGCCGACGTGATCCTTGCCATCCGGGCCCGCAATCCCAAGACGACCATTGAAATTCTGACGCCGGATTTCCTGCGCAAGGATGGCGCCCTTGAGATCGTCGTCGCCGCAAAGCCCGACGTCTTCAACCACAATCTCGAAACCGTGCCGTCCAAATATCTGAAGGTCCGCCCCGGCGCTCGCTATTTTCACTCGATCCGGCTGTTGCAGCGGGTCAAGGAACTCGATCCGCAGATGTTCACCAAGTCGGGCATCATGGTGGGGCTCGGCGAAGAGCGTAACGAAGTGCTCCAGCTCATGGACGATTTGCGCATCGCCGACGTCGATTTCCTGACTATCGGCCAGTACCTCCAGCCGACTCGCAAGCACCACAAGGTCGAACGGTTCGTGACACCCGAGGAATTCAAATCCTTTGCCACGGTCGCCAAGACCAAGGGATTCCTTCTGGTATCGTCCAGCCCGCTCACCCGCTCCTCGCACCACGCGGGCGAGGATTTCGCGGCCCTGCGCAAGGCGCGGCAGGAAAAACTCGGACTGGCGTGATGCAAAGGCATTTCGAGCGGCATGTGCCGCATTCGGCCGCGCAAATGCTTGCGCTGGTGGCGGACGTCGATACTTATCCCCAGTTCATCCCCCACTGCGAGCGCATGGACGTTCGCCGTGATGTGGCGAATCCGAATGACAAGTTCGACGCCCGCATGCACATCCGCTTCGGCCCGATCAGCCAGTCCTATACCAGCCGGATCGTGGTTGATCGAAGCGCCATGACATTGCGGGCCAAAGCGGTCGATGGGCTGTTCAGCCATCTCGACAGCACCTGGCGCTTTACCGAGGACGGGGAGGGGACTGCCATTGCCTTCGACATCGACTTCAAGATCGCCAACCCGCTGATCCGCTCTGTCGCCGAACCGGCCTTCGCTGCCAAGCAGGAAGAGATCATGGATGCGTTTGTGGCAGAGGCGCGCCGCCGCTACGGCGCGTAAGCCTCAAGGATCATCTCCAGCGCCACGCGTACCGTCGCCTGTCGCACCATGTCGCGGCCAAGATCGCCGAACCGCTCTTCGCGATGAATCGCCCTTTCCCGCGTCGCCAGCCCGAAATGCACCAGCCCGATCGGCTTTTCATCCGACCCGCCGCCCGGTCCGGCAATTCCGGTCACCGAAATCGCCAAATCCACTCCGGCTCTGTGCAACGCTCCTTTGGCCATGGCTTGCGCCACCGGCTCGGAAACGGCACCGTGCTTGTCGATCAACGGTTCAGGCACATCGATCATCGCGGTCTTGGCTTTGTTGGAATAGGTGACAAACCCGCCATAGAGCATGGCGGAGGAACCCGATACTGAGGTGATCGCGCCTGCGATCAGCCCGCCCGTGCAGCTCTCCGCGGTCACCATCATATGACCGGCCAGGATCAGCCGGTCATTGACTTTTTTCGCCAGCGCCAATGTCTCGTTGTCGAGCATCATCTAGCTCCGCGGCAGCTCGATTGTGGCAACGGCCTGCGCCGCAATGCCTTCTCCACGGCCGGTAAAGCCCAGCCGTTCCGAGGTCGTTGCCTTGACCGCAACCCGATCCACGCTGACCCCCGCGATTTCCCCGATCCGCGCCCGCATGGCCTCCACATGCGGCCTGATCTTGGGATATTCGCAGATGATGGTCGCATCCATATGCACCAGTCGCCCGCCACGCTGGCGCACCAGTCCTGCCGCATGTTCGAGGAAAATCGAAGAGTCTGCGTCCTTCCATTCCATTTCGCTGGGCGGGAAGTGCTTGCCGATATCTCCATCGGCCAGCGCGCCGTAAATGGCATCCGCAAGGGCGTGCAGCACCACATCGGCGTCCGAGTGTCCCTTGAGTCTTGCCCTGTGCGGAATTGAAATGTTGCCCAGAACAACCGCATCGCCGTCGGCGAACGCATGCACGTCATAGCCAGACCCGACCCGTGTTTCCATCGCCTGTCCTTCAGTCATCATGCGCTCGGCCCGTTCGAAATCGCCCGGCAGCGTTATCTTGATGTTGCGCGTATTGCCTTGTGCAAGCGCAACGCTCAAGCCGGCCCATTCGGCGATCGCTGCATCATCTGTAAATCCATCGCTCATTTCGATGGCACGCCTGTGGGCATTATAGATGGCGCTGAAATGAAACCCCTGCGGGGTCTGGGCTGCAAAAAGCTGCGTCCGATCTTCCGTGCCGCCCACCGTTTTCCCGTCCAGCGAGCGTTTGATTGTGTCGGTCACCAGTGTCACCGGCAACGCGCCATCGGCGTCGGCCAGGGCCCCAATGACATTGCCGATCAGCTCGGCCTCGACGAAGGGGCGGGCACCATCGTGGATGAGCACGATATCGGGAGGGTCGCTCGCCAGCGCTTGCAGGCCTTTCAATACGGACACCTGCCGCGTTTCACCGCCGATGACCGGAGCCGAGAGCCGCGCGTCGTTGATCCCCAGAGCGGCAAACATGTCTTCCTGTCCGTCGCCGATCACCGGCACCACCCGATCGATAGCCTTTACGGCAAGCAACGCCTTGAGCGTCCTTGTCAGCAACGGCTCACCGGCCACCGATCGGTACTGCTTGGGCAGTCCTACATTGCCCGCTCGCTCTCCGCGACCCGCCGCGACGACCAGCGCAACGATTGTTTTGTCTTCACTCATAGGACCCTGCACGTTCCTGGCTATGCGTTGCGCAAACTTCATCCGCAATTAAAGCCCCGTGGACCGTGAAACAAGGTCAGCACCACTGTCTTTAGCAAACTGATCTCATATGAGGCATTGAACGGGACCGAATTTTGACTAATCTGTCACCAAATTCGAGCCGTTGTATAGTTTTAAGGCAATAAATTGGCAAAGCATGCCTCCGAAATGAGCATAGGCGGTATCCGACTGCCAAATCGAGCAGTTCTTGCGCCCATGGCTGGGATCACAGACCGCCCGATGCGCGATCTTGCTGCCCGGTTCGGGGCAGGGCTGGTCGTGTCGGAAATGATAGCCAGCGCGGCTCTTGTGACAGGGCACAGGGAAATGGCCCGTAAGCTCACCCCCAGCCATGGCCTGCCCCATATTGTCCAGCTCGCCGGATGCGAGGCCGATTGGCTGGTGCGTGGCGCCAAAATCGCCGAGGAGGCCGGGGCCGACGTCATCGACATCAATTTCGGCTGTCCATCCAAGCGCGTCACCAATGGTTTTGCCGGTTCCGCGCTGATGCGTGTGCCCGATATCGCCCTCTCGCTCGTCGAGGCGGTTGTCGGCGCCACCGACCTGCCGGTCACCGTCAAGATGCGGCTTGGCTGGGATGACGACAGCCTCAATGCCGCCGATATCGCCCGTCGCGCCGAAAGTGCCGGGGTAAAGATGATCACGGTACATGGCCGCACCCGCCAGCAGTTCTACAAAGGCACGGCCCGCTGGCATCTGGTAAAGCCTGTTACTGAGGCCGTTGGCATTCCTGTCGTCGTCAACGGCGATATCCTCGGACCGGACGAGGCCGATACGGCCCTGGCCCAATCCGGCGCTGACGCCGTCATGATCGGCCGTGGCGCACAGGGGCAACCATGGATTGTCGGCCAGGTAGCCGCGCATCTCGATGAACGTCCCGCCCCAGCGACGCCAGAGGGAAACGATCTGGTGAACCTCGTCGCCGCCCATTACGAGGATATGCTGTCCGAATACGGCACCGAACTCGGCGTCCGCATGGCCCGCAAACATATCGGCTGGTATCTCGATGCCGCCGGCGAGCTTTCCAATGCACAGCGACGCCCGATCATGACCGAAAACGATCCACGTGCCGTCCTGCGCCTGATGCCTCAAATGTTCGAACAAACCTGGAGCCAGGCCGCATGAGCGCGCTCATGGAACTCGATCTGCACGCCTCCATACTCCAGTCGCTGCCTCAGCCGGTTATCGTCTGCGCCCAGGATGGCTCAATTACCTTTGCCAATTACGCGGCCGAGGCGTTTTTTCATGCTTCCGCGTCCATTCTGACGCGCCAGAAACTGTCTGATTTCATCGCGTTTGGCTCACCTATCCTGGGGCTCATCGAAAGCGTCGCGTCACGGCTCGCGCCGATGATCGAGTACCGCGTACAGGTCGGCACCGCCCGCGTGATCGAGGACAGGGTGGCCGATGTCTATGCCAGCCCCATTCCGGAAATGCCCGGCCATGTCACGCTCATTTTCCAGGAGCGAACCATGGCCGACAAGATCGACCGCCAGCTCGTATCGCGGGGCGCGGCGCGTTCGGTAACGGGCCTGGCCGCGATGCTGGCCCATGAGATCAAGAATCCGCTCTCTGGCATCCGCGGCGCCTCCCAATTGCTCGAGCAATCCGCCGTCGGAGACGACCGTGCGCTGGCCCGCCTCATCCGCGACGAGACCGACCGGATTGTCGATCTTGTCGATCGCATGGAGGTGTTCGGCGACGAACGCCCGGTCGAGCGGACACCGATCAATATCCACGTCATTCTCGAGCGGGTGAAACTCCTCGCCTCAAACGGCGTCGCCAAGGGAATAGCCTTTTCAGAGGATTACGATCCGAGCCTACCGCCCGTGCTGGGCGATCGCGATCAGCTGATCCAGATCTTCCTGAACCTGATTAAAAACGCCGCAGAAGCGCTTGATCGGACATCAAAAGCTGAAATCAAGATTATGACGGCTTTCCGTCCGGGCATCCGCATCAGCGTGTCCGGAAACAGCAACCGCGTCTCCCTGCCGCTCGAAATCGTCATCGAGGACAACGGGCCGGGCGTGCCCTCCGATATCCTCCCGTTCCTTTTCGATCCGTTCGTGACCACCAAACTTTCGGGTTCCGGCCTCGGCCTGGCGCTCGTAGCAAAAATCGTGGGCGACCATGGCGGCGTCATCGATTGCGACAGCAAACCGGGACGAACGCGCTTCCGCATCCTTTTGCCCGTCGCTCAGAAAACAGACATCAGCCAAGCCGAAGACCAGGACTAAGACCATGGCCGGACAGACAGTTCTCCTCGCAGATGACGACGCGGCGATCCGCATGGTGCTCAATCAGGCGCTCTCGCGCGCCGGTTACGAGGTGCGCCCCACAGGCAACATTTCGACCATGTGGAACTGGGTGACGCGCGGCGAGGGCGATATTCTCATCACCGACGTCTCGATGCCCGATGGCAACGCCTTCGACGTCATGCCCAAGATAAAAAAGCTCCGTCCGGAGTTGCCCATTGTCGTGATGAGTGCCCAGAACACATTCATGACGGCCATTCGGGCGTCCGAGATGGGTGCCTACGAATACCTGCCCAAGCCTTTCGACATCACAGAAGTTCTCGCTGTCGTTGGCCGTGCGCTTGCTGATGCCAAACGCCCGGCGCCTGATCGCCGCCAGGAAGAGCAGGGCGAAAACATGCCGCTGGTCGGTCGTTCCGCCGCCATGCAGGACATCTATCGGGCCCTGGCCCGCCTCATGCAGACCGATTTGACGGTGATGATTACCGGCGAGAGCGGCACCGGCAAGGAACTGGTCGCCAAGGCCCTGCACAACTTCGGAAAGCGCAAGAACGGCCCCTTCGTTGCAATCAATATGGCCGCCATTCCCCGTGACCTGATCGAAGCTGAGCTGTTCGGCCACGAAAAAGGGGCGTTTACCGGCGCAACATCGCGTTCATCGGGCCGCTTCGAACAGGCCGAAGGCGGTACGCTGTTTCTCGATGAGATCGGCGATATGCCCATGGATGCCCAGACCCGCCTGCTGCGCGTGCTCCAGGAGGGGGAATACACGATGGTCGGTGGTCGCACAGCCATCAAGACCGACGTGCGCATCGTCGCCGCAACGCACAGGGATCTCAGCCAGTTGATCCGGCAGGGCCTGTTCCGCGAGGATCTCTATTACCGCCTCAATGTTGTACCGATCCGCCTTCCGCCGCTGCGCGAACGCATCGACGACGTACCCGATCTCGCGGCAAGCTTTCTCAAGGCCACGCAACGCGAGAACGAAGCGCCCAAGGTTCTCTCGTCCGATGCTCTCAAGCTCATGCAGCAGTACCATTGGCCGGGAAACGTCCGCGAACTGGAAAATCTCGTTCGGCGCCTCGCCGCGCTCTATGTGGACGAGGTCATTTCGCTCGAAATCGTCCAGAACGAGCTTAACCTCGCCGATCGGGGCAATTTCTCTTCAAAGCCCGGCCCTGCCGATATCGTGACGGTCATTGAAAGCGATCTGGCCGAGCTGTTCCGCGAATATGAGCCCAACCTGCCACCCGCCGGTGTTTATCAGCGCATCATTGACAAGGTCGAAGTGCCTCTGATTTCGACCGTTCTCAACCTGTGCGCAGGCAACCAGATCAAGGCCGCCGAATTGCTGGGGCTCAACCGCAACACGCTGCGCAAGAAAATTCGCGGCCATGGGATCGAAATCGTAAAGCACTCAAGGCAATTGGGATGAGCACGGTCCCGAAGGGCAAATCGCCGGGTCTGTCCCGGACATGACAGGGGAGTGGTGCGAACGCCCGTAGCGCAAGCGAAGGGCCGGGGAGAGGTCCAAACGCACCCAGCCTTCTCGCCCTACCTCGGCTGAGGGCCATCGGGTCTGTGCCCCCCGCACGGGGCAAGCACCTGTCACATTTTGGCAACAATAATCTTGAACCAAGGGCCGAGTTGGGTCAGACTCGCCCGAACGGAATATTTCCGGCCATTGTAACCGTCAGCGCGGACGATCGCATGCTTTCAAGCGCAGCACTCCATAGCGGCCCCGGAGCCATCGCGCTGCCCGGCAAGTCGGGCAGGAGAGGCGGTGTGCATGGCGGTTAGCGCAGGCAGCCGGCAGATATCGCACTCAGGGGACAAATCTGCACCATTGTTCAACGACAACCGTCTGCTGCGGCAGGTTGGCTTCGTTGTTGTCCTGATCTCGGTCATTGTCGCCACTGGCTCGTTCCTCATCATGAGCGGTGCCACCGACATCGAGCCGGGCCCCGACGTCTGGACCTGGATATGGATCGCCAACGCGATCCTGATTACGCTTGTGGTCGCCCTGGTACTGACCGAACTGGTCATGCTCGTTCAGACGCGCATACGCAAGCAGGAAGGCGCCCGGCTTCAGGTCCGCATCGTTGTCATGTTCGCCATCGTGGCCGCCGGTCCGGCCTTTATCGTCGCCGTTGTCGCCACGCTTTCGCTCAATCAGGGGCTGGATCAATGGTTTTCTGAGCGCATGCGTTCGATGGTGGAGAGCTCCCGCCTTGTCGCGCGCTCCTATATGCTCGAACACGCGCAGGTGCTCCGCGACGACACCATTTGGGTCGCAAGCGAGCTTGAAACGGCACGCGACAGCTTCACCAACGATGCCCCGCGCTTCCAGCGCATCCTGACGGCCCTGGCCACAACGCGCTCGCTCCCCTTCACCAGCCTGGTCAACCAGGCCGGTGAAACCGTCATGCGCGCCCAGATCAATGTGCAAGGCGCCGTTCCGCGCGTTCCTGACGAGGTTCTTCAGGCCGCTGGCGAAGGCGCACCCACTCTTATTGCGCCGGGCGCCTCCAGTTCACTCGTCGGCGCGGTGGTCAAGCTGCGCGGATATGACGACCTCTTTCTCTTTGTTGCCCGGCCAGTCGACCCCGAAGTGCTCGAATATGTCCGGCTGACTGACGAAAACATCACCGACTACCGGCTCTACGATTCCAGCCGGCTGGTGTTCCAGATTACCTTCGCGCTGATGTATGTCGGCGTGGCTTTCGTTTTCCTGCTGGCGGCGCTCTGGATCGGCATTGCGTTGGCCAATGGTCTGATCGACCCGATCCGAAACCTCATGATCGCCTCGAACCGCGTTTCCAACGGCGATCTGGATGTCCAGTTGCCGGTACCTGAACGCGGCGGCGACCTGCACGATCTGGCGGTGCGCTTCAACAAGATGACGGCCCAGTTGCGCAGTCAGCGCGCAGCTCTCGTCGCGGCGAGCCGGACCAACGACCAGCGCCGGCAATTCACCGAAGCCGTTGTGGAAGGCGTTTCCGCGGGCATTATCGGCCTTGACGCCTTTGGCCGCATCACGCTGGTCAATTCACGCGCCTGTGCCGCTCTGGGCCAGAGCGAACTGGATTTGATGAACCAGGAACTCGCCCAGATTTCCCCCGAGCTCGCCCCGACCGTGGAGCGAGCGCAATCGGCCCGTCGGGGCAGGGTCCAGGACCAGGTGCAGCTTTCGACCGGTTTCGATCGCCGCACCTATCAGGTTCGGCTCACGCGGGAGGGCACCATCACCGAGTCCAAAGGCTATGTGGTGACCCTCGACGACATCACCGAACTCGTCGCCGCCCAGCGCAACAGCGCCTGGGCCGATGTGGCCCGCCGTATCGCCCACGAGATCAAGAACCCGCTGACCCCGATCCAGCTGTCGGCCGAGCGCCTGCGCCGCCGCTATGCCAACAAGCTCGTCGACGATTTCGACGTCTTCGACAAGTGCATCTCGACCATCGTGCGCCAGGTAGGCGATATCGGGCGTATGGTCGATGAGTTCTCGTCCTTCGCGCGCATGCCCACCGCCGCCATTGTCCGCGCCGACCTGTCCGATACCATACGGCAAGCCGTCTTTCTCGAAAGCGTCCGCCAGCCGGAAATAAATATCAAAGCTGTGCTGCCCGACGAGACGATCTATGCGCAGTTCGACACGCGCCTGGTGTCCCAGGCGCTGACTAATCTTGTTAAAAATGCCGTCGAAGCTATTGAGAACGTTGGCATCGATACGATCGAAGACCCCGAGGTCATCGTTTCAGCCTCGGTTTACGGTGACGAAGCCGTCGTAGAAGTCAGCGACAACGGCAAAGGCTGGCCAACGGAAAATCGCCACCAGCTTCTCGAACCCTATATGACAACGCGCGAAAAGGGCACCGGGCTCGGTCTTGCTATTGTCGCAAAGATCATCGAACAGCATGGCGGTCGTGTCGACCTGCGCGATGCTGCTCCCGATGGCAATGGCCGTATAGGCGCTTGCTTTGCCTTCACATTGCCGTTGCAGGAACGTGGAAAACAGCCGGCCGGGCCTGAAGGCGCCGGCCAGAGCAACAATAAAACGACCCAAGAGGAGACATCGCGCCCATCCGCGATGGCAATAAAATAAATGGCTCGTGACATTCTGATTGTGGACGACGAAGAAGATATCCGGGAGCTGATTGCCGGAATTCTCGAAGATGAAGGCTACGAGCCGCGACAGGCCTCCGATGCCGACGGCGCGCTCAACGAGATTGCCAAGCGCCGCCCCAATCTGGTTTATCTCGATATCTGGATGCAGGGCTCGCGCCTGGACGGCTTGCAGCTGCTCGATGTCCTGCAGGCCGATCACCCTGATCTTCCCGTGGTTATGATCTCGGGCCACGGCAATGTGGAGACCGCGGTCTCCGCCATTCGCCGAGGCGCGTATGACTATATCGAGAAACCCTTCAAGATCGATCGTCTGCTGCTGATCACGCAGCGGGCCATTGAAGCGAGCAAACTCAGGACGGAAGTCGCTGACCTCAAGGAGCGAACCGGAGATGAAACCGAGCTGGTCGGCGTCTCCGGCGCCATCGCCCAGGTCCGTTCCCTGATCGAAAAATCGGCCGGTACGCGTTCGCGCGTCTTCATTTCCGGCGGAGCAGGCACCGGCAAGGGCATGTGTGCGCGTCTCCTGCACTTCAAGAGCCCGCGCGCTGCCGGCCCCTTCATTGAAATCAATGCCTCGCTCTATGCGCCAGATGAAATCCCCGTCGTGCTGTTCGGGCGCGAAGTCCGCGAAAAGAACGGGTTGCGCACCGAAGTTGGCGCCCTCGAGCGCGCTCATGGCGGCACACTCTACCTGTCCGAAGTCGCTTCGCTCCCTCTGGAGGCTCAGACCTCCTTGCTGCGCGCCTTGGTTGAAAACAAGTTCACCCGCGTCGACGGCCATGGTCCGGTACCCGTCGATGTTCGCATCGTCTCATCCAGTTCCCAAAACGTCGCCAGCCTGATCGAGGAGGGCAAGTTCCGCACCGATCTGTTCCACCGGCTCTCGGTCGTACCGCTCCAGCTCACCTCTTTACGTGAGCGCCGCGAGGATATTCCGGCCCTGGTCAGCCTTTTCGTTGCGCAGCTTTCACGCATGCACAACCTGCCGCGCTTTCTGTTCGGGGACGACGCGATCGCTGTGCTTCAGGGGCAGGATTGGCCCGGCAATGCACGCCAGCTGCGCAACGCCATTGAGCGCCTGCTGATTCTGGTGCGCGATCAGCAGCCCGAGGACGGGATCATCACGGCGTCCATGCTGCCATCCGACATTTCCGAAGTGCTGCCCACCATTGGCGACACCGATTCATCGGCCCATCTGATGAGTCTGCCCCTGCGTGACGCGCGCGAGGTTTTCGAGCGCCAATACCTGATCGCCCAGATCGAGCGATTTGGGGGCAATATCTCAAAAACCGCGGAATTTGTGGGCATGGAGCGAAGCGCCTTGCACCGCAAGATCAAGTCGCTCGGGCTTTAGTGACAGGTGATGGCGTGCTAACACATGCGCCGTCGCTTCCATCTGGGACGCTGAAATGAGAGTTATTATCTGCGGAGCCGGCCAGGTCGGCTACGGGATCGCCGAACGCCTGTCGGCCGAAGGCAACGAAATCACCGTCATCGACAACAATCCGGCCCTGGTGCAGCGCGTCAGGGACACGCTCGATGCGCGCGGGTTGCACGGGCACGGATCCCATCCGGACGTTCTGGCCCAGGCCGGCGCGCGTGATGCCGATATGCTGATCGCCGTCACTCAGGTCGATGAAGTCAATATGACCGCCTGCCAGGTGGCCCATTCGATCTTCGAGGTGCCAACCCGCATCGCCCGCATCCGTTCACAAAGCTATCTCGATCCCGAATGGAGCAACATGTTCTCCCGGGATCATCTGCCCATCGACGTCATCATCTCGCCCGAGGTCGAAGTGGGCGAACTCATCTTGCAGCGCATGGCCTATCCCGGCGCCAATGAGATCGTGACGTTCGAGGACGATCAGGTCGTCGTGATCGAGGTCAACGTCACCGAAGACTGCGCGGTAATCGATACCCCCTTGCGGCACCTCACCGACCTGTTTCCCAACCTCCAGGCCACGGTCATGGGCGTGCGGCGCGACGGCGAAATGCGGGTCATCCATTCCCACGAGCAGATGATCGCCGGCGATCAGGCCGTGGTGGCCGTGGCGCGTGACCAGGTCCAGCGTGTCCTCGGCCTCTTCGGACGCGACGAAGTGCCGCCCAGCCGCGTGGTCATCGCCGGCGCCGGCAATGTCGGACGTTACGTTGCCCGACGCATCGAGGAAACCGACCCCACGGTGTCCATCCGCATCATTGAGAGCAACCGGGACAACGCCCAGCGAACCGCCGAAGCCATGAAGCATTCCATCGTCGTGTTCGGCGATGCGCTGGCCGAAGACATCATGCGCGAGGTCGACGTTCGCGATGCCCATATGTTCCTGGGGCTGACCAATGACGACAAGACCAACATTTTGTCCTCGGTCATCGCCAGCGAAATGGGCTGCCACGCCAATATTGCCCTCGTGAACCAGAGCCAATATCCCCGCGTCGCTCGCAGGCTCGGTGTCGATGCCTTCATCAATCCGCGCGCCATTACCGTCTCGAAGGTTCTCCGCCATGTCAGGCGCGGCCGCATCCGCGGCGTCTATACGCTCGGCAACGGCGCCGCCGAAATTCTTGAAGCCGAAGCGCTCGAAACCTCGACGCTGGTCGGAAAGCCGCTGCGGGAGTTCAAGCTCCCGCCCGGTATCCGCATTGGCGCCATCGTGCGCGGCAGCCAGTCGATCATGCCGACGGGCGATACCATTGTGCGGGCGGGCGATTTCGTCATCGTTTTCGCGCTCGCCGCCAGCCTGCGACAGGTCGAGCAGATGTTCAGGGTCAGCATCGACTTTTTCTAGAGCAGGTCCGGAAAAGTGGGAACCGGTTTTCCGATAAGACTTGCGCCAAAACAAAAGGGGTAGATCGTGTCAGCGATTCAATGAATCACTGACACGATCTAGGTGTCCTGAGAGGGGATGGGTTTGCCCACCATCGGAATTTTATCGGCCGGTGTGTTCGGGGTTTTCGCCCTCTCATTGGTGTTGCCGCTGTTCGTCGCTCTCGTCGAAGGCAATTGGCGCGCCCTTGAAGCCATCTTTCTCGTCGGCATCGGCTATGGGTTTCTGTCCGCCGTCACCATCTTGTCGCTGACTCGGCGTGCCCGCACCCTCAATAGAGCAGGGGTGTTCATGGCGGCCATCACCGTCTGGCTGTCGCTGATTGTCGCTGCCGTCCCCCTTTTCATGCTCGTTGAAGGGCAGCGGCTCGTCTCAGCCGTTTTCGAGGCCAGTTCGGCCGCCGTGACGCTTGGGGTAACCCTGCGCCCGCCCGCCGATCTGTCGCCCTCGATGACCTTCTACAGAGCCACGGTGGCATGGGTGGGCGGCCTGACCACCCTGACCCTGGCTGTCTACGTATTGGGACCGTACCGGGTTGGCGGAATACCCAACGCCAATCTGCGGCAGGTCCAGCATGCGCGTACAGAAGATGACCCCCGCATTCTCGTAACACTGCAGTCGATTGCCGTGCCCTATCTGACCTTGACGATTGCCTGCGCCATGCTGCTGATCATCGTCCGCGTCCCGGCTGACGACGCCATCGTGGTCGCCATGAGCATGCTCTCGACAAACGGGTTCGTACCGCCCGGTTCCACCGTTTCCGTTCTCGACAATCGGTTTGCCGAAATCATCATGATGGTCTTCATGCTTGTCGGCGCAACAAGCATAATCTGGCATCGCCTGCTCATCGCACGCGCTGGCGAAGGTTCGCGCGAGCATCACGAAGGCATGCGTTATCTCGCAGCGGTCGGCGCATTGGCGGTCATAGCCGCACTTGCCTCGATTTTCGCCCCTCCTGAGGGTCGGCAGGGCTTTGAAAGCGCCTTCAACTACGTCTTCGATATGATTTCGATCGCCACGACGACGGGCGTAACCCACGATCAAAGGCTGGGCGTTTCCATACCGTTCGAGGCCATTCTCATTGTCGTTTTCATTGGTGGCTGCTCGTATTCCACAGCCGGCGGCATCAAGGCCTTCCGCCTGCTCACCATGCTCAAGCACGTCGGCAACGAACTCGACCGGCTGGTTTATCCCAGCGCCATACTGCGAGACGACGTGCAATACGATACCCAGCAGCGCGTTATCGCCAAATCCGTCTGGAGTACGTTTTTCCTCGGCGTGCTGGCGCTCACCATGGCTCTTTTGGTGTTTGCCGCTCAGGGCCATTCACTGCCGGACGCCATGGCCATTGCTGCGGGCTCGTTTTCGCAGGTCGGCAATCTCGTCGACGCCGCTATTCCCGGCCTGTCGCAGGGCGTCGCGTCGGACGCCACCTTGCTGACGATAGCAGCGGTCGCGACGATCGCCCGCATCGAAATCCTCGTGGTACTGGCGGCAATTACAGGAAATCGCTGGTAATTGTGCTCTAGGCTCCTACCAAGAGATATGCAATAGTTGCGTCGTTGACATGTAATGCGTCAAACGGGCAGGGCGGCACCCAAGCTGGTTGCCAAACAAAAAGTCGGTCGGGGCGTCTGACCGGTGCCCCATGCCCGACGCAAACAAGAGGCCGTACAATGCCCAGTGAAAAGGTGCAGAACCTTCAGGATGCCTTTCTCAATCACGTTCGCAAGAACAAGGTTCCGGTGACGATCTTTCTCGTCAACGGCGTAAAATTGCAGGGCGTCATCACCTGGTTCGACAATTTCTGTTTGCTGCTGCGTCGCGATGCCCAGAGCCAACTGGTCTATAAGCACGCGATTTCGACAATCATGCCGGGCGCACCCATTCAACTGTTCGACCCCGAGAGCAACACCGATTGATCGATAGAGAAGACGACGACGATGGCAAGGGCTTCGTGGACCTCCGCGAAGTCCCCACACGCACTGGCCTCGTAACCCCCGACGTCAGACACAACCGCTATTCGCGACCCGCGGAAGCGCGGCATGCCGAGTTTATCGGGCTTGCCGCAGCCATAGCGCTCGACCTGGTGTTCACCGAAATCCTGCGTGTGCGCGAAATCAAGCCCGCGACCTATCTCGGTGGCGGGCAGGTGCAGCAACTGGCCGAGTGGGCCAAGGAACAAGACATCGAACTGCTCGTCATCGATGCGCCGCTCTCGGCCATCCAGCAACGCAATCTCGAACGCGAAATCGGCGTGAAGGTCCTCGACCGCACGGCGCTGATTCTTGAGATTTTCGGCGAACGCGCGGCAACCCGCGAAGGCGTGCTGCAGGTCGAACTCGCCCACCTCAATTACCAGAAGGGCCGTCTGGTCCGCTCCTGGACCCACCTTGAGCGTCAGCGCGGCGGTGGCGGCTTTCTTGGCGGCCCGGGCGAAACCCAGATCGAATCCGATCGGCGCCAGATCCAGGACCGCATTCTGGTTCTCGAACGCCGGCTCGATAAGGTGCGCCGCACCCGTCAACTCCAGCGCGGCCCCCGCGATTCTGTGCCTTTCCCCGTGGTCGCGCTGGTCGGTTACACCAACGCGGGAAAATCGAGTCTGTTTAATGCTATTACGGGCTCCGGCGTCATGGCCGAGAACCTGCTTTTCGCAACGCTGGACACCACCGTGCGCCGCGCCTCGCTCCCCCATGGCCGCGACATCATCCTGTCCGATACCGTTGGCTTCATTTCCGATCTGCCCACCGATCTGGTCGCCGCCTTTCGCGGTACGCTCGAGGAAGTGACGCAGGCCCAGGTCATCTTGCACGTCCGCGACGTTTCCAACCCCGACCATCCGGCACAGGCAAACGACGTGCTCTCGGTTCTGGCTTCGCTCGGTGTCACCGGCGAAACCACCCCGATCATCGAAGTCTGGAACAAGATCGACAATCTCCCCGCCGACGCCGTGGATGGATTGGCAACCATAGCCCCAGCGGGGAAAGTCGCCGCCTCCGTTCCGGTGTCAGCCGTGACAGGGCAGGGGCTGCCCGAGCTTCTTCTGGCTATCGAAAAGACGCTTGCCCAGGATTCTCGCCTGTTCAGCGTCCTGATCCCGCACGAATCGAGTTCTGAAACCGGCTGGCTTTACGCCAACGCCGAGGTCGTTGAGCGCGGTGAACCCGACGATGAAGGCACGCGCTACACGGTTCGGGTTCTGCCCCGGCACCGTGCCGAGTTTTCCGAAAAATTTGCCGGCCGGATTACCGGGCTCGACGGCTCAAGCTGATTTGTCGGTCTTGCGGATTTCGTTCCAGTAACGGTCCAGCCGCTCAAGCCCCGCCTCGGAAATCTCGATCTCGTCCTCGCGGCACCGGGCCTCCACATGCTCGAACCGCCGCACGAATTTGGCATTGGCATCGCGCAGCGCCGCCTCCGGATCGATCCCGGCATGGCGGGCGAGATTGGCAACGGCAAACAGCAAATCGCCAATTTCTTCGGCTTTTGCCGCCTCATCGGTCCCCGCAAGCGCCTCCTCGGCTTCGCCAAGCTCTTCCTCGATCTTGGCAATGACCGATGCAGTATCGGGCCAGTCGAACCCCACCCGAGCCGCGCGCTTGGCGAGTTTTCCCGCCCGCGTCAGCGCCGGTAACCCAGCGGGAACGTCATCAAGCAGGGAAAGGGGTTTTTCTCCGCCGCGCCGCTTGGCCTTTCTGGCCCGCTCCCCGGCCTTGATCGCCTCCCAGCGTTTCTCGCTGGAAGCAGCATTGCCCGCCTCATCGTCCCCGAAAACGTGTGGATGGCGCCGGATCAGCTTTTCAGTCACCGCATAGATAACGTCGCCGATCTCGAACAGCCCTTCTTCCTTGGCCATCTGCGCGTGATAGATCGGCTGCAGCAAAAGGTCGCCCAACTCGTCGCGCAGATCGTCGTAATCCTCTCGCTCGATCGCATCCGCCACCTCATAGGCTTCCTCGATCGTATAGTGCCGGATCGACCTGAAATCCTGCTCGATATCCCAGGGGCACCCTGTCTCCTTGTCGCGCAGGCGCGCCATGATCTCGATGAGACGGGAAATATCGCTGGAGGGCTGCATGGCAAAACCTTGGAAGGAAAGAGTCGTAGAGCAACTTCTATCGGCCGGACCAGCCTGCCGCTACCCCGATCATCCCGCCTTGATCAGCGGAATGGCCAGATCCTTGCGGAAAATATAGAGCAGCGCCCGCAGCGCTTCGCCCTCCGGTCCCTTTAGCCCGGGATTGCGGTCCAGCGCGGCCCGCGCATCATCATGCGCCATCTCCAGCAGATGTTTGTGGACATCGGGCACTGCAATGCGATAGCCGGGCATCCCCGACTGCCGCGTCCCCAGCAAATCGCCCTGGCCGCGCAATTCAAGATCTTTTTCGGCGATCTCGAACCCGTCATCGGTCGTGCGGATCGCTTCGAGCCGCTGCTTGGCCGTTTCGCTCAACGGCTCGGAATAGAGCAACAGACAGGCTGAGCGAGCCGACCCACGCCCGACCCGCCCGCGCAACTGGTGCAATTGCGCCAGCCCGAACCGCTCGGCGTGCTCGATGATGATGATCGTCGCATTGGGCACATCGACCCCCACTTCGATCACCGTGGTTGCAACAAGGATCTGCGCGTCGCCCGAGGAAAACCGCGCCATCGCCTCCTGCTTGGCCGCAGCACTCATCCGCCCATGCACAAGCTCCACCCGATCGCCAAAGCTCTTCTTGAGTACGGCAAATCGATCCTCGGCCGCCACCACGTCGAGCACGTCGCTTTCCTCGACCAGCGGGCACACCCAATAGGCCTGCGCGCCTTCCGCTAGCCGCGACGCCAACCGCCCCACCACACGCCCATATTCGGAGATCGGCAGCGTCGCCGTATCGATCGGCTGCCGTCCCGCCGGCTTTTCGCGCAACACCGAAACATCCATGTCGCCGAAATGGGTCAGCACCAGCGTGCGCGGAATGGGCGTCGCCGTCATCACCAGTAGGTCGGTCTTGTGGCCCTTTTCCGACAGCGCCAGCCGCTGATGCACCCCGAACCGGTGCTGCTCGTCAACCACCGTCAGCCCGAGATTCTCAAACTCAACCCCGCTCTGGAACAGGGCATGAGTGCCCACGGCAATGGTGATCGATCCATCGGCCAACCCCGACAATGCCGCCCGCTTTTCCGCCGCCGGCATCTTCCCGGTCATCAGGACCACTTTCAGCCCGGCCTGTTCAGCCAGCGGCTGGAGCGTCCGGAAATGCTGGCTGGCCAGCAGTTCTGTCGGCGCCATCAGCGCCGATTGCCCGCCATCCTCGGCCACCATCGCCATAGCCATCAGCGCAACCACCGTCTTGCCCGACCCCACATCGCCCTGCAAAAGCCGCGACATGCGGGTCGGCCGTTCCAGATCCTCTCGGATATCGGCAATCGCCAGCCGCTGCCCATCGGTCAGCGCAAAGGGCAGGGCGGCTTCCACCTTTTCGGTTATGTCTTCGGTCACCCTCCGCGCGATGCCCGAGGATTTGACCATGGTCTCCCGGATGAGCGACAGCGCCAATTGTCCGGCCAGATATTCGTCATAAGCCAGCCGCATGCGCGAGGGTGAAACGATATCGCCCTCACTCGGCCGCTGCGGTGCATGAATATGGTGCAGCGCCTCGGCAAAGCCCGGCCAGTTCATGATCGTGCGCCGGTCCTTGCTCGTCCATTCGGGAATGATCGGCACCAACTCGAGCGCCGAAGCGATCACCTTGCGCAGCGCGCGCGATGATAGCCCATGGGTCAACGGATAGACCGGCTCGACCATCGGCAGGCTCGAAAGCTTGTCGGGTTCCACGATATAATCCGGATGCGTCATCTGCTTTTCGCGCCCGAAAAACCCGATCTCGCCGGAGACGTACCGGATTTCGCCAACAGGCAGCTGCTTTTCCACCCAGCCGCCCCGAGCGCCGAAAAAGCTCAGCGTGATCTCGCCGGTTTCGTCATGGGCCTTGATGCGGAGCGGCGCACGGCTGTTGCGCGGCGGCACGATATGCTCATCGATATGCAGCTTCAGCGTGGCGATCGATCCGACAGGTGCATAGGCTACCCCGTTCTGCGCCCGCCTATCGATAACCCCCGACGGCATATGCATGAGCACGTCAAGCACCACCGCGTCCTGCCCGTCGGGCGCGCCGAAGAACTTGGCGAACAACGCGCCCAGTTGCGGCCCGACGCCTTTCATCGATTTGAGCGATTTGAACAGCGGGTTCAGCAGATCGGGGCGGGGCACGACTCAAAACTGGGCTAGTATGAACGGAAACGGAACAATATATGCTTGTGGGCGGCGGCAAAAGGCTGACAGCGCCACCAAATGTCTCTAATAACTGCGGTCCCAAGCCTTAGCACCTGTCTGGACCATGACCGACCCCAAAGCCATTGAAATGCGCCGCAAGCGCGCGCTTTACCGCGCCCAGCATCGCGGCACCCAGGAAATGGATATCCTGATCGGGGGATTCGTCGCCGATCACCTCGATACGCTCGATGCCGAAATGCTCGACCGGCTCGAAGCTCTGATGGACCATGAGGAAACCGATCTTCAGGCCTGGCTCATGGGCCAGAGCGACATTCCCGATAATGCCGATCGCAACCTGATCGACACGATCCGCAACCACAAGATTTCACAGAACTAGTTTCATGGACGATTTGCTGCGCGACAGACCCTCAAGGATTCTGGCCAACCTTCCCGACGGCATGCAGCCGGCGGTGTTGGCGCGCGAAATCGAGCAACGCCTCAAGGATGCACCGCAAGCCCCTGTTGCGCTTGTCTTTGTCGCTCGTGATGGTCGTCGCTTGCAGCGCATGGCCGATATCCTGCAAACCATGTTGCCCGGCCATCCCGTGCTGATCTTTCCGGCCTGGGACTGTCTGCCCTATGATCGCGTTTCGCCAAACGCCGTAACCATCGCCGCCCGTATGTCGGCACTGGCGCAACTGGTCGATCCCGCGATCAAAGGCGCCATCGTTCTCACCGCCGTAAACGCGCTCATCCAGCGCGTCGTGCCGCGCGATGTGGTCGCTGCCATGACCTTCTCGGCCGCGGCGGGACGCATGGTCGACAGTGAAAAGCTCATCGGCTGGGCCACCAACAACGGCTATCTGCGCGTGCCCACCGTGCGCGAAGCCGGAGAATACGCCGTGCGGGGCGGGCTGGTCGATCTCTATCCGGCCGGTCATGACGCACCGTTGCGCTTTGACTTTTTCGGCCAACAGCTTGAAACCATTCGCGCTTTCGATCCCGAAAGCCAGCGGACCACCGGCAATGTCAAATCGGTGACCCTCGTTCCCATGAGCGAGGCCATGCTCACCGAAGATACCATCCGCCGGTTCCGCCGCAACTACACAACAGCCTTCGGTGGCAACACAGCCGACGACCCGCTCTATGGCGCCATCAGCGCTGGCCAGCGCTTTGCGGGCATGGAGCACTGGTTGCCCTTCTTTTACGAAGAGATGGAAACGCTGCCCGCTTACATCGGCGACGCTCCTGTCTATTTCGACGATCAGTCGCGCGAGGCCTATGCCGAACGCCGCGACCAGATCGTCGACTACTACAACGCCCGCAAGGAAGCTCGCGAGCAGGGCAGCACCGCCGGCGCTCCCTATAAGCCGCTCAAACCCGAACTGCTCTACAATGTGGAGCAGGGGCCATACGAGTTGGCGCGCGGTCACGAGATTTCCGAACTCTCGCCTTTCCTGCCCGCCGACGAAAACCTGCCGGTCATCGACTGCGCCGGGCATCTGGCACCCAGCTTTGCCGCGGAACGTCAGGCAGCAGATACCAACCTGTTTGAAGCGGTCATTTCGCGCATCAAGTCCGAGGCGCGGGCAGGGCGCAAGACGATCATCACCTGCTGGACCGAAGGCACCCGCGACCGCATGGGCCAGGTGCTCAAGGATCACGGGCTCAAGGCGGTCAAAAAGCTCGAGAACTGGAAACAGGTCGATCTGCTCAAGGTCGGCCAACTCGGCCTGGTCATTCTGCCTCTAGAAACCGGCTATCTGACCGACAATATCGCCGTCCTGTCCGAACAGGATATTCTGGGCGAGCGCATCATCCGTCAGACACGGCGCAAAAAGGCATCCGACGCGCTCACCGAAGCGAGTGCGCTGTCGGCGGGCGATCTCGTCGTCCACGTCGATCACGGCATCGGACGCTTCATCGGCCTCAAGGCCATTGAGGTGCAAGGCGCGCCCCACGACTGCGTCGAGATCGAATACGCCAAGGGCGACAAGCTCTATCTGCCCGTCGAAAATATCGAGCTGCTCTCGCGATATGGGGCAGAGGGCGCCGAACTCGACAAGCTGGGCGGGGTGGCATGGCAGGCCAAGAAGTCCAAACTCAAAAAGCGCATACGCGACATGGCCGAGCAGCTCATCAAGATTGCTGCCGCCCGCCAGACGGCCCACGCCGAGCCCATCGAAGTCCAGACCGGCGCCTATGATGAATTCTGCGCGCGTTTTCCCTACGAAGAAACCGAGGACCAACTCGCCACTATCGACGCAGTGTTCGAAGATCTTACCTCGGGCCGCATCATGGACCGGCTGGTCTGCGGCGATGTGGGCTTCGGCAAGACCGAAGTGGCGCTCCGTGCCGCCTTCGTCATGGCCATGAGCGGGCGCCAGGTCGCCATCGTCGTGCCCACGACCCTGCTGTCCCGCCAGCACTTCAAGACGTTCTCGGACCGTTTCGCCGGCCTGCCTGTGCGCGTGCGTCAGGCCTCGCGGCTCGTCCCGGCCGCCGAACTCAAGGCAACAAAAGAGGGCCTCAAGGACGGCAGCGTCGATATCGTGGTCGGCACCCACGCCCTGTTGTCGAAATCGATCGAATTCCGCGACATTGGCCTGATGATTGTCGATGAGGAGCAGCATTTTGGCGTGGCGCACAAGGAGCGCCTCAAGGAAATGCGGGCCAACGTTCACGTGTTAACGCTCTCGGCAACGCCAATCCCGCGCACCTTGCAACTGGCCCTGACCGGCGTGCGCGATCTTTCCCTGCTTGCCACCCCTCCAGTGGATCGCCTCGCCATCCGCACTTTTGTCTCGCCCTTCGATGCGCTCGTCGTCCGCGAAGCCCTGCTGCGCGAGAAATATCGTGGCGGCCAGGCCTTCTATGTCTGCCCGCGTATTTCCGATCAGGCCGACATCGCGCAATTCCTGGCCGACCACGTGCCCGAAGTCAGCTTCGTGGTCGCCAACGGCCAGATGGCGCCCCAGCAGCTCGATGACACCATGAACGCCTTTTACGATGGCAAGTTCGATGTGCTCGTCGCAACCACCATCGTGGAATCCGGCCTCGACGTGCCGACCGCCAACACCCTGATCGTGCACCGCGCCGACAAGTTCGGCCTTGCCCAGCTCTATCAGATCCGTGGCCGCATCGGCCGCTCCAAGACCCGCGCCTACGCCATTTTCACAGTCCCTGCAGACCGCAAACTCAACGATCAGGCCCAGCGCCGTCTGCAGGTTCTCCAGTCGCTCGAATCGCTTGGCGCCGGCTTTCAGCTCGCCAGCCACGACCTCGACATTCGCGGCGCCGGCAATCTCCTGGGCGAAGAACAGTCCGGCCACATCCGGGAAGTGGGGTTTGAGCTCTACCAGTCCATGCTCGAAGAGGCAGTGGCATCCTTGAGGGCAGGGCAATCGGCCGAGGAAGAAGAGGCCGGCCAATGGTCGCCGCAGATTTCGCTGGGCATGCCGGTGATGATTCCCGAAGCCTATGTGCCGGACCTTCAGGTCCGCATGCAGCTTTACCGCCGCCTTGGCGATCTGACCGATGCCAACGAAATCGATGGCGTCGGCGCGGAAATGATCGACCGGTTCGGTCCGCTGCCCGAGGAAGTCGAAGCCCTGCTCAAGGTCGTGCTCATCAAATCTCTGTGTCGTGCCGCCAATGTTGAGAAGGTCGATGCCGGCCCCAAGGGCGCACTAATCACCCTGCGCAACGGCGTCTTCCCAAATCCTGCCGGATTGGTGCGTCATATCGCAGACCCCGGACAGGCGGCCCGGCTGCGCCCCGATCAAAAGATCATGTTCGCGCGCAACTGGCCGACTGCCGAGCAGCGCCTCAAGGGCAGCGCCGCGATCCTCTCGCGGCTGGCCGGTCTCGCAGCTGGCCAGTGACGTCTTTGAGCAACACGAGCGGCCCAAGCGCATTGGCAGTGCACCAACGTCATGCTATTGCCCGATTTCGCCGCTCTTGAACGTATTTGAACCTTATGATTCCGGCGGGGTCCACCTGCCCAGAGCAACAGGAATGTCCATGAAACTCAAAAACGCGATACTTGCCGGCGCTGTTGCCACGGGACTGGCCTTTTCAATGGCTGGTGCTGTCCATGCGCAGTCCGCAGACGCGGGAATGATCGACCAGGCCGAAGCATCCGACGGCCCGGCCGAGAACAATTGGCTCAAGGTCTGTAGCGATCTCGACGACGGCAGCCAAGCGTGCATCATGCGCCAGGTGGTCAGCAACACCGGCGTATTCACCGGCTCGTTCCTTCTGCGCGACGATCCCAGCCAGGAAAGCCGTCTCCTTGCGGTCGCCTCGGTGCCGATCGGCGTGCTGCTGCCCTTTGGCCTTACATGGCAGATCGACAGCGGCAAGCCCGTGCGCGTACCCTACATGCTGTGCGACCCCCAGGCCTGTTCGGCTCAGCTGGTCATCAACGAATCCTACATCCAGAGCCTCAAGCGCGGCAGCACCCTCACCCTGACCGCCAAGAACCGCCAGAACGAAGATATCACCATCGATATCAACCTCGCCGGGTTCACCGCGGTTTATGACAACCCTGAAGGCATTTCGATCGAAGAGCTCAACCAGGCCAATTCGACCGAAAACGTTCTTGAGCAGGTCCTGCAGGACCGCGCCAACCAGCTTCGCGAGGAAATGGAAGGGGGCGAGGCTGCCCCTGCCACCGAAGAGGCGCCGGCCGCCCAATAAGGCGCTGCCGAACTCCCATATCGAAAAGGCGGACCATTCGGTCCGCCTTTTTTATTTGCCCATGCCGAAGGAAATTGCGTGCTTTCGCAACATGGGGAATGTCTTGAGCCCCCAAAGCCCGACGCTCCGCAAGGCCTGCGCGGGAATATGCGGTGAGAGCAGGGACGTAAACAGCCCATCCACGAAAGCCCCGGTTCGCATCAGGTCGGTCCGCCGCGCCACGCCATAACTGCGTGCAACGGCATCGGCCCAGCCATACGATCCAGGATTGGCTGCCTTCAGGCATGCGTTGAGACTGGCGACATCCCGAAGACCCAGATTGAGCCCCTGCGCGCCGATAGGCGGAAACGCGTGCGCCGATTCTCCTACCAGCACCGCGGCATCTTTGCCCGCCACATCCACCGACAGAACAGACAGCGGGAATACGAAATTGGGACTGGCCACCTCGATGGCGCCAAAAAGGTGCCGCGATTTTTCGTTGAGCGTTGAAACGAAACGCCCCGGCTCGCTTCGAGCATCCTCAAGCGTGTCCAGCCTGTCGATCCACACCAGATTGGCGCGATTGCCACCAGCCGGAACCAGCGTGAACGGCCCGTTGGGATAGTGAAATTCCACCGACTCCCCGTCGAGCCCCCGACCCAGCTCCAGATCGCACACCAGCGCCGCCTGATCGAATTTGCGCTCCTTTACAGCAATTCCGGCAGCCTTGCGCACGCTCGATCCCTTGCCATCGGCGCCCACCAGCAGATCCACCGTCAGCGTGTCGCCATCATCGAGTTCGAGATGCCAGTTGCCATCGACCCTCCTGGCCGATTTGAGCGTCGCCGCGCGAAGCGCTAGGTTTTTATTGACGAGCCCCGCCTGCGAAAAACTCTCGCCAAGCCGCGCATTGGCAAAATTCCAGCCAAAGGCGCGATACCCGAATTCCGATGCACTGAACACCGTCTCCGGAGCGCGCAAAAGCCGTTTGGTCGCATCGATGATTCGGATGCGGGTGAGGGCGACACCGAGCGTTTCAGGATCGCCGATCAGCCCCGCGTCCGTCATATAGTCGACCGACGGCCCCATCAGCGCCGACGTCCGCCGATCCACCGGCGCCTCGGGTGCCACGTGAAGTGTCGAAAACCCGGCATTGGCAGCAGCAACCGCCGTTGCCTTGCCGACGAGCCCGCCACCGATGACGGCGATCTGCGTGTGATTGGCCATGCTCACCTCGATGATTACTCAAGATGTAGGCCGCCATGGCCGCCCTCGCAAGCGGCGAGAAACGGTCTGCCGCTTTATTGCCGTTGTTGCCCGCAAATGTGCCCACTTCGCGCGCCGGGGCGGTCGCCGATCTTGCCATGGGCCCCAAGAGTGTCCATGTCCCAACCGCTGAGGGCAAAAATGCTGGATTTCGTCGTCGAACCGGCCTTCTGGGCCAGCCTTATCCTCCTGATTGGCATCGAAGTGGTGCTCGGGACCGAAAACGCCAATCTGACCGCTAACCGCATCGCTATGTTGCCCGAAGAGCAGCGTCGGCGCGCAGCCCTTTTCGGCGCCGCCTTCGCCACGATCGTCCGATTGGCTCTTCTGGCCATTGTCCTCTGGCTCCTCGGCCTTGACCGGGCCGCCTTCACCTTGGCCGGCTGGTCTCCCACTTGGGGTCAGGTCGTCCTTTTCGGCGGCGGCCTGTTTCTTGTCTACAAGGCCGTTACCGAGCTCCATCTACTGGTCGAGCCCGGTTTGGCTCCCGACGAACAGCCCGACGCCGGCCTATCAGAACGCCCCTCCCTGGCCATTGGCCAACTCGTCGCGCTCAGCGTCATCTTTTCGGTCGATTCGATTATCCTCGCCGTCGGAATGACGGCCTACGTCCAGGCTATGGTCATCGCCATCATTGTGGCTAGCGCCCTCTTGTTCCTTGCGGCTGCCTCCATCGCGGGGTTTATCACCCGCCACCCGGCGATAAGAGCCGTGGCGCTGGGCATTGTGTTCGTCGTGGGCACCGTGCTGATCGCCGAAGGCCTGGGCATGCCTGTCCTGCGCGAATATCTCCATATCGCCGTGGGCATCGGCGTCACGGTTCTGGTGTTCTCCAAATTCATCCATCGTCCGCAGGCGGCACAAAAGCTTGAGCCGTCGGCGCACGCCGCCCCGCCGGCAGCTGCCACGCCCTTTATCGACCGCACCGAACCGAGCCTCGAACCAGAAACGCTGGTTCCTGAGGTCTCCATTGATGAGCCCGAGCCTGCCGCGACGGAGCCTATATCCGAGGAGAAGCCGGAAACACCCGAAGAGACATTGGAAGATGAATCCCCAGACAGCGACGAACCGCCCCTTGGCGAAGACGATACCGCTGTGCAAAAGTCCCGCCGGAAAAAACCCGTCCTCCTCCGGCGCCGCCCCCAAAGGCTGCGCACGGCCAGAAGAAGAGAATAGGCAGGAATATGAAAGCCATTGTCGTTGACCAGTATGGTGGCCCCGAGGCCCTCGATTTCCGTGATGTCGAGATCGGGGAACCCGGGTCCGGCGAAATTCGCGTTCGTCATCACGCCATCGGGGTCAATTTCATCGACACCTATCACCGCACCGGTCTCTACCCCAATCCGCTGCCCTTGATCCCCGGCTCCGAAGGCGCTGGCGAAGTGATTTCGGTCGGTGCCGGCGTTACAGGTTTCAAGCCAGGCGACCGCATCGCCTATCAGGGCACCATCGGCTCGTACGCCCAGGAGCGCATCATGCCGGCGGCAAAGGCCGTCCTGCTGCCCGATTCGATCGATTACGAAACCGCTGCCGCCATCATGCTAAAGGGCCTTACGGCCTACTATTTGTTGTTTCTCACTTGGCCCGTGCGCTCGGGCGAAACCATCCTGTTCCAGGCCGCCGCCGGCGGCATGGGCCTCATCGCTTGCCAGTGGGCAAAGTCCATCGGCGCCCGCGTCATCGGCACCGCCGGCAATCCCGATAAGGTGGCGCTTGCAAAGGCCAATGGCTGCGACGAGGTCATCAATTATTCCGAGGAAGACTTCGCCCTACGGGTTCGCGAATTGACCAACGGCAAGGGCGTTGACGTGGTCTATGACGGGGTAGGGCAGGCCACCTTCGAAAAATCGCTCGATTGCCTGCGGCCAATGGGCCTCATGGTCAGCTATGGCAACGCCACCGGCCCGGTATCCGTCCCCGATCTGGGGATCCTGGCCCGCAAGGGCTCGCTGTTTGTCACGCGCCCGACGGGTGCTCACTACTTCGCCGAGCGTCCCGCGCTGCTTGCCGGCGCCAAGGCACTGTTTGCCGCGGTCGAATCGGGCGCTGTAAAACCCCATATCGGCCAGCGCTTCGCCCTGTCGGAAGCCGCCGACGCTCACCGCGCGCTCGAGGGGCGCCAGACCGTCGGTTCGACCATTCTGTTGCCCTAAAACCCCTATTGCTGGTGCAAAGGTCGTGATACGGCTTCTGTCCACCCAACAGGGGCGAAGGAAAAAACAGTGGTTCGTGCAACGCTGATCGGATTTTCGGCGATCCTTATGTGGTCGCTCCTGGCGCTGTTCTCGAGCCTGTCGGGCGAGGTCCCGCCGTTCCTTTTGTGTGCCTTCTCCTTCGCCGTGGCGACGCTTGTCGGCCTTGTGGCAACCGGACGCCGCGGCAAGTCTCAGGCGCCCGCCGTCAAAGTTCCGCCCATGGCGTGGGTCGTTGGCGTACTGGGGCTGTTCGGTTTCCACTTCCTGTATTTTACCGCCGTCCGGAACGCCCCGGTCATTGAGGCCAATCTCATAAACTACCTCTGGCCGCTGCTGATCGTGCTCGGTTCGGCGCTGATGCCGGGCGAGGGCCTGCGCTGGCACCATGTGACCGGTGCCTTGCTCGGATTGGCGGGAACCGTGCTTATCGTTTCCGACGGCGGTCGCTTTGCCTTCGAGGTCGAATACCTGTTCGGCTATCTCATCAGCATTTTGTCGGCGGTCACCTGGGCCGGCTATTCGCTCATCTCGCGCCGTTTCGCTCAGGTCCCCACCCGTATGGTCACCTGGTACTGCGCCGCCGCTGCCGTGCTTTCTCTGGCGTGCCATCTTGCGCTCGAGCAAACGGTGATGCCCGCCGACGCGATGCAGTGGCTGGCCGTGCTCGGCATGGGACTCATGCCGGTGGGCGGAGCGTTTTTTGTGTGGGACTATGGCGTCAAGCACGGCAATATTCAGGTTTTGGGCGCCGCCAGCTATGCCGCACCGCTCCTTTCGACCTTGCTCCTGATCCTGTTCGGGATAGGGGCCCTGACCACCCCCATCGCTATTGCTTGCCTGCTTATCACCGGCGGCGCCGTTCTTGCCTCCAAGGACATGATCTCCCGCCCTCGCCGCAAACCGCCCATAACAGTGCCCGATCCTCTGGACAGCCCCGCGCCGAACCGGTAAACCGCAAATCAATCGACCAGCCCTTGCTAGGGCTTGCGGCTCAACGGGTGGGTGGCAGAGTGGTTGATTGCACCGGTCTTGAAAACCGGCGGGCGTGAGAGCGTCTCGGGAGTTCGAATCTCCCCCCACCCGCCAAGCAGAAAAATGCGCGCTCGAGTTCCACCCCAGAGAAGAATTTCTTCAGACAGGGGAAAGGGTTGCGAACTTTGGGCCACCATGCTCAAACAAGCGCCGCCATGTTGATTGTCCGCCAGATCGCCGCGCTTTTGTTTGGGCTTGTCGCCTGGTACGCGATAGTGATCGCGTCCGATTATGTCCTCGTCAATATCTTGGAACTATCGACTGGCGCCCGTTTTGCCTTTCTCGGAGCGGCGGAGTTTGTGCTGGGTGGTGGCGCCATTGTTTTGGCGCTTCGCTTCGCCCGATTGCGTCCCGCCGATGTTGGCTGGACAATTCATCGCATCGGACCAGACGTAATCGCCGGTCTGACAATTGCCGTCCTCTTTGCCATCTTGCAGTTTTTGGTGATCATTCCGGCCACAGGCGGGGCCGAGCGAACCGACATCATCGCCAATGCGGCGCAGATGGGGGAAGCGCCTACGGGCCTGGTCGGCATGCTGATCCTGGCCTTGCTGGGCTCGACAAGTGAAGAGCTGCTGTTCCGCGGACTGCTGCTGGGTGGTGTAGCCTCGGTTTTTGGTGGCGGGAAAGCGGCATGTATCCTTGCTACGGTCGTTGTTGTCGTGCTGTTCGCCCTCAGCCACGGCTACCAGGGCTGGGCGGGCATCATTGACACGGGATTTTACGGCGGCCTCCTGTTGAGCCTTCTCTACTGGTGGCGAAAGGGGCGCCTCGCCGCCCCGATCGCCGCGCATGTCGGCTGGAACGTGATTGCCTCGGTTGTGATCTTTACGCTCTACTGAGACAGATACAGCCGGTGTCACCTCACACCATCGGCGGACTGAGACGCTTAAAGCCGTCCTGTCGACGATAGGGAAAATAGGGGTAGGGCGCGTTGACCGTGCTCGCCTCATCGAGCTTGGCAATCTGTTCAACCGTCAGATTCCAGCCCACAGAGCCCAGGTTCTGGCGCAATTGCTCTTCATTGCGCGCGCCAATGATCACTGAAGACACCGTCGGGCGCTGCAGGAGCCAGTTGAGCGCGACCTGCGCAACCGTCTTGCCCGTTTCCTCGGCTATCCCATCGAGTGTATCGACCACGCGATAGAGAAGCTCCTGATCCACTGGCGGGCCAAAGCTTTCGGTCTCATGCAGCCGGCTGCTTTCCGGCAAAGGCGTCCCGCGCCGGATCTTCCCTGTCAGCCGGCCCCAGCCCAGCGGGCTCCAGACCAGCGCCCCAAGGCCCTGATCCTCGCCCAGTGGCATCAATTCCCATTCATAGTCGCGCCCGACCAGCGAATAATAGACCTGATTGGCGACGTAGCGCGGCCAACCGTGGCGGTCGGCCACGGCCAGTGACTTCATCACCTGCCAGCCCGAGAAATTGGAGACACCGACATAGCGGACCTTACCGGCCCGAACCAGCATATCGAGCGTTGAAAGCACCTCCTCGATTGGTGTACCCGCGTCGAACGCATGGAGCTGAAAGACGTCGATATAGTCTGTCTGAAGACGGCGCAGCGCATCCTCGACCGCCCCGATCAGCCGGAAACGGGACGAACCGCCATCATTCGGGCCGTCGCCCATCGGAAGGCTGGCCTTGGTCGAGATCAGTACCGAGTCGCGCTTGCCTCTGATAGCCTCGCCGAGCACCTCCTCGGAGGCTCCGTCTGAATAGACATCGGCGGTGTCGAACAGATTGACACCGGCCTCGAGGCAAATGTCGACGAGTCGCCGTGCCTCAGTGGCGTCTGAAGTGCCCCAATTGCCGAAAAGCGGGCCGGTTCCACCGAACGTGCCGGCACCAAAGCTGAGAGCCGGTACCTTGAGGCCTGATTTGCCAAGCGGTCTGTAGTCCATGGAAGTACTCCTTAGTGAATGGGGTTGCAGGCGGGCGTCGACAAAGGCCGCCTGCCTGGACGAACGGCGATCAGCGCGATCGCTATGGCGAGAAGCGGAAACAGTGCGGCGACGACCGGCACGAGGGCGAGCCCCGGTCCGTGATCGATAACCACGCCACCAGTCCACGCACCAACAGCATTGCCGAGATTGAAGGCACCGATGTTGAAGCTCGATGCGAGGCTCTGTCCGGCCCCTTCGGCTTTTGACAGCACCCACATCTGCAGGGGTGCGACCGTGGCAAAGCCCGTCGCACCAAGAAAGCCGGTAAAAACCACGGCGGTGACTTGATTGCCCAATGTGAAGGTCATCAGACCCAGGACGAGAGTGAGCGCCGCCAGCGTTCCCAATATGGAGGGAACAAGGCCACGGTCGGCCAGCCTGCCGCCCAGCAAATTTCCCGCGAACAGACCACCTCCGAACACCAGCAGGATCGGGGAGACGGCACCGTCGTCGAACCCGCCAATCTCGGTCAGCAAGGGCGCGATATAGGTAAAGACGGCAAAAACGCCCGCATACCCGAACACAGTCGTCAAAAGACCAAGCAGCACGGGGCGGCGGCCTATGGCGCGCAGATCTGCACGCCAGTCCGATGCTTGCGGCCGCGTCCGGTCTTCCGGCACCAGCCAGGCCATGACGACGATAGCAACAAGCCCGACTCCCGTGACGGCCCAGAAGGTTGCCCGCCAGCCAAAGTGCTGGCCAAGCCAGGTGCCGAAAGGCACGCCCAGCACTGTCGCCACCGTTAGACCAGTGAACATGATGGCAATGGCCGACGCGCGCTTGTCCTCGGAAACAAGCCCTGTGGCTACCACCGCGCCGACCCCGAAGAACGTACCGTGGGTCAGCGCCGTCAGCACCCGCGCCGCCATCAGCCAACCATAGGTGGGGGCGAGCGCGCACGCGGCATTGCCGACAACGAAAATCACCATCAGCCCGATCAGCACGCGCTTGCGGGGCCAGCGTGCCGTGAGCACGGTCAGAACCGGGGCGCCGACGGTAACCCCAAGCGCATAGCCCGAGATCAGAAGTCCCGCGGCCGCGATGGTGACGTTCAATTCACGGCTGACCTCCAAAAGCAGGCCCATGATGACAAATTCGGTAACGCCCACGCCGAAAGCGCCGACGGTCAGGGCATAAAGTGCCAAAGGCATGTGAAATCTCTATTCGTTCGAAACTGATTTCCGAAAGATAGACCTTCAGTATGCGATGAAATAGAATGCGCATTGGAACAGCACTTGTGAGTTCAAATCATCATGGCCCGCATTGACGTGAATCGATCAGGCGAGATGGAGATGTTCGTGCGAGTGGTCGAACTGGGCGGCTTTTCTCCGGCCGCCCGCGCCGCGCGCATGACGCCATCGGCAGTCAGCAAGCTGATCGCCCGGCTCGAAGCGCGCCTCGGTGCCAGACTGCTCAATCGCTCGACGCGCCAGCTCCAACTCACTCCCGAGGGCTGCGCCTTCTATGAACGGGCAACGCGCGTGCTGGCCGATTTGGAAGACGCTGAACGGGCAGCGGGCATGGGCGAGGCGGCTGTAGGCCGCGTGCGTATCAACACCAGCGCGTCCTATGCCACTCATATCCTGGCACCATTGCTCCCCGAATTTCTGGCAAGCCACCCGGGTATCACGCTCGACATCGTGCAAACCGACGCCGTGGTCGATCTGCTGGCCGAGCGCATGGACGTGGCAATCCGCGCAGGACCGCTAAAGAGTTCAAGCCTTGTTGCCCGCAAGCTCGGCGAAACGCCGTTGGTGATCGTTGCGGCGCCAGCCTATCTCGAGCGCCGCGGAGAACCGCTTAGCATCGCCGATCTCGAAAACCATGATCGCCTTGGCTTCGGTTATGCCCGCTCGGTCGATGGCTGGACGCTTCGGGAACAGGGAAAAACCACCATCGTCCCGGTCAGCGGCCGGGTGCAGGCGAGTGACGGCGAGGGCGTGCGCCAGCTGGCATTGTCGGGCGTGGGTCTGGCCCGGTTGGCTGGCTTTACCGTTCGCGATGACATCGCGGCGGGACGCCTTGTGCCGGTGCTCGACCACCTCCAGACCGGCGACAAGGAAACCTTCCACGCCGTTTATGTCGGGCAGGGCGGCCCACTACCGTCACGCGTCAGGGCGCTGCTCGATTTCCTCGCCCGGCACGGAAGGGTCTCCTGACGAACCCTGGCTACGGCTAAAACTCGGATTCTCCAGCCCCCGGCACGCGCAAATCGGCGGCGCTCGGCAGAGCGCCCGGATTTGTGGTCAGCGTAGCGGCCACGCCGAGTTCATGTGAAGTCGTGCACCCATTGGGCTCGAAATTGCTCGCCACGCACTCGACCTTGGTCTTCTGGCTGACACTGAGCTCGGGGCTCCCCGACGAGGTGGACGAACACGCTGCAAGAACCAGCAGGCAAAGCGTCGCGGCAAGAATTTTCATTATTTTGGGTCCGTCTCATCAACCGGTCAGATGTCGATTCTATGCCCCGAACGATGGAAGTTTTCCAGCTTTTCTTCCATGACGCGCTTGAACCTGTCCTTGTCTGGATCGCAGGCCTCAAGCAGTTCCTTGACCCTCCAGAACTCCATCAAGCCAAAGGGATTTACAGCCGGCCGGATATAGATATCGGGGGGATAGCGTTCCAACTGGGCGCGCACGATCGTCTGGATCATGATCTGCGTGGCCACGAACCCGAGATCGACCATTCCAGGGTCTGCTTCCTGGGCCGGAGGCTCTGGGCTTCCGTTCACGTCAACGGCAACCACGATATCGGACTCGGCCATGACCTGATCGACTGGAACGGGATTGATGACACCGCCATCGATATAGGTGCGGCCGTCCAGACGAACGGGCTTGAACGCAGCTGGAATGGCCAGCGAAGCAGCAATTCCGATCCGCAACGGACCGGAATCAAACACCACCTGTTCCCAGCTGTAATAGTCGGCGGCTACTGTCGAAAACGGCACCTTGAGCTCGGAAAAGTCCTCGGGAAACCCGTCAGGCAGAAAGGCGTCGGTTATGCTCTCGGCATCGACCTGAAAGCTCAGCCCGTTCTGCAATATGCCGATCAGGCTGGGCCGGTGTGCCGACCATACGGTTCCGGCGACCAGCTGAAAGCTGCCAAGGACGCTGTAGGCGTACTCACGCAACTCGGCGCCTGTCATCCCGTTCGCCCAGCCCGCACCAATCAGCGCGCCGATGGAACAGCCCGATATCCGGGATGGCCTAAGGCCAAGCTCGTCCATCGCCTCGATATAGGGTATGTGGGAAAGCCCGCGCGCCGCGCCGCCGCCCAGGGCCACACCGATGCGTGGAGAAGATGAAGTCCGGGCAATCTCAACGTCCATGGCCGCGCCCCGTTTGCCAATGCAGCGTCAATCTAGGCAGGCATCGGCCTTGGTGCAACGGCTAGAGCGTTTCGGTCGCACTCTTGTGACGGAAGGCCCATTGCGGCACGACGATCACATTGCCACAGGTAGCTTCGGGGCTGGAACGATAGGCCATTTCCCAGGCCCGTTCGATGATTTCCTCGATCGACAGGCTAAGGCAACTGGGCAGACTCTGCGAGCGGTCAAGATTTTCCAGGACCGCTTCGACCTGGCCGCACAATGCGCGCTGCTGTAATGTCTGTGATCTCATGTGCTTCATGGGGCCCATTTGATCATCAAGTTGCCAAAGCCCGGCAAACGCATCGCGGAAAAATTGAATAAATCGCACCGCGCCCGATCAATCTCTAGGGAAGGCTGGGAGGCTCGCGGTCGTTCTTGTCGCTGTCGCTCATGCGCTGATACCGCCGCCTTGTGATGATGTACATCACAACCGCAACCACCAGTGCGCCCCCGAGCATGACGAACCCGAATTCGGCCGCCGAAAGCCCCAGCGTCAACAGCGCGACAACCAGAATCACAAGACTGGCCGCAATGATAAAAATCCGCATGATGCCTCCAGACCCTAATCATCGTGTCGTGTTTGACTTGCCAATGCAAGCACTCCCCGCTACGCCCTCACAGGCATCGGAAAAGGGGCAGGATACGCAGTGGATGGCATTGTCGAGATCGTTCCAACGCTTATGCCGCTCGGCGACAGCGGCATTCTCGTACGCTTTGCCGATCGTCTCGACCTGAGCGCCAACGCGGCCGCCATTGCCTTTGCACGAAACCTCGAAATCCGCCCCATTCCCGGCATTGTCGAAATCGTCCCCAATCTTGTCTCCGTCCTGGTGCGCTACGACCCGCAGCGCATCGGCTACGCTACGCTCAGCGGCGAATTGAGGCTCATCGACCGGGTCGGCCAGCACGATGCGCAACCGGCCCGCCATACGATTCCCATTGCCTATGGCGGCGAGGAGGGCCCCGATATCGAAGCTGTGGCACGTGAACTCGGACTGACAGTTCCCGCCTTCATCGATGCCCACAGGTACAGTCCGCTGCACATCCTTGCCGTCGGCTTTGCGCCGGGCTTCGTTTACTGCGGCATGCATGCCGAGGATCTTCTCGTGCCACGCCGCAAGGAGGTCAGGCGTTCTGTTCCCGCTGGCAGCATTCTTTTCGCGGCCCGCCAGACGGCCATTACCGCCACGCCCGTCCCCACCGGCTGGGCTGTGATCGGCCGCACCAGCCTTATCAATTTCGATCCCGCCGCGTCCCCGCCCACCCGGCTGCGGGCGGGGGACACGATCACCTTCGAGACCGCCCGATGAGCCGCGTCGTTCTCACCCGCGTCAGCCCGATGACAACAATTCAGGACGCCGGGCGTCCGGGGCTTTTCGCCCATGGTATCGGTGCCTCTGGCCCCATGGATCGGGCCGGTTACGCGCTTGCCGCCGCGACAGCTGAGATACCATGTGGGGCGGCAATCGAGATCGGCCCCTTGGGCCTCGATTTCACCTATCACGGCGCCCCGCTGGCGACCGGTGCGGCCGGCGGCTCATTTACGCTGACCGTCGATGGCGATGCCCGCCCCTGGCCATCCCGCATCGACCTTGTCGAAGAGGCGAAAATTTCCATAAAACCCGGCCCCTACGGCAATTATGCCTATCTGCGCTTTGCAGCGGAAATCGGTGTTCCCGTTGTTCTCGGCAGCCGATCCACAAACGCAACGGTTGGGCTGGGTGGCCTCGATGGCCGCATGCTCGCTGCCGGCGACGAACTTGACCTCGATGAGCTGACCGACACCCCGATTGCCCCGATCCGCCCCGCAACCGCCGCGCCGGGCGACCCCATCCGCTTTGTCTGGGGCATCCACGCGGACCTGTTTTCCGCCGCGATCCGCGCAGCTTTCACCGCGTCCGGTTTCCGCATCTCCGCGCGCATGGATCGCATGGGCGTCAGGCTCGATGACACTGAATCCGTTTTTGCCGATGCAAGACTGCTCAATCTCGTTTCCGACGCCGTCGTGCCCGGCGACATTCAGATCCTCGGCGATGGCACCCCGATTGTTCTCATGCGCGACAACCAGCCCACTGGCGGCTATCCACGCATCGGCACGGTCATCGATGCCGATCTGGACCGCTTCGCCCAGCTCCGCGCGGGAAAAATGGTGCGCTTTGAACCCGTTACCGTCGCGCACGCGCACAGGATCTCCAAATGGAAGCCCTGATCGATCTCAACGCCGATCTGGGTGAGGGCATAGGCGACGACCTTGCCATGCTCGAAATCGTCACCAGCGCCTCCATTGCCTGCGGCGGCCACGCCGGCAATGAGCAAACAATGCGCGCCGCCATAAAGGGCGCGCTTGCCAATAGCGTCCGCATCGGCGCACATCCAGGTTTCGAGGATCCCGACAATTTCGGTCGCCGCCGCCTTGATTTGCCCTTCGAAACGGTCCGTAGCCAGGTTCTGGCCCAGATAGCCCGTCTGGCATCCGTCGCGGCGGAGGAGGGGGCTTCCATCGCCTATCTCAAGCTCCACGGCGCTCTCGCCAATATGGCTGCAGAAAACGAAGCCCTTTCGCGCGCCATCTTCGCAGGCGTGGCCGAACGGTATTCCGGCATCGCCATTCTCGCCCTCGCGGCTTCAGCCCAGGAAAAGGCCGCGCAAGAACTCGGGCTTCCGATTATCGCCGAAGCCTATGCCGACCGTGCCTACACGCCTGACGGACTGCTGGCAGACCGCAACCTGCCTGGCAGCGTGCTTGAGGATACCGCTTCCGTCGTCGCCCAATGCCTTCGGCTCGCCGAGCACGGTGAAATCGTCGCGATAGACGGAACGGTTTTCCAATCCAGCGCCCGTTCGATCTGCCTGCATGGAGACACCCCGGGCGCCATCGGCCATGCCCGCGCGGTGCGCAACGCGCTCAAGACGCGCGGCCTGATGTAGCCGCTCCGCTCCAAAAGACTGCCCGGACGTTAAGAAAACCTACACAAACCTGTGGTTTCTGGAAGGTTCGATATGCGAAAGAACCGCAAGTCCGCGGGCGTGCTTTCAGCAATAGTGGAACCGGTTTTGCGGTTCGAAAGCGCAACAATCTTGTTGGTATTGGGTCAGATTGTATGAGCTCGAAGATCGGATCGGCGCGTCGCCGCTCTCTTTTTGCCGCCATTGGCACCTCCGTTGCCGCCGCTGTTTTGCTGGCCGGCTGTAGCGGTGCCGACCTTTTCGCAGGTAATGAGTTTTTCTCCGAATCCTCGATGGGCGTGAAGGCCTCGCCACGGGTCACCACCTCGCGCAACGTCCCAAAGGGTGGCGGGCGCTATGTGGTCGGCCAGCCCTATACAGTGGCCGGCAATCGCTTTGTTCCGCGCGAGCAGCCCGATCTCGACGTGACGGGCCGAGCCTCCTGGTACGGCCCTGCATTCCATGGTCGCCTTACGGCCAATGGCGAAGTCTTTGACATGTATGCACTGTCGGGGGCCCATCCGACGCTGCCGCTGCCATCCTATGTGCGCGTCACCAATACCGAAAATGGCGCATCGACCATCGTTCGCATCAATGATCGCGGCCCCTTTTCTTATGAGCGGACCATCGATCTGTCGCGCCGCGCCGCCGAAGTTCTCGGCTTCCAGCAGCAGGGCACGGCCGATGTTCGCGTGCAATATATCGGGCCGGCCCCGCTCAACGGGGACGACACCAAATTCCTGGTTGCCTCGATCAACCAACTGACGCCCTACGAGATCCAGAACAACACACGTATGGCCTACCAGGAGCCGGTTCAGGTCGCCGAGACAGCTCCCGCGCCGGTTGCGGCTCCTGCGGCGCCGACGCCTGTTCCGCGCCCCACGACGGCATCGGAGGCGGCAGGCAGTATTGCCGCGCCTGAGTATATTCCATTTCAGGTGCTCTCCTACGCCGGTGCAACCAGCCTCGAAACGGCGTCCGAGCCCAATGGAACGCCGATCCGCATGGCATTGGGCACATGGAACGACGAAACGATTGCCCGCGACATCGCGACCCGATTTGCCATCCTTGGTGCCGTCGATACGACCACCCTTGTTGAGGGCGACCAAACGGTCACTCACCTGATGCTGACCCATCTTCGCGAAGGTGTGACCGCGACCGATGCCACGGACATGGCAACGTCCCTTGGCTTGCCGTCCCCAATTTTGTATTGAGGGAACAAGACTTAAATAAAATAGGGGCGCCACGGCGCGGCTGGTTCTCATGGTTCGTCTGGAACGTACCTGGCGCGTAATTCTTGTTGGATTGGCCATCATTGCCGCTCTGGCCCACCCGGCCTATTCACAGCTCGATTTCGATACCAGCGCTCCATACGCCATTCTGGTCGATCATGAATCGGGCACCGTCCTTTTTCAGAAGGAAGCCGATACAAGGATCGAGCCGGCCAGCATGGCCAAATTGATGACCGTCGCGGTTGTCCTCGACATGGTCAAACGCGGCGCGCTCAGCCTTAGCGATCAGTTTTTCATTTCCGAGCACGCCTGGCGCACAGGCGGCGCGCCGTCCGGCGGCTCGGCGATGTTTGCCGAGCTTGGTTCGCAGGTCAGTGTCGATGATCTGTTGCACTCGGTCATCATCCAGTCGGGCAATGACGCGTCCATCGCGCTGGCCGAAGGTATTGCGGGCAGCGAGCCGGTTTTTGCCGACATCATGAATGAATTTGCCCAGGACATAGGGCTCACCGATTCCCATTTCACCAATGCCAGCGGTCTCCCCGATCCCGATATGTACGTAACGGCCCGCGATCTGGCCAATCTTGCCCGCTACATCATCCGTGAATTTCCAGACTACTACCCGGTCTTCGCCATTGAGGAATTCACCTGGAACGGCATCCGGCAATCCAACCGCAACGGCCTTTTGGGCCTGGGCATCGGGGTCGACGGCCTCAAGACCGGGCACACCGAGGCTGCCGGCTACGGCATTGCCGCTTCCACCACCCAGGGCGGACGTCGTCTCGTTGCCGTGCTGCATGGCATGGAGAGCGTGAACCAGCGCAACGAACAGGCGCGGGCCCTCATCACATGGGGCGCCCGCAGCTTCGAGCGCATCCCCGCCTTTGCCGATGGCGCAATCGTCGGACAGGCCAGCGTTTATGGCGGCGAACAGGCCAGCGTCGGCCTCGTCGGCGAGGGCAGCATCGATATCTACCTGCCGCGCGGCAACCGTCGCTGCCTTTCGGCCAGCATCACCTACGCCGCCCCCATCCTTCCGCCGGTTCGAGCAGGCGACAGGCTTGCGCAACTCAACATACTTTGCGATGACCAGATCATTCAGACCGCTCCGCTTTACGCGGCAGAGGCCGTCGAACAGGGTGGCATCACGCGCCGGGCAGCCGACGCGCTTTGGGAACTTGCATTCGGCTGGTTTTAGTGAACGCAGCTTATGGTGGTCTGGCGGCCGCAACAGGATTTGATACGGACACGATGGCGGCAGATCAGCACCGATCGATCACACCCCGATTCATTACATTCGAGGGTGGGGAGGGCGTAGGCAAATCCACCCAGGTCCGCCGCCTGGCCGATCGGCTGTCGGAGCTCGGCATTTCCGTTGTCCGCACCCGCGAGCCCGGCGGCACGCCCAAGGCCGAGGCCGTCCGCTCCTTCATCCTGCAGGGCAAACCGGAAAGCTGGGGCGTAGGCGCCGAGGCCATTCTGTTCGCCTCCGCCCGCCTCGACCATGTCAACCAGTTGATCGCGCCCTCGCTGGCCGAAGGAAAGTGGGTGATTTGCGACCGCTTTGCCGATTCCACCCGCGCCTATCAGGGCCTGACCGGTGGGGTCGATGACAAACTGATCGACGCACTCGAACATCTCGCCCTCAACGGGCACACGCCCGATCTGACAATCATCCTCGATATGGATCCCGATATCGCCTTCGAGCGCGTTCGCAAACGCGCCATGGAAGATGGCATGCCGGCGGTCGCCGATCGCTTTGAAAAAGAGGATCTCGCCTTCCATCGCCGCCTGCGCGACAATTTCCTCGCCATCGCGATTTCCAATCCGGGCCGCTGCGTCGTGCTATCCGCCGATACTGAGGAAGAGGTGCTCACAGAGGCCATCTGGCGCGCCGTTCTCGACCATTTCCCCGATCTCGCCCGCGAAGGAATGGCCGAGTGAGTATAGAGCGTCGCGAAGCCGACCAGATCGCCAACGTGCCGGCCCCCGAATTCGGCACGCTCGTCGGTCATGGCCAGGCGCACGCCTCGCTGCTGGGTGCGCTCGACCGCAATCGCCTGCCCAGTGCCATTCTGTTGCATGGCCCGCGTGGCATCGGCAAGGCGACCTTCGCTTTCGAGATCGCCCGTCAGGTTCTCTCACGCACCTCCGACGAATCCGAGGAACGGATCAGTGCTCAGGTCGCCGCATTGGCCCACCCGAACCTGTTCCTTTTGCGCCGCACCACCGATCCCGCCAATTCCGAAAAGTACTATTCGGCCATCCGCGTCGACGACGTGCGCGCCATGCGCGATTCCCTGCACCAGACCCGGGGCAGGGCGGGCTACCGCATCGCCATCATCGACAGCGTGGACGATTGCAACGCCAACTCGGCCAATGCGCTGCTCAAGACGCTGGAAGAACCGCCCGCCGACACCATGTTCATCGTGCTGTCCCATCGCCCCGGCGGCATGCTGGCCACCATCCGCTCGCGCTGCCAGAGTTTTGGCCTGCGCCCGCTCGCCGATCCTGATACCGCACAGGTGATAGCGCGCGTCCGCCCCGATCTGGCGTCCGAAGATGTCTCCCGCGCCGTCAGCTTTGCCGCTGGTCGCCCCCGCCGCGGCTTTGAATCCCTCATGCTCGAGGAGGGCGACGTTCTCGACGCCCTTCAAACCTGGCTCCAAAACCCCGCCGCTCACCCGACCCGCGCCCATCTCAAGATTGCCGACGGGCTGGCCGCCTCCAGGGGAGCCGAGTTGGGCTTTGCCCAGGACATGATCCGCGACTGGCTCGCCACCGAGGCCGAATCCGCCGCCCGCGTGGGCCCTGCCGCACGTTTCCGCCTTGCTTCGGCCAATGGCCTGTGGGAGAAGGCCAACGCCCTTATCGCCGATGCCGATATCTACAATCTTGACCGGCGGCAAACGCTGGTCGCAATCTTTGATTTCCTGCGCGACCATGTGCGCAGAACCACGCCCGTGAGCTGATTTTCCTATGAGCCGCCCGACCTTTTACATCACCACGCCGATCTTTTACCCCAACGGCGTCCCCCATATCGGCCATGCCTATACCGCCATCGCCAGCGACGTCATCGCGCGCTTTCACCGGCTGGACGGCAAGGACGTGTTCTTTCTGACCGGCACCGACGAGCATGGCCAGAAGATGCAACAGACCGCTGAAAAGGAGGGGATCGCACCGATCGAGCTGGCGACCAGGAATTCGCAGGCCTTCAAGGACCTCTGGGCCACCCTAAACATCTCCTACGACGACTACATCCGCACCACCGAGGAGCGGCACCACAAGGCCTCGCAGGCCATCTGGAACAAGATGGTCGAAAAGGGCGATATCTATCTCGACTCCTATTCCGGCTGGTATTCGGTCCGTCAGGAAGCCTTCTTCGACGAAAAGGAAACCACGCTCGGTGCGGACGGCATCCGCCGCGAACCGCTCGGCTCGCCCGTCGAATGGGTCGAGGAGGAAAGCTATTTCTTCCGCCTCTCGGCCTATGGCGACAAACTTCTGGCCCACTACCAGGCCAACCCCGGTTTCATTCTGCCCGCCGAACGGCGCAACGAAGTCGCCAGCTTCGTCAAATCGGGCCTGCGCGATCTTTCGATTTCGCGCACCACGTTCGATTGGGGCGTGCCCGTGCCCAACGACCCCAAGCACATCATGTATGTCTGGGTCGATGCGCTCACCAACTACCTCACCGCCGCCGGCTACCCCGACGAAAGCGATGAGCGTTGGAAATACTGGCCCGCCAACCTCCACATGATCGGCAAGGACATCGTGCGGTTCCACGCCGTCTATTGGCCCGCCTTCCTCATGAGTGCCGATATCGAACTGCCCAAGCGCGTCTTCGCCCATGGGTTCCTGTTCAACCGCGGCGAAAAGATGAGCAAATCGGTTGGCAACGTGGTCGATCCCATCGAGCTTGTCGAAAAATACGGCCTCGACGCCATGCGCTATTACTTCCTGCGCGAAGTGTCGTTTGGCAGCGACGGCTCTTACAATCACGAAGCCATCGTCAACCGCATCAACGCCGACCTCGCAAACGATCTGGGCAACCTCGCCCAGCGCTCGCTCTCCATGGTCGCCAAGAACTGCGAGGGGCTGGTTCCTGCGCCGGGCGAGTTGACCCCGGAGGACCGGGCCATCCTCGGCGCCGCGGACGCCCTGCTCGACACCTCACGCGCCGCGATGGACGATCAGGCCATCCACCAAATGCTCAATGCCGTCTGGCAGGTCGTGGCCGATGCCAACCGCTATTTCGCGGGGCAGGAGCCCTGGGCGCTGCGCAAGACCGATCCTGCCCGCATGGCCACGGTGCTTTACGTCACCATCGAGGTCGTCCGTCAGGTCGCCATTCTCGCCCAGCCTGTCATGCCGGCCTCGAGCGAAAAGCTGCTCGATCTTCTGGGACTCCACGCTCAGGGCCGCTCTTTCGAGCAATTGGGCTCTTATGGCCGCCTCGTGCCCGGCACCGCGCTGCCCCCTCCCGAAGGCGTCTTTCCCCGCTATGTGGAAAAGGATGAAGGCGCGGCCTGATGCTTGTCGATAGCCACTGCCATCTCGATTTCGACGTGCTCGCCGACGATATCGACGGCGTTCTGACGCGCGCGCGAGAAAACGGCGTGAGCCATTGCGTCACCATCTCCACCCGCATCCGCCGCTTCGCCACGCTTCTGGCCATTGCCGAAAAACATGAGAACGTCTTCTGTTCAGTCGGCACTCATCCGCACAATGCGCATGAAGAACTCGATATAAGCATCAATGAAATAATCGCTTTATCGCAACATCCAAAATGTGTTGCCATCGGCGAGGCCGGGCTCGATTACCACTACGATTCCTCGCCCCGCGATGCCCAGGCCCAGGGCTTCCGCAATCACATCGCCGTCGCCCGCCAGACCGGCCTGCCGCTGGTCATCCACGCCCGCGCCGCCGATGAAGACATGATTGCCATTCTCGAAGAGGAAACCGGGCAGGGGGCTTTCCCCTTCGTCCTGCACTGCTTTTCCTCCGGCGCCGAACTGGCCCGTCGCGGTCTGGCGCTCGGCGGCTATGTTTCCTTTTCGGGCATCGTTACCTTCAAGAACGCCGCCGAAATCCAGCAGGTAGCGCAATTCGTCCCCGAAGACCGGTTCCTCGTCGAAACTGACGCGCCATACCTCGCGCCGGTTCCCCATCGGGGCAAACCCAACCAGCCGGCCTTCGTGCGCCACACCGCCGAAAAGCTGGCCGAACTGCGCAACGTTCCATTCGAAACCATCGCCGAACAATCCACCCGCAATTTCGCCCGGCTGTTTTCAAAGACGGGGCTGACCGTATGACCGACAAGCCCGCCACCCGGCTGACCGCCCGCATCCTGGGCTGCGGTTCGTCCGGCGGCGTGCCGCGTATCGGCAATGTCTGGGGCGCCTGCGACCCCCAAAACCCCAAAAACCGCCGCCTGCGTTGCGCACTGCTGGTCACCGGCACGCGCGACGACACCGACGGCATAACCCGCGTTCTCATCGACGCCGGACCCGACCTGCGCGAACAAATGCTCGCCGCCCACGTGCCGGAGATCGATGCGGTGTTTTTCACCCACGAACATGCCGACCACACCCACGGTATCGACGATCTGCGCGTCCTGGCCCTCAACGCAAGGCGCCGGGTGGACGCTTACATGTCGATCGCTACCGAAGTCCGGCTCCGCGAAGCGTTCGGCTACTGCTTTACGGCCCCCGAAAACAGCTCATACCCGCCCATTCTCAACACCAATTCCATTGCCGATGGCGAGGAAGTTGTTGTCGAAGGGGCAGGGGGCGCGATCACGATAAGGCCCTTCGAGCAGCAACACGGATCGATCACCTCGCTCGGTTTCCGTATAGGTCAACTTGCCTATTCCTGCGATCTGTCGGGCATTCCCGAGACATCTCATTGGGCCATCGAGAACCTCGATACCTGGATCCTCGACGCCCTGCGCTATACGCCCCATCCGAGCCATCTCGACCTCGAACAGGCGCTGGCGCTCATCGAAACCCATCGGCCGCAGGAAGCCGTGCTCACCAATCTCCACGTCGATATGGATTACGTGACCCTCAAAGCCGAAACGCCGGACCACGTCACCCCGGCATTCGACGGCATGGAGATCGACATCAGGCTTTAGGTTCGATACGGTTTTCGTCTCACGCGAGCGTCCGTCATGAGCAATCCCGACAGTGCCGAAACGCCAATCCGCGACACGCGCTGGGTGCTCCCGGCCACCATCCTGGGCTCGAGCCTGGGCTTTATCGACGGCTCGGTGGTCAACGTCGCCTTGCCCGCCATTCAGTCCGATCTCGATGCTGGTCTGTCGACCGCCCAATGGGTGGTCAATGGCTACATGCTCATGCTCGGCAGCCTCATTCTGCTCGGCGGCACCATCGGTGACCGTTTCGGCCAGCGCCGGATATTCCTGTTCGGTCTTGTCGGCTTTGCCATTGCCTCCGTCGCCTGCGCCCTCGCGCCATCCCCATTGGCGCTTGTCGCCGCGCGGACCATCCAGGGCATTGCCGCAGCCTTTCTCGTGCCATCCAGCCTGGCGCTGATCGGTTCGGCCTTCACTGGCGAAGCCCGCGGCAAGGCCATCGGCACATGGGCCGCGGCCGGTGCGCTGACAACGGCACTCGGCCCGCCTTTCGGCGGCTGGCTGGTCGATACGGTCGGCTGGCGGGCCATCTTCTATATCAACATTCCCATTGCCGCCGCCGCGCTGGCCATGGGCTGGCGCATCGCCGCGGCGCCCGCTGGCCGCACCTATCGCGAGTTCGACATTGCCGGCACAATTGCCATGGTCGCAGGTCTCGGCCTGCTCTCTTACGGCCTCATCGCCGCCGGGGAGGGCAACACAACCGTCGGCAGCCTCGCCATTGCCGCTTCAATTCCCTTTGCCATCGGCTTTTTCTTCATCGAACGCCGCGCCAATGAGCCGCTCGTCCCCATGACGCTGTTCGCCAGCAGCCAGTTTTCCGGGGCAAACCTGCTTACAGTAACCCTCTACGCCTCGCTTTCAGGCTCGCTGTTCATCCTGCCTTTCGTCCTGATCTACGCGAACGGCTACAGCGCCACCATGGCCGGCGCCGCGCTGTTGCCGTTCTCGATCCTGCTCGGTCTTGGCTCGCGCTATGCCGGGGCGCTCGCCAAGCGCATCGGCACCCGCATCATGCTGATCGCCGGCCCGGCCGCCACTGGCGCCGGATATGTCGTCCTCGCCATCATGGTCGATATGGGCGGCTATTGGTTGGCCTTCTTCCCGGGTCTCGTCGTCATCGGGGTGGGCATGACGATAACCGTCGCGCCGCTCACGACGGCCGTGTTCGATGCCGCTCCCGACGATGCCGGCGGCACCGCATCGGGCATCAACAATGCCGCCTCGCGCATCGGCGGCCTCGTCGCCGTCGCCGCCCTCGGCTTTGCATTTGGCGGTTCCGACCTTTCAACCCTGCCGCCCGAGGCCCTGCGCATGTCCTATCGCTGGATCATGGCCGCCGCAGCCTGCCTGGCCTTCGCCAGCGCCCTGGCGGCCGCCGCAACGATCAAGGACAAGGGACAACAGAGCAGGGCACCCGAAACCGCCTGACCCCGCCGGCGCGTCTTGAACTCGCTATGCTCCGAGCCGCGCTTCCAGCGCTGCCATATCCGGCACCATCCAGAGTGTCAGCCCATTATTGGTCTCATAGACATAATCGTGGAAAGCCTTGCTCGCTGCCACATGGCCGGAGACATCGCCAAGGATAACCATCCGCACCCGGTAATTGGCAGCCTTCTGCGCCATTTCGCCGAGTATCCCGGAGCGCAAGCTGAACACTTCGCCCGGCAGGCACTCTACGGGCACCGCAATGATTTCCACTTCATGTTCCCACGCCAGCCCGATCAGATCGTTGGCCAAAGTCGCCGCTGCCAGATCATGCGAAGCATCGAGAACAAGAACATGGCGATTTGCGAGCTCAACAACAGTCCGGGACATATGTGGGATCTCCTTTCAAAACGAGGCGCGCTTGTATCAGCCGGTCGACGCGATGACCAGTTCGCCTCCGAAGCAGTCTGGCAAAGACCGCGCACGGTCGATGGGATCGCGGACAAGAGCGTGCACTATCGGCGGGATCGAGAGCGGTTTGCGTGGCACCTACGGCCAAACCCCAGCAAATCGGCCATTCTCTTATATCCAAAAGTTCCATAATATATATTATGCGAATCTGATATTAGCGATGGCCGCCATCTTTGGACCCGCCCTGTTACACCAGCCCGGTCCCATCCTCGGACCAGGACACGATTTCCACCTCGGGCCACACACTCTTGGCCCTCTCGCCCTTTTCGATATGGGCCTGCCGGCTCTTGCCCAGCCGGTTCGGTGTCACACGGAAAGCAAACAGATCGTCGAGCCCGAACGGCGCCTCGACCGTGAGACCGCCACCGTCATCCAGCGCGACGGCAACCGCATGCGTGCGCGAGGCGTACCGCGTCAGTGCCTCGGCCGATGATTTAAGCGGAGGCACGTCAAACCCGAACTTCTCGCCAAACCACAGATGCACGCGTGCCTGATTGCGGATTTCGACAGGCACCGGCGCATCCGACAGCAGCGCCCCAACCCGCCGTATCACGGCGTCCTCCGCTGCATAGCTTAGATCGGTGTCGTCAAAATAGATGGCATCGATATCCTTGACGCCATACCAGGTCGGGCGCCCCGTCAATCCGTTCCACACCGTCTGATAGACCGCACCACCACCCACCAGTGCTTGCGGCAGCTCTGCGGCCCGCAAGATCTCCAGAACGCTCATCAGCGCTTCATTGCCGCGCACAAGGGTTTCCAGCGCGCCCAATTGCTCATCCGGTGTGGCTTTCGCATATCGCAAATGATCCGACATGCTAGCCAGCCTACCGGAGTTGGCGCCTGCGCCCTACTCCACCGTCACCGATTTCGCCAGATTTCTGGGCTGGTCGACGTCGGTCCCCATGAAAACCGCCGTGTGATAAGCCAGAAGCTGCACGGGCACTGCCGCAAGAATGGGCGCGACGAACGGATGAACGCGCGGCATCTCGATGATGTCCTGTATGCCGCCCCCGGCCTCCGCCTTTCCCTCGGCATCGGTAATCAGGATGATCTTGCCGCCGCGCGCCGCAACCTCGTGCATGTTCGAGAGCGTCTTTTCCATCAGCTCGTCAGATGGCGCCACCACGATCACCGGCATCTCCTCATTCACCAGCGCTATCGGCCCGTGCTTGAGTTCGCCCGCCGCATAGCCCTCGGCATGGATATAGGAGATTTCCTTGAGTTTGAGTGCGCCCTCGAGCGCGATCGGATATAGCTGCCCGCGCCCCAGATAAAGCACGTCCTTGGCTCTTGCCAGGTTACGTGAAATTTCTTCGATACGCCCTTCAGATCGCAGCATTTCCGAGATATTGCGTGGCAATTCGATCAGCGCCCGCACGAGCGCATGCGCGTCAGACGGGCTGAGCACCCCGCGCGCCTGCCCGGCGGCAATCGCCAGGCTCGCCAGGATCGAGAGTTGGGCCGTCGTCGCCTTGGTCGAAGCCACGGCGATTTCCGGTCCGCACAGCGTGGGAAAAATCACATGACTTTCCCTGGCAATGGTCGATTCCTGCACATTGACCAGCGCCGCTATGTGCTGGCCCTCTTTCGCCGCATAGCGCAGCGCCGCCAGCGTATCTGCCGTCTCGCCCGATTGGGAAATCACCAGCGTCAGCCCGTTCTCGGGCAACGGCGGCTCGCGATAGCGGAATTCCGACGCCACATCGACATCCACCGGCAGCCGCGCGTAACGCTCGAACCAGTATTTTGCCACCAGCCCCGCATAAAAGGCCGTCCCGCACGCCGTGATCGTCAGCCGCGACAGCTTTGCGAAATCGAACGGCAATTGCTCCCGTAGCTTGACCGTTTCGCCGGCCAGATCGAGATAATGGGCCAGCGTGTGCGACACCGTCTCGGGCTGTTCGTAAATTTCCTTGGCCATGAAATGGCGATGATTGCCCTTGTCGGCCAGTGCCGCCGATGCCGAAGACACCTGCCGTGCCCGCTCGACCGCATTGCCGTCGAAATCGAAAATCTCGACCTTTCCCGGCGTAATCACCGCCCAGTCACCCTCTTCGAGATAGGTTATCTGGTTGGTGAACGGCGCCAGGGCAAAGGCGTCCGACCCCAGATACATCTCGTCCTTGCCATGTCCGACCGCCAGCGGCGAACCCTGCCGTGCCGCAATCAGTAGCTTGTCTTCGCCCGCGAACATGAACACCAGCCCGAACGTACCACGCAACTTCGGCAGCGTGTTCGCAACCGCCTCGCGCGGCGTTGCCCCCCGCTCGATCTCCCGCGTCACCCACAGCGCCACGGATTCAGTATCTGTCTCGCTCTGAGGAAAATATCCATCTCGGGCAAGATCTTCCAGCAAGTCCTTGAAGTTCTCGATGATCCCATTGTGGACAACCGCGACCTTCCCCGCCAAATGCGGATGGGCATTGCCCTCCGTCGCCCCGCCATGCGTCGCCCAGCGCGTATGCCCGATCCCGATGATCCCCTCGAGCGGCTCGGCAGCCAGTTTCGCCGCAAGGTTATTGAGCTTGCCCTCTGCCCGCCGCCGGTCGAGACCGCCCCCGGTCAGCGTAGCGATACCCGCACTGTCATAGCCCCGATATTCGAGCCGCCGCAGCGCGTCCACGAGCCGGTCGGCGACCGGCTCGACTCCGATGATTCCAACGATGCCGCACATGCCGCCGCCCCTTACTTGTTGTCCTTGATGGCCTTGAACCGCGCGTTCAGCGCCTTGCCATAACCGGGCTTGTTGATCTGCCGCGAGCGCCCGATGCCCAACGCGTCCGCCGGCACAGGCTCGGTAATCACCGATCCCGACGCCACATACGCCCCGTCCCCGATCTCCACCGGCGCCACCAGCGCCGAATTCGACCCGATAAAGGCATGCTCGCCAATGATCGTCCTGGCCTTGTTGTAGCCGTCGTAATTGCACGTCACGGTTCCCGCGCCGATGTTGGCGCCCGCCCCGATGTCCGCGTCCCCGATATAGGTCAGATGGCTTACCTTGGCCCCCTGCCCGATACCGGCGTTTTTCACCTCGACGAAATTGCCCACCTTGGCCCCTTCGCCCAGATTCGCGCCCGGCCGCAGCCGCGCGAAAGGCCCCACATTGGCGCCAGCGCCGATATGCGCGCCCTCGATATGGGAAAACGCGTGAATTACCGCCCCGCGCTCGATTTCGACACCCGGCCCGAACACCACATTGGGCTCGATTTCCACGTCCGGCGCGATTTTCGTATCGAACGAAAAATAGACGCTTGCCGGATCGTGCAGCGTCACCCCCGCCGCCATGAAATCCTCGCGCCGCAATTGCTGGAATACCGCTTCTGCCCGCGCCAATTGCGCTCGGTCATTGACGCCCATGACATTGTCTTCCGGCGCCACGGCATAGCCCACCTTATGCCCGGCGGCATTGGCCAGTTCCACAAGATCGGTCAGGTAATATTCGCCCTGCGCATTGTCGCTGCCCACCTTGTCGATAAGCGCGGTGAAAACTTCGGCCCGAAACGCCAGAATGCACGCGTTGCAGAGCCCAATGGCCCGCTCGCTTTCGCTTGCATCCTTGTGCTCGCGAATGGCCAGCAGCTTTTCACCATCGGTAATGAACCGGCCATATCCGGTGGGGTCCTTGGGCTCAAATCCCAGGATCGCCGCATCCAGCCCCGCATCGAGCCGCTCGGTCACCCGCGAAAAATCCGCGCCGCGCAGCAAGGGATGGTCACCATAGACCACGGCCACATACCCTTTGGCCTCAGCGAACACCGGTCGCGCCATGGAAGCGGCATGCGCCGTGCCTTTGCGTTCGGTCTGTTCGAAGAATGCCACATCGGGGTCGATACCGGCCATCGCCTTGCGCACGGCGTCATGTCCAGGCCCGGTGATCATGGCGATTGTGCTCGCACCCGCCTCGCGCGCCGCCGCCAGAACGTGTCCGGCAATCGGCCGGCCGCCAACCTTGTGCAGCACCTTGGGGTGTGCGGACTTCATCCGCGTTCCCTCACCCGCCGCCAGAACGATTGCCATAAGATCGGTCATGAAATTCCCCCAGCCTGTGGTTGCCGCCCCTCTCGCGCATCTTTATGGCAGCACGGTGTTGGCAGAACCCCTAACAGACCCGCGTAACCGCTCCGTTTACATTTGCATGCCTAAAATCTGCTTTGATCTGATTCGCCTGTAAAGCGGGACATATTTAGGTGCAAAAGCCAAAACGGTTTTCTCTGCCGACTGACCAGGCCGACGCTGCTCCCTGGGGCATCGCTGCGCTTGTTTGCGGCGCGCTGGCCGTCGTTGCGGTCAATATCTCGGCCCTGCTGCCAGCCAATGTCCTGAGTGGTCTGCACATGCCCTACCGGGATGGCGCCAACTATTATCAGATGCGCAGCCAACTGGCCGAACTGGCCGAGGATCGAAACCGCATCATGGAGCAATACCGTGCCCTGCAGGCCCGCTTCAACCTGCTCGACGACGACAGCGGAGAAACCATCAGTCGCCTGGGCGCCCTCGAAAAGAGCCTTCCACTTCTGATCGAATCCCTTCCCCTCTCCAGCGACATCGATCGCTCGTTGCTCACGGCATCGATCACCGAATCCGCAGAAGAAATTTATGAGCTCGACGACGGCACGATGGTCGTGCGCTACAGCCCGCTGTTCGACGGCGCGGCACCCGCGCCAGCCGCGGATCAGCCCATGCCGCCGCCGCTTGCCGCCGAACCGCCAACACCAGCCTCATCGATGCCGGCAATTGATCTCGCCCTCCAGGGCGTCGCAATCGGCCGCAGCGTTCCACTTGCTGAATCTGGCGCTCTCTATGCCGAAATAACCCAGGCGGCCGGCATGCTCTTGCTTGGCACGTCTCCTCTCGCGGCGATGTCGGAAGGAACCGATCAGAGCCGGATTGTCCTCGGCCCACTGCCCAATCTCTCGTCGGCCGAGGCCCTGTGTGATCGCATTGAACGGCTTGATCTGCCCTGCGAACCGGCCCCATATGCTGGCGAACCGCTGCCCCTTTGAAAGCGCGGCCAATAAACGGGTTGACTCGGCGGGGCCACGCACTATGTTCCGCGCGTCTCCAGCCGGTCGATATGGACCGCTTCGGTAAGGGCTCGTAGCTCAGCTGGTAGAGCACTCGACTTTTAATCGAGTTGTCCCGGGTTCGAATCCCGGCGAGCCTACCAAATTCACCAGATGACCCCGCCAACACTCGGCCCACAGTCTGGCCCCGAATCAATTTCGGGCAAAAAACTCCGCTTGTTCCGGACAGGCGGCCTGCCGTATTCTTGGACCATCGGTGCGAAACCGATGGGAGGCGGGTCAGCGAGCCCCCATGCCAAACGATCCCCTCCCCCACATTTGCCGATGCGCAGGAAGCCCATCGATCGCGAGAAGAACCTCTCGGGCCAAAATCGAATCGGTATTGCGTATGATGAATCAGAATCCCCAGCGAGACATGCTTCTCGACGCCGGTTGGCGTCTTGCCGAACTCCAGCAGCAAATCCAGCAAAGCACTGACTACGATCATCAGCTCGACCAGCTCTTTTTGCTGACCCAATGGCGCATTGCCGAACTGGCAAGAGCCACCAGGCCCGTATCGAACGTCGTGCCTCTCCGCCCCCGGCGATAGAGCGGTTCCATGACTAAGCCCCCGGCTTTTTGAAAGCCGGGGGCTCGTCCATCCGCAACAAAAGGCCGCCTCTCCTTTCGGAGAAGCGGCCCAACGATGAAACCTTTTCAGAGGCTCGTTACTGCGCGGCGGGTGCCTCGGCGTCCACGTCACCTTCCATGGTCATCGCGTCGGCGTCGGCTTCAGCATCGGCCACTGCCGCCAGTTCGTCTTCCGAAAGCTCGCCGCTGGCATCGAGGTCATAGGAAGCGAACTCTTCCTCGGTGAGCTCGGGCAAGGCAACCTGCAGCTCTTCAAGGCTCACGCCGCCACTGGCGTCGGCGTCAAGCGTTGCAAAGTCGAGATCCTGAGCGAGAGCGGCGCCCGAAATCGAGAGGCCAATGACGGAAGCAATAGCAAAAATGGTCTTTTTCATGTGTGTTCTCCGTTTTCGGTAAGGGCCGCACGCGGAGCCTGCGACCCGTGTCCCGTCGTTCACGAGACTGTGAAGAGCCTACTCGTTACCAAGGCGGCAATAGGTCCGAAGCGTGGAAAAGCAGCGGCATTTTGAGGGCAGGCACTCCCACGGCCCATGCCCCGGAAATTACTCGCAATCGGGATCGGCTTAGAGTTCGGTAACCTTGCCCCGGTATAGAGGGATGCGGTGCAGAATGGTGCCGATACCTCGGGAGTGCAGAACGCATGCGATTGATTGCCGGAGCCGTAATAGTTTTTGTCTCGGTTCTTGGGGGCTATGCCGCCATGGGCGGCCATCTGGAAGTCCTTTGGCAACCCTTTGAAGCCGTCATCATCCTGGGCGCTGCCGTCGGCGCCTTCATCATCGGCAATCCAAAAGCCATTCTCAAGCAAAGCCTTGGAGTTTTCGGCACTCTGTTCAAGGGACCGCGCTACAACAAGCAGTCCTATGTCGAACTTTTGGGGCTGCAGTTTTCGATCTTCAAGCTCGTTCAGTCCAAGGGACTTCTGGTCCTCGAACAGCACATTGAAAATCCAGAGCAGTCCGATCTCTTTAAGCGCTTCCCCACCTTTGCCAAGAACCATCACGCGGTTGAATTCATGTGCGACTACCTGCGCATGATCACGCTGGGCACCTACGCGGTCCATGAACTCGAAGCGCTGATGGACGAAGAACTTGAGACCCACCACCAGGAAACCGAGCGTGTCGTAACCGCCGTCCAGTCTCTGGCGGATGCCACACCAGCGCTGGGTATCGTGGCCGCCGTGCTGGGCGTCATCAAGACCATGGGCGCCATTTCCGAACCGCCCGAAGTCCTCGGCCACCTGATCGGTGGTGCGCTTGTGGGTACGTTCCTTGGGGTTTTCGTCGCCTACGGCTTCTTTGGCCCGATGGCCCAGGCCCTGCGCAACACCAATGAAGCAGAGTCCAAATATTTCCTCTCGATGAAGGCCGGCCTCCTCGCTCACGTATCGGGCTACCCGCCGGTTATCGCCGTCGAATTCGCCCGCAAGGCGGTCATGTCCGAAGATCGCCCCAGCTTCGCCGAAGTCGATCGCGCAACGGCCGATCTCAAGGCTGCCATCTAGGGGCTGGACCCTAACCTTTATTCTCCGGAGCATTTGCCATGTCGCGTCAGCAGGGCTCGATCATCGTCAAGAAGGTCAAAAAAGCCGGACACGCCCATCATGGCGGTGCCTGGAAAATCGCCTATGCCGATTTCGTGACGGCCATGATGGCCTTCTTCTTGCTCCTCTGGCTCATCAACATGACCACGCCCGAGCAAAAAGAGGGCCTCGCCAACTATTTTGCGCCCCCCAACATCAGCGAAAGCACTTCGGGGTCGGGTGGAGCAATGGGCGGCCGCGCGATGGACGATCAGGGTTCGCTAACCTCCAATATCGAAGCCAACGGCATTGCGAGCATAGGCGTGGAAAACTACGCCTCGACCGATCCGGCAGCCGGCAACGTGCGTGAAGGCGATGCCGCCGAGAAAGATTCGGCCTTCGATCTTTCCGCCTCCGACCCGCAAATGTTCCATAGCGCTGCCGCCAGCATCCGTCAGGCGTGGGAAGCCCTCCCCGATATCACCGAGATCTCCGACAATCTGATCGTCGAGGTGACCGAAAACGGGCTCGACATCCAGATCGTCGAGCAGCGCGGCCGGCCCATGTTCCAGGAAGGCTCGAAATATCCCTATGAGTGGATGCGCGGCGCCATCGCAGCGGTTGCGCCTACCCTCCAGCGCCTGCCAAACCAGGTCCGCGTGTCCGGCCACACCGCTGCCGGCGTCGTCTATTCCAATCCGGCCTATGGCGCATGGGAGCTCTCCAGCGACCGCGCCAACACCGTACGTTCCCTGCTGGGCGAATTCGGCTTGTCCGATGAACACATCCACTCGGTCGTCGGCCGGGCCACCAGCGAGCCGTTCTTTGCCAACGACCCCTATCTTGCCGCAAATGAGCGCATCAGGATCACCGTCATCAACGAACCCTCCCCCATCCCCCTCAACATGGCGCCCTAGGCCGAATCGAGATCGGGCGGGGCCCCGGCCTTGCCAGACCCACCACTTGTCATCCCGGCCCTGAGCCGGGATCCAGTACACTTGGGGTCAAAGAAATATCTACAGGCGCCGCTTCGTTTCCGTGAAACGGTGAAATGATCTGGCCACCATTCCAGCCTCCACAGGCTTGCCGTTACCGCAAGGGCCCATTATTGCTGGATTCTACCACCCCCCGCGCGACGGGCTCAAAAGAGGACGAGGGACGCCCAATCCATGTTGAATTCAAAGCCCGTCATCGCAGCGCTTTCCGCCGCCGGCCTGTCGCTGGCTGCGCTTCCGGCCATGGGCCAGAACGTCCATATCTCGCGTCTTTACGAGCAGGTTCTGGAAAACATCGAATACACCAAGCCGGGATTTTATCTCGATTCCTTTGGCGTTATCCGCCTCAACGAGGGCGGGAAAACGCGCATCGAACTCGATGTTCCCACCAACACTGCAGTCGAAATCATGGGCGATTGCGACGAGGATTGCATCGACCTCGATCTCGGCATCTATAACGGCGCCGGCAAGCTGCTCGGCGAAGATCGCCTCGAGGATTACTACCCCATTGTGTCCTTTGTTTCCGAGGAGGATGGCCGCATCGCGCTGGAGCTCGATCTGGTCGATTGCGATGCAGCCTATTGCTACACCGCCTATTCGGTATTCGTGGAAGGGACCGAGTAGGCCATGAATCCTGTTGCAAGCAGGCTCAAGGCGATCGCCGTCACCGCTGCCTTTTTCGCCCTGAGCGGGTTGGCTCTGCTGGGGGTGATCTGGGGTCTTGCCGCCCTGCCCTTCACTGTGCCCGGCGGTCTCGCACTCACGGCCTATCGCCCGCACGATACGATATCGGTTCTGTCCGATCTTCGCCTGCCTGTCGCGCTCACCGCGGCCTTCCTGGTCGCCTCGGCCATCGTGCTTGTGTTCTCGAGCAACTATCTCGACAAGATGATCGCCATCTTCGCCGACGTCCTTCTCATGCTCATGGCAGCGCTGGCCGGCTTTGTTGCGGGCTATTGGATCCTGCTCCGCCTTGCAGGCTACGAGAACTTCCTCCGGCTCGATTTCCTTCAATCCGCCCTTATCGCTCCGCTTGTCGTGTTCGGCGTCTCCCTGCTCTCACCCACCCGGCTGCGCTCTTCATGGGCCTTTCGCATCGTCGCCATCCTGGCGCTCCTGATTGCCGCGCCTCTTATGCTGGTCCATCTGCCCTGACGTGACAAACAAGGTCGCTGGTGTTTGTCACATCCTGACGCAGCCCGGCCTGCCGCCAAACTTGCGTCGCATTGCAGGTTGCCAATGGCGCCAGTTCAAGGAGCACCATCATGGCCGCCCTCTATCGCGCCCTTTCTCCCTTTGTCTTTTTCTTTCTGCTGTCCACCGTCCCTGCCGTCGCGCAGGATTTCCATTCCATGCCGGTCGACCAGCTCAGGGCCGAAGCGCCCAATGCCCACCCATCCGCCTACTACGTCCTCGCCTCACGGCTGTACGACCGAGGCGATAAGGACGAGGCGGTCTTCTGGTTCTACGCGGGCCAGCTCCGCTATCGCACCCACCTCGCCTGCAATCCCGATCTCCCACCCGACGGCGACCCCGCCTTGTTCAGCGCGCTGAGCGAGGTCATCGGATCCGAGATCAACTACTATGCCTTTGGCGATCTTGACCGGCTCCTCGACACAATCGACGCCGTCATCGAGTGGGACCAGTCGACGCCGAATGGCTACGCACCTGACGCCGACTGCTCTGCCGTCCGCACCGATGTCCTTGCCGGCCTGAACCAGTTGCAGGCCCATATCGCGGAAAACGCCGACGATATCCGCGCCCAGCACCTGTCCAGTGGGCGTGACGGGCTGTGATCACCGGGGGTCCACTGGGCGTCACACCGGCTGTTTGAGTCCAAAGATAGTACCTTCGGGGTCGGCGACGTACTGCACCAAACCCTCACCGGGTATGGTGTTTTTGTCTCCCGCAACCGCTCCGCCTCCGGCAACGACCCGTCCAACCGCCGCCTCGAGATCCCCCACCTCGAACCACGCGATCGCCACCTGATCCTTATAGTTCCGGCCCATCACTGCGCCGAGTTGCGTATCACCGACAAGCATATGATATTGTTGCAGAAATGGCGACGGCTCAGATCGCACTTCCAACGCTCGAGCGTAAAATTCCGCCAGTTTTTCGGGATCATTTCCCGTAATTTCAAAATGAACCAGACGAGACATGGTGCAGCTCCTTTGTTTGACAATAAACAAAGCCTAGAGAGCCGCCAGACCGCCGTATTGTATAAATCTGGCAGTCATCGACCTTTGTGCATGAGTCTCGCTATCCCATTGAGTCGCCTCTTGAATTCGGCTTGTCCGATACCGGTGAAGCGCTTGAATTCCTTTGAGGCATGCGCCTGATCGTAATAGCCTTGCATATTGGCCAGCAGGGCCAGCGAACCGAATTCGCCCTTCAGCAACTCGCCCGTAAAATGATAGTGGCGGATGATCCCGATATACTGCTTCGGTGATAGCCCAGTCATCGCCTTGAACAGCCGGTAAAGTGCGTCATAACCGATCGCCATGCTCCCGGTCAGATCAGCCACATCGATTTGCCCGCGAGCCGCATCGACAAGCGCCACTGCGCTGCGAATGCGCTCCAATCGCTCCTGATGAACGTCTCGCCGCAGCCCAACCAGCCAGTCGGCGATGGGAGCCACGCGAGCCGACCCAAACGGGGCATCGGCACATTCGGTCGCGAGCTGCGATATTCTTTTTGATTTTCCGAGATTGTCCAGCGGCAGGACCGCATCCAGCAAACGCTCACGCAAAAGTGCTGCCAACCCCCAGGGCTGCAATTGCGCCGCTGCATAGCTCGAAACGCCGCTCTGTTCGAGCACGATAGGGCGTGTCAGAGGACCGGCGATGTTGCTTTCATTACGAAACGATGATCCATCAGGCAAAATTCTAATGCCCGCCTCGCCAAGGCAAACAAGCACAGTGGGACGCCCGTTGGGGATCAGGATTTCTCGGTGCCGGTCGAGCGCGATCCGATTTTCCACAGCCCAGAAATGCTCAACGATATCAGCAAGATCGGGAGCCGGCTTGAAGGTCTCGTACCGCATAGCCGGGTACCATTCGCTCTCAGGCCGCCAGCGTTACAACGACTGCCCCACGCCGCGTGGCGACGATCGTATGCTCATATTGCACGCAAGGCGCCGAAGGTACGCTCACCAGCGTCCACGGGTCGTCCATGGATTTTTCCTCGGCCATCTGCCCGCCCATCGAGAGGAACGGTTCGACGGTGAACACCAGCCCATCCTCGATCCGCCGGCGCTCCGACCGATCCGGCCAGGTCGGGATTTCCCCGGGCTCGTCATGCAGACCATAGCCAATGCCGTGGCTGGCGAGATTGCGGATCAGCGTATAGCCATTCGTCCCCGCAAACTTGCCGATAGCGTCGCCAATGTCTGCAATCCTGCCTCCAGACCGCACGGACCTGATGCCGGCCCACATGGCCTTCTTGCCATCGCTGCAAAGCTTCTCGAGCCGGCGCACAGAGCCCGGTGGTACAATATAGGACGCACCCGTATCGGCGAATATCCCGTCCTTTTCCGCCGAAACGTCGATATTGACCAGATCACCCGCCTTGATGACACGGTTGCTCGGAATCCCGTGCGCAACCTCTTCATTGACCGAAATGCAGGTCGCACCTGGAAACTGGTACGTCACCTCAGGCGCCGAACGCGCGCCGTGATCGTCCAGCACCTTGCGCCCAATATCATCGAGTTCCTTGGTCGTCATGCCCGGCTCGAGCGCCGTTGCCATCGTATCGCGTGCAATCGCACAGATACGGCCGATTACCTTGAGCCGCTCGAGTTCTTCCTCGGAGGTAATCGTCATCGCTCAGCCTTTCAGGGCACGGAAGTGATCAAGCAGGCCGCGGGTCGAACTGTCATGGCTCTCGGCCGTTTCGGCACCCTCCACCTTGGGCAATAGGGCCTTGGCCAGTTGCTTGCCCAGTTCCACGCCCCACTGGTCATAGGAATTGACGTTCCAGATCGTGCCCTGAACGAACACCTTGTGCTCATAAAGCGCCACCAGCTTACCCAGCGTCGCCGGATCGAGCCTGGAATACATGATGGTGTTGGAGGGCCGATTTCCGGGAAACACCTTGTGCGGGGTCAACGCTTTGATCTGGTCTTTCGAAAGCCCGGTACCCTTGAGCTCGTTTATCACCTCATCCTCGGTCTTGCCCAGCATCAGCGCCTCCGATTGCGCAAGACAATTGGCGACCAGCTTGGCGTGATGAGGCGGCAGATCCTCCTGCGGATTGGCCGCCACGAGAAAATCGCACGGGATGACCGAGGTCCCCTGATGGATCAGTTGGTAAAAGGCGTGCTGCCCATTCGTCCCCGGCTCACCCCAGATGACAGGTCCAGTTTCCCACGGCACGGCCTTGCCGTTTAGCGTCATCGACTTGCCGTTCGATTCCATATCCTGCTGCTGAAGATAGGCCGGAAAGCGCGAGAGCCGCTGGTCATAGGGCAATACCGCATGGGTCGCAAAACCCCAGGCATTGCGATACCAAACGCCCAAAAGGCCCATGATGACCGGCAGGTTTTCTTCCAGCGGCGCAGTGAGAAAATGCTGGTCCATCTCATAGGCGCCGCGCAGGAACGCCTCGAAATTGTCGTATCCTACGGCAATCGCCACCGGCAAGCCGATGGCCGACCACACCGAATAACGCCCGCCAACCCAGTCCCAGAACCCGAAGATGCGATCTTCGCGTATGCCGAACGCCTGGCAGCCCTCGATATTGGTCGAAACCGCTGCGAAATGGTCGTTGACGGCCTGCTCGCCCAGCGCATCGGCCAGCCACTTGCGGGCGGTGTGGGCGTTGGTCATGGTTTCGTCAGTGGTGAAGGTCTTGGACGCGACGATGAACAGCGTCCGCGCCGGATCGAGCCCCTTGAGCGTGTCGTGCATATGCGCGCCATCGACATTGGAAACGTAGTGCGCCCGCAGATTGGCCCGTGTATAGGGCTCCAGCGCCAGCGTCACCATCGCCGGCCCGAGATCGGACCCGCCGATCCCGATATTGACCACATCGGTGAACTGGTCCCCCAGCGCTCCACGGACCGCGCCATCGCGCACATCGTTGGAAAACCCCTTGAGCCGCGCCAAAACGTCCCGCACTGCGGGCATCACGTCGGCACCCTCCACCATCACTGCTTCATCGCCGCCATAACGCAGCGCCATGTGCAGCACAGAGCGGTTTTCCGTAATGTTGATGGGGTCACCCGCCCACATCTGGTGACGTCGAGCCTCGACATCGGTTTCCCGCGCCAGATCGAACAGCGCAGCCATGGATTGGCTGTCGATACGGTTCTTGGAGTAGTCGAGCAGGATATCGCCAAACGACGCCGAATAGGACGAAAAGCGATCCTCGTCATGGGTGAACAATTCACGCATGCTGGTGCCCGCCAGGCGTTTCTTGTGTTTCTTCAAAGCCTCGAAACCAGCCTTGCGAACCTTGTTCGACATCGTATGCACCCCTAATCTAGCGCTGGCAGGTCGCCTTTGGTCCAGCCTTCGCGGACCTCTGCGCAATATTGGACGAAAGTCGCATTCTCAATCGCATTTCGCATGCCCGCCATCAACTCCTGATAATAGGAAAGGTTGATTTGGCTCAGGATCATCGCGCCCAGCATTTCTTCGCATCTGAACAGATGATGCAGATAGGCCCGTGAAAAGCGCCGTGCCGTCGGATTGGACGAGGCTTCGTCCAGCGGTCGATGATCGTCCTTGTGCCTTGCATTTTTCAGGTTCACCACACCGAACCGCGTATAGGCGTGCCCGTGCCGCCCGGCTCGCGTCGGATGCACGCAATCGAACATGTCGATCCCGCGCTCAACCGCGCCCAACAGGTCGTCGGGCTTACCGACACCCATCAGATAGCGCGGTTTGTCGGTCGGCAATTGCGGGGTGACCTCGTTGAGGACCGTAAACATTACCTCCTGCGGCTCACCCACGGCCAACCCGCCAACCGCATACCCGTCGAACCCGATATCGATCAGCCCGGCAGCCGAGCGCGCGCGGAGTTCCGCGTTATCACCCCCTTGCACGATCCCGAAAAGCGCCCTGCCCTTGGCATTGTCGAATGCCTTTTTCGAGCGTTCCGCCCACCGGATGGACAGCTCCATGGCCCGTTCGAGCTCGTCATATTCGGCCGGCAGGCTCACGCACTCATCGAGCTGCATGATGATATCGGAATCGAGCAGCTTCTGGATTTCGATGGAGCGTTCCGGCGTCAGGTTGTGCGTTGCCCCATCGATATGGGATTTGAACGTCACTCCGTTCTCATCGAGCTTGCGCAGCTTGGCCAGGCTCATCACCTGGAATCCACCAGAATCGGTAAGGATCGGACGCTGCCAGTCCATGAACTCATGCAGCCCGCCCAGCCGCGCCACCCGCTCCGCGCCGGGGCGCAACATCAGGTGATAGGTGTTGCCCAGAACGATATCGGCGCCGGTCTCGCGCACCTGCTCGGGATACATCGCCTTGACCGTGCCCGCCGTACCTACGGGCATAAAGGCCGGCGTGCGAATTTCACCGCGCGGCGTATCCATCTGCCCGCGACGGGCCATGCCGTCGGTGGCGGAAAGCGTGAACTGGAAATTTTCGGTCATCGGTTGGCCCGGAACAGCAGCGAGGAGTCGCCGTAAGAATAGAAACGATAATGGTGATCGATGGCATGCTTGTAGGCCTTGTGCATGGTCTCCAGGCCGGAAAAGGCCGAGACCAGCATGAACAGCGTCGAGCGCGGCAGGTGGAAATTGGTCATCAGCACATCGACAACGCGGAACCCAAATCCCGGCGTGATGAAGATATCCGTCTCGTCCGCAAAAGGCTCCAGCGCGCCGGTCTTGCGCGCCGCACTTTCGAGTAGCCGCAGGCTGGTCGTGCCCACGGCAACAATTCGCCCGCCGGCCGCCTTCGCCGCATGGATGCGTTCAACCGTTTCGGGAGCAACCACGCCCCACTCGGCGTGCATGACATGATCCTCGGTGTCATCTGCTTTCATCGGCAGGAACGTCCCCGCCCCCACATGCAGCGTCACATGCTCGATTGCCACACCCTTGTTCTCGAGCCGCTCCAGCAACTCTGGTGTGAAATGCAGCCCTGCAGTCGGCGCGGCGACCGCGCCGTCGTGCTCGGCATAAACCGTCTGATAATCGGTCTTGTCGCGCTCTTCGATATCGCGTTTGGCCCCGATATAGGGCGGCAGCGGCATTGCGCCGCGCGCCTTGATCGCTTCATCGAGCACCGCATCGGAAAAGTCGAAACCGAGCGTTACCTGCCCGTCTTCAACCGCTTTGACGGTAGCCGCAAGTTCATCGAGCATGCAGACTTCCGATGTGGCTCCGAACACCACGCGATCGCCGATCTTGAGCCGCTTTGCGGGCCGGGCAAACGCCAGCCACGTGCTGCCGTCCACCCGCTTGTGCAGGTTGAACGACACCGAGGCCGCAAACTCTCCCCGATGGCGCGTACCCCTGAGATCGGCAGGAATAACCCGCGTGTCATTGACCACCAGCACGTCCCCGGCACGCAGGATCGTTTCAAGGTCGGTGACGACGTGGTCCGTAAGCCCTCCGTCCTCCGCAACGACCAGCATCTTTGCGCTGTCGCGGGGCGAAACGGGATGCAGCGCAATCCGGTCTTCGGGGAGATCAAAGTCGAAAAGATCGACCTTCATTTTCTGTCTTCCACAAAAAGCGACCCCGGCTCGCGCCGGGGTACACAAAGCACTTGGGGTAGATGCAGCCTACGCAGCGTCGGCGGCGACCTTCATCGAGACGATCTTGTCGGGGTTGCGAACCGGTTCACCCTTTTCGAGTTGATCGACAACATCCATCCCCTCGATTACCTGGCCGAAAACCGAGTACTGGCCGTTGAGCCAGGGCGCTTCGCCAAAGCAAATGAAGAACTGGGAATTGGCCGAGTTCGGGTTGGCCGAACGCGCTGCCGAAACCGTGCCGCGAACATGCTTTTCCTGGGAAAATTCCGCCTTGAGATCAGGCTTGTCCGATCCGCCCGTACCGTTGCCCTTCGGGCAACCAACCTGCGCCATGAACCCGTCGATCACGCGATGAAACACGATCCCGTCGTAAAACCCTTCGCGGGCCAATTCTTTCATGCGTTCAACGTGACTTGGGGCCAGGTCGGGGCGCAGTTCGATGACCACATTGCCCTTGGAGGTCTCCATGACGATTGTGTTTTCCGGATCCTTGATATCGGCCATGAGCGGCTTTCCTTTTGTTGATTATTGCTACTCTGCGACGCGCAGAGAAACCATGATGTCGGGATCGGCGACAGCACCATTGGCGCTCGCGGGCCCCTTTTCCAGTCCGTCGACCAACTCCATACCCGAGATGACATTGCCGAACAGGGTATATTGGCCGTTCAGATGCGGCGAATCCGCCGTCACGATAAAGAACTGTGAATTGGCCGAGTTGGGATTGGCCGAACGGGCCATCCCAAGCGTGCCGCGAACGAACGGTTCGTTGGAAAACTCGGCAGCCAGATCCGGCATTTCCGAGCCACCGGTGCCATTGCCCAGCGGGTCCCCGGTCTGCGCCATGAACCCGTCGATCACGCGATGGAATTTCAGACCGTCATAAAAGCCCGAATTCGCCAGCTCGGTGATCCGCGCCACATGCTCGGGCGCAAGATCGGGACGCAGCGCAATGGTCACATCGCCGCTCTCCAGCGTCAGCGTCGCAATGGGTGCGTCCGCAGGCACATCGGCGGCAGATTGCGCCATGGCAGGCGTCTGCCCGAACGGCAGATAGGGCCATGCGACCATGGCACCGAAAACGGCAACAAAAGCGAAAACGAGAAAGCCAACCATGCGGTTGGCCGGTTTGGCGGAATGATCAGCCATCATGTCTCCAGAAGTTTGAGCACGGCGCGCGGCACGAAGGGCGCGATATCGCCCCCCATCTCCGCTATCTGGCGCACCAGCGTTGCCGAAATATGGCGCACATAGGGGCTCGAAGGCACAAACACCGTCTGAATGTCCGGGGCCATTTGCGCGTTCATGCCCACCATCTGCATTTCGTAATTGTAGTCGGTCGTGTCGCGCAGCCCGCGAATGACCATCCCCGCGCCGCAACGCTGCGCCGCCTGAACCATAAGCCCGTCGAACTCGACGATCTCGATTGCCACGCCCTTGCGCGTACCGATTGCGCCCGCCGTCTCCGCAAGCAGTTCCCGCCGCTGATCCGCGCTCAGCATCGGCTTTTTGGCCGCATGCACCCCGATACCGACAATCAGCTTGTCCACGAGTTTGCAGGCCCGCTCGATAACATCGAGATGGCCATTGGTCACCGGATCGAACGATCCGGGGTAAAATCCCACACGCTCAGTCATTGCCGGTTTTTGTCACGCCCGGCGCTGGAGCGCAAGCCAGATGCCGCCCCCGATCAGCACAACGCCAGAAACCCGATTGACCAGCCGCACCCGGGCCGCATTGATCCAATGGCGCATCTGCCCCGCCAGAACAGCGTAAACAGAATCGCTCAGCGTCGTCGCCAGCATGAACAATCCGCCCAGCACAAGGATCTGCGGCAGCGCTGCTCCATTGGCCACCACGAACTGAGGCAGGAAAGCGCCAAACATCAGAAGCGCCTTGGGATTGGACCAGATAACGACAAATCCCTGGACCACATATCCGCGCAAGCTCCTGTGCCGTTCTGCCTCGAGTGGTTCAATCTCCCCGCTCGAGCGCAACATGCGATAGCCCAGCCAGACAAGATAGGCCGCTCCCATCAGCTTGATCCAGTCGAATGCCCAGCCCATGAGACTCATCACAGCCTCAAGCCCGAACGCAACGACCATAATCATCGAGACGAGCCCAAGCTGCGTGCCCAGAATGATCGCCATCCCCGCCATCGTTCCGCGCGATAGAGCGCTGGCGATAATGACAGTTACGGTCGGGCCGGGAACGACGGCTATGAAAAATGAGGCAGCAAGAAAGGCGAGAAGTGAGGTCATATCGGGCATGGCACCCTCCAGGAGACAACCCCGTCAGCTAGCCATGGCCCTATGCTTCTGGCAAGGGGCCATGGCTATGCTTGATCACTCTTCGCTCGGGGATGCCTCCGCGCCGTCTTCGGGTTCTTCGCCCTCAGCGCTTTCCGGCTCCGTTATACGCTCGACCGAGACCACTTTTTCGTCCGCTGCGGTGCGGAAAATCGTAACGCCCTGGCTCGAACGCCCGACAATGCGGATACCATCGACCGGCACGCGGATCACCTGCCCGCCATTGGTCACCAGCATGAGCTGGTTTTCGTCTTCCACAGGGAATGAGCCGACCAGGTTGCCATTGCGGCTGTTGACCGCCATGGCAACGATACCCTTGCCGCCACGCCCGGTCACCCGGTACTCGAACGACGATGTTCGCTTTCCAAAGCCCTTTTCGGAGATCGTCAGGACGAACTGCTCGGCCGCGCTCATTGAGGCATAGCGATCCTGGTCAAGCGGTGAATCGCCCGCAACCTCTTCGTCGCCCTCTGCCGCCTCTTCGGCCTCACCGCGCACGGCGCGGCTCATCTTCAGGTACGCCGCACGCTCTTCCGCCGAAGCATCGAAATGGCGCAGGATCGACATGGCGATCACTTCGTCGCCCTTTGCCAGGTTGATACCTCGAACACCGGTCGAATCGCGCCCCTTGAAGACACGCACATCGGTTATCGCAAAGCGGATGCACTGGCCCTTCGCCGTCGTGATCAGGATATCGTCACTTTCCGAGGCCGTCTCGACGCCGACGATCCCGTCGCCCTCATCGAGCTTCATGGCAATCTTGCCGTTCTGGCGCACCTCGACGAAGTCCGAGAGCTTGTTGCGGCGCACATTGCCCGATTGGGTGACAAACATCACATCGAGGCTAGCCCAGCTGTCCTCGTCCTCGGGCAGCGGCATGATCGATGTGATGCGCTCACCGTCTTCGAGCGGCAGCATGTTGATCAGCGCCTTGCCGCGCGCCTGTGGCGCGGCCACCGGCAATCGCCAGACCTTCATCTTGTAGACGATACCGCGCGAGGAAAAGAACAGCACCGGCGTGTGCGTATTGGCGACGAACAGCCTCGCGACGAAATCCTCGTCGCGCGTCGACATGCCCGAACGCCCCTTTCCTCCCCTGCGCTGCGCGCGATAGGTCGAAAGCGGCACCCGCTTGATGTAACCGGCGTGCGACACGGTCACCACCATATCCTCGCGTGCTATCAGATCTTCATCGTCCAGATCGCCGGCGAACTCGTCGATCTGTGTCATCCGCGGTGTCGCGTACTGCTCCTTGATCTCGTTGAGCTCGTCACGAATGATGCCCAGAACCCGCTCGCGCGAGCGCAGAATATCGAGATAATCCTTGATCTGCTCGCCAAGCGAATTGAGTTCGTCGCCGATTTCGTTCCGGCCAAGCGCCGTCAGTCGCGACAGGGTCAGCGCCAGAATGGCACGCGCCTGCTCATCGGAGAGCTTGAAGGTGCCGTCGTCATTGATCTGGTGGCGCGGATCGTCGATCAGCTTGATCAGACCCATGACGTCCGACGCCGGCCAGTCACGCTCCAACAGCTTCTGACGCGCCGTTGCGGGGTCCGGCGACGAACGGATAAGACGGATAACCTCATCTACATTGTTGACGGCCACCAGCAGACCCACCAGCACATGGGCACGGTCGCGAGCCTTGTTGAGCAGGAACCGGGTGCGGCGGGTGATAACCTCTTCGCGGAACCGCAGGAACGCCTGCAGGATCGACTGCAGGTTCATCAATTCCGGCTTGCCGCCATTGAGCGCCACGAAGTTGCAGCCGAATGAGGTCTGCAGCATCGAATAGCGATAGAGCTGGTTCAGCACCACGTCTGCCACGGCATCGCGCTTGATCTCGATCACCACACGCATGCCCTGACGGTCGGACTCGTCGCGAATGTCGGCGATGCCTTCGATGCGCTTGTCGCGCACCATCTCGGCAATCTTTTCGATCATCGTCGCCTTGTTCACCTGATAGGGAATCTCGTGAATGATCAGCGCTTCGCGTTCCTTGCGAACCTCTTCGACCGTCACGCGCCCACGCATGAGAACCGAGCCACGCCCTGTCTCATAGGCAGACCGGATGCCGGACTTGCCGATAATGATGCCTGCTGTCGGAAAGTCCGGTCCAGGAATGATTTCCATCAACTCATCGACCGTGATGTCCGCATTGTCCATCATGGCCAGGCAAGCGTCGATCACCTCGCCAAGATTGTGGCTCGGAATATTGGTGGCCATGCCCACGGCGATACCACCGCCGCCATTGACGAGCAGGTTCGGGAACCGCGCCGGCAAGACCGTCGGTTCGCGCTCGCTGGCGTCATAGTTGTCGCGGAAATCGACAGTATCCTTGTCCAGGTCGTCGAGCAGCGAGCCTGTGACCTTTTCCATGCGCGCTTCGGTGTAGCGCATTGCCGCCGGCATATCACCGTCGACCGAACCGAAGTTACCCTGCCCGTCAATCAGCTTGACGCGCATCGAGAACGGCTGCGCCATGCGCACCAGGGACATATAGACCGCATCGTCCGAATGCGGGTGATATTTACCGATAACGTCACCGACCACGCGGGCCGATTTGCGATAGGGCTTGTTATGTTCGTAACCCTGCTCGTGCATCGAAAAAAGGATGCGGCGATGCACGGGTTTGAGCCCGTCGCGCACGTCGGGCAGGGCCCGGCTCACGATCACGCTCATCGCGTAATCGAGATAGGATTTGCGCATCTCGTCCGTTATCGAGATCGGGTGGATGTCGGAGGGCATTACGCTGCCTGCGTCATCTTCTGGCGTATCTGTCACGATGCTCGTTCTGCACTGATTCTGCTGGCACCGGGTTTATTCGATTCCGAACGCAGATACCAGTTTTGCGCGCCCTTTTGGCACCCCCCAGGCACAGTTTTCTTCCCGGCGGTCGTCAATGAGATCGATTACAGAAAAGGGGTTGCCGAAAATCGCACAATCGGTTGAATGACGGACAACGATCATCCACTTTTGCGAGTGTGAATTTCGATGTCCGATCTGGCGACGTCCCGCGGCCCCGTGCCGCTCTATTTCGGCATGCGCGGCGATCGCCTCGCGGTTTCGACCCTGTTTCTGGTCAACGGATTTCTGGTGGGAAGCTGGGCACCCAAGATCCCGGTGCTCATGGCACGGCTCGGCATAACCGAGTCGGTCATGGGCCTGCTGATCCTGGTTTTCGGCCTTGGTTCGATTGCCATGATGCCGGTAATCGGGGCACTAACGGCAAAGCACGGCTCGGCACCACTGCTCAAGCCCGCAACCTTTGCTCTCCTGCCCATGCTGTTCCTGCTCACGCTGGCCCCCGAACTGATCACCACCGCAGTGGTCATTTTCGTATTTGGCGGGCTTATCGGCGGCATGGACGTCGCCATGAACACAAACGCCGTGGCGGTGGAAAAACGCATGAAGCGCGCCATCATGTCCTCGTGCCATGGATTCTGGAGCCTTGGCGCCCTGCTTGGCGCGGCATTGGGTGGCGTCCTTCTCGGATCGGTTGGGGAGTTCGCTCACGGGCTGATCATCACCGCCCTTGCAACCGCTGCCGCGGTCTTGGCGCTCCCGCTCCTCGCCCAGGATCAGCCGACGCCCGAGGCCAAAGCCGCAACCCCGCTCAAGTTCCCCCGCTCGCCCCTGCCCTACCTCGTAGGCGTCATGGCGCTGTTTTCGATGATCCCCGAAGGGGCAATCCTCGATTGGTCGGCGCTCTTTCTTCAACAGAAGCACGGTGCGAGCATCGAACTGGCGGCGCTTGGCTTTGCCGCTTTTTCCGCAACCATGGCCATCATGCGCTTTGCCGGGGATGCCATCCGGCAAAGGCTGGGCGCGGTCCTCACCCTTCGCATCTGCGGCGGTTTTGCCTTGACCGGCATGATGATTGCCGCGTCGGCACCCGTTCCCGAGCTCACCATCCTGGGCTTTGCCATTGCCGGTATTGGCATTTCCAACATGGTCCCCATCGCCTTTTCGGCGGCCGGAAATCTCCCCGGCATCCCCTCGGGGATCGGGCTGTCGATTGTCACGGTCATGGGCTACTCGGGAATCCTGATCGCCCCCTCGGCCATCGGGTTCATCGCCGAACACACGGGCTTCTCGCCGGTCCTGATGGGCACGGCAGCCTTGATTCTCGTAACCCTAGCCCTGTCACGGCTTGCCCGATACGCCAATTTCAGCGCCGAGTGACTCAAAGCCCTGTTCCTATAAAGTGGAAAGACTCCGGGCGGAACTCAGGCTAATCTGACCCGTTCCTTGATGAGTTTCATTGAACAGGAGCCCCCCATGCAGGAAATGGATTTCAAAGTCGACAACAAGGTCTGGGTGCTCGTCGCCGACGGCGAAAAAGCCTTGTTCTTTGAAAACACTGGCACCCGAAAAAACCCTGTATTTCGGGTAGTGCGCGAAATGGAGCAGGACAATCCCCCCACCAGGGACCAGGGCACCGATGCTCCCGGGCGAATGTACGACAGCGGACAGAACCAGAAGAGCGCGATGGAGCCAACCGACTGGCATCGGCTTGCCGAGGAACGCTTCGCCAAGGACGCTGCCGAGCTGCTCTACAAATATGCCAACGAAAACCGTTACAAACAGATCGTCCTTTGCGCGGCGCCGCGCGTGCTGGGTGAATTGCGCAAGGAACTCCACGCCATCGTCACAGATCGCGTGATCGGTGAAGTTCCCAAGACGCTGACCAACCATCCGGTCGATCAGATCGAGCGTATTCTAAGCGCGGGCTAGTAAGTCGTGGCCCGTTCAGCGCATCAGGCGCATAATCCTTTCGCCCTCTCCATGCGGGACTGGAAGCACGTCGCTATCCACACCGCCAAGACGATGAGCGAAAAGGATATGTCCCTGCGCTGCGCCGGGGTCGCGTTTTTCGGGTTCCTGTCGATCTTCCCAGCCATCGGCATTGTCGTGTCGCTGGTCGGCATTCTCGGCGACTATGGTGCGCTGCGGGCCGAGATCGACAGGTTCTCCGACATCATGCCCGCCATCGCCTATTCCCTGGTCGCTAACCAGCTCGATTCCTTCATGAATCAGGATCAGGCCGGGTTCGGGGTCGGGCTGGCCATTTCGATCGTGGTCATTCTCTGGAGTAGCTCGCGCGGCGTCGATGCGCTCCTCCACGCCACATCCGTCGCTTACGGCGAAACTTCGGATCGCGGTTTCTTCATGGGGGTCCTGGTGGCCTTTGCCACCACGGTTCTCGGCGCCGTCTTCCTGGTCGTGGCTTTGACACTCATCGCTGCGATCCCGATTTTCACCAGCTTCTTCCCCTTTCCCGGCACCGGTGAACGGCTGGCCCTTCTGTTGCGCTGGCCCGCGCTTCTGGCCATGGCCATCCTCGCCTTCGCCCTGATCTACCGCTACGCGCTCAACCGCCGCGGCGCCAAACTGCGCTGGATCTGGCCCGGCGCGACACTGGCCGCGCTTGTCTGGATCGCCGCCTGCCTGCTGTTTTCGCTCTATGTCGAATATTTCGGCGAGTTTGAAGCGACGTTCGGCTCACTGGCGGCCGCGGTGGTTATGCTTTTCTGGATGTTCATTTCCGCCCAGATCTTCGTCTTCGGAGCTGCGCTGAACGCCGGACTCGAACTACGAACAGCCGTCGACAGCACCGTCGGCCCCGACCGCCCGATGGGGCAACGCGGGGCCTACGTTGCTGACAATGTCGAGCCCTAGCCGGTCAATGCCGCGTCAAACACCTCCAGCGCATCATCGATCTGCTCTTTGGTGATCACCAGAGGCGGTGCGATCCGGATCGTGTCGGTGTGGGTGTCCTTGGCCAAGATGCCAAGTTCTTTGAGCCTATGGCAGAAATGGCGCGCTCCCCCCGCCTCGGGGTGCAAATCGATCGCCAGCATCAGCCCCCGCCCCCTGACCGAGCGGATATGGTTTGATTTTATGCCGGCCAGCCCCTCCAGGAAGTAGGGCCCGAGCGCCGCCGCATTCTCAATCATTCCCTCCTCGATCAAGACCCTCAGCGCCGCTCGCGCCACAGCACATGCCAAGGGGTTGCCGCCAAAAGTCGAGCCATGCTGCCCGGGTTGCAGCACGCCCAGAACCTCGGAATTCGACAGCACCGCTGAAACCGGATAAAACCCGCCCGACAGCGCTTTGCCGAGCAAAGTCACATCCGCCTCGATGCCTTCATGCTGCTCGGCCAGCAGCTTCCCGGTCCGCCCAAGCCCTGTTTGAATTTCATCTAATATAAGCGTCACATTATTATCAGTGCACAGCTGCCGCACGCGCCGGAAATACCCCTCCGGCGGAATAATGACGCCGGCCTCCCCCTGTATCGGCTCGACGAGAAATCCCACCGTATTGGGCGTAATCGCCTTTTCCAGCGCATCGGCATCGCCGAACGGAATGATCCGGAACCCCGGTGCAAAAGGCCCGAACCCGCCCCGCGCATCAGGGTCCGTCGAAAACCCGACAATCCCCATGGTCCGTCCATGAAAATTGTTGGCGCAAACAATGATTTCGGCCTTGTCCTTTTCGACGCCCTTGACCTCGTATCCCCATTTGCGCACCGCCTTTATGGCGCTTTCTACAGCTTCGGCGCCTGTGTTCATCGGCAGCACCTTGTGCGACCCGGTGAGATCGGCGATCTCCTGATAAAACAGGGCAAGCTGGTCATTGTGAAAGGCCCGCGAGGTCAGCGTCAGCTTTTTGGCCTGTTCGACCATCGCTTCAAAGATTTTGGGGTGGCAATGGCCCTGATTGACGGCCGAATAGGCCGACAGGCAGTCGAGATATCTCTTGCCATCCACATCATAGACGAACACGCCTTCACCGCGCACCAGCGCGACATCCAGCGGCTTGTAATTGTGAGCGCCCAGCGTCTGTTCGAGCGCAATAAGATCCTCGGTCAGTGCCATCTTTTCCCTCGATTATGCAGGTTGTGTCGGTCTGTCGAAAATCCGGCGTCCGAAGGCGCTGGCCGCCAGTTCGACCATCAGCCGGGCGCTCTTGCCCCGATCGTCGAGAAACGGGTTGAGTTCGACCAGATCGAGACTGACCAGCCGCCCGCACCGTCCCACCATTTCCATCGCCAGATGCGCCTCGCGAACCGTCGCGCCGCCGGGCACCGTCGTGCCCACGCCGGGCGCCAGATCGGGCTCGATGAAATCGACATCGAGGCTCACATGCAAAAGCGCGTCATCGGCCTCGACCGCGCCAAGGATGCGCCGCAGGATCGCGGCAATTCCATATTCGTCGACCTCGGCCATGTCGTTGACATCGGCACCCCGCGCCGCCAGCAGATCGACCTCGGCCGGATCGATGGAGCGCGCACCGACCAGATGATAACGGGTCGCCTCCATCTTGGGGCACTCGAGCATTCCCTCGAACCCCGCCTCGCCGCAAAAAAACGCTGCCGGCATGCCGTGCATATTGCCCGACGTCGAACTGAGCGGCGTATTGAAATCGGCATGCGCGTCCAGCCAGAGCACATGCAGCGTCTTGCCCAATCGGTCCGCATGGCGCAGAGCCGCCGCCACCGAGCCAAATGACAGCGCATGATCTCCGCCCAGATAGACCGCGGTCCCGTCCGCAAGCGCCGCTTCCCCTGCATCGGCCAGCGAACGCGCAAATCCGGTCACTTCGCCCACATTGTGCGCCAGCCCATCGAGCGCGAAATCATTGTCCCGCGGCCCAACATCGCCACGGTCGATCACCGTGTGCCCGAGGCCCGACAAGGCGTCCGCCAGCCCGGCAATACGCAAGGCCTTCGGTCCCATCGAGCACCCCTGCCGCCCCGCGCCGCCCTCGATAGGCGCTCCGATCAGGGTGATTGTCCTGGGCTGTGGTCCACGCATGCGCTCTTGCCTCCAAATGCTCACGCCAGCATGCTCAAGCAATGCGAAGACGGAAAGTTGCAAATCTGCGCAATCTGGCACAAGTATTGGCCGATCTGACAAGGACCATTGCGCGAAATGCCAAGTACCGACCAATTGGACCGCAAAATTCTGGCATTACTGCGCGACGATGCCCGCCTGCCCATCGCCAGCCTTGCCACAACCCTTGGCGTTTCCCGCACCACAGTCCGGACCCGTATGGAACGCATGGAAGCCAACGGCACCATCTCGGGCTATGGCGTTCGCCTCGGCGAACCCGACGACGCCGAGCGCGTCCGCGCCATAGCCATGATCGAGGTTGAGGGCAGAGGAACCGAAAAGGTCGCCCGCGCCCTCTCGGGACTGCCCCAGGTGCGGGCACTCTACAGCACCAACGGGCGCTGGGACCTCGTCGCCGAAATCGAAAGCGCTTCGCTGCCCGATTTCGATTCCGTCCTCGGCGCCATCAGGCTGATCGAAGGCATCAGCCTCACCGAAACCAATATCCTGCTCGCAGCCCGCTTTAAGCGGTAGCCACGCATTCCCCGCCGCCGAGAGTGGACGCCGCCCCTTCCAGCCTTTACCAATTCCAGCGCGCCTTTTCCCTGCGATTCGCCCGGAGGAGAAACCAAGTGTCGATCGGATTTGGCCTTGAGCGACTGGGCTTGCTGACCCTGCGTTTCCCCCGCATCGTGGCCGTCGCGGTCCTGGCTTTTACGGCGCTTTGCACCTTTCAACTCACCAAATTCAATATCGATGGCGACCTGCTGCGCCTCTATCGTGGCTCCGGCATCGAATACGACCGCTACATCGCGCTGACCGAAAATTTCGGCACGTTCGAGAACGACGTCTATCTTCTGGTGCGGTCGGACAAGCTGACCGACCCGGAAGTCCTAGAGGAACTGCGCTTTTTGGGCTTCGAGCTCGAGCTCAACGAATTTGCCGCCGGCACAATGTCGCCCTTCTCCCTGCGGCGCCCCGCCGAAGGTGGCACGTCGGTCCCCGCCGTTCCCGAGGGCATGGAAACCAGCGAGCAGGTCGCCGAGGCACTGACCGATCTGCGTACCAACGATCCGCTGATGAGCAATCTCATTCTCGCCGATAACACGGGAATGGTGATGATCATGTTCCCCGCCCCCCAGACGATGGCGGAGCTTGGCGAAGACACAATGCTCGCCTCCCTGCGCGAATTGATGACAGCCTATGAAAGCGAGGACATCCATATCGAATTGACTGGCCCGGCGATCTGGAAGGAGGAAGTGCTCAATGCCTCGCGCTTCGATCAGCTCCTGTTCATGGTCGCAGGGGTTGCGCTGGGATTTCTCACCGCCCTTTTTAGCTTCCGCACTTTTTGGGGCGCGCTGATCGCCACGCTTACCCCGGTCGTGACTGCCTTCTGGGTCACCGGGATGACCATTCTGGCGTTTGGCAGTTTCACCTTTCTCACCAATATCATTTCAGCTCTGGTGCTGGTCATCGCGTTCGCCGAAAGCATGTATTTCTGCCTCTACTGGATGCGCACCGGTAACACCGGCGTCGATCAGCGCGCAGCGCTCGTCGAAACGGTCCGAAAGGTCAGCCCTGCCTGCGCCTTGACCGCCATCACCACGATTATCGCCTGCACCAGCCTTGCCCTGGCGCCCGGCCAGGGGCTGCGCGAATTTGCTATTTCGGGCGCGCTGGGCATGGCCCTGGCCTTCTTGGCCCTTGTCACCTTCCTGCCTCTGTCGTTGCTGTTCGCCATGCGGCTCGGTTTCCGCATGCGTAAAACGCCATCCGTCGCCCTGACGGCCCCTATACCGCTGGTTCGCCGCATCGCCCACGTCGCACCGCGCGGCGCGGCGCTCGCCGCCATTTTGGTCGCCGGCCTGCTGCTCATCCCGCATTTCCTGCTCGAGCCGCACTTCAAGTTTCAGGATTTCCTGCCCCGCGGCAGCGATGCCATCGCCACCAGCGATCAGATCGATGCGGGCGTCGGCGGCGTTGCCCCGGTCTATATCCGCATCCCACTTGAAGGCGGTTTGACCGAAATGACCGACGGCGATTTCGCCATCGTTGAACGCGTCCACCAGATCGCGGAAAACAATTTCGGCGCCGGCAAGGTCATCTCTGCCGCCAGCTTCCGGCACTATTCCGAATTGGGGTTCTCGCGCGAACGCATCTTCGAGGCCGTCGGCCCCTTCCTGCGCCAGCGCTTCGTTACCGATGATGGCATGCAGGCGCTCATAACCGCCTTCTCCCCCACATCGGAAAATGCCCAGCAGACGGTGGCCCTCGTTGAATCGATGCGCGCCGAACTGGCATCCGCCGGAATCGAGGGCGCCGAAATCTCGGGCTTTCGCGTGCTCACCGCCTATGCAAGCCTGGATATGATCGGCACCCTCCAGATCAGTCTGATGCTCGCTATAGCGCTATCGGTCGTCCTGATCGGCATCGCCTTCCGCTCATGGAAACTCGCGCTGGTATCGGTGATACCCAACAGCCTTCCGATTCTTCTGACCGAGCTGTTCCTTTATTCATCGGGCATTCAGTTGCAGTTGACGACTGTCATTTCCCTTACGATTGCCTTTGGAATTGCCGTCGATGACACGATCCATTTTCTGGCCCATTATGCACGGGCTCGCGAACGGGGAGAAACCATCGCCCAGGCCGTGGATACGACCCTCGACAGAGTGGGCCCGGCCCTTATCGCGACCACGCTCATTCTGATTGCCGGATGTGCGGTGGTTACAGTTTCGGTGCTGCCCCAGGTCGCCCTGTTCGGCTTTTTGACCGTCATCACGCTGCTTGCAGCGTTGATCGGCGATCTGATCGTCTTGCCCGCTTTGCTGATCGGTGGCGGAATGGTGTTTGCCAGATGGAGTGAAAGAAAAAATGAGATCCCTGCCTAAAGCGCTTCCGGCAAAAGTGATGGCTTTCGCCATCGCACTTGCAAGCCTGCCGCTCGCTGGCCCCGCCTTGGCAGCGCAGGAGGATGTCGATCTGCTCAAGAGCTATGTCGGAGACTGGCGCGGTCGGGGATCTGCGGTCCTTGCATCCACCGGTAAAGAGGAAACCGTCGTCTGCCGTATGGCCGTCGAGGACACCGGAACCGCCCGAGTGACATTCGACGGCCGTTGCACGCTGGCTGGCCGAACGATCGCGGTGGCCGGCACAATGATCTGGAACGAGCAGGCCAGCCAGTATGAAGCCGCAATGTCCTCGGTTGCCGGCTTCCAGAGCCTGGCCATCGGCCGCCGCAACGGCGATGACATCGACTTCGAACTGATCAACCGCAACGCCGAAGGCAAGGAATACCGGGTAGAGGCCGCAATGGCGCTCCAGGGCGCCCAGATCGGCATGGACCTCCATATCACCGATCTCTCGACCGGCGGCGTCACCACGGCCCAGGTGCCCTTCACCCAGTAATCGCCTCTTATGAAAAAGGGCGCCTCACGGCGCCCTTTCTGCAATCAGAACGGGATGTCGTCGTCCATTCCGCCCGGCTCGAAGGCCGGGGCGCTGGACGGCCGCCCGCGATTTTCAACCTGCCGACTGCCGCCATAACCGCCGCTGTCACGGTCACCGCCGCCTTCACCGCGCCCGTCGAGCATGGTCAGTGTCGAATTGAACCCCTGCAGCACGATTTCGGTCGTGTACTGATCCTGGCCGTCCTTTTCCCATTTCCGGGTCTGGAGCTGGCCTTCGATATAAACCTTGGAGCCTTTCTTGAGGTAATTCTGGGCCACCTTGGCCAGTCCCTCGCTGAAGATCACCACACGGTGCCATTCGGTCTTTTCGCGCGGCTCACCGGAATTGCGGTCGCGCCAGCGCTCGGATGTCGCGATGCGCAGATTGACCACGGGATTTCCGTTGGGTAGCGACCGCACCTCGGGGTCGGCACCCAGATTGCCAACCAGAATAACCTTGTTCACGCTTCCCGACATATTCGCCTTCCTGTCTCTTGTCCGCCGAACCACAATCCGGCCAGTCACGTTGAGCGCACTATATAGCCATCGCCGGCAAAAGTTCAGCGCCCGGCAACTCTATACACAACTCGTTTGTTCTTATTTTGTTCGACTTATTTGATGAATGTCAAGCTTGACGGAATCCAATTTGTTCCTATTATGTTCCAAGACATTGCTGCTGTGCATGAGCCGACCTTGCAGGCGGGCGGAGTTGTGCTTAAGTGAACCGGACGCCTCCCGCGCCCGTTAAGACGTTTGTGTCGGCACTGACCGGCCGCTATCCTTGGATATTCGCCCATGAATGACATTTCCAATCCCAATCGCGACATCGTCATCCGGGGTGCCAAGGAGCACAACCTAAAAAATATCGACGTTCGCCTGCCCCGCGACAAGCTGATCGTGATGACAGGGCTTTCGGGCTCGGGCAAATCTTCGCTTGCCTTCGATACCATCTATGCCGAAGGCCAGCGCCGCTACGTCGAAAGCCTTTCGGCCTATGCGCGCCAGTTTCTCGAAATGATGCAAAAGCCCGATGTGGAAAGCATCGAAGGGCTTTCTCCGGCCATTTCCATCGAGCAGAAAACCACATCGCGCAATCCGCGCTCGACCGTCGGCACGGTTACTGAAATCTACGATTATCTCCGCTTGCTGTTCGCTCGCGTTGGCATTCCCTATTCTCCGGCCACCGGGCTTCCCATTGAGAGCCAGACCGTCTCCCAGATGGTCGACAAGGTCATGGCGCTCGAGGAAGGCACCCGCCTCTATTTGCTGGCCCCCATCGTGCGCGGTCGCAAGGGCGAGTACCGCAAGGAACTCGCCGAGCTGATGAAAAAGGGCTTCCAGCGCGTCAAGATCGACGGCGCGTTTTACGAAATCGAGGAAGCCCCCGCACTCGACAAGAAGCTCAAGCACGACATCGAAGTCGTCGTCGATCGCGTCGTCGTCAATGCCGATATCGCCGGCCGCCTTGCGGAAAGTTTCGAGACCGCGCTGCGTCTGGCCGACGGCATTGCGCTGACCGAATATGCCGACCAGACCGAGGAAGACGGCAGCCCCAAACGCCTGACATTCTCGGAAAAATTCGCCTGCCCGGTGTCTGGCTTTACCATTGCGGAAATCGAGCCGCGCCTGTTCTCGTTCAACAACCCCTTCGGCGCCTGCCCGGTCTGTTCCGGCCTTGGCACAGAGGCCAAGATAGATCCTGATCTCGTGATCCCTGACGCCTCGCTGTCGTTGCGCGACGGCGCCGTCCAGCCGTGGTCGAAAACCTCTTCGCCCTATTATCTGCAAACCCTTCAGGCCGTCACGCGGCACTTCAAGGCATCGACAGGCACCGCTTGGCAGGATCTGCCCTTCGAGGTCCAGCACGCCATCCTGTTTGGCACCGACAAGACCAAGATCGAATTCGTCTATGACGACGGCCTGCGCAAATATTCGACCCAGAAGCCATTCGAAGGTGTCATCGGCAACCTCGAGCGCCGCTATCGGGAAACCGAATCCTCGGCGGCTCGGGAGGATATCGAGCGCTACATGTCAGCAGCCCCCTGCCCGGCCTGCAATGGCTATCGCCTGAAGCCCGAGGCTCTGGCGGTCAAGATCCATGGCTGCCACATCGGTCAGGTCTCGGAATTGTCCATCAAGGGCGCAGCCGAGTGGTTTTCTGATCTACCCGCCCATCTCAACGCGACCCAGTCGGCAATCGGCGAACGTATTCTCAAGGAAATCCGCGACCGGCTGGCCTTCCTTAACGACGTCGGGCTGCAATATCTGACGCTCTCGCGCAATTCCGGCTCGCTTTCGGGCGGTGAAAGCCAACGTATCCGCCTTGCCAGCCAGATCGGCTCGGGGCTCACCGGCGTGCTTTACGTGCTCGATGAGCCTTCTATCGGCCTGCACCAGCGCGACAATGCGCGCCTGCTCGATACGCTGCGCCGCCTGCGCGACTTGGGCAACACCGTCATCGTGGTCGAGCATGACGAAGACGCCATCCTCACCGCCGATCATGTCCTCGATATCGGGCCGGGCGCCGGTGTGCATGGTGGCCAGATCATCGCTCAGGGCACCCCCGAAGATATTCTCTCGCACCCCGACAGCCTGACCGGACAATATCTGTCGGGCCGCATGGGCATCCCCGTTCCCGCCGAGCGCCGCAAGGCCAAGAAGGGCCGCCAGCTCTCGCTCAAGGGCGCAACCGGCAATAATTTGAAAAATGTCTCGGTCGATATCCCGCTCGGCATGTTCGTGGCCATAACCGGCGTCTCGGGCGGCGGGAAGTCCACTCTGACCGTCGATACGCTCTATCAGGCCATCGCCCGCCGCCTCAACGGCGCGCGGGTGCACCCAGCGCCCCACGAGAGCCTCACAGGCCTCGAACTGCTCGACAAGGTCATCGACATCGACCAGAGCCCAATCGGGCGCACCCCGCGCTCCAACCCGGCCACCTACACCGGTGCCTTCACCCACATCCGCGAGTGGTTCGCCAACATGCCCGAATCCAAGGCGCGCGGTTACGGCCCGGGGCGTTTCTCGTTCAACGTCAAGGGCGGCCGCTGCGAGGCGTGCCAGGGCGATGGCGTGATCAAGATCGAAATGCACTTCCTGCCCGACGTTTACGTGACCTGCGATGTCTGCAAGGGCCATCGCTACAATCGCGAAACCCTCGAAGTCCAGTTCAAGGGCAAGTCGATTTCCGACGTTCTCGACATGACGGTCGATGAAGGGGCCGAGTTCTTCTCCGCAGTGCCTGTCATCCGCGACAAGCTCGTCACGCTCCAGCGCGTCGGGCTAGGCTATGTCAAGATCGGCCAGCAGGCGACAACCCTTTCGGGTGGCGAGGCGCAGCGCGTCAAGCTGGCAAAGGAATTGTCCAAGCGCGCCACCGGCCGCACGCTTTACGTGCTCGACGAGCCCACGACCGGCCTGCACTTCCATGACGTCGCCAAGCTGCTCGACGTGCTCCAGCAGCTTGTCGATACGGGAAACACGGTCATCGTCATCGAACACAATCTTGAAGTGATCAAGACGGCCGACTGGATCATCGACCTTGGGCCCGAAGGCGGCGATGGCGGCGGCGAAATCGTCGCGGTCGGCACCCCCGAGCAGGTCGCCGAAAGTCCCCGTTCACACACCGGCCACTTCCTCAAGGAAATCATGGAGCGTCGTCCCCTGCGCATGACTGCGGCCCAATAGGCTCGGGCGCAGCGGCCGGTGCCATGCGTCCCATGCAGGGGCGGCGTGCGCTTGGCCCGATAACGGATCGTCATGATTCGTGCCTATGCTTTGAAGGTGCAAACAGCCTGCATGGAGGATTCCATGTTCGTCCGTATCGCCTGGAAGCAATCGAAGCCCCTTGGCACAGACCCGAGAAGCCTGCGCCGATTAGCCCCCGTTCCCCGGCGTGGTTGCGAGGATCTGGAAATCCCGGTTCGGGATTTCGCCAAGATGACCAAGGGCCTTTTCGATCGCCACGATTAGAGCGCTTTCAGGATAAGTGGAAACCACTTATCCTGTTCGGAAGTGTTACAATGCAAGGGCTTAGCCCCTTCGAAACAAGCGGTCGGTCCGGCAAGACAAAACCAAGAGCGGCGCTCCGACACCTCGGAGCGCCGCTCGTCATTTCCTCCGCGCCAGCCATGCGAAAACTGCATGGCCGAAATGACCAAAACCCTAGTGCAAGAGTCGTCTTTAGAGGCCTATATCAGGGTCATCGAAACGAAAGGAACATCACATGGGTATTCGTAAGACTTTGCAGAAGTGGTCGGCCTACCAGCAGACGGTTCGCGAACTCAACTCGCTCGGCAACCGTGAACTGACCGACCTCGGCATCACCCGCGGCGATATCGAACGCATCGCACGCGATCATGCCAGCCAGCTTTAAGCTTCAGGCGACCTCCAACGTCCGAACACGAAAAAGGCATCCTTGACCAGGATGCCTTTTTTGATTCAATGGACCGAACGCCCTCGCAACTCCTCATAGGAGATACAGACCGTCTTTTCGAACGCGGGCCGGCTCTTGAGCCGCTTATGCCAGGCTTCGACCCCGGGAAGTGGTGGCAAATCGATCTCCATGGTCGTCAGGCGGTAAAGCGAAACACCGGCAACGATATCGGCATAACTGAATTCATCACCGGCCAGATAATCGGTTCTTTCCAATTGCCCATTCATGATCTGCAGCGCCGCCACAGTGTCCTTGAGCGCCGCGGCGATCGCCTTTGTGTCGTGGTTTTCAGGCGGTGTACGAACCAATTGCCAGAAAAGCGGTATCCACCCCCGTTGAAACGTCGTAGCCGTCCAGTCCGTCCACTGATCGATGGGCGCGCGGTCTTTCGGATCGATGGGCCATAAATCCGCGCCCCCAAAAGCCGCCGCCACGTAGCGCACCACAGCGTGGCTCTCCCAAAGCGTCAAATCCCCGTGCTGAAGGACTGGCACCAGCCGGTTGGGGTTCATTGCCCCGAATTCCGGCGTACCCAACCCGCCGAACCGGCCGCCCACTTCCCGCAATTCGAACGGTACGCCGGTCTCCTCGAGCGCCCAGCGCGCTTTTTGCAGATTGGCCGAGCTTGCCCGCCCCCAAAGTATCAGATCTGTCATCAAAAGCTCATTTGTTAAGCAAGGCTGAATCATCCGCCCAATAGTCATGCAGAACATGCAAGGCGGCAATGAACAATCAGCCTCTGCACATATGTCCCGATTCTCATTAGCTAAGGGGCGTAAGACGAAAGGAGAATAAAATGGACATTCGCAAGACTTTCAAGCGTTGGTCGGCCTACCAGCAGACGGTTCGTGAACTCAATGCCCTCGGCAACCGCGAACTGAGCGATCTCGGCATCGCCCGCTCGGACATCCAGCGCATTGCTCGCGACCATGCCAGCGCGTTGTAATCGCGCCGGCTACATAATAAACGACCATATCTGAAGGGCGCCCCCAAACGGAGCGCCCTTTTTTCTTTTGCCCGGGTTAGCGCCAAGGAACATCGGACAGCCTGAGCCCGTTCCCTCTTCTCCAAAAAAGAAAGGGAAAGTCATGCAAAACCTGCAAGGCAAATCCATCGCAATTCTTGCCACCAACGGCTTCGAACAATCCGAACTCGAAGTCCCACGCGACAAGCTTCGCGAGGCCGGCGCAACCGTTCACGTGGTCTCGCTCGAATCCGGTCAGATCAAGGGCTGGGACAAGGACGACTGGGGCCGCGCCGTCGACGTCGACAAAACGCTCGACAGCGTCTCCGCCGACGATTACGACGCCATCGTCCTCCCCGGCGGCCAGATCAACCCCGACCTGCTGCGGGTTGAACAAAAGGCCATCGATTTCATCACCAAATTCTGGACCGACAAGAAGGTCGTCGCCGCTATCTGCCACGCCCCCTGGCTGCTTGTCGAAACCGGCATCGCAAAGGGCCGCAAGATGACGTCCTACCCTTCGGTCAAGACCGACGTCATCAACGCCGGCGCGCAATGGGAAGACAGCCCCGTCGCCACCGATCAGGGCCTCGTCACCA
>DFMV01000006.1 GCA_002375765.1 Rhizobiales bacterium UBA3584 | reverse complement strand
ACGAAACTCGGGGCTATTCATATACGTCGGTTGGGGCCACCTCAGTCCGCCCATCTGCACTGATGAAGCATTCGTTGGTGAAGGCGATTATATCGCGTGGACGTAGCAGTGTTCGATCGGCCAAGTATTTAAACGGCTTTTCATTCTTGATATTTTTTTCGAAAACATCCTCGAACAACACCTGCCGCTGCGGCTCGTATTTTCTCCGGAACGTATATGCAATGCGCTTGTTTATCAGCTCCTTTAGTTGGCCCTCATCCCAGTTTATGTTGATGATATAGTCTCGAAACTTTTCCCGTTGAAACGAGCTGTCTTTGTTCTCCTGCATTGATCTTTCAATCACGTCGGTTCGCAACGCCACAATGATTTTGAGATTTCGTATTGGGCGAAATTTCTGTAGTGCCTCCACCAACGAATTGATCATGCGATATTTGAGATTGTCGTCCAGCCAACGCTCATCCAACTGATCGATCAGGATGTAGTGGCTTTTCTGAACTTGGTCGCCATCAGCGAGCAGCGAAATGACCTTGGACTGATCCTGCAGCTGATCCGAATTTATGATCTTTCGCACGCGTGCGACGAATTCCGATTTGTTCTGATTGCTCAGATTCGCACCGTACCCAGCTTTTGACGCAAACTTCTCAATGTCGACACCAAGTTCAGCCAGGATGTTCTGCTCGTAAGTCTGAGTGACTTGCCGAACGCTTTCATCCATCGATATCCAAAAGGAACTGGAATATTTCTTTAGGTAGTCAAGTGCGCGCTTCTTGCTTTTGTCGGAGTTCCAAGCGTTCCAGAGCTGGGTATACCAATGGGCGGATTTCTCCTCGTTCCCAATCTGGTAGCGAAGCCTGATGTACTCAATAAGGAGCACATGCTTCCATATCGCCTGGAAGAACAGATTGAGGTCGGCGCCGATGTCGTTCAGAAATCTAAGCACGTCCGAGTTGGCGATGTAGCTCATAGCCATATCGGAGGGGGATATGGAGGAGGCAGCGCCTTGTGTACGGCGAATATAGCTAATGATTGCGCTTTTTCCTGATCCAGTGCGTCCAGCTATTATCGATCCGTTGCTATCGGTATCAATTGCATCCGCTAAAGCAGGATGATCCACGAAACACGCTTGCAGAAGTTCTGCGTCCTCCTCTGCCGCATTCTTGCCAACACGAATTTCCCTCGTGATCAGATTCTTATTTCTCGACATCGAATCCCCCGTCTGCGTGAATAGTAGGCGAGAGATCCCGACTTGCTCAAGTTTAAGCTGCCAGAAATTGTCTAGTATTCGTCTGCCGTCGGCTTTAGATGGAATGGCCTCTTTAGTTCAACGGAGGCTCTTCGATGTCCCATCTCGCCAAGCTTACTCTTTCGGCTAAATCCCCCCGCCAAAAACTCTCGCCGGTCGATCGCAAGAAACAAAAATTGCTGGCTCAGCTCGACCAACAGATTGCTGCAGTTGAAGCCGAACTCAATGGCTCTCAGCTAACCGAGCATGTCAAACGGTGGGAAAAGATCGAAGGCTCCAACGAAAAGCAGCTTGTGACCAAACAGTTGTCGGTGCGAAAATGGTGGTGGAAGAGCGAACTCGGCCAAGTGATGTTCTCGCTGCGCGTCGGCAACCGTGTTTTCGAGGTTGAGTCCGGTAAGCCAGCCATTGAGGTTGGCAAGCTGGAGGAACTGCCCGGTATCCTTCAGACGCTACGGGAAGCTATTGTCGCTGGTGAAGTCGATAAGCAGTTGGAGAAGGCGACCACGCGGTTGAAGGGGCTGGAGGCAAAGGTTGGGAAGACCAGCAAGCCCGGCTAAGCGGCTAATCGAAAACTTGCCTTAAGCAACTTTTGAAAGTCCGCGGTCCGGACTTTCTTCTCCGCGGTTCTGGATCGAAGGTCGGCTGATTTCTCCCCTTCTCCGACCGATTATTCGGGGGTATTTGGGGGCGCAGGTTTCACTGGAACTAAGTGCGGAACTGCGGCGAGAATGATCAAGATAATTCCGGTTGAGAGAACGGCCGTTCCTTCAAGTCCGAGACCTGCAATGACGCCAATCCCAGCTGTCGCCCAGATGTTCGCCGCGGTGGTTAAGCCCTCGATCTGATGTCTGCTAGCACGCACGATTATTGCGCCAGCCCCAAGGAAGCCGATCCCTTGGACAATTCCTTGCAAAACGCGGGACATGTCCTCAATCGGCATGCCGGCTTGGGACGGACCGATTACGAAGAGTGCTGCACCTACTGCGACTAGCATATGTGTTCGCACGCCAGCGCTTCTCCCTTTGCGCTCACGTTCGTAACCAAGAACGCCGCCAAGCACTGCAGCAAGTACCAAGCGCATGGCTATGCGAGTGATAGTCGCCGCATCTGGGATGTCCGAGAATTCACTTAGAATGGTCGTCCAGATTTCGTCTAACACCGTGTTTACCTTAACAGATGCCCGTCTAGAAGGCCTGACCCGACACTCGAAGGATTAGAAACTTAAGGCGCCGAAACAGTTAACGTGCTGCTCCGGCGCCGCAGAAGCACCATCTCTTAATCTTCTAACGGAGCGCCGGGTGCGTTTTTCTTGATCGATTGCACGCAATTGAGCGCGTTTCGCTTGTCCGCGTACGTTTCCGAAATCATCATTGTCTCGCCATTGGACGCGATAAACCTGACATAGTACTGGCCGTTCTTCGACTTCACGATTTCGAAGTGATATCCCTCGGCATCCTCGTCTTTCGAAAGATCGGCAACAGGAGCATCCGGCGCGTTTTTCTTGATCGACTCCATGCAGTTCTTGGCGCTCGCCTTCTGCTTATAGCTTTCAGACCAGACCATCACTTCGCTATTGTAGAGAAACTGCAGTCCGAACTGGTCGTCCTTGCGGTCAACGATCTTGAATTTGTGCATACGGGTTTCCCCCTCGTATTGCGTTGAAGGAATAGCAACAGTAATACCGATTAGACTGGCGTGTGCGCTAATTTTCTGCAAGCTGCAATGTAAGAGTGGAGCGCGTCTTCGAACTCAGTCGGGGTCGTTGTAGTCCGCGCTGCGCTTCTCTCGCCACTACCGTCTAAACGGCACCACGTTCGAGCCGTCCGCAAACGCTTCGATGCCTTCGGTGGTCACCACACGCGTGAACTCTTTAAACGCTGCCTCATCGGTGGGAAACAGATCGTCCCATGTTGTGGAGGTATTGTTTTCGTTGACGACTTCGAGCGCCCAGCCAGTTTCGTTCTCCAACCGAAAGATGTGAACATCGACGGTAACGCCGTCCTTCGACACTGTTTTCGAGAGGTCAGACGTAATGATTTTGGGATCGCGCTCCACGTCGATGCTCCTCTATTCCGCTAGCAGCTCTATCACTCTAACCTCCAACACCCGAGCTATGGTCTCGACCACATCGAGCGTGGGATTGCGTTTACCGGTCTCGATCTCGCTGATGTAGCTGCGCTGAAGGTTGGATTCAAAGGCGAGTTGCTCTTGAGACCAGCCCTTTGCCAATCGGGCTTTCCGAACATTTCTGCCAAAGATTTCTGCGAGTCTCATCCTCGCAAACTCGGGCCAACCCCGAAACTCGACTATCCACTATAGTCGACATTCTCGGTTTACACCGTACCAGGCTGGCGCTAATGTTGATTATGATAGACAATAGCGGCGGAGTTGAGATGAAGTTGGTAGTGAGTGCAGCCATTTGCGTGGGTCTGTTGGCTTCACCGAGCGCCTATTCTGGCGAACTTGAATGTGAAGCGGTCGCCCAGCAGAACCCTTTTGAGATTGTGGATCAGCTGCATGGATGCACATACGAGGATTTGCACGAAATCTATCCGGATCTTGATGACATCATTCTGCAAGCGCTGATGTACCGGATTGTTGAATCGATGAAGGTGCCCGGCTGAGGTGCAGTCATCAATCGAGCGTCTGGCGTTGATCCCCCAAATCGCTGCACGGCTTGGGTAGTCCAAAACAACGCTAGAGCACGGTCCCGCAAGTGCAGCTTGCGGGGCCGTCCAAGCCATTTACATGTTTCCTTCGAACTGGGATTTTGGTAACGAAACGGCGTGGTCCCGTAGCTCAGCCGGATAGAGCACCAGATTCCTAATCTGGGGGTCGCGCGTTCGAATCGCGCCGGGATCACCATTTGTTCTAAGCCGTCGAAAGGGGTCCTTAGAAGCTGGAAATGCTAGCACATTTTTAGCACAGCAATTTATTGCTGTTGTTTTGCAATTATTTAGGTTAAGTGTGCACATATTCCTAATCTGAGGGTCACTGGTTCGAATCCAGTCGGGATCACCATTTCCTGCCTCGCGGGCCGCATCGGCTTTTCATGACGCGCCGGCGCCATGAAAAAGCCCGGACCGCGGTCGCGGCCTTAAGCAGACCTGTCCGGGCTTGCGGTTTTGCCGCGGGCCGCCATCATTTTGCTCTGTCCCTGGAGACGCCTCATGTCCGCCCCCGCCCTGGCCAAACTGACCCGCGCTATCGAGGAGCTCGAGCGGACGGTGGCGGTCAACAGCTATACCGCTGCCCAGCGTATCGCGCTCAAATCCGAGCTTGAAACCCATATCCAGCGCATCGACGAGTTGCGGCAGGCGCTCTAACCGTTCGCAAGACCGCCGGCTTAGATTGGACGCCCGCTAGAAATTGTCCTTGGCCTTGCGGATGGCGCCGAAGATCTGCCAGGCGGGGGCATCTTCGTGGTTCATGGCGTGGGCCATTTCCGGCGTGTCGGCGCGCAGGAAGGGATTGGCGGCAAGATCCTCGCCCAGATTGAACGGGATCGTGGGCTGGCCGGCGTCGATCTGGTCCTGAGCCTGTTTTGCACGAGCCTGAAGAGCGGGGTTATCAGGATCGATCGATAGGGCGAACTTGGCGTTGGCCAGAGTATATTCGTGGCCGCAATAGACCATGGTTTCCGGCGGCAGCTTTTTGAGCCTTTCAAGACCGGCCCACATCGAGTGGGCGTCGCCCTCGAACATGCGGCCCACGCCCATCGAGAACAGCGCGTCGGCCGAGAACAGAACCTTTTCCTCGGGCGCGAAAAACGCGATGTGGCCCAGCGTATGACCGGGCACGTCGATCACTTCAAAAACTGTTTCACCCAAAGTCACCGTGTCGCCCCCGCCAACCAGCGTGTCGAGCCCGGCGATCTTACCCGCTTCGCCCTTGGGGCCGATGACGTTGCAATCGAAGCGCCGCTTGAGCGGGGCGATGGCGTCGGTGTGGTCGGAGTGATGGTGGGTGATGAAAATGTCGGTGAGGGTCCAGCCGCGCTTGTCGAGCTCGGCGAGAATAGGGGCCTGTTCGGGTGCATCGATGGCAGCGACCCGGCCTGACGCAGAATCGCGGACGAGATAGCCGAAATTGTCGCTGAGTGCAGGGAAAACGGCGATTTCGAGGGACATGAGCCAGGCCTCCTGTTTGATTTTGCGCCGAGGGTATGGCGGGGGCCCGTCACATGCAAGGTGTGAACGCATCGGGTTTGACCTTGTCGTGCAAACCGCCCACATAGAGATTGATCGTTCCGATTGAATCGGGACGGCGGCTCCAAGTCTTTGTCTTGGCGCGAGATCGAACCGGAAAACTCTGCAGCTATTCCCGATCTCACGCCAGGATGAATGTGTTTGCATCTGGCGCAAGTGAACCGAAATCGATGACACCTGACGTTGACGGGCTGATCCGCTTTTACAAATCGCCGCTGGGCCGGCTGACGCGGCAATCGATCCGTCAGCAGGTGAGCGAATTGGCCGGAGATGTCACCGGATTGCGGCTTTTGGGGCTGGGGTTTGCCACGCCCTATCTGCGCGGGGCGCTCAAGGGGGCGGAGCGGGTTCTGGCCTTCATGCCGGCTCGGCAGGGCGCTTCGAGCTGGCCGCGCGAAGGGCCTTCGCACACGGTGCTCTGCGATCCGCTGGAAATGCCGCTGACCGACGCAGCCATGGATATGGTCATCGTCATTCACGGTTTCGAGCACGTGGTGGACCCTGAAGATATGATGCGTGAGTTGTGGCGGATCTGTGCGCCCAATGCGAAGGTGATCATCGTCGTGCCGCGGCGGCGCGGCCTGTGGGCAGGGCTGGACACCAACCCGTTCGGATATGGCCAGCCCTATTCGCGCGGGCAGATGGACAAGCTGTTGCGCGATCATTCGTTTACGCCCGAAGTCTGGCGCGACGGCTTGTTTTTCCCCCCCATTCATTCCGGCCCCATCCTGCGCTCGGCGCGGATGATCGAAAAGGCCAGCAAGATGTTCGGCCCGACCTTTGCGGGGGCGATGTGTGTGCGGGCAAAGAAGGAACAGTTTCCCGCCATCGCGCGGCGCAAGCGGGCCGAAAAGGCGCTGGGGGCGCCGGAGCTGAGCCCACAGACTGCGCGGGAAGGGGTGTGAGGCAGCAGTCGGCGACAGGCAAACGTTCAGGATCGGCCGAACGACAGGGTCGACGTCATCGCTTCCATCAATTATCTATAATTTATGCCGACGCCCAAATCAGACACCATCGCCACACAGATAAGCAAAGCACTCGCCGGACGCATTATTGCCGGCGAGATCGAGGCCGGCGCCAAGCTGCGGCAGGACCAGATCGCCGAAGAGTTTGGCGCAAGCCATGTTCCGGTGCGTGAGGCGTTTCGACGGCTCGAGTCGCAAGGGTTGGTCGTGAGTGCGCCGCGCCGGGGCGTGCGGGTCGCCGGGTTCAGTCCGGCCGAAGTGCGCGAGGTGGCGGAGATGCGCGCCGCTCTCGAAACTTTGGCGCTGCGCAAGGCGATACCGCACTTGACGCGGGCCATTCTCGACCGGGCCGAGGAGGCCAACAGTGCGGCCGATCGGGCGCTCGACGTCGAAACCTGGGAAGAGGCAAATCGCACCTTTCATCGCACGATTCTGACCCCATGCGGCATGCCGCGCCTGCTCAGAACCATCGATGACCTGCACACGGCGAGTGCCCGGTTTCTGTTTTCGGGCTGGCGGGCCGAATGGGAAGCCCCGACCGACCGCGACCATCGCGCCATCCTTGACGCCCTGCGGGCCGGACAGACCGAGACGGCCGTGTCCGTGCTGGCCCGGCACGTCCAGACAATAGGCCAGAACGGTCCCAAATAGGCTTCCAACGCTCGCTCCAACCTCCGATCCAAGGAGGGCCGGTTCAACCGGCCTTGCCATGTTTGTACTTTTGTGGATTATTTAGCGATAGATTCTATAAATTATCTATAATTTATCATCAGGAGAAATATCGTGAACACTGTCAGCGCGCCCACAGCCAAATCTGTCTATAGTCCGCTCGATCTGGATCGCCGTTCGGTCGCCTGGCAAGTCGGAGCGGTGGTGGTGGGCACGCTGTTTCTGGCGCTGTGTTCGTATATCGAAGTGCCCATGGTGCCGGTTCCGGTCACCATGCAGACCTTCGGCGTCGCACTTATTGGTGCCCTTTTTGGCTGGCGGCTGGGTGCGATAACGGTCTGTGCCTGGCTGGCGGAGGCCGCTGTCGGCCTGCCGGTTCTGGCCGGGGGCGCTGGAGGGGTGCAGCATTTCGCCGGTCCGACCGCCGGCTATCTCCTGGCTTTCCCGGTTTGTGCCGCGCTGACGGGCTGGCTGGCGGAGAAAGGCTGGAACGGAAAACACCCCATCCTTGCCTTCGTCAGCATGCTGGCGAGCAATGGAGCGTGTCTTGTCATCGGTGCCGCGTGGCTTGCCGTCCTGATCGGCGGCGAACAGGCGGTCATCCACGGAGTCATGCCTTTCCTTTTGGGTGGCGTGCTGAAGTCGGGGCTCGGTGCCGCCGTGCTCGCCCTGGGCGAGCGGGGCAGCCGGCGCGCGGGCCAATGACGATAAGGCTTCGGCCCCATCACCTGCTTTGCGTGCTGGCCTATGTCGGCAAAGGTTATAGCGCCCGGTTTACGGCCAATTATGATTTGGTCGTACAACGCATCGCGGAGGGCGAAGACATCGTGATTGTCGGTGGGCCGGACGATATCTGCGCACCGCTCCTCGGTGATGCAGAACCCCATTGTTGGCGCGAAAGCGTCATCGAACGGGATCGCGCGGCGGCGCGCGATCTCTCCACGTTGCTGGGTACGCCCATCGACGCGGGAGTCTCGTTATCGCTCGAGAGCGGGCGTTTGAAGCGGATGCGGGCGGCATTTGCCGAACGCTCAATCCGTGGGGCCTGCGCAGGATGCGAATGGCAAGAAATGTGCAATGCGATCGCTGCCAGCGGTTTTGTTGACGTCGTGCTGCCCACCTCGCGGGAGTGAGGCCGGGCCGGCACGACAAACGGCCGCTATTGCTGTTTGCCGATACGGCCCAGATGGGTGACGGAAAAGCCTTCGGGGGATTTGAGCCCATAGCCGAACATGCGGTCGAGGCCGCAATGGGCCAGCCACAGGGCGCCGAGCACGGTCAGCAGCGGGATGGCGGCCAGAACGCCCACGGCCAAAAGGGCGGCGCCGAAGCCATAGATATGGACCAGATTGTAGCAGAATGCGCCAACGCGCGGGCCGAAGGCATAAGCGATAAAGCTCAGATCGGGGGCAAAAAAGATCAGCAGAGCGACCCACCAGGGCATGGTGTCGTTGAAATGGAAAAACAGTGCGAGCCCGGCGGCAAGGACGAGCAGTCCTTCGATGCGTTGCCAGAGAACGGCGTGGATCATTGGGGAGCCCTCCGGCGGATTTGATTTCCCAACTTATCGAACGCCATCCTCCGAGGCAATGTCGGGGTCCCGGAACCAGCCGCCGACGATGTCGCGATAGGTGCCGGCGCGGGTGAGACGCTCGGTGAGGGCATCGAGCTCGGGTTCGGTCCAGCCCTCGGGTTCGGTCACTTCGATCCAGGCCTTGAGATAGTGCTGGGGCGCATAGACATGACCGTAGCCGACCGGGGTGGCCTGGGCGAGGAGCAGATCGAAGGTCACCTGCAGGAAGGTGACCACCGGATACCAGTTGAGATCGGGCGAGACATCGGGCGCGCGCCGACCCTCCAGCCATGCGGGGCTGCGATAGACCATGCCGGGGTCGAAAAATACCACGGGGTCGGACCCATATTGCAGGTAGAACAGGCGCAGCGGCCCCCAATTCCCGGCCCCGGTCTCAAGGCCCTCAAACTGGTTGGCGTAGCGCACGATGGAGCCATCGCCCACTTGCGGCAGCCAGGCTGGGCTCAGGGGATTGCGGGCGCCGGTGACGTCGCGCCAGATCTGGCTGGCAAAGGGTGGGCCGACCCAGAGCGCGCCCGCTATGGGGTTGGACAGGATATCGAAAAGGTTGATCGAGGCTTGGGAAGAATAGGCGCCGAGGCTGAGGCCGTGGAGGTACAGTTCGGGCCGGGTATCGGGCGGCAGCTCGCTCCAATAGGCATAAACGATATCGAACAGGGCGCGGGCTGCCTCCACCCCGACATTGGGTTCGGACACCAAAGAGAGCGAGCTGGTGAGGTAGGAATATTGCAGGGCGACGCTGGCTACGTCGCCGCCGTGGAGAAATTCGAGCGTGTCGATGGCTGGCGGCTGCACCCAGCCGGTGCCCACCGGCATGATGATAACGAGAACTGAGCGCTCGAAGGCGCCGACGCGCAGCATTTCATCGAGCGCCAGCCTGGCGCGTTCCTCGACGGTTTCGGCCGAGCGCAAGCCCACATAGACGCGCAGCGGATCGATGGCGGGCTTGTTGGTGACTTCCTCGATTTCTGCGGCGGTGGGGCCGGACTGGACATAGACGCGGGCATCGAGCCCAATGGTCGACCAATCGACAAGCGAGGCCGCGCTGCCCGAGCGCAGGGGATTTTCGGGCTGTTCCTCGTAGGCGCCGGCCAGGGTATCGAGATTGGCATAGAACCTGTCGGCGGCTGCAAAGGCCCAGCGGGCGAGCACGCCATTGACGGTGATGTTGGTAAGGATAGTGACCACCACGATGCCGACCACCAGTGCGACGCGGGGCGGGATAATCGGCCGCAGCCAGCCCGAGATCAGCCGCACGCCCGAGACGAGCAGCGTGCCGAGCGCGATCAGGATCAGAGCCGGGAGGACAGCGATAGCGACGACATAAATAGGCTGGTTGGACTGGACCGAAGGCATGTCCATGACCGCGCGGATCGAATTCTGCCAGCCGGTCGAAAGCCACAGGCAAATGAATGTGAAGGCCACTCCAGCGCCAATCATCGCCCATTGGGCGTACCTCACCCAGCGGCGGCGGGATGGCGGCTTGAGGCCCATGAAATTCCAGAGCCACTCGAGAAACACCCCGATGCCATAGCCGGCGGCGAACACGCAGCCCGACAGGACGCCCTGGATTAAAAAATGGCGGGGGATGAGTGAGGGGGTGAGCGAGAGGGCGAAAAACACCAGCCCGAGAAACACCCCGCCAGCGGGCAGGTTCAGGATATACCGGCGAACCGGCCGTATGGGCCGGAAAACGGGCATCATTGCACGGCTCCCACAGCCGCGTTGGCCAGGTGCCAGACGCCCCAGATGGCAGCCGCAGCGATCGCGAGCCCCAACAATGCGATGACAATTCCGGCGATGATGACGACGGCGTCGCGGTTGATCCAGCCCAGGCACAGGATGCAGATGCCGGTGTTGGGGATCGCGTTGATAAAGGGGATGGGCAGCATCATGGGAAGGCTGACCGTGATGATGAACAGGGCCAGCAGCGGCTGCATGGACGGGGCGGAGATGAATGTGTAGCGGGGCCGGGAAAAGCGAGCCATGACCGCGGCCATGCGGGCAAAGAGCTTGGTCACGCGCGTCAGCGCCTTGGCCGGGAGCTTTCGGCGCCGGATCCATCCGGGGAGCGTCAGAGGCGCATTGAGCAGCATGGCAATGGAAAAGCCGATGATGGCAAAGGCGATCGTGCCGCCATAGCCGGGTGGGCCGGGCACCATGTTGAGGACGGAAAAGACCAAAATGACAACGATATGGGAATGAACGCCCAGCGCGGCGATGAGGCTGGCAACGGTGAAGCGCGGATCGGGCTTTTGCTGGGAGGCATGAAGGGCGTCGAGCAAGCCACCGATCTGAACTTCCACGGGCGTGGGTTCGGCTTCGGTGGATGTCATGGGCTTGCCTTGCGAAAGACGGTGGTTGCAGGTGAGGCGATCATGCCGTCATGCCGTGTTCCGATCAACCGGCAAAGGGCGCATTGCCGGGTCCTTGCCGGAGGCGATTGCTTTACAGGTTGGGGTTCACTATGGTCCGCGCGGCCCCGTAACAGGGGGTACGCCAGTCTCAATTGTGTGAGCGCCATGAGTGACAAACCCGTTCCGCAACCGGGGATATTGACCATTGCCCCCTATGTGCCGGGCCGCTCGAGCGCGCCGGGCAAAAAGGCCGGCGATACGATCAAGCTCTCGGCCAATGAATCCCCGTTGGGGGCGAGCCCCAAGGCCATCGAGGCGGTAAGGGCGGCGGCCGAAAAGCTCGAGATTTATCCCGAGGGGTCTTCGCGCGATCTGCGCGCGGCGCTGGGGGAGGTGCATGGCATCGATCCGGAACGGATCGTCGTGGGTGCAGGATCGGACGAAGTGCTGCACCTTCTGGCCCAGACCTATATCGGGGATGGGGATGAGGCGGTGATGAGCCAATATGGCTTCATGGTCTATCCCATCATCACCCGCGCTGCGGGCGGCACCCCGGTGGTGGCGCCGGAAACCGATTATTGCGCCGATGTGGATGCGATCCTGGCGGCGGTGACGGACAAGACGAAAATCGTCTTTCTGGCCAATCCCAACAACCCCACCGGCACCTATCTGAGCGCCGAGGCACTGGATCGACTGCATGCCGGGCTGCCCTCGAACGTCTTGCTGGTGATCGATTCCGCCTATGCCGAATATGTAACGGCAGCGGACTACGGCGTGGGGATTTCGCTGGTCGAGCGCAGCGAAAACGTCGTCATGGTGCGCACCTTTTCCAAGATGGGACTGGCGGCGGCGCGGGTGGGCTGGCTTTTTGGCCCGGCTCATCTTGTCGATGCGGTCAACCGGATCCGCGGGCCGTTCAACGTTTCGGTACTGGGGCAGGTGGCGGCGGAAGCGGCAACGCGGGACGTGGCGTTTACCAAGGCGTTGCGCGAGCACAACGACAAGTGGCGGGTCTGGCTGAGCCAGGAGATCAGCTCGAACCGGCTGCGGGTTCTGCCCAGCCAGGGCAATTTCGTTCTCGTGCTGTTTGATGATGCGGAAGCGGCCAAGGCGGCCAACGGGGCGCTGCTCGAGCGCGGACTGGTGGTGCGGGAAATGGGCGGCTACGGGATCGCCAACGGCTTGCGCATTTCGATTGGCAGTGAAGCGGCGATGAAGGCTGTCGCCACGGCGTTTAAAGACTTTATGGAATCAAAATGATCGAGAAACTCGCCCTTATCGGTATCGGGCTGATCGGGTCGTCCATCGCGCTGGGCGCGCGGCGGGCCGGGCTGGCCAAGACCATCGCCATTTCGACGCGGCGGCAGGAAACGCTTGATGAGGCGCAGGCGCTCGGGCTGGGGGACATCTATACGATTGACGCAGCCGAAGCGGTCAGGGATGCGGACCTTGTGATCCTGTGCTCTCCTGTGGGGAGCTATGAGGCGATTGCAGCTAGAATCGCACCCCATCTCAAGCAGGGCGCGATCCTTTCCGATGTGGGTTCGGTCAAGGGGCATGTTGTCGATGTCGTGGGGCCGCATGTCCCCGAGGGCGTTCATTTCGTGCCCGGCCATCCGCTGGCGGGCACCGAGCATTCGGGGCCATCGGCGGGGTTTGCCGATCTGTTTGAAAACCGCTGGTGCGTTTTGACGCCACCCGAGGGAACCGACCCCAAGGCAGTGGAAACGCTGAAAGCGTTCTGGAAGGGGCTGGGGTCCGATGTCGAGGCAATGAGCCCGGCCCACCACGATATGGTGCTGGCGATCACCAGCCATGTGCCCCATCTGGTGGCCTACAATATCGTGGGGACCGTTGACGATCTCGAACAGCACACCAAATCGGAAGTCATCAAGTTCTCGGCTTCGGGGTTTCGCGATTTTACCCGTATCGCGGCGTCCGATCCGGTGATGTGGCGCGACGTGTTTCTGACCAATCGCGACGCGGTGCTCGAAATGCTGGGAAGATTCCTGGAAGACCTTTCAGTGCTCCAGCGTGCTGTGCGGGTTGGCGATGGCGAGGCGCTCGAAGCGCTCTTTACCCGCACACGTGCGGTGCGCCGTTCGATCATTGCCGCGGGGCAGGAAACCGAGGCGCCCGACTTCGGACGTCCGCATGGTGATGCCAGGCCCGCCGAGCCTGGCTCAGAATAGAGGCGGCAGGCTGGCGACCGGAATGATGCCGACAACAACGGTGCCGTCATCGATCCTCAGGGTCTGATGGGAAACGCCGTCTTCACCGGGGCTGCCGAGCACGATCTGGGCGACCGATGGGTCTCCGACCAGCGCGGCGATGCGTTCGGCTACACCTCGGGACGCGATATCGAGCGTGCCGTTGACCAGTCCGGTATTGGTGAGGCTGGCGGCGCCCTCGGCGGTGAGTGAAAGCCCGTCGGCGTTCGCTTCGATGCCGCGCAGGACCAGTTCGCCCCCCAGCGCCTGCCAGAAGCCAAGCACTTGCGGATCGCTCCAGAGCGCGGGGTCGGGCAGGCCGGACAGTCTGGCGTCGATGACGAGACTGCCGTTGGCTATGGCGTGGTCCTGGCTGGTGACGTCTTCGAGCGTGGCGTAGGTGTCAAAGATGGCGCCGGCTCCGGGCTGTGCGTCCTGGGGTGTGGCGTCGAGCAGGTGGATTTCGCCATGGGTGGCGGTGCCGATGATTGTTTCCCCGATCAGCATGTCGGCATAGACCAGATCGTCGGCGAGGGCCGAAAAGCGTTCGATCATGCCGCCGTCGAGCCGCAGGCTGGCATGCAGGTTCGACCAGCGCATCTCCTGGGTGGCACCAGTGAAGGCATCTGTGATCTGCGCGGGGCCGGTGGCGAAAAGCTGGATGTGGGTGGGGCTGTAAAACAGCGCGGTGCCGCTCAGCTCGGTCAAAGTGATCGCCATATCGCCCGAGGTGATCTGCGCATTGGTGCAATGGGGGGAAAAGGAAAAGGGCGCGCCGCCCACATCGAGCCGGTCGCAGACCAGGCGCGGCTGGCTGACGCCATTAGCCAGGGCGAGATATTCGATCTCGGCGCGGATCTGGCCGGCGATGTAGAACCAGCCAACCATCCAGAGAACCGAGACGGCGACGACGGCGACGATCATTGTGACAAAGCGCTTCATAGGCGCTTCTTATAGGGTTCGCACGTGGCCGTCATGAGGCAATTGGTTTTAGCTGTTGATGAGACCGCATGCCGGTGGTTGCCGCCGCCGTCGCGCCTGTTACAAGGGCGGGCGGAGGACGCATGGAAGAATTTCTGCTCATCATCGTTATTGTGCTGGCCGCTGTGGTTTTCAGCGCGCATCGGAACATCAACAGGCTGAAAAAGCGGGTAGAGGCACTCGAGAACGGTGGGGGCGTTGCTGCGGCCCGGGCCAAGCCGGCGGCGGGGGCCGAACCCGCGATCGAGCCCATCGCGCGCGCGAAGGCGGGCAAAGACGACGATGACGAGGGCGATATCGGATGGGCGTCGAACGTGGCGCAGGGGCCCTGGATGCGGGCTCAGGCGAGTGAGGTTGCGGCCAACGACCGGTCTGAACGCGCGGCGGTAAATTGGGAGCACATGCTGGGGGTGCGCCTGCCGGTCTGGGGCGGGGCGGCGTTGCTGTTGTTCGCGGCGTTTCTGTTTGCCGCCTACGCCATGGAACAGGGTATCTTTACGCCGGCAGTGCGGGTGTGGGCGTGCGGGATCGGGTCCGGAGTCTTTCTGGCCGCGGCGGCGCTGGTGCGCTGGCGGGGAATCGCCAATTTCGAGCGGATTTCGGGGGCGCTGGCCGCCGTCGCCATCGGGTTGGGCTATGCCACCTGCTATCTGGCCACTTCGGTCTTCCACTTCTGGCCGGTGGCCTGGGGCGCTGTGGGAAGCGGGCTGGTGGCGCTTGTGGCCATCGCAATCGCGCTGGTGTTCGGCCGGATGGTGTTGGTGCTCGGCTTGCTGGGGGGCTATCTGGCCCCCGGCTTTCTGGGCGAACTGCCCGATGGATGGACGCTGCTGGGGTATCTTTGCATGGTGCTTGTTGCCTCCCACGCGGTGGCGGCATGGCGCGGGTGGTGGACGAGTGCGCTGTTTTCAAGCGGGCTGGCGCTGCTCTGGGGATTGGGCTGGGGCTGGCTTTCCTTCGGGTTTGGGCAATGGGCCGACGGCCTGCCGCTAACGCTCTGGCTGCTGGCCGTCGCGATGGTGCCGGTTGCAGCCGAATTGATAATGCCGTTGAGCGAAAAATCCGAAATCATGCGTCGCGACGGACCGATTGCGGCTGCGGGTGGATCGGTTCTGATGCTGATCCTTCTGGGAATTGAAAGCCAGATTGGAACCCCTTTCTGGCCGGGATTTGTCGCGTGGCTGGCTTTCAATTCCCTGGCATCGGTCTTGCGGCCAAGACGGATGGATCTGGCCGGTGTGGCCATGGTCGGGTTTGCTGCGGCGCTGGTGATCTGGCGCGATCCCGAACCGGGGGTGCGGGTGGGGGTTTTGATCCCGGCGCTGCCGATTTTGCTTGGTGCTGCGGTCATCCATATCGTGGCGGGGCGTGCGCCAAGGATCTGGGCGAGTGCCGGAATGGCGACGCTGATGGTGGCGCTTCTCACTGCGCTCGTCGATTTCGATGGCTGGGCGGGGGCGCGCGATGTTCCGCAAGTCTGGGCCGGCCTCTGCGGGGGGCTGGCGATTGTGGTTGTCGGTATCCTGTTTGCCGTGCGCAGGACGAGCGCCTCCACCCAGATAGCGCCGCCGCTGGCGGCGGGGGCGAGCGGGTTGGTATCGGTGGCGATCGGGCTTTTGGTCGAGCCGGGCTATTATGCGCTTTCGGCGGCGTTGCAAGTGGCGGGACTGGGGCTGGTGTTCTGGCGCTACGGGCTTCGCATACTGCTCTATCTTGCCGTTTTGTACCTGGTGGCGTATCTCGGCCTGATTGCGCTGGGGCATGCCATTGCCACCGATTTCGCGGCCGATGTGTCGCAATGGCCGTATGGCGAATTCGTTCCTGTTGTGGCGCTCGACGATGCGCCGTGGATGGTCTTGATCGTGCCGGGGCTGGCGCTTTTGGCTGGAGCGACGCTGTTTGCCTCGGCCGCCAGAGACAGGCTGATCGGAGCCATCGATTTTGTTGGCATATCGACACTGGCGCTCGGGGTGCATCTGGTTATCGCGCCGCTGGCGGGAGACGATCCGGTGCGCAATGTCTTTGAGTACGGGCCATTGTGGTTCCCGCTGCAATTGGGGATCGGCGCGGCGGGGCTTTGGGTGGCGGCGCGATCTGACCGGCAGGGGCTTTTTTTGGGCGGGTCGATCGTTGCCGTTCTGGCCGGGCTGGCGCTGGTGCGGCTGGCGATCGTGCCGGTCGCCGATTTCTGGCCGGTGATCGCAGTGCGCGGCATTGCGGCGTTTAACCTGGCGACTCTTACGCTGGTTTTGGCCAGTGCGCTGCTGGTGGCGATCGGAAGGCTGATGAGGCCGACCGGAGGGGCGGCGGGCCGCTGGGCCGGAAACGGGTTTCAGGCGCTTGGTGGGGTCACGGCATTTGTCGCGATGCTGATTGCCATCCGGCACGGGTTCCATCCCGATCTGTTGCAGGGCGAAACGCTGCGCGTCGAGCGCTATGCCTATACGGGCGGCATGCTGGCCTTTGCGTTCGGCCTGTTGTGGCTGGGCACGGTGCGCGATGCGCAGGCGATCCGCATCGCCTCGCTCGGCGTGGCGCTGGCGACCGTGGGCAAGCTGTTCATTTTCGATATGGGCGGGCTCGAAGGGCTTTGGAGGATCGGCTCGTTCCTTGGGCTCGGGTTGGCGCTTCTGGCCGTGAGCTGGTTTTACGCACGCTTCGTCTTCGGGGTGGGCGGGCATCAGACCGGCGGGGATGGCGCGGGTGGGCACATGGCACACGCTCGCCCGTAGGCGCATCTTGCGCGCTGGGGATGCGCGTGCCAAACCTTGAGCCATGTCCATACCTTTAGAACCATCCTCGCCCTGGGTTTTCGGCTACGGATCGCTGATCTGGCGGCCCGGCTTCGTGTTCGAGCGCGCTGAGCGGGCGCTGTTGCGCGGGGTGCATCGGCGGTTGTGCATCTATTCGCACCGCCACAGGGGCACCGAAGAGCGGCCGGGGCTTGTGTTCGGGCTCGAAAGGGGCGGGGCGTGCGTGGGCATGGCATTCAAGATCGCAGCAGCCGACTGGTCCGATGTGCGCGAATATCTGCGCGCGCGGGAGCAGGTGACCGGGGTTTATGTGGAGACCAATCGTCCCGCCAAGCTGGCCAATGGCGAAATTGTCGAAACGCTCACTTTCGTTGCCGATCCCAAACATCCCCAATATGCCGGGCGGCTGACACTCGAGGAACAGTTCGCGCTGGTCAATGGGGCGGTGGGAGAGGCGGGGCCCAATGTGGATTATGTGATCAACACGGCCCGACACCTCAAGGAAATGGGGATTGCCGACCGGCAGGTGCAGGCGCTGGCAGCAATGATCGGCAGAAGCCGGGCGCATACCGAGGACCAATCGGCATTGAGCTGATGGCGGCCAGCAAAAACGGCTTGCGCGGACAATAGTGATGATTTTTGCCGCAATTGAGTGCACAGTGGGGCACAGTCGAATCCGAAGCATCGCGGGGAATGTGGAGGGTCAGTCCGAAAAATTGCCGCTCGAGGCCGAATTTGCTCAGACGTTTGCTCGTGACGACACTTCTCATGACCGTGCCGGGCGTTGCGCCTGCCCTTTCCCAGACGTGCGATGAACTGCAAGCCGGGCCTTCGGGCCGGGTGGTTTCGATTTCGGACGGCGATACATTCGATCTCGACAGCGGACTGACCGTGCGGCTGGTGGGTATTCAGGCGCCCAAACTGCCGCTGGGACGGGAAGGGTTCGAGGCCTGGCCGCTGGGCGATGAGGCCAAGGCCACCATCCAAGACCTGGTGATGGGGCAAGAGGTTGCGCTCTATTACAGCGGGGAAAACCGCGATCGCCACGGGCGGGCGCTGGCCCATGTAATGGTTGAACGCGATGGGGAAATGATCTGGGTGCAGGCCGAAATGCTGCGTCTGGGCCTCGCTCGGGTTTATTCGTTCCCCGACAACCGCTCTTGCCTCGATGTCCTTTATGCCGCCGAGGCGCAGGGGCGGGCCGATCGGCTCGGCATCTGGCGCGATCCCTATTACGCGATCCGCAACGGCGCCGATCCGCAATCCCTGCTCGATCGGGTCGGCGGGTACGAACTGGTGGAAGGTCGGGTGCTCAACGCCGAACGGGTGGGCAGTCGGGTCTATCTCAATTTCGGGCGCATCTGGCGCGAAGATTTTACTGCCGTAATCGAGAGCCAAGGATTGCGGGTCTTTGAGCAAGCGGGTATCGATCCGCTTATGTTCGATAATGGCGTCATCCGGGTGCGCGGCTGGATCGAGAGCGCCGACGGGCCGCGCATTGATGTTACCCATCCCGAGCAGATCGAGGTTCTGGCAAGGCCATGAGCGAGAGGACACTGACACGTCGCGCCTTTCTGTCGGGCACGGGCCTTGTGCTTGTGGCTTCGGTCGCCGGCTGTTCGGGACTGATCGGTGGATCGGACATCGCCACGCGCCAGACGGGCGGCTCGGCACCGGCGGTGCCGGCGGGAACTGACCCCGAGGATGCCGTGATCGGGTTGCGAGAGCACCCGCGCATTATCGCTTCGTATGGCGGGGTGTATGAGCACCGCGCCACCGAACTGATGCTGGCGCGGATGGTCTCGAAACTTCTGGCGGCGGCGGGCCAGCCGGCGACGCAATTTACGATCACCATTCTCGACTCATCGGAAGTGAACGCCTTCGCCTTGCCCGGCGGGTTCATCTATGTGACTCGCGGCATTCTTGCCCTCGCCAACGACATGAGCGAACTGGCGGCGGTCATCGCCCACGAGATCGCCCATGTGACCCTGCGCCATGCGCGGGCTCGCTCGGCGCGGGTGCGGACCACCGAGCTTGTCGATCGGGTGATCACCGGGGTTCTGGGCGGGGTGATCGACGCCAATGCCACAGCGGAGCGCTCGGCGCAGAACCTTGCGGCGTTCTCGCAGAACCAAGAGCTCGAAGCCGACCGCGAGGGCATCAAGATCGCGGCGAGGGCCGGGTACGATCCGCATGCGGCGGCACGGTTCTTGACCGCAATGGGGCGGTTTGCGCAATTTGTGAGTGCGGCGAACGGAGGCGAAGATTTCCTCTCCACGCATCCTTCGACGCCCGACCGTATCCAGCGGGCGATCAACGAAGCGCGCAATTATGGCGAACCCGGCGTGGGGATTACTGACCGGCAGGGCTATCTTTCCGCCGTGGACGGGATCACCTTTGGGGATTCCAACAAGCAGGGTGCGATCGTCGGGCAGCGCTACATCTCGCCGCAATACCGGCTGACCTTCACCGTGCCGTCCGACTATACGCTGCAGATGTCCAATCAGGCCGTTGTGGCGGTGGCTGGCGATGGGGCGGCGTTGCGGTTCGACAGCGCGCAGGTGCCTTCTTCGACATCGCTGGCCGATTACCTGCGCTCGGGCTGGATTGCCGGGCTGCAGCCGGAAACGGTAACCACGCGCACCATCAACGGCATCGAAACGGCGACGGGGCGGGCCCAGACCGACGAATGGTACTTCGATGTGACCGTGGCGCGGATCGACGATGCCGTGTTCCGCTTCATCTTTGCGGGGCGCGCCGACACTTCGGCGTTCCGCAGCGCAGCGCAGCGCACCATCGAAAGCCTGCGGCGCACACAGCAAAGCGATCTTGCCGCCATACGCTCCATCAAACTGGGGCTGGTGCGGGCGGGCAGCAACGACAATGCCGATACGCTGGCGCAGCGCATGAGCCAGCTCAATCGCGGGCGCGAGCTGTTTTTAGTGCTCAACAATCTGCTGCCGGGCGATCCGGTGGAGACGGGTGCGTCCTACAAGGTCGTGCGGGTGGATTAGCGCAGGTCGCGCGGATGTGGCTCCCGGCCGGCCCGGGACTGCGATCCTGGCTTTGAAGACCGATGTGCCCGCCTCACCCATCAAGCACAAGACCTTAACCGAAATTTTCACATTACCCGATCAAGGGTTCTGCTGAAGGCGCATAAATTGCGCTTGTACCTTTTTGAGCCGGTTGGGGGCAAAGTGAAAAGAACAGTCATTGTCGGTCTCGCAGCGATCATTCTATCCGGATGCCAGACGGTTTCACCGGAAACGCGCCTGAAAAATCTTCGGCAACTCTGCGATATGAGCGGGTTCTCCGAAAAGAACCTCCCGCAGGCAAACGAGGTTTGCGTGGGGTATCTGGTGGAAGATGCGGGCCAAAAAGGTCAGATTTCGGCTGAAGACTACGCGACGCTGCGGGCCTTGATATCGGAGCCGCGATAGGCAGAAAAAAAGGCCGGTCGCTGGGACCGGCCTTTTTCGTATTGATCGCAAGCCTTGCAAATTACGCTGCGGCTTCCTCGGCGGGATCGGCTGCGTCGGATTTGCCGCGGCGCGGGCTCTTGGCGAGGTTCTTGGTGATGAGCTTGACCGCTTCGGTCAGCGTGATCTTGTTTACAGAAGCGATTTCGCGGCTCATGCGGTCCATGGCCTGCTCGAAGAGCTGGCGTTCGGAATAGGACTGCTCGGGCTGTTCCTCGGAACGGTAGAGGTCGCGGACCACTTCGGAGATCGCAATGAGATCGCCCGAATTGATCTTGGCCTCGTATTCCTGCGCGCGGCGGCTCCACATGGTGCGCTTGACGCGGGCACGGCCTGTGACGGTTTCGAGCGCCTTGGTGACTTCTTCAGGTTCGGCCAGCTTGCGCATGCCCACGGAGTTGATTTTGGCAACGGGCACGCGGAGCGTCAGCTTGTCCTGTTCGAAGCCGATGACGAACAGTTCGAGAGAAAGTCCTGCGACTTCCTGTTCCTCGATGGACTGGATCAGGCCAACACCGTGAGATGGATAAACGATATACTCGCCGGTCTTGAAGCCCGCGCGCTGCGTGGTCTTTTTAGTTGCCATATTGGCTACTCCTGTTGACGCCTTGTTCCGTTCAGCATTCAGGTGAAAGCTGAACGGACCCAATTCTTGTTTGTCGCGCTTCCGAAACGGAAAAGTGTTTCCACTTTTCCTGGAAGCGCTTTTGGCGGACGCGCTCATTGCGGCAGACGCGTCTCGCCCAATTTCCTGATCCCAGGTCAGGATCATTTTTCAGTCGCACAACTCTCCCGGCCGGTTCCGCTGGCTTCCGGTCGGTTGGTTATCTTTTTTTGGCTTGTTTCACAAAAAAGTGCCCTTCGGGGCACAGGTTAGCGTGAGGGCTGATGCAACTGGTTGTGGGCACAATACCACAGTTTGATGACAAAATCAAAAGTTACGAATCAACCGAAGCGCGGCGCCTATTCCTATGGCGTGCGGCTTGCAACGTCATATGGTGCGCCGGCGCGCAATTTTCAAGACAAGCGCCTGTTGACCGCCCGAAGCCGGCCACAGCTGATTTGCGCGGATGTCTTTATGGCCAGGGATAATCGGCGGTTTCGATACCCATGGTTTGCAGCAGAGCCGCCACTTGGCGACGGTTTTCCACAATGTCAGGTATGGCGATGGCGCGGCGTTCGGTCACCTCGGCCGCCGTGAAGGGTTCGTAGGGCTCGGGCAGGGAATCACCAGCCCAGGTTTCCATGACATAGTTCATGACAGCGGCGATCTCGGAATCGGACAGCCCCGATCCGGCGACGCCGGGGACGTGCATGAGATAGGTGCGGCCCTCATCGATGCCGGCAAAGGCGCCGACCATTCCGTTGAAGTCAAATATTCCGGCGGCAGGGGCGCCCGACCCGCTCATGCCGTGGCAGCCGGCGCAGCGCAGAACATAATTTGTGTGCGGGGTGCGCTCTTGGGAAAATCCCGGCGCCGCACAAAGCAGCGCCGGGATGATGAGTGTGGCAATCTTTTTCACTCGGCGAGCCCCACAACGATGGCGACGGTGCAGTGATAGCCCTTGGAGGCGTTGGCCATGCACCAGTTGATGTCGTTGTAGAGGCCCATGCGGTAGCCGGGGCGCTCGCCTTCGGAGGTGAAGCAGAACGAGCCCGAGCAGGACGCCTTGCCGCAGCAATCGTTGTAGGAAACGAGGTAGTCACGGCCGTCATTGGGGTTGGCGCAGGTGCCGACCCAGGCGACCGAGGACGCTTCCGAACCCGGCGGGCACTGGTCGATGGCACCGCCGCAATCATTGCACAGATTGCCGTCCAGCGCGCAGTAGCGCCAGTATTCGCAAGCGGTCTGGTCGCCGTCGACAGAGGCGCCTTCCTGGCCGAATGCCATGCCGAAATTGCGGTCATAGGGCAGCATGGGCAGCATGGTGCCGCCCACGACACCACCGACAACAGCGGCGCCAGCTTTGGCAAGGAAGTTGCGCCTGCCTGTCTTTTGGGCGACCTGACGGGCGGAGTTTTCGGCCCGCTTGTCCATCCAGGCCAGAAGAGAGTCGATCAAACCGTTCATATCTAGTGCTCCCTTAAGCGCGTTCAGTTGGTGGCCGGAATTGGGGCGTCGAGGTAGTTCTGGATCGAGCCGACGCCCATTTCGGAGGCGTTGAACAGGCTCTCGAGTTGTTCGCGATTGTTGATGAGACCCTTGGCCTTGATGGTGCCGTGCTCATCGAACAGCACGGCAAACGGCAGGCGCGAGACGCGATAGGCAAGGCCGAGCTCGGTGGACACCACATAGGGGAAGTCCGTGAGCTTTGCGGTGTCGATGAAGCGCTTGTGCTTGTCGACCTCGCCATCGCTGGCCAGCACCACATCGAGCCATTTGCTCTCGTCGGATTTGACCGAGCGAAGGATGGGCAGGAGCTTCTTGCACACCGGGCAGGTGGGCGAGACGAAAAAGACCAGCGTGGAACGGTTGGGTTTGGGCCCGATGGTTACCGCGCCACCATTGAGGTTGGGCAGGGTGTAAACCGGCGTTGTATCGCCGATCTTGGGGCCGGAATCGTTGACCAGGGCGCCCATGGGGGAAACGCGCTCAAACAGCACCCCTATCTGGCGGGCGAGGGCGAAGATAATAACGATCAGGGCGAGTACGATCACCCAGAGGACGCCAACGGCAAAAATTAGTGCATTCATGTCATTCATCCAAAAATTGGCCCTTTAGCGCTTCAAAGAAAAGCGCGCGGCGTTGGCCAGAAGCTGTTCGACGGCGATAAAGCCAAGCCAGAGCGTGAACCCGGCTCCGATCGCGGCAATTGCGCCTTCGAGATTGAGGGTGATGGGGGCGAACAGCGCGCTGGCCGCCAGCGCGGCAATTGCGATGTTGCGCCCGATCAGCAACCAGGAGAGCGGCTGTGCCGCGCCACCACAACCGCATTCGATCCGGTCCCTGCCCCGCCGCAGATTGATCGCCATGCCGCCGGCATAGCCGAACAGCAGGGCCATGGCGATCAGGGCGCCGAACGGTGCCCCGCCGGGGAGGAGGAAGGCGAGCACGACCGCGGTTTCAGCGGCGACGATGGCCGCCGAAACGGGCCGCACCATGCTCTCGGGCACCAACTGATAGTCAGCGACAAAGCCGGTGAACTCGGTGAAGTCGGCCAGCTTGTGCCATGCGGCGCGGGCAAAGAGCAGCGCGATAAAGGCGCCGGCCGTGCCCGCGAGCAGGGTCAGAAAATCGGTGCTGCTCATTGGGCCACCGACACAAGGGTCGCCCAACCGCGCGAGTCGGTGGAGGCCTCGTGCTTGAGGACGTATTTGGCTTCGGGGTCGGACGAGAAGATCTCAAGGGTCGCCTCGTGTTCGTTGACGGCATAGAGCATGGGAGCTTCCGCGTCGGTGGCGGAGAGCGAAATGACGCCTTCGACATGCGTGCGGTAGAGCACCGTGTCTTCGGAAACATCATAGGCCCAGATTTCCTCGGACGCGTTCTTGTGGGAACCGTCATAGGGCTCTGAGTGCATCGTCACGAACAAGATGTCTGCGGCGGGGCTGTAGGCGAACAGATCGTAGCCGCCAGGTGCCCAGGCATCCTCGACATCATCGGTGATTGAAACCGCGTCGAGCAGAGCAACCGCCTCGCCTGAATCGTCAACTGTAATCAGATCACCATGGTAGGTGATGAAGGCCAGGGCCTCGCCGATGCGCTTGCCGGGGATGAAGATGGGATTTTCGTCGGGATCGAAGATGGCTTCGGAAACCGAACGGGTCGCTTCACTGCCGTCGGCGCCCAGATCGAAGCTCGCAAAGGTGCCATCGCCGCAGGCGGTGGAAAAGCCATACCCTTCGAGGGTGGGATAGATCCCGAAGCAACCGGGCGTCGGGACTTCCTGGATCACTTCACCGGCCTCAACATCGACCACGGTGACCGATGTGGCAGGGGTGGCGTTCTGGACATAGACCAGTTTGCCGTCGGCGCTCATGGCCAGATATGGCGCGTAGGCTGCCACCATGGCCGCCTTGGCGGGCAGGATGATTTCGGACGTGATGGACAGGGTCGCGACGTCGTAGATTTCGAGCACATGCTCGATATCGCCATGGGTGATACGGGTCATGTAAGTGGACTGGCCGTAAGCGGTGGTCCCGTCGGGCGAGATCAGCATCTGGCCCATGGCGCCGGCGGTGAGGTTGCCCTTGTAGGTCAAATCTTCGGCCGACCAGACCTGAATCGACCCGGCACCATCCCAAGACTGGGCGTTGGAAAATATGTTTGGACCCGGATCGATCGTTTCCTTGACCGTAAGGGTCTCGGGAGCGATCGGTTCGGGCGTATCAGCATTGTCCTGCGCGTAAGCCGGAAGCGTCAGGGCAGTGCCAAGAGCCAGTGCCAGAAGATAGGGTTGCCTCACCATGCGGGTCTCCATCGCGTTCAATGGCGGCAAGCTTAGGCAGGGCGTGCGCGCCGGCGCTATCCAGTTTGACTCTGATTGGTGCATAAATTTTGGGCAATAAAAGTCATTGACCAATTTGAAGGCTGGTGGCTAGCATGACTGCGGATCAACTCTGGTCGCCCGTCTATGCTTGCCTTCCATCACGCTGATTATGCCGACGCCTTCGAGCAGGAAACCGGACTCGTGGGCTGGTCGCAGCATTACGACCAGCTCGGGCGTGGCCGGTACTCAGGCAGTATCGATACGCTGGCCCTGCCAGGCATGACGATCTATCGCGAAAGGATCGGTGTTCCGATCTTGCAGGAATCGGCCGGACCAAAGGGACGGGTGCTGTTTGCCATTCCACTGGGGGCAGACGGGAGCTGGCGGGTGGAGGCAAGCGCGCTGGCCAGCCGGTCGCTGGCGATTGCGCCGGGCGGACAGGAGGTGGTGATCGTAGGCAGCGCGCCGTCGGACCTTTTGATCGTGAGCGTGGAAACCGAATTGCTCAAAGCCCATCTCCCCGAGATGGATTTTTCAACGCCAGCCATGCTCGAGCGGTGCCCGCAGGTGCAAGGGATGACCGACTGGCTGCTGTCGCTGCTTGAGGCGCATCGGAGCGGGCGGGCACCGGCCGGTGCGCAATACGACCAGGTGCTCAAGAGCTTGCTGCTCGATCGCCTTGTGAGCTTGGCAGGGAGCGCGAAAGGCGCTGGCATATTGTTCCGCCCGACCGTCGCGAGCAATTATCGGCGTGTCCGCGACTATATCGCAACCCAGGCAGGCGAGCCGTTATCGGTGGGGGAAATGGCCCAAGCCATCGGAATGGAGCCGGTGCAATTGCGGGCGCTGTTCAGGCACGTCACCGGGTTGTCGCCGAGCGAATGGATACGGATCAAACGTCTCGACGCGGTACGGCGGGAACTGTCGAACGGCGTAGGGGCGGGCCAGACCGTATCTGATGTGGCGATGAACTGGGGGTTCTGGCATCTGGGACGATTTGCCCAGTATTACGCCGCCAAGTTTGGCGAGACGCCGTCCGAGACGCTGGCCCGAAGCCGGACCACCTGATTCCGGATCAATCGCCTTCGCCGGGCTCTTCGGAGAAATACTTCTCGAACTTGCCTTCGACGCCATCCATTTCCTTGGCTTCAGGCAATTCGTCCCGCTTTTCGGTCAGATTGGGCCAGACCGATGCGTATTTGGTGTTGATCTCAAGCCACTTTTCCAACCCCGGCTCGGTGTCGGGCTTGATGGCGTCCGCGGGGCACTCAGGCTCGCACACCCCGCAGTCGATGCACTCGTCGGGGTGGATGACCAGCATGTTTTCACCTTCATAAAAACAATCGACCGGGCAGACTTCCACGCAGTCGGTGTATTTGCATTTGATGCAATTGTCGGTGACGACATAGGTCATGGGGCAATCCTGATAGCTGGCTTGTGTGAGGAAATGGCCAAGCGCATGCTTGCTAAACGGTTTTGGCGCGGCTTTCAAGGCACCCGCTTGCCAAGAAAGCGCGGCAAAAGCGATCAGGATTCCGGTTTTTCCAGGGTCGGCAGATTGTCGTTTCTTTCGAAACGCCGATCTGCCTCCCTTCTTAGTTCTCGGGCTTCCGAACCGAAAAAGTGGGAGCCACTTTTTCTGGAAGCCCTTGAGGCGAAATATCCTCGTAAAGGGTCGCCGCAACGGTTGCCGAACCGCGCCGATCGGCATTTGCCACGATGCGCAACACCCGCAATCTCGTGTGGATCTGGATCGTCAATCCGTCGCCTGCACCAACCTTGCGATCAGTGTCGAGAACGCGCTGGCCATTGACCCGCACGGCGCCGGATTCAATGAGTTTCTGGGCCAGTGTGCGGGTCTTGGTGATGCGGGCATGCCAGAGCCATTTGTCGAGGCGCTGGCGGTCCGGCGTCTCGGCAGGCATCGGCCCTATTTGCGGGTCTTGAGCGCGGCGAGCGCTGCAAAGGGCGAATCGGGATCGATGGGCTTTTCGCGGCGTTCGGGGCGGGGCCGATCGTTTCCACGGTTCTCGTGGCCGCGATTGTCATGATGTCCGCCCTTGCGGGGTTGGCCCGATTTTCCGCCCTTGCCCTTGAAACGCTGCTGGCCCTCGGGGCGCGGAGGACGATTGCCCTCACGCTTCCCGCGTTCGGGACGGGTGCGCTCGGGACGGCGACCGGCCGGGAACCACACTTCGTCGAACTCGGGTTCGGCGGGTGTCGCTGCATCAGATTCGGCAAGCACCGGTGCGGGTTCGGCATCGGCGGTTGCCTCCGGAGCGGGAACGGACTCGTCAGTGACGGCTTCGGTCACCGCCTCGACGGGAGCCCCTTCGAGCGCCGCTTCGGCCAGGGGTGTGGCAGGTGCGGCTTCGGCCTGAGCGACATCAGCAGAAGGCGTTTCTGGTGCCTCAGCGGGCGTTGTTTCGGCCGGTGCCTTGGGGGTGCGGCGAAGGCGATAGCCCAGGGATTTCAGAATCGAGGCAAAGTCCTCGCCAGCACAGCCCAAAAGCGAAGTCATTTCGACGGTGACCCGGAAGCCGTTGGCCTCGGCGGCGCCTTCGGGCGGCGGCGTATCGACGGGGCGGTTGGCGTCATAGGCGACGAGCGGGCGAATGATATCGGCGAGGCGCTCGAGGATATCGACGCGCACGATGCGCTCGCCGGCGACCTTGAAGCCCGCGACCTCGTATAGGCGGCGGTCGAAAGTGGGATCGATGGGGAAGGAGGTGCGGCCCGAGAGGATAATGTGGGGCAATTCGGAAATACCCGGCTGGCGCACGCCGCCATGTTTGAGCCCCCAAAGGATCAGAGCCAGCTCACGCGGGGCGGGCTTGAGGGTCAGGGGCAGATAGATATGGTGGGCACCAAATTTCACGCCGAGCTTGCGCAGCTTGGCGCGGGTGTCCTGATCGAGGCCTTTGACCTCATCGGCGATTTCGGGGCGCGCAATGATGCCCAGATTTTCGGCCAGTCGGAAAGCAATGCCGCGGGCGGCGCCTTCGAGTTCGGCCGGTTCGAGCAGGGCAATGACCTGTTCAAGCTGGGTGTTGATGTTGTGGCGCAGCCAGAGCGAAAGCCGATCCTCGACCTTTTCGAGATCAGGGCCCGAAAGACTTTCATCGGCCAGGATGATGACGCGGGGGGCAAAAAGCGTTGCGCCTTCGGCCAGTTCGGCAACCACTTCACCGCGCCAGCGGATCACGCCATCGGTCGCAAGCACGAACTCCTCATTGGGAGCGCCAGCCAGGCGGTCCGCGCGCCGGGCGATTTCCGGAGCGACGACGGAGGTGGCCGCGGTGCGCAGGTTTTTGGAATCGACTTCGCCGTCGATGCGCGAGAGCGTGAATCGGAACCCTTCGATCGTGCCGATGATATGGCCTTCGATCGCAAGTTCGCCTTTTTCGGTGATTTCTGGTGATACCATCTGCTTGTCTCTAAGATGACGCATCAGCACACTGGTCCGCCGGTCGACGAAACGCTGAATAAGCCTTTCGTGCAGGGCGTCGGACAAAGCGTCCTCGATCGCTCGGGTCGTTTTCTGCCAGTGAGTGGGGTCTTCCAGCCAGTTCCTGCGGTTAGAAATGAAGGTCCAGGTCCGAATCTGGCGGATTCGGTTGGACAGCGTATCGATGTCGCCAACCGTATTGTCGCAGAACCTGACCTGCTCGGCAATCCAATCAGCGTCTATCCGTCCAGCTAATGCAAGGCCGGAAAATACGCGGGTGACGATTTCCCCATGGGCGGCGGGAGAAATGTCGCGGAAATCGGGGATCTGGCAGCAAGCCCAGGCCATCTCGACCCGTTCACGCGAATTGGCCAGTTGTCCTTCTTCGCGGCGGAGGAGAAATTCGAGGGCCCGCTGGTCGGTGGCGACAGGGACGCGGGTGAGGGCCGGGTGCTCGGGCGTGACCTCCAGGCTGTTGTGCAGCGCCGAAAGGGACGAAAAATCAAGATCGCGATTGCGCCACTGAAGCTGTTTGACGGGCGCGAAATCATGGGCTTCGAGGGCGGCAATGGTTTCCTCGTCAAAGGAATCGGTGCCGCCGGTCACACCAAACGTTCCGTCGCGCATGTGGCGTCCGGCGCGCCCGGCGATCTGGCCGATTTCGGCCGGAGTCAGGGGGCGGAACTGCCGGCCATCATATTTGGAATCGGAGGCAAAGGCGACATGGGTGACGTCGAGATTGAGCCCCATGCCGATGGCGTCAGTAGCGACGAGAAATTCGACATCGCCGTTCTGGAACAAGTCGACCTGGGCGTTGCGGGTGCGCGGGGAGAGCGAGCCCATAACAACGGCCGCTCCGCCACGCTCGCGGCGCAACAGTTCGGCAATCGCGTAAACTTCCGAGGCGGAAAAGGCGACGATGGCCGAGCGGCGCGGCAGGCGCGAGATCTTTCGCGAACCGGCCCAGCTCAGCTGGGAAAAGCGTGGGCGGAAGGTGATGTCGGCGTGGGGCAAAAGGCGTCGGATGACCGGCTCCATGGTCTGGGCGCCCAAGAGCAGGGTTTCGGCGCGACCGCGTGCATGCAGCAGGCGGTCGGTAAAGACGTGACCGCGATCGAAATCGGTGGCGGTCTGAATTTCGTCTATGGCCACAAAATCGGCCATCATGTCGGTGGGCATGGCCTCGACCGTGGCGACCCAGTAACGGGCGGCCTTGGGCACGATGCGCTCTTCACCAGTGACCAGCGCGACCGATGATTCCCCGGCCCGTTCGACGACCCGGTTATAGACCTCGCGCGCCAAAAGGCGCAGCGGCAGGCCGATAACGCCCGAGCGATAGGCCAGCATGCGCTCGATGGCATAGTGGGTTTTGCCCGTATTGGTTGGGCCGAGCACGGCCTTTACGGCCTGGGATACAATTGCGTTCATCGGCTCTGGGAAAGGGCAAGGGTAAAGTCTTTTGCCCCGCAAGGTGGTGTATCAAAGCGGGAAAGGCAATGGCCGGACGGCGGGCAAATTTAACAATTTGAACGAAAACGGAACAAACGCGAACCGAATCGGGGAGCGGGGCTGAATCCCGATTTGTTCCCTACAGCATATGGTGGTGGGGTTGGGCCATGGGCACTAAAGCGGTGCCAATCGCGATCGTGGTCGCGAAAAAGGCGTCAAAACCGTTCATTCCGGTTACCAGTCGGTTAACAGAGCTGGAATCGGGGCAAGTGCTGACGAGGCGTTAAGCCAATTTTTTTATCCGGAAGGGGAGCGTAAAGACGCGATGACCCGGTTGCCGGGGCAAAAGTTCTTTCTTTTTGACGAAAAAGACTTTGACCGTCCCGAAATGGGACGCGGAGGGTGTTGCGGTGGGGAGGATATGAGCGAGAAATTTGTGGTGATTTCGGGCTGTTCGGGTGGGGGCAAGTCTACCCTGCTGACGGAACTGAGCGCGCGTGGTTTTGCGACGGTCGAGGAGCCCGGACGCCGGATCGTTGCCCAAGAGATGGCCGGTGCCGGGCTGGCTTTGCCGTGGATCGACATGGCGGCGTTTGCGCGAAAGGCCATGGCGCTGGCGCTGGAGGACCGGGCGCGGGTCGAGGACCAGCAGAGTTGGGTGTTTTTCGACAGGGGGCTGGTCGATGCCGCCGCGGCGCTCGATGCGGCGGGCGCGGACGGCTTGGATCGCGCTCTAATAGAAGCGAATCGCTATCATCGGACGGTTTTTCTGACCCCGCCCTGGCGCGAGATTTATGTGACCGATTCCGAACGCCAGCATGGGTTTGCGGAGGCGGTTGCCGAGTATGAGCGGTTGGAGGGGGCTTATCCGGCGCTTGGTTATGATGTTGTCGTTCTTCCCAAGACCGGTGTTTCCGCGCGGGCCGATTTCATTCTGGACGCGCTTTGCGACTGATTGCAAATAAATGTTTGCAAAATAATCTTTGCGATTGTAGCCTGATGGCAAATGACGCCATCGAGGCTTTGCAATGCGTGAAATTTCCAGAATCGTACCCGATCCAAAGGCGCTCAAGGCGCTGACCCATCCCGACCGGCTCAAGATGCTCGGCATATTGCGCATGGAGGGTCCCCAGACCGCTACGACGCTGGCTGAACGGCTGGGGCTCAATTCGGGGGCGACGAGCTATCATCTGCGGCAGCTGGCCGAGCACGGGTTCATCGAAGCCGATGAGGCGCGTGGCAACAGGCGCGACCGGTGGTGGAAGGCGCGGCACGAAGCCACGATGATCGAACCCGCCGAGGCCGAGCCCGGCGAAGCCTACGACGCCAGCATGGCGATGATGCAATCGGTGGTCAGCCACCACGCGGCGGCGATGCAGCGGGCCCATGAAGGGTTTGCCGATCTGCCCCAGGACTGGAAGAAGGCGCAGACCTTTTCCGATTACACCATCGCGATGTCTGCCGAGGCGGCGCAGGCGTTGGTGAGCGAGATCCACGCGCTTTTGATGCAGCACAAGGCCGAGGCGCCCGCGCCGGGTGAGGAATTGCCCGAGGGCTGGCGGCCCTTCACGGTGCATCTGCATGGCTTCCCCTATCGGCCCTTCGGCAAGGGAGAGGACAAATGAGCGGACGGGGTGATTTTTTCGCGCTGGTCGTCGCGCAGACCTTTTCGATTTCGGGCACCCGGCTATCGGTGATCGCCATTCCCTGGCTGGTCCTGAGCATAACCGGCGATCCGGTTCTGACCGGGCTCGTGGTGTTCGCCGAAATGGCGCCCTATGTGCTGGCCAAGGCACTGGGCGGGCCATTGATCGACCGGGTCGGGCCGCGGCGGGTCTCGGTCCTGGGAGATTTTTTCGGACTGTTTGCGGTGGGGGCGATACCGCTTCTGGCTGCTTTCGATCTGCTTAGCGTACCGTTGCTGTTTCCGCTCGTGGCGCTGGTCGGGCTGTTGCAGGGGCCGGCCGACGCGGCAAAGCACGCGCTGGTGCCGCTGGTGGCGCGGCGCGGCAAGCTGCCACTCGAGCGGGTGACCGGCGTTGTGGGCACCATCGAGCGGCTGGCCTCGACAGTTGGAGCGGGCGCTGCGGGGGCCCTGGTGGCACTGGTCGGGCCGGCCATGGCGCTCAGTTTCAACGCCGTGACCCTTGGCTTTGCGGCGGCGATTCTTTTGCTCGGGGTCCGGCCGGGAACGCGGGAGATTCCCGAAGCGACAGAGCCCAAACCTGAGACCAGCTATGGCAGCGAACTTAAGGAAGGATTTGCCTTCTTGCGCGGCGATGTGGTGCTGGTGGGGATCGCTGTGATGGTGGCGGTCACCAATCTGCTCGATCAGGCATATGCTGCTGTTCTGGTGCCGGTCTGGGCGCAGAACAGCGGGCGCGGGGCCGAAACGCTGGGGCTCGTCTTTGCGGTCATGTCGGGGTTTTCCGTGCTGGGCGCCATGGTGGCCACAGCGCTGGGCGAAAAGATGCCGAGGCTGCCGGTTTATGTGGGAGCCTTCATGATCATTTCTTTGCCGCGCTTTGCGGTCTTCGCATTCGATGCGCCGCTCATGGGCATTCTTGCAACGCTTGCGTTGGCCGGTTTCGCCTCGGGGTTTTTGAACCCCATTATTTCGGCGGTGATCCTGGAACGGATACCGGAAAAGCTGATCGGGCGCGTCTCATCGCTGGTCACGGCCTCGGCCTGGGCGTTCATGCCGTTCGGGGGAATTTTCGGAGGAGCGCTGATCGCCGGGCTGGGGCTTTCGGCGGCGTTCTTTGTGGCGGGGGTTTGTTATCTGGCGATGACGTTGATGCCGCTGGTGTTCAAAGGGTTTCGTGGGTTTTCGGAGCGACCGCTGGAGGCTGGCCGAGCGCGCGCAATTTAAATGCGCGGTGGGCGGTTGCTGGCCAGCTCCAGGCGGCGTGCCATGCCTCTCGGCGTGAAACAGAAGACCGCGATTGTCGCCAGCCACGCCATGCTGAGGGGCGGAAACGGAAGGGGCGTGAAAAGCAGGAAGAGCGGCCCAGTCAGTAACAGTATTCCCTGCAAGGGCGTATACAGGGCGAATGGCAACAGCACGGGAAGAAGGCCGATCAACGGGTGCCAACCGGCATCCCGTGCGCGGCGGATCGAGATGCCGACAATGGAGAGAAGGAAGGTTGCCGAGGCAGTCAGTGTGGCCAAAAACACGAGGGCAAGTCCTGCTCCACATTGGCCGGCGTTTGCAGAGCAATCGCCCATGGACAACCCGAACAGCGTGAAGGCCACTGCGAAGACAGCAAGGATCACACCGGCCCTGATCAACAGGGCAACAGCGTAAGATTTTCCGCTCAGCGGTTTGGTGAACATCCCCATATGCCCCCGGGTTCAATTGCGCAGGCATTTGGTGCGGCCCGTCGCAATCAGGCAAGTTCAACCGGTGGGCTTGGTAAACACGCTACTTTAGCTGAGACCGACCAGAACCATCGAAATATCGCCAAAGCTTGAGCCCATCAGGACACGGTAGGGGATGAAAAAGCCCGAATCGCGCAAGGGCATGTACCAGACCAGCATGCGGTTGGAATCGCGCAGATAGGCGGTGATTTCGGAGGTTTCGAAATGGCCGGAAACGGGCACGTAGCGCATGGCGCAAAGGACCACAGGGCCCTGATAGGCGGTGCGGGTCGAGGTGGCGGTGGTGGTTTCGACAAAGCTTAAAGGCATATCGAAGCGCTCGATGCCGGTATAGATGCGCAGGGTGCGGTTGCAGAGCGTTCCGTCGAGGGCCTGGCCGCGCAGGATGAAGGCGGCGAGCGGGTCGTTGACACCGGAGCGGTGGGAGGCGTCGACCGGGACGCGGTCCGGGTTCTCGCTCAGGGGCGGGGTGACGTCGCCGACCGAGGCGTTGCCGCCCGAATAGGTGGTCTGGAGCGCGAAGCGCTCGTTGGCGGTGCGGGTTTCGAGATAGAAGCGGCTCGACTGCAGGCCGGTGGCGGTGATCGCACCGCCCGAATTGACGGCGCCTGAGCCTTGCGCCACGACCTGGGCAAGCCCGGTGACGTCGGCGACGACGTCAAGCTGATAGCTTGAGCCTTCGAGGCCGAACCTTATATCGACCGTGGAAACGTTGATGCCGCCGATCGAGACGATATAGGAGGCAATCGATCCCTGCTGCTGCGCGGCGGCGGGCGCTGCAAGGCCGAAAACGAGGAGGGCACCGAGGGCGAGAGAAGAAAGGGAAAGGCGTTTCACGCGTGTCTCGTTCATGTTCATACGGCCACAACTCGGATTCGCGCCCCACGAATCAAATGAAGGGTTACGTTGCCCGTTGGGATTCGGCCTGTCCAGCACTGCGGCGAGATAAAAGCCGGCTCAATGCGCGCTAGCGCTTGACGGATGGGGGGGCTTTCTCTATATCCCCGGCCAAAGTTTCTTCCACTTTGGAGCACTGCCAAGAAAAAGTGTTTGGCGCTTTTTCGGTTCGGCAGGGCGAACAGTTAAACAAACAAAACCCAATCGGTTGACTGGGAATTTCCCGGTCCCGATACGATTGACAGGAATTAAAACAATGGCACGGCGCTGTGAACTCACCGGCAAGGGCGTGTTGACCGGCAACAATGTGAGCCATGCGCTCAACCGGACCCGCCGCCGCTTTCTGCCCAATCTTTGCGATGTGACGCTGATCTCGGAATCGCTGGACCGTTCGGTCAAGCTGCGCATTTCCGCTTCCGCGCTGCGCACCGTCGAGCATCGCGGTGGTCTCGATGCTTTCCTTTTGAAGGCCAAGGACGAAGACCTTTCGGTTCGCGCCCTGGGCATCAAGAAGGAAGTTCGCGCCGCGATCGCCAGCTAAGGCGAACGACGCGCAAAAGTTTTCGCGCCGCGTGAGGGTAACCTGACGCGGCGTTCTTGTTTTCTTTCCGGTGGCGTTCTCTAAGAACGCTCCAAAGATGCACCGGCCACCTGCCGGGTCGCGTCGATGAAAAAGGGGCCGGAGACATTCCGGCTTCAAACATCAATCCGGCGGTCATCTTGCCGCTTATGGAAAAAGGACAACGACGCTATGGGCGTGCGTTTTTTCTGGGCCGTTCTGGCCATGGCGGTGGTGGTCACCGCATCGAACTATCTCGTTCAGTTTCCCGTTGAAGCCTCGCTCGGCGCGGTCAATCTCGCCGATATTTTGACCTGGGGCGCGTTCACCTATCCGGTGGCCTTTATGGTCAACGATCTGACCAACCGTCATTTCGGGCCCTCGGCGGCGCGGGTGGTGGTGCTTGTGGGCTTTGCCATCGCGGTTGTCTGGAGCATCTTTCTGGCTTCGCCGCGCATTGCGATCGCTTCGGGTTCAGCGTTCCTTATCGCCCAGTTTCTCGACGTTTCGATTTTCGACCGGCTGCGGGCCGGCAAATGGTGGCACGCGCCGCTGATCTCATCTGTCCTGGGTGCGGTGATCGACACGATCCTGTTCTTCGGCATCGCCTTTGCGGCAGCGTTCGCGTTTCTCGATACCGGACTGGGGCTGGACGATGGCTCGCTGCCCTTCCCGACGCCGTTCCTTTCGGTGGGGCCGGACGTGCCGCTCTGGGTGTCGCTGGCGGCCGGTGACTTCCTCGTCAAGATCCTCGTCACCCTTGTGCTGCTGGTACCCTACAAGGCGCTGCGACGGGCCATTCCCGACCGGGTCGTGTCAGTAGCGTAATGAAAAAAGGGGCCGTTTTGGCCCCTTTTTATTTGGCCTTGAGGTAGGCGACGATGATGTCGAGAGCGGCCTTGAGGTCGGATTTCTCGATCATTTCGGCAACCGTGTGGATGTAGCGGGTGCCCACGACGATGCCCACGGCGCGAGCCCCGGCTGCGGCTTGTTGGGCGGCGGCAGCATCCTGACCGCCTGAGGCGAGGATGGAGCGCTGGACGGGTATATCTTCCTTTTGCGCCAGTGCCTCGATTTCTTCTACCAGATCGAAATCGGCGATGAACGAACCGTCTTTTATGGTGAGGCCAACGCCCTTGCCCTGGGCGGTGACCATCTCGTTTTCGGGCACGCCGGGTGTGTCGCAGGCAAGCGTTGTATCGATGCCCAGTCCGATATCGGGCAGGACCGCAAAGGCGGCTGTGCGTGCGCCGCGCAGGCCGACTTCCTCCTGGGTGGTGAAGGCGACGTGGATTTCGCAATCGTGCTCGGCCCCGCTATCGGCCAACGCGCGGATGGCTTCGATGCCCAGCCAGCAGGCGACGCGGTTGTCGAGCGCCTTGGAGACGATCTTGTCGCCCATTTCGACGAGCGGCTCGTCCATGACGACAAAATCACCCACCCGGACTTTTGAGCGCGTCTCGGCGCCAAAACCGATATCGACGAAAAACTCCTTGATGGCGGGGATCTTTTTGCGGTCTTCGGGCGAGGAGATGTGCAGTGGACGCCCGCCTGCATTCATGACACCGGGATAGTCGCCTTCGGGGGTTACGACCTTGACGCGGCGCGCGAAGAGGGTGCGCGGATCGAAGCCGCCGACATTGTCGATGTGGATCCAGCCCTTTTCTGACACATGGGTGACGAGGAACCCGATCTCGTCCATGTGGCAGAGCAGCATGATCTTGAGCGGGTTTTTGGCCTCGGTGCGCGAGCGGCGAACGGCAATCAGCGATCCCATGGAATCGGTGCGGACCTCGTCGAACAATCCAACGATTTCGGTTTCGATGAGTTTGCGTACGCGGTGTTCGCGCCCCGGAACGCCGGGGGTTTCGCAAAGCGCGCGAAGCAGATCGATGTTCATGGGGAACTCCTAGTCGGGAAAGGAAAATTCGAGCAGCAGGGTGCGCTGAAAGGAATTGAAATTGTTGTCAGAGACGATGGTGACGCGGGTTTGGCCGTCGGGCAAGGTTCGCACGCCCAATCCCTCGAAATTGTCCACCGCGCTGCCCGAACCCGAAAGGATCACCTCGCCGACCATTGTGGCGCCGGGGCGGATCTCAGCGGCGGGGATGAGGCGGATTTGTATGGAAAAGGCGAGGAACGCCAGGCCGCGCTCGAGGACCAGCAGATCGCCATCGGGCAGGAAGGCGCAATCGGTGGGATTGACGCCGGGTGCTACTGCCAGGCCGAGATTGCCACGGTCACGATTGCCCAGCAATGTCGCGGCCCATTGGCCGGACACATGCTGGTGGCCCTCGGCTATGATCAGGGTCGAGCCGGCTATTGGAGAAGCGGGCGGGGCGATGCAGACCGATTCGATGGACTCGTTGGTGCGCAGATCGGTCAGCCATTGGGGAATGGCGATTTCGCGCGCCGGGCCCGAAGGGCGGCCATCTGAGAGGTTGAAATCGGCAATCCGCGACAGGTTCTCAAATCCGACGCGCACGGCTGCGGGCTGATTGTTGCGGATGACCACTTCGATGGCTTCGGAATCGGAAGAAAACTTGTTCGGAAGCGGATTGCCCGAGGAATTGCGGACAATATCGATCTCGACGTTGGACAGGCCGGCGGGGGCGCCATCGGCCAGCTCGAGCGCGCCCGAGAGGAAGCGCCCCTGATCGGTGACCATCACGAAGCGGGTGGCATCGATAAAGGCAAGGCCGGAAATGCCGCCGAAATCGGGGTGGGCGCTGGTCACCTCCAGCCCGCCCTCGAAAATCAGGCTGCCGACCGGCTCACCGATCGCAGCATTGCGAAAGCTGGCGATGGGTCGGGAGGAAACCTCGATCGCTTCGACGCTCGGGGACTGCGCGGACGCCGATGCTGCCGCCAGACCGAGCGTTATCGTGAGCAAGGAGGCGCTGGCGAAAAGTCTCAGCGCCGCCTCCGGGCTTCGCCGGGCAGTTCTTCATCGAACAGGGCGGCAAGATTGTCGGTCATGGCGCCGGCCAGTTCGTCCGCGTCGAGAATGGTGACGGCGCGACGGTAATAGCGCGTGACGTCATGGCCGATGCCGATGGCGACCAGTTGGACGGGCGAGCGGGTTTCGATCTCCTCGATCACGGCGCGCAGATGGGCCTCTAGATAATTGCCCGGATTGACCGACTGGGTGGAATCATCGACCGGTGCGCCATCGGAAATCACCATGAGGATACGGCGGTTTTCCGGGCGGTTGACGATGCGCTTGTGGGCCCATTGCAGGGCTTCGCCGTCGATGTTTTCCTTCAAGAGCCCTTCACGCATCATCAGGCCGAGATTGCGCTTGGCATGGCGCCAGGGTTCGTCCGCGCCCTTGTAGATGATGTGGCGGATGTCGTTGACGCGACCAGGATTGGGTGGGCGTCCCGCATCGAGCCAGGCTTCGCGCGATTTGCCGCCCTTCCAGGCGCGGGTGGTAAAACCGAGAATTTCCACTTTCACGCCGCAACGCTCCAGCGTGCGCGCGAGGATGTCGCCGCAGATGGCCGCAATGGTGATCGGTCGGCCGCGCATGGAGCCGGAATTGTCGATCAGGAGCGTCACGCAGGTGTCGCGGAACTCGGTGTCGCGTTCGGCCTTGAACGAAAGGGCCTGCAGGGGATCGGTCACGACACGGGTCAGGCGCGCGGTATCGAGCACGCCTTCCTCAAGGTCGAAATCCCATCCACGGTTCTGCTGAGCCATCAGGCGGCGTTGCAGCTTGTTGGCCAGTCGGGCGACGGCGCCGGCCAGATGCTCGAGCTGCTTGTCGAGCAATTGGCGGAGCTGATCGAGCTCTTCGGGCGGGCACAGATCGGCGGCCGAGATGATCTCGTCGAACTTGTCGGTGAAGATCTTGTAGGTTGGCTGGTTGGAGAGGCGCTGGCCGTCTTCACCCTGCGGAGGCGGGGCGGGGGCATCCTCGCCGGCTTCGGCCTGGGCGTCCTCGTCGGTGTCAGCACTGTCGGCTTCCATGCCTTCGACGTCGCCGGTTTCCTCGTGTTCGCCCGGCGCCTCGTCGGTGCCGTCCATATCCTGGTTGTCGGCGTCGCCGTCCTGCTCTTCGTCCTCGCCATTCATGGCCTGGTTGTTCTGGGCGTCCTGGTCGGAGCCCTCGGAATCATTCTGGTCGAACTGATCGGGATCGGCCTCGGCCAAAAGGTCGAGATCGCGCAGGATGGAGCGGGTCTTGCGTGAAAATTCGGTCTGGTTGTCGAGGAGGCTGGCCAATTCGTCCAGCGAAGCGCCGATGCGGCCCTCGAGCTTTTCGCGCCAGAGATCAACAATGGGGGCGCCTGAGGGTGGAATGGGGATGCCGGCGACCTTTTCGCGCATCATCAGCCCCAGCGCTTCGGCCAGCGGAGCATCAGCAATGTCTTTGACGTTGGCGTAATTTGCGCGGAACAGCCGGTCCTCGATCATTTCGGCGATGTTGCCGCTCATGCCCGCCATGCGCGAACAACCCAGCGATTCAACGCGCGCCTGTTCAAGCGCGTCGAAGGCGGCCTTGGCGTCGGGATCCTTTGGGGCGAGCCGGCGATGGGTGTCTGTGTCGTGGCTGGCCATGCGCATGGCCATGGCATCTCCCTGGCCGCGGGCGATGGCGATGTCGCGGGACGTCGGCAGGCGGGGCAGGGCAGCAAGGCGGGCCTTGTCGGCGGTCAGGATGGGCCGGTCTGCGGTAAAGCTCACTTCGAGGTCGTGCTTGCCTGCAATGGTGCGCACAGCCGCGCCGACAGCCGCCTTGAACGGGCCGGTGGGATCGGGCTTGTTGGCTTTGATGCGCGGAGGCTGGGCCATCTGTCTCTTCGTTCCGTGTCGCGCCGGGGAGGAAGGCCCCCTCACCCGGCTCTTCGAGCCGACCTCTCCCCAAGGGAGAGGTAGTGCACTTGGCGGCCCCCGGGATTACCTCTCCCTTTGGGGAGAGGCCACCGCGTCAGCGGCGGGTGAAGGGGCCTTTGCGGCGTTACGCCGAGATCGCCAGATTGGCGGCCGATTCGGGCAGATCGACCCCGAACACGCGCTGGTAGAATTCGGCGACCACGGGGCGCTCGAGTTCGTCGCACTTGTTCAAAAAGGTCAGCCGGAAGGCAAAGCCGATATCGCCGAAGATCTCGGCGTTTTCCGCCCAGGTGATCACGGCGCGCGGGCTCATCACTGTCGACAGATCGCCATTGATGAACGCCGAGCGCGTCAGATCGGCGACGCGGACCATGTTGGAGACCAGTTTGCGGCCCTCATCGTCCTTGTCGTAGCTCTTGGCCTTGGCCAGAACGATCCCGACTTCCTTTTCATGCGGCAGATAGTTGAGCGTCACAACGATCGACCAGCGGTCCATCTGGCCCTGGTTGATCTGCTGGGTGCCGTGATAGAGGCCCGAGGTGTCACCGAGACCGATGGTGTTGGTTGTGGCGAACAGCCGGAAGGCGGGGTGCGGGCGGATGACCCGGTTCTGGTCGAGGAGCGTCAGGCGGCCCGCCACTTCGAGCACGCGCTGGATCACAAACATCACGTCGGGACGTCCGGCATCGTATTCGTCGAACACCAGGGCAATATTGTTCTGGACGGCCCATGGCAGGATGCCGTCGCGGAACTCGGTGACCTGCTTGCCGTCGCGCAGGACGATGGCGTCTTTGCCCACAAGGTCGATACGGGAAACGTGGCTGTCGAGGTTGACGCGGACCAGCGGCCAGTTGAGCCGCGCTGCGACCTGTTCGATATGGGTCGATTTGCCCGTGCCATGATAGCCCTGCACCATGACGCGGCGGTTGAAGGCGAAACCGGCGAGAATGGCAAGGGTGGTGTTGCGATCGAACAGATAGTCCGGATCGATCTCGGGCACGTGGTCGGTGCGGTCTTTATAGCCCTTGACCACCATGTCGCTGTCGATCCCGAACAGATCGCGCACGGAATATTCGGTGTCGGGCAGGTTGGAAAACTCAGTCATAATTTGCCTCGTCTCGGGCGCACCGGATCGATGTTTTCCGATGCTAAGGCGCGTTCGGTCGCGTCTTTTAAGGAAAAATTCGGAGCGCTTATAGCAACACAACTGCCATAAACCTAGAGCGCGGGATGCCGCAAGCGTTCCGACCCTGTTTCATTCCGCTTTTCGCATTGCAGAAAAGGCGGGCGGGGTGGTCAGACAAAGCCGCGCTGCTTGAGATGGTTATAGGCCGAAATGATGTTGCGCAGCCGGTCTTCGGAGCCCTTGTCGCCACCATTGGCGTCGGGGTGGTGGAGTTTGACCAGGGCCTTGTAGGCTGACTTGATATCGTTCGAGGGTTTGCGGCCTTCAAGGCCCAGCACTTCAAAGGCGGCGCGGTCCTGGCCGGTAAGTGTGATGGTGCGCTCGGCGGCCTCGCCCTTGGCACCGGCATCCTGGCGGGCACGCGAGCGCAGGCGGGCGAAGACGCCATTGACGTCGCGGAACTGGCTGCCCGTATAATCGCGGGGCTTGTATTTTTTGGGTTGCGGGTCGGACTTGCCGAAGCGGTTGGAGCCATAGGCCCAGGTTTCGCGGCTGCCGGGCGCGTTCATCTTGGTTGCGTGGTCGGCGATTTCCTCGTCGTCCATGCCGGAGAAATAATTGTAGGCCTTGTTATAGTGGCGCACATGCTCGAGGCAGAAACTGTGGAACTGACCCTCCGAGCGCGCGCCCTTGGGCGCCTTGTGCATGCCGGGTTTTTCGCACCCTTCCCAATCGCACGCCGGATGCGCCGCGACCTGCTCCTCGACCTGGGTGCGCCGGGGCTTGATGCGAACGGAATCGAAGATCTTGGATTTGGAATTGATCGACATAAGAGCGGATAGGGACCTTGGTTTGGGGGCCGGCGTTTTTTCGTGAGATCGAACCGGAAAAGTCTGCAACTTTTCCTGATCTCGCTCTAGCGAAACGAAAGCCCGTAATCATATACCGTTTGGAACCGGCTTGCCCGGTTCAATTTGTCTTTTTTCAATCATAGGTGTGTTGACACATGAGCGTTCGCGATGAAATCGAAGCCAAACTCACCGAAACCTTCGCGCCGACCGCTCTTGAAGTGATCGACGATTCCGAGCGTCACCATGGCCACGCAGGATGGCGGGAAGGGGGCAATACCCATTTCCGCATCGCAATTGCCAGCGAAAAACTCGACGGGCTGAGCCGGGTCGAGCAGCACAGAGCCATAAACGCGGCGCTTGCCGATCAGTTCGATGCCGGGTTGCATGCCCTGGCCATCAAGGTCAAGCCTTCGCGCTGAGCGCTGCGTCCACTGGCGAGACGCGGAGCTGGGTGACCCTGTTGTGCTGGCGGCGCAACACCTTGAAGCGCAGATTGTGGAAGGTAAATTGCTGGCCCGGATCGGGGATCAGCTTGGCTTCGTGGATGACCAGACCAGCAACGGTGGTGGCCTCCTCATCGGGCAGATTCCAGTCCAGCGCGCGGTTGAGGTCGCGGATGGGCAATTGCCCGTCGATGATATAGGAGCCGTCGGCCTGCTTGCGCACGCCATCGATAACCGCGTCGTGCTCGTCGGCGATTTCGCCCACGATTTCCTCAAGAATATCTTCAAGGGTGACGAGCCCCTGAACCTCACCATATTCATCGACCACCAACGCGAAATGCAGCTTGCGCTTCAAAAACGCGTTGAGCTGGGCCTGGGCCGACGTTGTATCGGGCACAAACCAGGGCTTGAAGGCGATCTTGGCCGGGTTGACTCTTGTAAAGTCGCCGTCGGCTTTCTGGATGGCGCGCAGCAAATCCTTGGCGTGGACGACGCCGACGATATTGTCCTGCTTGTCCTTATAGAGCGGCACGCGGGTAAAGGGGCTGTCGAGAATGGCGCCGATCAATTCGTCGGTCGGCATGTCGGCATCGAGCGCCAGCATGCGGGTTCTGTGCACCATGACGTCGGATACTTCGAGTTCCCGCAGGTCCAGAATGCCGCCCAGCATATCGCGGTCGCCCTTGACCACTTCGCCTTCGTGATGAAGGAAATCAACCGTGCCGCGCAACTCTTCATGGCCGGAGATCTCGCTGGCCTTGTCCGGGTCCAGGCCGAACAGGCGCAGGATAAGATTGACCAGCGCCTGGACGGCCAGTGTGACCGGCGAAAAGACCAGAACAATGACCCTGATGATCGGGGCGACAACGAGCGCAAAGCTGTCGGGACGGATGAGGGCAAGGGTTTTGGGCAACACCTCGGAAAACACCACAACCGCTGCTGTCATGGCCAGAGTCGCATAAGCGATGCCGGCCTCACCGAAAACCTGGATCAGCACCGAAGCGGCAAGGGTCGAGGCGAGAATGTTGACGACGTTGTTGCCCAATAGGATGGCGCCGATCAGGCGTTCCTTTTCGGCCGTCAGCTTTTCGACAACCGAGGCGCGCTTGTTGCCCGACTTGGCCAATTGGTACATGCGGGCCCGCGATGCGGCGGTCAGCGCGGTTTCCGAGCCGGAAAAGAAAAAGCTCATGGCCAGCAGCGCGACAATGGCGAAAAATGATAGCCACAACGACATCAGCGTATGTCCTCAAGGAAGGTTGCGACCGCTTCGGGGTCGATTTTTTTCTCGATGAAGGCCTTGCCGATGCCGCGCGTCAGAATGAACGTCAGCTGCCCGCGCGAGACTTTCTTGTCCTGTGCGATGGCATCCATAAGCATTTGCGTTGGCGGCAGGTCTCCGGGAATATCGGCCAATGTAGTGGGCAGGCCGGCATTTTTCAAATGCGCTTCGACGCGTCCCGCATCCTGAGAGGGGGCAAGACCCAGCTTCGCGGAGAACCTGTAGGCCAGCACCATGCCGATGGCCACACCTTCGCCATGCAGCAGGCGGTCGGAATAGCCGGTGGCTTTTTCCAAGGCGTGGCCGAAGGTGTGACCGAGATTGAGCAGGGCGCGGTTACCGGCCTCTTTTTCGTCGGCAACCACGACACGAGCCTTGGCAGCGCAGGCGCGGGCAATGGCCTCGCCGCGGGCCGGGCCGCCGGCTTCGATTTGCGGATAATTGGCTTCGAGCCAGAAGAACAGCTCCTCGTCGTCGATAAGCCCGTATTTGGCCAGTTCGGCATAGCCGGCGGCGAAGTGACGGGGGGAGAGCGTTTCGAGCGCTGTCAGATCGGCCAGGACCAGCCGGGGCTGGTGGAAAGCGCCGACCAGGTTCTTGCCGTGGACCGAATTGATACCGGTCTTGCCGCCAACCGAGGAATCCACCTGGGCCAGCAGCGAAGTGGGGATCTGGACGAAATCCATGCCGCGCCGGGCGATCGAGGCGGCAAAGCCGGCCAGGTCGCCGATTACGCCGCCGCCCAGCGCAATGAGAATGTCGTTGCGCTCGAGCCGGGCGCCAAGAATCTGATCGACCACGCTTTGCAGTTGGGGCCACGACTTGGTGGCTTCGCCGGCCGGCAGGACGATTTCCGTGTGACCCAGCCCGGCAGCATCGAGGGAGGCGGCGAGGCGAGGGAGCTGGGCTTTCGCCACATTTTCATCGGTCACGATCCCATAGCGCGCGCCAGGGAAAAGGGCGGCGAGCCTGTCGCCGGCGCTCTCGATGGCGTCGGGAGCGATAACGATGTCATAGGCCCGCGCGCCCAGCGGCACGTGGACGGTGTGAAGGGGGGTGTGGTTGGCGCTCATTGGGCTTTCGGAATGTCGAAATGGCTTGAAATGGCGGCGAGGATGTCGTTGACGACAACGTCATGGGGTACATCGCGCGAAGCGACGGTGATGTCGGCTAGCGCATAGACGGGATAGCGCGCGTCGATCAGTCCCTTGAGCGTACCGCGCGGATCGGGGGTCTGGAGCAGGGGCCGGCCGGGGCGTTTGGAGACGCGGGCGAACAACAGGTCGAAATCGGCCTTGATCCAGATCGAAACCGCGTGCGTCTTGATGGCCTCGCGCGTTTCTGGATTGATGAAGGCGCCGCCGCCCGTGGCGATAACGCCCTGATGCTCACGCAGGAGCCGCGAGATGACACGGGCCTCGCCGGCGCGAAATTCGGGTTCGCCATGAGCGGCAAAAATGTCGGGGATCGACATGCCTGCGGCGGTTTCGATTTCGGCGTCGGAATCGGTAAAGGGCAGGCCGAGCCGGTTGGCAAGGCGGCGGCCGACGGTGGTCTTGCCGGCGCCCATCATGCCCACGAGCACGATCGGGCGACCGGCCAGGGCGTCGAGCACCTGGCTTTCGGTCTTCTGCCCGGCAATGCCTGTCGCGTTCTGCCCCATCATGGCGCCCTTATTGGTTGGTGTGGTTCAATCCTCTGACGGTCGGACTGTCAAGGTCGCTCGCTTGCCGGGCGGGCGCAAATCTGGAAAAATCACTTTCCGACACAGAGGATGCCATGCCCACATTGTTTCGCCTGCTTGTTGCCGTCGCCTTTATCGTGGGGCTTGCCTATGCGGGCATGTTCGCGCTGGCGGTGCTGGTCGAGCCCCATGAGCGCGAGGTGAGTGTGCGCGTGCCGACCCGCGACCTTCTGGCGGACGCGCCATAATGGGCGATAGCCATCTGATCGAGGCATTTCTGGAAATGATGAGCGCCGAACGGGGCGCGGCAGCCAACACCATCGAGGCCTACCGGCGCGATCTGCTCGATTATGCGGGGTTTCTTGGCGGCGCGGGCAAGGCGATTTCCGAAGCGGAGCGGGAAGACGTCGCCGATTATCTGAGCCATCTTTCGGGACAGGGTCTGGCGGCAAGTTCGAGCGCCCGGCGGTTGAGCGCGGTGCGGCAATTGCACAGGTTCCTGGTTTCGGAAGGCATCAAGGGGGACGATCCCACACGCATCGTTTCCGCGCCAAAGGCGGGGCGCGGGCTTCCCAAAGTGCTTTCGGTCGAGGAGGTCGATCGGCTTTTGAAGTGCGCCGAAGACGAGGCAGCAGGGGGCGAGGAAAACGAGGTGCGGCTCTATGTGCTGCTCGAATTGCTCTATGCCACGGGTTTGCGGGTTTCCGAGCTGGTGGCACTGGAGCGCAAGGCGGTGCGGCGCGAGGCCGATCATCTGACCATTGTCGGCAAGGGCGGCAAGGAGCGGCTGGTGCCGCTCAACGACAGGGCCAAGGACGCTTTGATTGGGTGGCTCGACAGTACGGAGAAGGAAAAATTCGTCTTTCCCGCCAAGGGTGCCGAGGGGCATCTGGCGCGGCAGGTGTTTGCGCGCGACCTCAAGGGGCTGGCGAGCCGGGCCGGGCTGCCAGTTGCGAAGGTTTCCCCGCACGTGCTGCGCCACGCCTTTGCGTCCCACCTGCTGCAAAACGGGGCGGATCTGCGGGTCGTCCAGATGCTTTTGGGCCATGCCGACATTTCAACGACCCAGATTTATACCCATGTTCTTGACGCTCATTTGCGCAAACTGCTCGAAGATCACCATCCGCTGTCGGGGGATGCTTGACATCGAAGGGTCTAATCGACACTTTCCCGCCACTTTGGAACCCTAGAGCCGGTGAGGTTTTGATGGTATCGCAACGACGGCTCTAAGATGTTGTTTTGTCGCGCGTCCGAACCGATAAAGTGGTGCCCACTTTATCTGGACGCGCTCCAGATGATCGCGCTCGCCGGCCCATCTGGCGCTGGCCGCTCAAAAATGAGAAGGTTGCCCGAAACGGGCGGATTGCATGCAGTCATATCTCGATTTCGAAAAACCCGTCGCTGAACTCGAAGGCAAGATCGCCGAGCTCAAGAACCTCGCCCAGACCGATGAAGCGGTCTCTATCGGGGACGAGGTCTCGCGCCTGCAACAACGTGCCGATGATGCGTTGCGCGACGTCTACAAAAAGCTCACCCCCTGGCAGAAGACGCAGGTGGCGCGTCATCCGCAGCGTCCGCACTTTTCCAATTACCTCAAGGCGCTGGTGACCGAGTGGACGCCTTTGGCCGGTGATCGCAAATATGCCGAAGATCCCGCCGTTCAGGCCGGGTTTGGGCGCATCGACGGGGTGCCGGTGGCCATTCTGGGCCAGGAAAAGGGCAACGACACCGAAAGCCGTTTGAAACACAATTTCGGCATGGCGCGGCCCGAGGGCTATCGCAAGGCTGTGCGCATCATGGAAATGGCCGACCGGTTCGGCCTGCCGGTGATTTCGTTCGTCGATACGGCAGGCGCCTATCCGGGCATCGGGGCAGAAGAGCGCGGGCAGGCCGAGGCCATCGCGCGCTCGACGGAAAAATGCCTCGAAATCGGAGTTCCCAACCTTTCCATCGTGATTGGCGAAGGCGGATCGGGCGGGGCGATCGCCATTGCGGCGACCAACAAGGTGCTCATGCTCGAGCACTCGGTCTATTCGGTGATTTCACCGGAAGCGGGCGCTTCGATCCTGTTCCGCGACGCGGGCAAGGCCCAGGACATGGCTGCGGCGCAAAAGATCACGGCGCAGGATCTGTTGGCGCTCAAAGTGATCGACGGCATCATCGAAGAGCCCATGGGCGGAGCACACCGCAACCCGGAAAAAATCTTCGCGGACGTCAAGGCCGAGATCGTCAAGTTTCTCGGCGAGTATGACGACGACCTCGGGCCGCTCGAAATCCGCGAGCTGCGGCGCGAGAAATTCCTGGCGATCGGAACCACGCTCACCTGAATTTGACCGCGTCATCTTGCAATTTGCATAAAATTTAGGTCGATTACCCAAGAACCTTACCGAGCGTTAACCCTGTAATGTCATAGAGGGGACCGGGGGCAAGGCGTACAGGAATTCGGGTCAGGGCATAGATGCTCCGTAAAATCGTCCTTTTGGCCGTATCGCTCGTTGTTGCGGGCGTTCTGGCATCGTGCTCGGCGCTTGAGGGCGACGGGCGTCATCTCACGCCGCTATCGGGCGCCGCCAAATCGCGGCTGGCTGCCATGGGCTCAAGCCCGCAGGCGGCGATGATGGTGCGCATCTTCAAGGAAGAATCAACGCTCGAGGTCTGGAAGCAGACCGCTGGCGGCTCCTTCAAGCTGTTCCAATCCTATGAAATCTGCACCTGGTCGGGCGATCTGGGCCCCAAATTCTATGAAGGCGACCGCCAGGCGCCCGAAGGGTTCTATACCATCACCCCGGGGCTGATGAATCCGAACTCGAATTATTACCTCGCCTTCAATCTGGGCTTTCCCAACAGGTATGACCGCACGCATGGGCGGACGGGCAGCCATCTGATGGTGCATGGCGCGTGTTCGTCCGCCGGGTGCTATGCCATGGAGGATGAGCAGATCGCCGAAATCTACGCGCTGGCCCGCGAGAGCTTTACCGGTGGCAACCGCTCCTTCGAAGTGCAGATTTTCCCCTTCCGCATGACGCCGGAAAACATGGCCAAGCATCAGTCCAGCGAGCACATCGATTTCTGGAACAATATCAAGCAGGGCTACGATTATTTCGAAGTCGCCAACACGCCACCCGCGTGGGACGTGTGCGAGGGGCGCTATGTGTTCCGTCAGCCTTCGGCTGTCAATGCAACGGCGGCCATGGCGGGCAGCTGTCAGGCGGTGGTGGCCGATGCGTCCATCGTTTCTGCCTTTCAGGCGCGCCAATCGGCCGATGCCGCCGCGATACAGAGCGCAATAATGCGGCTTGCCGATTCAGAAGCGGCCGCAGCAGAAGCCGAGCAGCGGCGCCTCAATGCCGAAGCTGAAATGGCGGCGCGGAGCGAGGCGATCAACAGCGCGGTTGGCGGGTTCTTCGATACCATATTCAGCCCGCTCAATGCTCTGGCGCCCAACCAGCCCGAGACAGTGGCCGAAAGCACGCCCCAGAGCTGAGCGGTGGCTTGAGCGCGTGTCGTGGCCGGAGAGGATACGATGAGCGCAAGTGAGGATATCGAACGCAAGCTGGCGCACGGGGCGGATCGGTATTTCGGCAAGGCGCCCGAAGATCTCTCCAGCGTTGAAGAGACCGTGCTCAAAAAGGCAGCTTCCCGGCGCACGCTGGCGCGCGATACCGAGGCGGCCTATCTCGAAAAGACCGGGTTCGGGGACCGGATGTCCGATCGGATCGCCAGTTTCGGCGGCTCGTGGGCGTTCATCCTGTCGTTTCTTGCCTTTCTGGCTATCTGGGTTTCCGCCAATGTCGCACTGGCCATGGGGGCATTCGACCCCTACCCCTTCATCTTTCTCAATCTGATGTTGTCGATGATCGCGGCCCTGCAAGCGCCGATCATCATGATGAGCCAGAACCGCCAGGCCGAAAAGGACCGGCTGGCCGCCGCCCATGATTACGAGGTCAATCTCAAGGCCGAGGTGGAAATCATGGCGTTGCACGACAAGCTCGACCAGATGCGCGAGCATGAGTTGCGCGCGCTCGTCGAGAAACAGCAGGAACAGCTCGATCTGCTCACAAAGGCGGTGTTGGGACGAAGCTCAGAGTAGATCGCAGAGCGGGGCGATCAGTGGAATGTCGGCGGGAGGCATGGGGTAGTCATGCAGCTTTTGCGGGCGCACCCATTTGAGCGCGGAATGCTCTTTGGCGACGGGCGTGCCCTGCCATTTCCGGCACACATAAAGCGGCATCATCAGGTGCCAGTCGTCATAGGTGTGGCTTGCGAATGTCAAAGGGGCGAGGCACGCTTCCTTCGTCTCGATTTCCAGCTCTTCAGACAGTTCGCGGATCAGCGCCGCTTCAGGGGTTTCGCCGGCTTCGAGCTTGCCGCCGGGAAATTCCCACAGGCCGGCCAGTTGCTTGCCTTGAGGCCGCTGGGCGATCAGCACGCGCCGGTCGGCATCGACAAGGGCGCAGGCAACGACGAGGGTGATTTTCATTGCGCATTGGCCTCGGGCTTGCGGCGGTAGTGGTAGGGGTAGCGGAAGGTGAACCCCATGGCGAGATAGAGCGCGATGGCCGGGGCGTTATCGCCCTGAACCTGGAGCGCGGCATGGCTGGCGCCGTTTTCGGCGCCCCAGCTCAGCGCGCTGGCCATCATGCGGCGGCCGAAGCCCTGACCGCGCAGCTTGCCGGAAGTGATGACGTCATAGACCATCACGATGCCATCGCTTTCCACGCACAGGAGCGACGCTCCGGGCGCCCCATCGTTATCGGCGATGACGATGCCGCAGGCGGGGCGTTTGAGCGCACCGAGGATGGCCGCGAAGGTTTGCTGCTGTTTGGTATCGAAGCCCTGAAGGGCCGTCTGCGCCGCGAGAAAGCGGGGGTCGGTCGCATCGTAAAGGCTGGCGGCGCCATCGAAGCCATCGGTCTGGGCGAGCGGCAGAGAAAGAACCAGGCTCGACTTGAAATGCTCCCAGCCTGCTTGATCGAGGGTATCGAGAATGCCCTCGCCGGTCAGCGGGGTCACCCTGAAAATCGTGGGCAGATCGTTTTCGGAATAGCGGGCCGAAAGGGCATCGATACGCCGGGCCGCATTGGTGTCGTCGGCAGGATCCAGCGACCATATGGCGTTGGAGCGGCCCGAAAACCCCGCGGCAAAGCGGGCCCGCCATTTCCCGTCCTCAACGGTTTCGAGTGCGGGCCAGGTAGCGAGCGAAACAGCTTCTATTTCTTCGACAGAGAGCAAAGAATCACACTTCTCTTTTGTTGCGTTGTCGAACCGCAAAACCGGTTCCCATTTTTGCTGACAACGCTCCTAACTCCGATAGCTGCCGTTGATATCGATATAGCCGTGGGTCAGATCGCATGTATAGACAGTGGCACTGCCCTCGCCGAGCCCGATATCGACGCTGATCGAAAGCTCTTCGCCTTTCATATAACCGGTTGCGGCCTCCTCGGAGTAATCGGGCGCGCGTTCTCCGTTGCGGGCAAGGACGTGCTCGCCGAAGGCAATCGTGAGCTTGTCGCGGTCGGCCGGTTGGCCGGCCTTGCCCACTGCCATGACAATGCGTCCCCAATTGGCGTCCTCGCCGGCAATCGCGGTTTTGACGAGGGGGCTGTCGGCAATGGCGCGGGCGATCTTTGCGGCGCTGTCATCGGTCGTGGCGCCGGTGACGTTGACGGCGACGAACTTGGTCGCCCCCTCGCCGTCGCGCACCACCTGCATGGCGAGTTCGAACAGCACGTCATTGAGCGCTTCACCGAACGCTTGCGCGCGTGGATCGTCGAGGGAGGCTATGGGATCAATGCAAGCCTTGCCCGTGGCGAAGGCCAGGAGCGTGTCCGACGTCGAGGTGTCGCTATCGACGGTGATGGCGTTGAAACTGGTCTTGTTGTGTTTGGCGACCAATGTTTGCAAGACGTCAGCGGCGATCGGCGCGTCGGTGAAGACGAAGCTGAGCATTGTCGCCATGTCGGGCGCGATCATGCCCGAGCCCTTGGCGATGCCGGCGATGGAAATCATCGTCCCGTCGATGTCCAGCGTCGCTTCGGCGAGCTTTGGGAAGGTGTCGGTGGTCATGATCGCCCTGGCCGGCTCCATCCAGGGTTCGGCGGTCAACTGGCCGGTCAGGGTTTGCAGCACGCCATCGAATTTGGAGGCATCGAGCGGTTCGCCAATGACGCCGGTCGAGGCGAGAAAGATTTCCGAAGGCTCGCATCCCACCGCCTTTGCGGCGATGTCGGCGGTCAGCTTGACCGATTCGATGCCTTTGAGGCCGGTAAAGGCGTTGGCGTTGCCTGAATTGACGACGAGGGCACGGGCCGTGCCGCCGCCAAGGTTCTGCCGGCACCAGTCAATCGCCGCCGAAGGGCACAATGAGCGCGTGAGGACGCCTGCAACCATGGTGCCCGGATCGAAGACGGCCAGAAGTACGTCGGTGCGGCCACTGTAGCGAATGCCAGCCTCGGCTGTTGCAAAGCGCACACCTGCAATGGCGGGCGGAGCGGCATAGGTTTTAGGGGCGAGGGGCGAGATGGGCAGGGCCATGGAGAAAAGACCTTGAAGGGGTACGCGTTGGCGGTTCTTCCGTGTGCCTCAAGCGGCATGCCATGGCAAGAGGCGCAATAGCTCAGCGGGCGGCTTGCCGTGCGATGCGCAGCGCAATCGTATCGCGGTTTTCGACGAGGTCGCGCAGCAGCGGCAAGGTGCTGCGCCAGTAAAACGCGACGTGGTTGTGGCCGGACTCCGGGCCGATCTCGAATCCCTTACCCTTACGGACCGGAGAGGCGGGCACCGCATGGCTAATTCCAGCGCGTGTCTGGCCGTTCAGTTCGGCGAGGCTGATGGTGACGTGCGAATAGTTATCGGGCAGGTCCGGCAAGCCCGAGACGCGAGGCAGGACGCGATAGGACAGGAGCGCGGGGGCGAGGACTTCGAGTACTTCGCCTTTGTCGGCTCCCTTTTTCCCGATGATCAATGGTTTGATGGCCAGCGGGGAGCCGGGTTGCCAGTCGGTTGTGAAATCAGCGCCGGCCCAGATTCGGCTTTGCTCGCGGTCAATGAGGGCGGCCCAGATTGCGGTGGCCGGGGCGGCGATGGTGATCTGGTCGGAGATCGTGGAGAATGGCATTGAAGATGGTGGGCTTGGGAATCGCGTTTGTTCACTATAGCGCTATTTACGCCGCCGATGTTTGGAGCTGTGTGGCCAACATGATTTTCACCGAACCTCGAGACCCTCGATTGATCACCGTTCGTCGCGGAGGCACGTTGAGCGATGGCGACCATCGCCCGCTCGCAGAGTGGGCCGGGACATGCGCTGCCCATGTTCTCCATATTTTTGAAGCCGCGGCGCCGGATGATGATCGGGTGCGCCATGCGCTTGAACAAAACCGAGCATGGGTGCGTGGTGAAGTGACCATGCGCGAAGCGCTAAGGGCCTCCAACGCCAGGGGTGCGGCAAAAGAGGTAACGGGCGCCGCAAAATTTGCAGCCTATGCTGCGGCGCAGGCCGTGGCGGTTGCGCATGTGGCGGCGCATGAACTGGGCGCAGCCGCCTATGCGATCCGGGCTGTCCGGGCTGTTCATGAGGGGCCAGGGCGCGAAGAGGCCGGACGGGTGGAATGCCACTGGCAGCGCGCGCAGCTTCCTGGCGCCATAAAGGAACTGGTGCTCGATGATCAGCGGCTGCGCAATCATGTCTGCTGGTTCGCATTCGATTACTGAGCGTTACGATAGTGCCGCCGGGCGGCGGGACCATATCTCCCGGCACAGGTCTATCGATCTCTTGGACGCGGTCTTACCGGTGCGCCGGGCGCATGATGAAGCGGCCGAAATATTTCTGGATCGCGGGGATCATCCAGAACACCATTATGGCGACCATGACCGGAGCGACGATCAGGGTGGTCTGCCAGATCTGCCAGCCGCTGGTGAGCGGCAGGACGAGGTAGAGAATGAGCGTGATGATCGGATAGACCCCGAGAAGGGTCACCAGAAACTGCCGCAACCTGTCGGGGCGGAACGAAGCGCCGGACGGCGTCTGGCCGGTGGCGGATGCGGAGGGCGAATGAACGGCGGAAGAAGTACGGGACATATAGAATGCCTTTCGAAACGGAACGTTCCGTTATATACCGAAACGGGCCGTTTCGTTCAAGTGGATATTTTCGGTATTTTTGCCTATATCTCGCGCTGGCCCGATTTGGGGTGAGGCCGAAGAGTCGGCATCGGGCGTGGCATCTGAGAACCGGGCGGCCCGATGGCCAGGGGCCGCCTTGCCGTCTTTTCGGTTTCGTCCGGCAGAGCAGGGCATTTGAATACCGGGGAGGCCAGGGGCGCAGAGCGCGAAGCCGGGTCGAGGGAAGGAAGACGAGACGATGACAAAGGAACACGGATCGGTCGCGGTCAGGCGCGGCTCCATCGGAGCCAAACGCAATCCGGCCAGCCAGCAGGCCATTCTCGACGCTGCCGAAGCGATACTGCGCGAAGAGGGGCTTTCGGGGTTTTCCATCGAGGCGGTGGCGCGGCGGGCCCGGGCCGGCAAGCCAACGATCTATCGCTGGTGGCCGTCCAAGGCGGCCCTGCTGCTCGACGTCTATCACGGGTTCAAGAATCTGCGGCAGTTTCCCGATACGGGCAATTTCGAGGATGATCTGCGGGGGTTCCTCAACAATCAGCTTATCGGGTTCTGGCATGGCGGGCTTTGCGGTACCGTGTTCCGCTCGATCATCGCCGAGGCCCAGAGCGACCCCGCGGCGGCCGAAGCGCTGTTTGCCTATGAGCGCGGGCGGCGCAAATTCGCCGAGCAACTGGTGGACAGGGCAAAGGCGCGTGGCGAAATCGATCCCGATAGCAACAGCGCCATAATCGTTGAACTGATTGCCGGCTTTGCCTGGCACCGGCTTTTAACAGGGCGGCTCGACGGATCGCAGGACGATATCGAGGCGGTCGTGGCGATTATCGGGGCGGCGACAAAAAAGAACCCCGGCGCCTAGGCCGGGGTTCGATGGATAGCCAGGTTTTCGGGAAGGCTTAGATGCCGCCCTGCGCTTCGACCTGCGCGGCGAGATCGGGATCGTCGATCTCGATTTCGACGCCGGATTTGATTTCATTGATGGCCGCTTCATAGCTCTCATAGAGAACCTGCTGCGCGACCTGCTGGCGAACTTCCTCGAGCGGGGGTGCTTCGGACAGGCGGCGGTCTTCGAGATAGATCAGGTGGAAGCCGAACTGGCTTTCGACAGGCTGGGACATCTCGCCGATTTCGAGTGCCATGGCGGCCTGCTCGAACTCGGGGACCATCATTCCGGTCGAGAAATAACCAAGATCGCCGCCATTGGCGCGGGTGCCGTCGGTGCCGTATTCGCTGGCGGCATCGGCAAAGTCACGGCCGGCCTCGATTTCGGCACGGATTTCGTTGGCTTCTTCCTCGGTCGGCACCAGGATGTGGCGAGCGCGGACTTCGGGCTCGGGGGAGAACTCGGCAACCGTCTCGTCATAGGCGGCCTGGATGGCCTCCTCTGTCACCTGGGTTTCAACGATCGAGTTGAAAAAGGCGCGGCGCAGGGCCTGATCTTCGAGGTAGGCCAGGCGGCGTGTAAAATCGTCGGTTTCGTCAAGGCCGTCTTCGCGGGCGGCGCTGGCCATCAGCTTCATGTCGATGATGACGGTCAAAAGAAAACCGCGCCGCTGGTCGGCGGGAATGGACTGGAGTTCCTGGGTGAGCTCTTCGGCCGCCAGAACCAGATCGCCTTCGGTAATCTCTTCGCCGCCGACAGTGGCCAGGACCGTATCGGGTGATACCGGTTCAGCGGGGGCGGCTGGCGCGGCCTGCTCGGTCGCTTCGGGGGCGGGGGCCGGAGCATCGTCCTGAGCCCAGGCCGGAGCGGCGCTCAGCGAGACGGCAAGAACCGCCGGGATGAATACGGCCCGAAAAAGGCCGGCCACCGGAGCGGCGAAATCGGATGACATGATGAGAACTCTCCTTGTTTTTCCGAAGCCCGGACCCCCCATTGTCCGAACCAAAGGTCCGGATATGCGTTTAACCCCGGACTTTGGCGGTGGTTTGTCCGATTTTGCCAACGTTGACAACCCATGGTGGCACTCTTACATCTCCTGCCGAAGTTTTCCGCGCTCCTTTCGGCAGCGCCCCGGCCTGCCGCCCTTCCATTTGTGCAAGGCAATTCCGGGACGTCGCAACCGCCGGTTAGGGGTGCATCCAACAAGGTTCTAAGGACAATTCTTCATGGCTCTAGCAGCGCTCGCCCGGAAGTTTTTCGGCTCGGCCAACGATCGGCGCGTCAAACGCTATCAATCCAATGTTGATGCCATAAACGCACTCGAGCCCGAATTCGAAAAGCTCACCGACGAGCAGCTGAGAGCCAAGACCGAAGAGTTCCGGCAGCAATTGCGCGACGGCGCCAAGCTGACCGATGTGCTGGTTCCCGCCTTTGCCACCGTACGCGAAGGCTCCAAGCGCGCGCTGGGCATGCGGCACTTCGACGTGCAGCTGATCGGCGGCATGGTGCTCAACGAGCGGGCCATCACCGAAATGCGCACCGGCGAAGGCAAGACGCTGGTGGCGACGCTTTCTGCCTATCTCAACGCGCTTGAAGACAAGGGCGTACACATCGTTACCGTCAACGATTATCTGGCCCGCCGCGACAGCGAGTGGATGGGCCGGCTTTACAGCTTTCTGGGGCTGACCACCGGTGTGATCGTCCACGGTCTCAACGATACCGAGCGCAAGGCGGCCTACGATGCCGACATCACTTACGGGACCAACAACGAGTTCGGTTTCGATTATCTGCGCGACAACATGAAATATTCGCGCGCCCAGATGGTGCAGCGCGGACACAATTACGCGATCGTCGACGAGGTGGATTCGATCCTGATCGACGAGGCGCGGACGCCGCTGATCATTTCGGGGCCGTCCCAGGACCGGTCCGAGCTCTACAAGACCATCGACAAGTACATTCCGCTGCTGGTCGAGGAAGACTACACCATCGATGAAAAGCACCGCGCGGCGAGCTTTACCGATGAGGGTATCGAAAAGCTCGAGGAAATCCTTACGCGCGACGGGCTGATCAAATCCGGTTCGCTCTATGACATCGACAACGTCTCGATCGTCCACCACCTCAATTCGGCGCTCAAGGCGCACAAGATCTTCAACCGCGACAAGGACTATATCGTCCGCGACGACAGCGTTGTGATCATCGACGAGTTTACCGGCCGCATGATGCCGGGCCGGCGGTTTTCCGAAGGCCTGCACCAGGCGCTCGAAGCCAAGGAAGGCACCAAGATCCAGCCGGAAAACCAGACCCTGGCCTCGATCACCTTCCAGAACTATTTCCGGCTCTACACAAAGCTGGCCGGCATGACTGGTACGGCGGACACCGAAGCATCCGAATTTGCCGATATTTACGGGCTGGACGTGGTGACCGTGCCCACAAACGTGCCGATCGCCCGTATTGACGAGAACGACGAGATCTACCGCTCGGTCGAGGAAAAATTCCAGGCCATTACCGACGAAGTGATCGCGTGCCGCTCGCGCAACCAGCCGGTCCTGGTGGGCACGACATCGATCGAACGCTCGGAAATGCTTGCCGACTTCCTCAAAAAGAAGGGCGTCAAGGACATCGCCGTACTCAATGCCCGTCATCACGAGCAGGAAGCCCAGATCATCGCGGCGGCCGGCGTGCCGGGGGCGATCACGATTGCCACCAACATGGCCGGTCGCGGCACCGACATTCAGCTCGGCGGCAATCTTGAAATGAGGCTTGCCAATGAGGCCGAGGGCCTCGAAGGCGAAGCGCTGGAGAAAAAGACCGCCGAGATCAAGGCCGATATCGCCGAGAAAAAGAAGGAAGCGCTGGCTGCGGGCGGGCTGATGGTGATCGGCACCGAGCGCCACGAAAGCCGCCGTATCGACAACCAGTTGCGCGGCCGTTCGGGCCGTCAGGGCGATCCGGGACGGTCGAAATTCTTCGTCTCGCTGCAGGACGATCTGATGCGCCGGTTCTTCCCCGAACGCATGGAAAAGGTTCTGACCTCGCTGGGTCTTAAGGATGGCGAGTCAATTTCGGACGCCATGGTCACCAAGGCCATCGAGCGCGCCCAGACCCGCGTCGAAGGGCACAATTTCGATATCCGCAAGAACATCCTCAAATATGACGACGTGATGAATGATCAGCGCAAGGTGATCTTCGAGCAGCGTATCGAATTGATGGATGCCGAAAACGTCGCCGAAACCATCGCCGACATGCGCCACGACGTGGTGGATTCCATCATCGCCAAATCGGCGCCCGAGCGCTCCTATCCCGAACAGTGGAACACCGAGCAGCTTGGCGCGGCATGCAAGACCTATCTCGGCATCGAGCCTCCGCTGGCCCAGTGGGCCGACGAGGAGGGCGTGGATGTGGAAGTGCTGCGCGAGCGCATCATAAAGATGGCTGACGATTATGCCGCGGCCAAAGCGGCGCGCATCGGGCCCGAGACGATGCGCCAGATCGAAAAGAGCTTCATTCTGCAGTCGATCGACGGGCTGTGGCGCGAGCATCTGGTGACGCTCGATCACCTCTCGAAAGTGGTCGGCTGGCGCGGGCTGGCCCAGCGCGATCCGCTCAACGAGTACAAGCAGGAAGCGTTCGAGCTGTTCTCGCTGCTTTTGACCAATCTGCGCGAACTGGTCACCACCCAGATGAGCCATTTCGAGATCAAGCCACCCGAACCGCAGGCGCCTGCCCAGCTTCGTGAAACCCATATCGATCCGGTGACCGGCGAGAACGAAGTGCGCGACGATGATGGACCCAAGGGCCAATTGAGCCCAGAAGTGATGGCCCGTACCCGGCGCAACGATCCGTGCCCGTGCGGATCGGGCAAGAAATTCAAACATTGTCACGGGGCGTTCTAGCCTGGATCGACAGTAAATTCGCGAAAATCCCCGGAGCTCTGCTTCGGGGATTTTTCGTTGCGGTCGCGCATGGAGGCGGAACCCTTTAGGGTGGGCCTGCATTTGTGTTCGCGCCTTGCGGGGGATTGAGTTGACCTACGAACAGATCGTGCTTTTCGTCCTTCTGGGGTTGGTGCTCGTGGGGCTTTTGTGGGGCAGGTGGCGGTATGACCTTGTTGCCTTTGCCGCTCTTATCGTGGGGGTGGTTCTGGGCGTGGTGCCGGCTCAGACAGCGTTTTCCGGCTTCGGCAACGACGCGACGATCATCATAGCCCTGGTGCTTGTGGTCACGGCGGGCCTGTCGCGTTCGGGCGCCGTTGATCTTATCACCCGGCATGCGGTGAGCCGGGATCGCTCACTGCCGCTCCATATCTCGATCATGGGCGGCATCGGGGCGGTGTTTTCGGGCTTCATGAACAATGTCGCCGCGCTGGCCATATTGATGCCCGTCGATGTGCAGGCCGCGCAAAAGGCCGGCCGCTCTCCCGCCTCGTCACTGATGCCTTTGGCCTTCGCCACCATCCTTGGCGGCATGCTGACCATGATCGGCACACCCCCCAACATCATCATCGCGGCCTATCGCGAGCGCGCGGTGGGCGACAGTTTCACGATGTTCGATTTTACACCGGTAGGGCTTGTGTGTGCGCTGGCAGGCGTTGCTTTTGTCGGGCTGGTGGGTTGGCGGCTGATACCGGTGCGCGACAAGGGGGCCAGCGCCGAATTGCGCGCCGCAGCCAGTTATACCACCGAACTTGTGGTTACCGAGAAATCCAAGGCCAAAGGCCAGCGGGTGCGTGATCTGGACGGCGCGGCCGAAGAACATGATTGCGCCATCGTGGGGCTGGTGCGCCGCAACAAGCGGCTGCCGGGCCGGGCGCGTTGGGAAAAGATCGGCAAGGGCGATCTGCTCGTCGTTCACGGCAGCGCCGAGGCGATTTCGGCCCTGGCCGGTGCCTTGCAGGTCGATCTGCAGGGCCGTTCGGGTGAAAGTGCGCAATTGTCGTCTGATCTGAAAATGGTTGAGGCGGTGGTGACCACCGACAGCCGTGTGGAGGGCCGGATCGCCAATGATGTGCGCGTCATGCAGCGCAATGGCGTGGTCATGCTGGGGCTGTCGCGGCGCGGCCGGGCCATCACCGAGCGCGTGCGGCGCACGCCGCTCGAAGTCGGCGACGTGCTTTTGCTGCTCGGTCATCAGGACGCGGTCGACGACGTTATCACCCGCATGGACTGCCTGCCCATCGCTTCGAGCGTTGCGGTGACGCGGCATGAAAAAGCGCTGGCGGCGATCGGGCTGTTTGGAGCTGCCGTGGGCGTTGGCGCGTTCGGCATCGTCCCGCTCACCGTGGCGCTGGCCGCAGTGTCCGTGCTTTACGTGCTTTTCGACATCCTGCCGGTGCGCGAGATCTACGAGTCGATCGAATGGCCGGTGGTGGTCCTGCTCGGCTCGCTCCTGCCGGTCGGCATGGCGCTGGAAACCTCGGGGGGCACCCAGCTCATGGCCGAGGGGCTGGCGACATTGGGCCAGTATGTCCCCGCCTGGGTGGCCCTTGCGGTGGTGCTGGTGTTCACAATGACGCTTTCGGACGTTCTCAACAATGCGGCGACGGCGGTGATCTTTGGCCCCGTGGCGTTCGAGCTGGCCCAGTTGCTCGGGGTCAATCCCGATGCGTTCCTGATGGCGGTGGCCATCGGGGCGAGCTGCGCCTTTCTTACCCCGATAGGGCACAACAACAATGCGTTGATCATGGGGCCGGGGGGGTACCGGTTTGGCGACTATTGGCGCATGGGACTGCCGCTCGAGGTGATCATCGTTGTGGTCGGTGTGCCCGCCATCATGGTGTTCTGGCCGCTATGACGTTCAGGTCTGCGACTTGTCCTTGAGCACGTCGCGCAGGCTGGTCTGGGCAGAGCCGGGCCGCAAAGGTTTCTGCTGGCTTTCATGGGGCACCCAGCCCGAGAGCCAGAGGATTTCCAGACTGGCGCGAACCCTGCCATCGGGATCGGAAAAGCGCTCGGCGTAGATTTCGGTGGCGCGCATCAGGTGGCGCGGGGTCAGCATGCGCGTGTCGCGACCGGCCAGGGGGTTGGTGACGCCTAATGCCCGCAATTCGTCGAACAGGGCAAGCGGGGTGCGATAGCGCACGGTATGGGTTTCCAGATCGGTGACGGGTAGGGCAAAGCCGGCCCGCTGGAGCAGGCTGCCGGCATCGCGCACGTCGATCATCGGCGCCACTCGGGGGGAAACACCGCCAAGGATTTCCACATCGGCGGCCAGGAACGCGTCGCGCAATTCGGTGAGTGTGCGCCCTCCAACGGCCGCGGCGATCAGCAGCCCATCAGGGGCGATGTGGCGGCGGAGATTGTCGAGAAAGCCCGGAACGTCGTTGACGGTCTGCAGGTCGAGAAGCGAGACGATCAGGTCATAATCGCGGGAAGGCAGGCTGAGATGTTCGGGATCGGCCAGAGCAAGGCCATCGATCTCGAGCAGGGACGAAATCTTTTCGAAGCGAATCGGGCCAGTGGCCGACTGCGCGGTATCGGGCAAAAGCCGTGGGTCGGGGCCCATGATCAGCGCCTTTGGAAACTCCCGTGAGATCGGCGCGAGCCGATCGGCAAGATCGGCCACCACCAGATCGGTTACGAAATCGGATTGCCCTTCGCGCTTGGCGAAATTGGCGGAAAGGCGTGAGCGGTCGAAAACGAGAGGGGGCTGGGTCATGGTCCCGACCATATGGCGCAGGAATGTCCGCCGTGCAATGATCGGATCATGGTTGGGGCAATCGAAAATCGGGGCAGACCCTTTGCGTTGCGGTTGCGCGCAATTGTTGCTGCGGCCGGTGCGCGGGCGCTGGACCTGGCTTTTCCGCCGGTGTGCCTGGCCTGCAACGAGGCGGTTTTGACACCGGATGGGCTGTGTCCGTCTTGCTGGCGCCAGCTTATCCCCATTTCGCGGCCGTTTTGCCCGGTTCTGGGACTGCCGTTTGCGTCCGACATGGGCGAAGGCGCGCTATCGGTTCAGGCCATTGCCAACCCGCCACCCTTTGAGCGCGCCCGTTCCGCCGTTGCCTATACCGATCTGGCCCGGAAGCTGGTCTCGAAGATGAAATATTCCGACCGGCCCGAGATCGCCCTGTTCTGTGCGCGGATGATGGTTTCGGCGGGTCATGAGCTTTTGGGTCCCGATGCTGTGCTGGTGCCGGTGCCGCTGCACCGGGCGCGCCAGCGCGAGCGGGGTTACAATCAATCGGCCGAACTGGCGCGCGCCATCGGCCGCCTTGCAAAATGCGGTCTGCATACCGACCTTATTGTCAGGCATCGGCGCACCATCCAGCAGGTCGGGCTCAACGCCTCCCAGCGCGCCCGCAATGTCGATGGAGCGTTTCGTGTCGATCCGGCGCGGCTGGAGCGGTTGGGCGCGCGGCGCGTCGTGCTTGTCGATGATGTGTTGACAACCGGGGCAACCGCCTCGGCTGCCGCCAGGGCGCTTAAACGGGCAGGCGTATCGCAAGTCGATGTGCTCAGCTTTGCCCGCGTTGTGTTCGATGCCGATATGACAGTATAACTGCCACGATTGATTGGAGTTTGGAATAAATGGCCAAGGTCGAAATCTATACGACCCCCACATGCCCCTACTGCCACGCCGCCAAGGCGCTGCTCGGTGACAAGGGCGTCACGTTCGAAGAAATCACGGTGCTCGATCCTGATCTGCGCGCCAGCATGACCCAGCGCGCCAACGGACGGCGCACGGTGCCGCAGATTTTTGTCGGGCAGACCCATGTGGGTGGCTATGACGACCTCGCGGCTCTTGAGCGGCAGGGCAAGCTCGATCCCCTGCTCGAGAGTGCCGCGTGAGTCAAACCACGACCGTTGCCCTTGTTCAGATGAACGCGGGGGTTGGGGCCGGGGACAATCTTGCCGAAATCGAAAAACGGGTCGCCGAGGCCCGGCGGGCCGGAGCCGTTTATGTCCTGACGCCGGAAATGAGCGTGGTCTTTGCCAAGGATCGCGCCGGGCTGCAGGCGGCGGCCGAGCCCTGGGAGGGCAATCGGGCCATGGCGCGGCTGGCCGGTATCGCGAGGGACAATGGCGTTTTCCTTCATATCGGCTCGCTTGCCATAGCGCTCGAGGACGGACGATTTGCCAACCGCTCGGTGCTGTTCGATCCTCAGGGCGGGATCGTTTCGCGCTATGACAAGATCCATCTTTTCGACGCCGAGATTGACGGCGCCAATGCCTATCGCGAAAGCGCGACCTATGCGGGCGGAGATACGGCTGTGACAGCCGATATCGAACCGTTCGTGCTTGGCATCTCGATATGCTATGATCTGCGCTTTCCGGCGCTCTATCGGACGCTGGCCGAGGCGGGTGCGCAGGTGATCGCGGTGCCCTCGGCCTTTACGGTGCCGACGGGCGAGGCTCATTGGCACGTCCTGTTGCGGGCGCGGGCCATTGAAACCGGGTGCTTTGTCCTTGCGGCAGCGCAGGGCGGAAGACACGAAAACGGGCGGGCGACCTATGGCCATTCGCTTATCGTTTCGCCCTGGGGTAAGGTGATTGCAGAGGCCGATGGGGCCGAGCCGGGCCTTGTGGTTGCCGCGCTGGACCTTGACGCGGTGGCCGAGGCGCGGCAAAGGGTGCCGGCACTTGCCAATGCGCGTTTTTTTCGCGCAGGAGCACCGCAGTCCGGAAGCACTCTGAAAACTCAAGCGGGGAATTGAAAGTGATCCAGTTCACGCTCGCCTGCGCAGCAGGCCACAAATTCGATGCCTGGTTCAGAAACGCCGCGGCCTATGACGAGCAGTCGGCGCGCGGGGATCTGGCCTGCCCGATCTGCAATTCTTCACAGGTGGAAAAGGCGTTGATGGCGCCTGCCGTTTCGCGTTCGAGCGAAAAGGTCGCGCTTTCGGCCGGCCATCCCGAGCACGGAGCGTTCCTCAAAGCCATGCGCGCCCTGCGCCAGAAAATGACGTCGGAAGCCGATTATGTCGGCGACAAATTTGCCGAGGAAGCGCGCAAGATCCATTACGAGGAAGCCGAAGCGCGCGGCATCTATGGCGAAGCGACCAAGGACGAGGTGGTTGGGCTGATCGATGAGGGAATCGAGTTCATGCCCCTGCCCAATGTGCCAGACGAGCACAATTAAAGCCTGCCCAATTCCACCGGCGTCATCCCCGACCGAGACCCGGAATCCAATAACCGGCAGAGCTTGCGGTTCCATCGCGGCGCCGAGTGTACTGGACCCGGGCTCAAGGCCGGGCCGAAAGCGTGGTGGGGCCGGCAACGGTGGGGCCGCTCCCGCAAATGTCGATTAGTCACTGGTTTTGGGCTTTTCCAGAAGTAGCATGTAGTTGACCGCCATGTCGCGGCTCTTGCCCCATTCGTTTTTCAGCGGATTGAAGGTCACGCCGGTCTTGTCGATCACATCCATGCCGTTGCGGGAGGTGATCGAGGTGATCTCTTCGGGGGTGACAAGCTTTTCGTAGCTGTGCGTGCCCTTGGGCAGCCAGCGCAAAATGCGTTCGGCGCCGACGATGGCAAGGGCGTAAGCCCGGGCGGTGCGGTTGATCGTGGCAACGAACATCAGGCCGCCGGGCTTGACCAGTTTGCAGCAGCTTTCAAGGTAGAGCTGCACGTCGGAAACGTGCTCGACCACTTCCATGTTGAGCACGACGTCGAACTGCTCTCCCGCTGCGGCGAGGTCTTCGGACGTCGTGGCGCGATAATCGATTTCGAGCCCGGACTGTTCGGCATGGAGCGCGGCGATCTTGACGTTCTTTTCGCCCGCATCGGCACCGACCACCGTGGCGCCCAGCCGTGCCATGGGTTCGCACAACAGGCCCCCGCCGCACCCGATATCGAGGATGCGCAGACCCGCGAAGGGGCGCATCGCCCTGTCATCGAGCCCGAAATGGGCGATGAGCTTTTCGCGGATATAGGCGAGCCGCACCGGATTGAACTTGTGCAGTGGTTTGAACTTGCCGTTCGGATCCCACCATTCCTCGGCCATCTTGTGGAATTTGCCGATTTCGTCGGGGCTGATGGTGGTGGTCATTGCATACCTCGTCCTGGCTCGCTGCAAGAGGTGACGGCGCGGCGCGCTCAAGTCAAGCGATCCATCGCCGCAGCCCCTATGCCATATTGCTAAATCGGCGGCTTTGTGGCACTCACCGCGCCACAACCGTACGGTGCGGTACGGCACAGATTTGCATCGAAGGCGGCGTCATGGCGCGTATAGTTATGAAGTTCGGCGGCACCTCGGTCGCCAATGTCGAGCGCATAAGGCAGGCGGCCCGGCACGTCAAACGTGAGGTCGAGGCCGGCCATGAAGTGGCGGTCGTCGTTTCGGCCATGTCTGGCAAGACTAATGAGCTGGTCGGCTGGTGCGCGGAAGCCGCGCCCATGCACGATGCGCGTGAGTATGATGCCGTCGTTGCCTCGGGCGAACAGGTGACGGCGGGGCTGATGGCCATCGTTTTATCGGAAATGGGCATCCAGTCGCGCTCCTATGCCGGCTGGCAGGTGCCCATTCACACCGACGATGCGCACGGCTCGGCCCGCATCACGGGAATAGATCCGGACAATCTTTTGGAGCGGATGACTTCGGGCTGGGTGCCGGTCGTTACCGGCTTTCAGGGTATTTCCGACAAGAACCGCGTCACGACACTGGGACGCGGCGGGTCGGACACCTCGGCGGTGGCCGTTGCCGCGGCGGTCAAAGCGGACCGGTGCGACATCTATACCGACGTCGACGGCGTCTACACCACCGATCCGCGTATTGCCCCCAAGGCGAAGCGCCTGGAGCGGGTCAGTTTTGAAGAAATGCTTGAAATGGCCTCGCTGGGGGCAAAGGTGCTCCAGACGCGGTCAGTGGAATTGGCCATGGCCCAGGGCGTGCGGCTTGTGGTGCGCTCAACGTTTGATGATCCCGACGCGGGCAATGCGCCGGGCAGCGAATGGGGCATGACGGGCACGCTTGTGTGCGATGAGGATGAGATCATGGAAAAGCAGATCGTTTCGGGTGTGACCCTTGCGCGGGCCGAAGCCAAGATCACCCTGCGCAAGGTCAAGGACAAGCCCGGCGTTGCCGCTGCGGTGTTCGGGCCGCTGGCCGATGCACGGATCGTTGTCGACATGATCGTGCAGAACATTTCCGATGACGGGCAGATCACCGACATCACCTTTACGGTGCCTGACAGTGAATTCGACAAGGCCATGAAGGTTTTGCGCAACGCGCCCGATCTCGAATACGAGTCGATTTCGGGCTCGAAGGGCGGTGCCAAGATTTCCGTGGTGGGGGTCGGAATGCGTTCGCATGCGGGCGTTGCGGCCTCGATGTTCCGGGCACTTTCGGACAAGGGAATCAACATCCAGCTCATCACGACCTCGGAAATCAAGACCTCGGTATTGATCGATGAGGAATATGCGGAGCTTGCAGTTCGGGCGCTGCATACCTATTACGGTCTGGACAAGGCCGAGGGGTAAGCTCGGCCGCGGCGAATCTCTGGTGCGTGATCCGATCCGATTGAAATCGGCCCGACGCTCCAGGGTCTTATTTGGTCGTGCGGTCGAACCGAAAAAGTCTGCAACTTTTTCTGACCGCACTCTAGGAGGCGGGGCGCACCCGCCGGGCGAGCGGACATGGTGACAGCGATTGGCGGACCGCGGGTGCTTTTGCGCCAGTTGCGCGAAACCATGGCCGAGCCGTTGGCCAGCCAGGAGCGGCTCGACAAGATCGTTGATCTGATTGCCGAGAACATGCGGGCCGATGTGTGCTCGTTTTATGTTCTGCGCGACGATGGTGCGCTGGAATTGTTTGCCACCCACGGGCTCAAGCGCGACGCCGTCCACATCACCACGCTGCGTCTGGGCGAGGGGCTTGTCGGCCTGATCGCCAACGAGGCCGAGCCGCTCAGCCTCCAGAACGCTCCCGAACACCCTTCCTTTGCCTATCGCCCGGAAACGGGTGAAGATCCGTTCTTTTCCTTTCTCGGCGTGCCGGTGCTCAGGGCCGGCCAGACGCTGGGCGTACTTGTCGTCCAGAACTCGGAGCGGCGGGTCTATGGCGAGGATGAAACCGAAGCGCTTCTGACCACGGCGACGATTCTGGCCGAAATGATCTCGACCGCGGATTTCGACGCCCTGGTCAAACCGGGCTCCGACATCGATCTGCGGCGTCCGCGCATGTTTCAGGGCATCGGGTTTTCCGAAGGCATCGCTTTGGGTCAGGTGGTGCTGCATGATCCGCGTGTCGTCGTCACCAATTTCGTTGCCGACGATACGGACGCCGAAAAGGCGCGGCTGGAAACGGCGCTCATGACCATGCGCGTTTCGATCGATGAATTGCTCAATTCGGGCGATATGCAGATTCCGTCCGACCATCGCGACATCCTCGAAACCTATCGCATGTTCGCCCACGATCGGGGTTGGGTGCGCAGGCTCGAAGAAGCGATCGATTCCGGTCTGACGGCAGAAGCCGCCGTCGAGCGGGTGCAGAATGACACCCGTGCGCGCATGCTGCGCCAGACCGATCCTTACATCCGTGAACGCCTGCACGATCTCGATGATCTGGCCAATCGCCTATTGCGCATTCTGACCGCTGATGGCTCGGTGGCCGGCAAGGAATTGCCCGACAACGCAATTTTGCTGGCGCGCAATATGGGCCCGGCCGAATTGCTCGAATATGACCGCACCAAGCTGCGGGCCGTGGTGCTCGAAGATGGCGCAGCGACAGCCCATGTGGCCATCGTCGCCCGCTCGGTGGGGCTGGTGGCGGTTGGGCAGGCCGAAAATATCGTTTCGATGGGTGAAGCGGGCGACGACATCATCGTCGATGGGTTCACCGGTGCCGTGCATCTGCGGCCCACGCCCGATATCGAGGCAACCTATATCGACAAGGTGCGGCTCTCGGCCAAGCGCCGGGCCCATTACGCGGCGCTCAAGGACACCCCGTCCGTTACCCGCGACGGTCAGCACATCACGCTGTTGCACAATTCGGGTCTGCTGGCCGATATGGCCATGCTGGAAGAAACGGGTGCCGAAGGGGTGGGGCTGTTCCGCACCGAACTGCAATTCATGATCGCCTCGAAAATGCCGCGGGTCAAAGAACAGGTCGAGCTCTATTCCGAAGCCATGCGGCTGATGGGAGACAAGCCGATCGTCTTTCGGCTGCTCGATATCGGGGGCGACAAGGTCGTGCCCTATATGCGTTCGACCGCCGAGGAGAACCCGGCCATGGGCTGGCGCAGCCTTCGGCTGGCGCTCGACCGGCCGGCCCTGCTTCGAACCCAGGTTCGTGCGCTGCTGCAAGCGGCCGGCGGCAGGCCGTTGCGCATTCTGGTGCCCATGGTCACCGAGGCGCGCGAATACATGAAGGTCAAGCGTTTCATCCTGCGCGAGAACGAGCGGCTGCCCCGGCTGGGCTTTGCCCAACCCGAAACGCTCGAGATCGGCTCGATGATCGAGGTGCCCTCGCTGCTGTTCGAACTGGACCGGCTGTTGCCCGAAACCGATTTCGTTTCCATCGGATCGAACGATCTCATCCAGTTCCTGACCGCTGCCGACCGCGCCAATCCGCGCGTTGCCAACAATTATGACCCGATTGCCCGCCCGCGCCTGCGGGCGCTCAAGCTGGTGGTCGATGCGGCGGCGAAATACGGAAAGCCCGTCACCATGTGCGGGGAATTGGCCGGGCGCCCCGTCGAGGCCATGGCACTGCTCTCGATCGGCATGACGCGGCTGTCCATGGGTGCCTCCTCGATCGGCCCGATCAAGGAAATGGTGCTTGGCCTTGACGTTGGCGCGCTCAAGGCCGAAATGAACGATTATCTTGAAAACGGTGAAACCGAGGGCTCGGCCCGCGAGTTTCTGGCCGAGTTTGCCGAGCGGCACTCTCTGCCCGTTTAGGTTGCCCTTTTCCGAACCGGATTGTTTTGCATGGCTTTTCTGCCCACCGACAAGCTCGACGCTCTTGAACGCCGTTTCGATTCCATCGAGGCCGCCATGTCGGGCAGTCCCGATCCGGAAGCCTATGTGCGGCTTTCCAAGGAATATTCCGAGCTTTCTCCCATGGTCGCCAAGGTGCGCGAATACCGCGCAGCGCTCGCCGATCTGGCAGGGGCCGAGGAACTTGCCAAATCGGGCGACAAGGAGATGGCCGAGCTTGCCTACGAAGAGGTGGTCGAGCTCAAGGACACGATCGAGGCGCTGAGCCAGGAAATCCGCATCCTGTTGCTGCCCAAGGATGCGGCGGACGAAAAAAGCGCCATTCTCGAGGTGCGGGCAGGAACGGGCGGCGATGAAGCCGCGCTTTTCGCAGGCGATCTGTTCCGCATGTATCAGCGTTACGCCGAGGCGCAGGGCTGGAAGGTTTCGGTGATGGAAGCCTCCGAGGGCGATGCGGGCGGTTACAAGGAAATTATCGCCAACGTGTCCGGCGCGGGCGTGTTCGCCAAGCTCAAATACGAATCGGGCGTCCATCGCGTGCAGCGGGTGCCCGATACCGAAGCCTCGGGACGCATTCACACCTCGGCAGCGACCGTGGCGGTCCTGCCTGAGGTTGAGGATATCGACATCGAAATTCGGCCCGAAGACATTCGCATCGATACGATGCGGGCATCAGGTGCAGGCGGACAGCACGTCAACACAACCGATTCGGCGGTGCGCATCACCCATATCCCGTCGGGGATCGTGGTCACCTCGGCGGAGAAGTCCCAGCACCAGAACCGGGCCAACGCCATGAAGGTTCTGCGGGCGCGGCTGTTTGACGAGCAGGAGCAGAAGGCTTCCTCCGAACGCGCCGAGAGCCGCAAATCGCAGGTGGGTTCGGGGGATCGCTCCGAACGCATAAGGACGTATAATTTCCCGCAAGGGCGTGTCACCGACCACCGCATCAACCTGACCCTCTACAAACTCCCCCAGATCATTACAGGGGAAGCACTGGGCGAAGTGATCGATGCGCTGATCACCGAAAATCAGGCGGCGCAACTGGCGGCGATGGAGCAGGGCGTCTAGAAGATTCCGACGGCGGCCTCGGCCCAGACAACCAGGACCAGGCCGACCACCAGACCCATGAGGGCCAGTTTCGCCGGGGGGCTGGAAGTCATCCGGGCGGAGATCTCAAAGGCGATGCCGATGGCTCCGAGCAGTAGCGCGGCGAAAACGAAATCGAACGCATCCCAATCGACTTCGCTGGTAAACTGCATGGCAATCAGCGGAGTGGCCAGAACGGCGATCAACCCCGTCCAAACAAAGGGCCGCCACCGGCCGGCCCGGGAGTTTGTGTCCGATTGGGTAGCCATGGGCAACTCGGCAAATTAATGCGGTGCGAGCATATTTGACCGGGAAGAGGGCGGAATAAAGGACAAATGATGGGGTCTTCAGTTCCGAGCATTGGCCAGACCTGGCGCGCCATCCGCGACCGTCTCGACACGGCCGGGATACCCATGGCGGCGCTCGATGCCCGGCTGCTGGTTCGCCATGTCCTCGGTCTCGATGCTACCGGACTTATCCTCTCGGAATCCGATCCGGTTCCCGGCGGAAAAGTCTCAGATCTCGAATCGCTCGTCGCCCGCCGCCTTGCCGGCGAGCCCGTTGCGCGCATACTCAGTGTGCAGGAATTTTATGGGCTCGATTTCAGGCTCAATCCCGCCACGCTGATCCCGCGCCCGGAAACCGAAATGCTCGTCGATTTTTCGATCGAGCACCTCAAATCCCATCCCGCGCCAAGCGTTGCCGATCTGGGGACGGGAACGGGCTGCATCCTTCTTGCGGTGCTGGCCAATCTGCCCAAGGCGAGCGGGGTGAGCGTCGATATTTCCGCCGATGCGCTCGATCAGGCCCAGGCCAATGCCGAAGCGTTAGGGCTTGCGGATCGGTTCGGGGCGCGACACGGGAGCTGGTTTGAGCCGCTGGGCGAGGAAAAGTTCGATCTGATCGTTTCCAACCCGCCCTATATCGCCAGCGCGACGATTGAAACGCTCGAGCCGGGGGTAAAGTCCTTCGATCCCATGGCGGCGCTCGATGGGGGACCCGATGGGTTGGCCCCGTATCGGATCATCTCTGCGCAGGCACGCGCCCATCTGGTGAGGGGCGGGGTGCTGGCCCTTGAAATCGGATTTGATCAGGGCCACATGGTTAATGAGCTTTTAAGCTCTGAAGGCTTTTGCGACATCGCCATTGCCAAAGACCTTGCCGGTCACGACCGGATGGTCACGGCGCGCGTACCCAAATGACACAGCGTCTCGGTGAATTTCTCCAAAAGCCAATATTTTTCTTGGAATGAGAAGGATATGCGGTTAGGTTGCCGGTGCTGACGCGGTGCTTGTTCATCGCGGTGGACCCCACCCTGACATCGGCGGCATAGAGTAAAGCCGTTCGCGGAACCCATCCTCCCAGAGGGTTGGCGCAGCATCAGACAGGGTCGGAGCTCACACAGCCTTTTTGGGGAAACCAGAGAGAGCGATCGGCACAGCGCGAACCGGATGTCGGTTCGTGTCAGCCGAGTTTTGTGCCCGTCGTCCTTTTTTTGGCGGCAAAGGCCCCTATTAAGCGCATACCTTCACGGAACGTGTTGAAGCGAGCACATGAGACCAAACCAGCAGAACAACAACAAGCAGCGTTCGCGCGGCCGGAACAACAACAATAACCAGCGGCGCGGCGGTGGTGGCGGCAATCCCTTGTCGCGAAGCTATGAGAGCAATGGCCCGGATGTGAAAATCCGCGGCAATGCTGCCCATATTGCAGAGAAATACACCCAGCTTTCCCGTGACGCGGCTTCGGTCGGTGACAACGTGATGGCCGAGAATTATCTCCAGCACGCCGAGCACTATCTTCGCATCATCCTTGCCGCGCAGGCCCAGTATCAGCCGCGCCAGGACAACAGCGTCGATACCACGCCCGACGATGATGACGACAACGAGAACGAAAACAATTCGGGCAATTCCGGTGGCAATGCCGACCAGAATTCCGAAGCTTCGGACGGTGGCGATGGCGGTTCGGAAGAACAGCGCGAGCCGCGTCCGCGGCGCCAGCGCCGTCCGCGCCGCGAGCGTACCGAAGAGACCGCGGACGCGTCCGCCGAAGGGGAAAAGCCTGCTGTAGGCGAAAAGCCAGCGGTTGCTGAAACGGCCAGTGGCCAGGACGCCGCTCCTGCTGCCGAAGAGGCTCCCAAAAAGCCCCGCCGTCCGCGTCGCAAGAAGTCGGACGATGATGGCAACGAGCCGGCGCCCGAATTGCCCGCGTTCCTTACCGCGGGGCGCGAAGCGGCTGCCGAATAGGCGCTTTGCCAAACCAGGAATAAAAAAGGACCGGGTCATCGCGCCCGGTCTTTTTCTTTGCGATTGTGCTCCCATATATCCTTTGACTTGAGTCAGTGCCGGCCAGACCGGGCTGAGCTAAATCCAAAGTCAACGCTTCGGGCGTTGTCTCATGTGCCGCGAAGCGGGCAGGGGCAGCGCGCCAGCAAAGGAGAGTTGAAGCATGAATATCGAAAAATACACTGAGCGGACGCGCGGATTCATCCAGAGCGCGCAGCAGATGGCGCTGTCGCGCGGCCATCAGCAGTTTAGCCCGCTCCATATCCTTAAAGTTCTGGTCGATGACCCCGAAGGTATGGCCACCGGGTTGATCGATCGCGCCGGCGGCAATGCGCAGGCGGTTCGGGCCGGAGTTGAAGACGGGCTCAAAAAGCTGCCCTCGGTTTCCGGCGATAGCGGCCAGATCTACCTCAGCCGCGAATTGGCCCGGGTTTTCGAGACCGCAGAAGCCGCGGCGCAAAAGGCCGGCGATTCGTTTGTCGCTGTCGAACGCATGCTGTTGGCCCTGACGATTGAAAAAGACACCGATGCGGGCAAGATTCTTGCCTCGGCTGGCGTCACCGCCAATGGGCTGAACGCCGCCATCGAAGCGATCCGCAAGGGCCGCACCGCCGATTCGGCGAGCGCGGAAAACACCTATGACGCGCTCAAGAAATACGCCCGTGACCTCACCGAGGACGCGCGCGAAGGCAAGCTCGACCCGGTGATCGGCCGCGACGAGGAAATCCGGCGCACCATTCAGGTGCTTTCCCGCCGCACCAAGAACAATCCGGTGCTGATCGGTGAGCCCGGCGTGGGCAAGACGGCGATTGCCGAGGGTCTCGCGCTGCGCATCGTCAATGGTGACGTCCCCGAATCGCTGAAAAAGAAGTCGCTGCTTGCGCTCGATATGGGCGCCTTGATCGCCGGTGCGAAATATCGCGGCGAATTCGAAGAGCGGCTGAAATCGGTTTTGAGCGAAGTTCAGTCCGCCGAAGGGCAGATCATCCTGTTCATCGACGAAATGCACACGCTGGTCGGCGCGGGCAAGGCCGATGGCGCCATGGATGCCTCGAACCTGTTGAAGCCCGCCTTGGCACGCGGCGAGTTGCACTGCGTGGGCGCCACGACGCTCGACGAGTACAAAAAGCACGTCGAAAAGGATGCGGCGCTGGCCCGCCGGTTCCAGCCGGTGTTCGTCAACGAGCCCAGTGTCGAGGACACGATTTCGATCCTGCGTGGATTGAAGGAAAAATATGAACTCCACCACGGCGTGCGGATTTCCGATTCGGCGCTGGTTTCGGCGGCAACGCTCAGTAACCGTTACATCACCGACCGCTTCCTGCCCGACAAGGCCATCGATCTGATGGACGAGTCCTCGGCGCGGCTTCGCATGGCTGTCGATTCCAAGCCCGAAGCGCTCGATGAGCTCGATCGGCGCATCATCCAGCTCAAGATCGAGCGCGAAGCGTTGAAAAAGGAAGAGGATGATGCCAGCAAAACCCGCCTTGGCCGGCTTGAAGCCGAACTGGCCGGGCTCGAGGAAGAATCGGACGCCATGACCCAGCGCTGGCTCTCGGAAAAAGAGAGGCTGGCCGGGGGCACCAAGCTCAAGGAGCAGCTCGATGCGGCCCGCACCGAGCTCGAACTGGCCCAGCGCAAGGGTGACCTCGCCCGCGCCGGCGAGTTGGCCTATGGGGTGATCCCCGATCTGGAACGACGCCTGAAAGACGCTGAGGCCCACGAAGCCCAGCCGGATTCGGATATGGTCGAAGAGGTCGTCACCCCCAATCATATCGCCCAGGTCGTGTCGCGCTGGACCGGGGTTCCGGTCGACAAGATGCTCGAGGGCGAGCGCGACAAGCTGTTGCGCATGGAAGACGAGCTTGCCAAACGCGTAATCGGCCAGTCCGAGGCGGTCGAGGCGGTATCGCGCGCCGTGCGCCGGGCTCGCGCCGGATTGCAGGATCCCAACCGGCCGATCGGCTCGTTCATGTTCTTAGGTCCCACGGGCGTGGGCAAGACCGAATTGACCAAGACGCTGGCCCAATTCCTGTTCGACGACGAAACGGCCATGGTGCGGCTCGATATGAGCGAGTTCATGGAGAAACACGCTGTTGCCCGTCTGATCGGTGCGCCTCCGGGCTATGTCGGTTATGACGAGGGCGGTGTGCTTACCGAAGCCGTGCGCCGGCGGCCCTATCAGGTGATCCTGTTCGACGAGATCGAAAAGGCGCACCCCGATGTCTTCAACGTGCTCCTGCAGGTGCTCGACGATGGGCGGCTGACCGACGGTCAGGGCCACACTGTCGATTTCCGCAACACGCTGATCATCATGACCTCGAACCTGGGGTCCGAATATCTGGCGGCCCAGCCCGATGGCGAATCGGTAGAGCTGGTGCGCGGCAAGGTGCTCGATACGGTCAAGGCCTCCTTCCGGCCCGAATTTTTGAACCGGGTGGACGAAATCTTGTTGTTCCACCGGCTCGAACGCAGCCAGATGGGTGCCATTGTCGATATTCAATTGAAGCGTCTGCAGAAGCTGCTCGACACCCGCGAGATCACCATTGAGGTGACCGAAGCGGCACGCGACTGGCTGGCCAACGAAGGCTATGACTCGGCCTATGGCGCAAGGCCCCTCAAGCGCGTTATCCAGCGTGCGGTGCAGGACGAGCTGGCCGAAAAGATGCTGGCCGGTGAGATCACCGACGGCAGCATGGTAAAGGTCGACGCCGGCGATGGCGGGCTGGTGATCCTGCCCGTGATCGAAGGTGAAGTGGTCGACACGGCGGCCGAATAGGCGCCCTGTACGAGCAAATGAGAAGGCCCCGGAGACGGGGCCTTTTTCGTTGGACCAGGGTGGGACTCACCCCTGTCGCAAAATCTTGTCCATCGCTTTCCCCCGCGCCAGCTCGTCAATCAGCTTGTCGAGGTAACGGATTTCGCGCTTGAGCGGGTCTTCGATCTCTTCCACTCGGATGCCGCAGATCAGGCCCTTGATGAGTGTCCGCGAGGGGTTGAGTTTCGGCGCCTCGGCAAAGAAGGTCTCGAAATCGGTTCCGCCTTCAAGCTGGTTGTCTAACTGGTTCCGGCCGTAGCCCGTCAGCCAGCAGATGATTTCATCGACCTCTTGCTTTGTGCGGCCCTTTTTCTCGGCCTTGGCGACGTAATGAGGGTAAACGGACGCAAAGCTCATCGTAAAAATTCGGTGCTTTTTCATCGCATCTCCAGTGCCCCGTCCAGGACGGTCGATCGCCAATACTGACCTTGCGCCCTTTTGCGGGCAATGGCTGTTCGGCCCGTGCATACGCAAATAGGGCCGCAGCTTTCGCGGCGGCCCTTCTATCAGTGCTCAAGCTGGCTTAGGAGCGCTGGTAGTCGATGCTCGAGCAGAAGATGGCGGCCTGACAGCCGGTGATCTTGAGCGTATCGGGGCCGGTCATCTCGACGATGGCCTTGGCGTTGCCGCCATTGAGCGCGATGGTGCCTTCCCATTTGTTGGGGCCGACCTGCGTGCCCTGAACCACTTCCTGGCCGACAAAGGCCAGATTTTCCTCGGTGCGCGAATCGCCCTGGATGTCGTTGAGAACCCCGCAAAGCTGGGTGCCGTCACCGCACATCTCGAAAGTGAAGCTGGTGCCCCACCGATCGACCCAGGTCCCATTGGGGTCGAGATCCTGTGCAAAGGCGGGGGCGACGAGAAAGGCTGCAAGAGCGGTGGCGGCTAGAATGGACTTGATCATAATCTGTTCTCCATGGCGGCGCCGTCGACATGAAGGCGCATTGTGTTCGAGTGTTAGTTCCCCGCACCTGAAAACGAGCTGAACGAAAAAAAGGTTGCCAGAAAGGACAAGATGAATGGTTGGCCCGGCTCCCGCAACCGGCCACGCGCCGCCGCTTGCCTCTTCTTACTCTGGGTCGTGAAGGGCGCCGGCCCTACGACCTTCCTTTTCCAACGTTCCCCACCACCCTCGCTGCCCCGGCGAACGCCGTGGCCCATGTGTCCTGCCGCTTGCTCCAGATCAGGGGTGGGGCTGCCGGGTCGCCGATCGGGTCCGGGACAGTTAAGCGCGGTGGCCCGCTCTCGTCTCGATCGCCACCGCCAACCATACCCCCCGTCATCCTCGGGCTTGACCCGGGGATCTGCAGAGCGTCCGCAGGCGCAGCAGAGGTGGTACGCGCCGCCCTCCCATCGCCCCCAACCCCTTCACCGGCTGCCCAATGCAGCGGATCCCCGGGTCAAGCCCGAGG
>DFMV01000032.1:10241-10766 GCA_002375765.1 Rhizobiales bacterium UBA3584 | reverse complement strand
CAGGCGGGGATGTCAAATGATCGATCTTCCACGGAGTACGTTCTATTACCGCCCAAACAAGTCCAGCGGGATCGCAGATACGGAAGTGGTCGAGCTGATAGAGGCCATTCAGGACGATCTGCCTGGCTATGGCTATCGTCGCATCACCCACGAATTGCACCGCCGCGGTCATAGGATCAATCACAAAAGGATCGCCAGGATCATGAGGGAGAACGGGTTGGGGATTAAGCCGCGAAAGCGGTTTGTAAAAACGACCGACAGCGCTCATACCTCGCCGATCTACCCGAACCTATACCGCAACATCATCCCGGAGCGGCCTGATATGGCATGGGTAGCTGATCTGACCTATATCCGCCTTGCACGCGGCTTCTGCTATCTCGCGGTCATTCTCGATGCGTGCAGCCGTAAGGTGGTCGGCTATGCCTTGTCCAGGCAGATCGATACGTCGCTGACCCTGGCAGCGCTGCAATCTGCATTGGAAAACAGGAAACCACCCCCCGGTTGCATTCACCATTCGGACCGCGG
>DFMV01000032.1:0-9904 GCA_002375765.1 Rhizobiales bacterium UBA3584 | reverse complement strand
TCCAGTCCTAGGGGTTCACTCCAATACCGGGTCACTTCTCAGCGGCAATCAACACTCGGTCCGTTCAGCCGCAAGCTGCCGGAGGCCTTGTAGGTCGTGGCAGCTTTCGTTCTCCGCAAACAGTGCGTGCCATAGTCCCTTGGCTTGAGACCGATCGCGCCCACCCACTCGTCGACCAAACGAGCATATTGCCTAGTGCTCATGTGGTGCGAATGGTCGACCCGACTTGGGAAAGACTGGTTGTCGACGGTGCCTCCGCGTCTCTCAAACCGAGCCAGTAGGCTGGCACGCACGTCCTGGTCAGTTCCAAACGAACGGGACGTCCGGTCTTCTGTTGAACGACCGTCGCTAGCGTTCGAGTCTCTGGTCCCGTTATTAGGTCACCAGTCTTGATCTTGACCAGATCCGCGGCAACACGCAGTTGACTCGCGAGTGTTGGTCCAATGCGCAGCCGATACGAAAGTTGTTCAAAGGCGCGTTTGCTCGTGTCGAACTCCCCGGCTACAAGCCACACTCTTTGCGCAAAATGCTCGTGCGCATCGGTATGAAGAAATGCAAAACTCCTGAAGAGTTCAAGGCATGGTCGCAGAACCTTGGTCATGAGGAGGTCCTCACGACGTTGATGAGCTACGGTCGGGTGCCTGACCACCGCCAGGGCGAACTGCTCAAGCGTGTGATGAGCCGCTCGGATGATGACGACAGGGCGCTGGAGCTGGGGCGTCAAATCCTCGATCTTCAGTCATAGTGGCCCCAACTCTGGACCAATCTAGGTGGAGTGCTATCTAATTGCGAAATGTTTCGCTGATTTCAATCAGTAGTTTAGATGCGAGTGATCATTTTCTCCAGAAATATGTTGACGATACGACAGTTTCTGAGATGTACTTAGATAGCGAAACGTTTCGCAAATGGAGGGGAGAATGACGAAATTTATGCACAGCACAAAGGCAAAAGCCCTGCTGGGCGTGTCCGGCATCGCGCTCATCATGTCGACTTGCGCCGCCTTTGGTTTCAACGAGCCCACAGAGCTCGCCGACGCAGTTGCGGCCGGCGACCTGCCGCCGGTTGATGAACGTCTGCCGGAGAATCCGCTGGTCTGGGGCGACAACGAGTGGGAGCCGCTGGTTGGCGAATATGGTGGTACGATCCATGTCGCGACCGAGCGCTTCGTTCACTCACTTGCGCAGGTCGGTTTTGCCCGCATCACCGCGGACCGCGAAGGCTTCGTTCCCGATCTGGCTGAGTCGTTCGAGTGGAATGACGACTTTACCGCCATCACGTTCCACATGCGTGAGGGCGTCCGTTGGTCGGATGGCGAACTGTTTACTGCCGATGACATCATGTTCTGGTGGGATGACATCATCCATTCCGAGTTCAACGAGGAGCCGCTGCCGGTTCCCGGTTACGACACCAAACGCGACAAGATCGTCAAGGTCGACGATCTCACCATTCGCGTCGAGTTCGACCAGCCGAACCCCAGTTTCCTGTTCCTCACACGTGGTTTCTCTGACGGCGAGCAGGGCTTCGCGTTCCGCGCCAAGCACTATTGGAGCCAGTTCCACCCCAGCTACACCGAGGTCGATGGCGACCCACAGCAGGCATTCCGCGAGTTGCTCGACCGCATGAACGTGGCACCGCCCAAAACTTTCCGCGTCGATGCCGCCAATGTTCCGGTCCTCTATCCGTGGCGTCCGGTTCGCTACGAGGAAAACGTGCTGCTCGAAATGGAGCGCAATCCCTACTACTGGTCGGTCGACGCTGAAGGGAACCAGCTCCCCTATGTCGATGATGTCACCAGCTACCTGATGAACGAAGCCAATCCCGAGCAGATCAAGCTTCGGATACTGGCCGGGGAAATCGACTTCAACCGCCGCATCGGTACTGTTCTCGACGTGCCGCTCTATATGGATGCCGCCGAAAGCGCGGGCATCAAGCTGACCTTCACGTTGCAGCCCATCGGTTCGCTGCAGGGCATCCTGTTCGGATACAACAATCCGGATGAGAAAAAGCGCGAACTGATCCGCAACGCGGACTTCCGTCGTGCACTGTCTCTGGCCATCAATCGTGATGTTATCAACGAAACCGCAGCATTGGGTCTGGGGCGGATCGGTCATGGCTTCTCGAACGTGAATGAGTTCGATCCTGAAATCGACGGCCTTTACGCTGAATATGATCCCGACCGCGCCAACGCGCTGCTGGATTCCATCGGCCTCGACAATCGCGATTCCGAAGGCTTCCGGACATATCCTGACGGGTCCCCGCTCACCTTCTCACTGTCCTATGTTCAGGGATGGCTGGAAGGCGGACTGGAAACCGTAGAGGCAACCTCTGAAGGCTGGCAGGATGTCGGCATTCGCACCAATGTAGTCTCTCTGACCCACCCCGTGCGCGCCGAACGTGAAATCAGCGGCGAAATGGATGCGTTCCTGCGTCCGGCGACCGGCGGCCTGCCCACCTATGGCATGCAGTACGGTTATGGCGCTCGTGTGTGGGCTCTTCCGCAGGTCGAAGCCATGCTCGAAGAAATGCGCACAGGCACAGCGGCTGACATGGATCCCACCATGGCCGAACTGGTTCGTGCTCACATCGCATACGAGCAGTCGGTTCCGTTCAGTGAAGAGTTCAATCAGGCCGTTGACGATTTCCGCCGCCTGATGGCCGACCAGATGTATGCCATCGGTGTCGTTCAGGATCTGCCCAAGATCTGGATCGCCAACGCCAATCTGATGAACACCCCGGGCTCCGAAACCCCCGATCAGGCCAGCATCATTCTGGGATCTGGTGACGAGGAGTTCCCGGTCCGGGCATTCTACTTCGAACAAGACTAAACCTCCCAAGGGCGCGCGGCCTAAACTCCGCGCGTCCAAAACCGTTTCGAAGAAGAGTTGACTCCATGACCTGGTACCTGCCTTCCAAGTTTCTCGGCATGTTCGTGACGCTTGTTCTGGCTTCGATCATCAGTTTTGCCGCCATCGAGCTGCCCCAGGGCAGCTATCTCAGCAGCTATCGTGCACAGCTGCAGGCGTCCGACGTGTCTGCGGAGCAGATCGAAGGCGAACTGCGCTATATCGAAGAGCGCTTCGCGCTCAGCCAACCGGTTTACACCCGCTACTTCACCTGGATCAGCGGTCTGGTCAGGGGCGACCTCGGTTATTCTCTGGCCTTGAGACAACCCGTGGCCGAACTGCTCGGAGACAGGCTCGCCAACAGTCTCAGCCTCGCCCTTGCCACAACCATTTTCACGCTGATCGTCGGAATGGGCATCGGCACCATCGCAGCGGTGTTTCCCTATTCGATCTGGGACAACACGCTCACCCTTCTGGTTTTCTTTTTCCTCGCGGTGCCCAACTTCCTGCTGGCCATCGTCTTCATGTATGTCTCCATCACCTTCTTCGGTGTGGCTCCGCAATTCGGACTGCAATCGCCCGAATATGTCTTTGCGCCATGGGATCTCGCGCGTGTCTGGGATTTCGTCGCCCATCTGTGGCTGCCCGTGATCATCATCGGTTCGGCCAATGCCGCCGGCATGATCCGCGTCGTACGCGCCCGCATGCTCGAAGTGCTCCCCGAACCCTATATCGCAACGGCACGCTCAAAAGGCGTGGCCGAGAGCGCGGTCGTGCTGCTTCATGCCATGCGCGTGGCGGTCAATCCCGTTGTCTCCGCGACCGCACTGGCTCTGCCCACCATCATTGGCGGCGAGATCGTCACCTCAATCGTTCTCCAGCTCAACACACTCGGACCGTTGCTGCTCGAAGCCCTGCTGGCTCAGGACATGTATCTGGCGGCCACCATCCTGTTGATCATGACCGCCGTTCTGGTGCTCGCAAATTTTGTGGCCGACATCATTATCAGCCTGCTTGATCCGAGGATCTCGAAATGAGTGTCGATCTGAGTCGTGATATGCGGTCCGTCGAAACGACAGGTGAGGAACAGGCGCACGAGCAGGCTCTCTCCCACGGCCAGCTGATCCGTATCCGCTTCATGCGGAACCGGCTGGCGGTGATCGCCCTTACGGTCATCGCCCTGTTTTATCTCATCGCCGTGCCTGCGGAGTTCACAGCCCCTTATGGCCCGACCGAACGTTTCATGACCGCGATCAGCGTCCCTCCACAGGGCCTGCGACTGGTGGACGAGGAGGGCCAATGGCACACCCCGTTCGTCTACGCCATGGAGCAGCGCACCAACCCGCGCACGTTCAAACGTGAATATGTCACCGACACCAGCGTCCGCCACTCGCTTCAAATCTTCCCCGAGACCGCGCCCTACAAAATGTTCGGACTTGAGCTGCGACACAAACTGTTCGGCTTCTCGGACGGGACGGGTCACTTCCTGGGCACGGACAATCAGGGCAGGGACATGCTGTCCCGCACCATCCATGGTGGCCGCGTGTCGCTGCTCATCGGGCTTATCGGTGTTGCCATCTCCATGATCATCGGCACCATAGCCGGCATCGTTTCCGGCCTCGCTGGTGGCTGGGTCGACAACACGATTCAGCGCCTGATCGAAGTGCTCTTGAGCTTTCCCACCATTCCCCTCTGGATGGCCTTCAGCGCTGCCGTGCCGAGCACCTGGTCGCCGCTCAACGTCTTCTTCGTGATGAGTATCATCATCTCGTTTATTGGTTGGGCGTCCCTGGCGCGGGTGGTGCGCGGCATCACGCTTTCGCTGAAAAACGAGGAATATATCGAAGCCGCCCGCATCAATGGCGGGGGCACATGGTGGATCGTCATCCAGCACCTGCTGCCGGGCAATTTCAGCTACATCATCGTGGCGCTGACGCTGGCCATTCCAAATATGATCCTCGGCGAAACCGCACTCAGCTTCCTTGGTCTCGGTATCCGACCCCCTATGGTCAGCTGGGGCACGCTTCTTCAGACTAGTCAGGATATCAACGTCGTCGCCACTCAGCCTTGGGTGGTCGTGTCGGCGGCAGTGCCGATCATTCTGGCGGTCCTTGCCTTCAATTTCGTCGGAGACGGGCTGCGTGACGCCACGGATCCGGGAGGGCGGACATGAGCACTTCTCAGGCAGCTGCCCCCGTCGTTTCCGTACGCGATCTCAAGGTCTCGTTCGCGCTTGCCCGCCGCACGGTTTACGCCGTAAACGGGGTCAGCTTCTCGCTGGCGCGCGGCGAAACGCTCGGAATTGTGGGAGAGAGCGGCTCGGGAAAAAGCGTGACAGCGCAATCCATCCCGCGCCTCATTCACGGCAGTCAGACCAGGTTCGAAGGCGAAATCCTTGTCGCACACAAGGGCCGAGAGGTGGACACCATCCACCAAAAGGCATCCGGTCGCCTGCTGCGCGATATTCGCGCGCATACTGTCTCCGTGATCTTTCAGGAGCCGATGAAGTCGCTGCACCCGATGTTCTCCATTGGCTGGCAGATCCGCGAAGCGTTGGACAGAGCGGATTTCCCGAACCGCAAGCAACAGGATGCGCGCGCGATTGACCTGCTTCGTCTTGTCGGCATCTCCGCGCCGGAAGAGACGATCCACAAGCACCCGCACCAATTGTCCGGAGGGATGCGCCAACGCGTGATGATTGCCATCGCCCTGGCATCCGAACCCGATCTACTGATCGCAGATGAGCCCACAACGGCGCTCGATGTCACCATTCAGGCGCAGATCGTCGAACTGCTCAAATCCGTCCAGCGGCGGCTCGGCATGTCGGTGATCTTCATCACCCACGATCTGGGCCTGGTCGAGGAAGTCGCCGACTGGCTGCTGGTCATGTATCTGGGCAAAGTCGTCGAAAATGGCCGCACCGCCGACGTGATCGCCGATCCCAAGCATCCCTACACTCAGGCCCTGCTTGCCGCCACGCCGAGCTTTGACTCCGAGAGCAAATCACGCCTCAACGCGCTGCCCGGCAACATACCGGAACTATCCAGCGAGCCGGTGGGCTGCGTCTTTGCAGCCCGCTGCGCGCATGCGCGTCCGCAGTGCGCCCAAACGCCTCCTCCCATCGAGGTCGGGGACCGCGAGGTCTATTGCTGGATGTATGACGAAAGCTGGGGAGCAGAATGAACGACTTGGCATCAACCACCCCACTGCTCCGCGTGACGGACCTTTCAAAGCATTTTGGCGGGAAAGGCGGTTATGCCTTACGTGCCGTCGATGGCGTCGACCTCGAGATCAATGCAGGTGAAACAGTCGGTGTTGTCGGAGAGAGCGGCTGCGGAAAATCCACGCTCGGTCGCACGATCATTCGCATCTACGAACCGACCAGCGGCTCGGTCCAGTTCGCCCGCGACGGCGAAATGGTGGATATCTCCACCTTGAAAAATCGCGCGCTGATGCCGTTTCGGCGCGAGATGAGCATGGTCTTTCAGGATCCGGTGTCCTCTCTCAATCCGCGCAAGCCGATCCGCTTTTCCATAGGGGAGCCATTGCGTCTGATGGAGGGGCTTCGCGGCCGGAAACTGACGGAACGCGTGGGCCAGCTGCTCGAAGCGGTGGGGCTGCCCGAACGCAGTATGGAGCGATATCCGCACGCCTTTTCCGGCGGGCAAAGACAGCGTATCGCGCTTGCCCGTGCCATTGCCCTCAATCCCAGGCTCGTTATTGCCGATGAGGCCGTGTCGGCGCTCGACGTTTCGGTCCAGGCGCAGATCGTCAATCTGTTCCTAAACTTGCAGCGGGAGCGCGACCTCTCCTTCCTGTTCATCAGTCACGACCTCAAGATCGTGCGTCATGTCAGTGATCGCATCATTGTCATGTATCTCGGCAAGATTGTTGAGGAGGGGCCCGCTTATCGGGTCTGCGCTTCCCCGCAGCATCCCTACACCGAAGCTCTATTGTCGGCAGTGCCAGGTCACCATGCAGCGACCGGCCGCTCCCGCATCGTGCTCAAGGGCGATCCGCCCAATCCCGCCAACCCGCCCAGCGGCTGCCATTTCCGCACCCGGTGTGCGCATGCCACCGACCTGTGCGCCAGCCAGAAACCACTACTTCGCCCTGTTCCCGGAAAACCGGGAAGGGTCGCCTGCCATCATGCTGAAAAGCTCAACCTGACCGGGGCTTAGGCGCCTCGACATATTCACCTGAGAAGAGACGATAATGATCAACGACTTGCTGAACCTGCCGAAGAAGTCCCGTCCGGCCAAATTGTCCTATGTGCATTCGCTTAAGCCGCGGGAGACCCTGCAGGTCGCAGAATTTGAGGGGCCAGGCTGCATCACCTGCTTCAACATTGTTCTGCACCGCAAGCCCAATCTCGGGCGCCAGCTGATCCTCAAAATCTACTGGGACGGCGAGGAGTCGCCCAGCGTTGAAGCGCCCATCGCGGACTTTTTCGGTGTCGGCTTTGGTGAGATCTATTATCCGGTCAACAACGCCTTCTTCTCGGTCAAGCACCAGACCGGTTACAGCTGCTATTTCCCGATGCCTTTCGCCAAGTCCGCGCGGATCGAGCTGGAAGCCGGTGATGAGGAGGGCGGCGCCTTCATCTTCATCGACTGGAGCCGCTTTGACGAACCGCTCGAAGAAGACATGCGCTTCCACGCAAAGTGGCGCCGGGCATTTCCCGCCCCCGCCTATGGTGAAGAATATCTCATCATGGATGCCGTCGGGCGCGGCCGCTTCATGGGCTATTCCTATAGCCTTTGCCAGCACGACACGTCCGAGCGCTGGTCACATGCCGGTGCCGAGCAGATCTATATCGACGGCAAGACGGAGACACCGTCCTATATCCACGGCGCGGGCGGCGAGGATGCTTTCGGCGTCGGCTATGGCGGCGTCATCCACAATGCCGAATCCCACCTCTATTCGGGAATGCCGCTCTACACCTATGTCGATCGCGGCAAGCCGCAGCCCTTCGTCAAGATGAACGCCTTCCGCTTCTATGTCTCCGAGCGATACGAGTTCGAAGAATCCTTCCAATTCCGCTTCGGTTGCATCGGCAACGACATTTCCTCTGTGGCCTATTGGTATCAGGAAGGCGAACACCGGGACTTCTTCGAAATTCCCAAGGATCAGTCCATCCTTCCCGATCAGCCGCTGCCGGCCCACGAGCACGACATTCGCCACGAAGGCGTGGGCGAATGGTGGCTGTGCGGTGCCATGCCGCTCAAGCAATCGAGCCTCGATCAGCTCTTCAGCATGTCACCTGACACCAGCTTGGTTCCCGATGTGGATTGGGACGCCGATTCCCACTGGACCAAGGATGTGCCCGCTGATCATCCGCAGACGAAGCCGTTCTGGAAACGCTGGCGCGAAACCGGCGGTTTTGTGGACTTCTTCCACATGTACCGTCCCAAGGCGCTGGGCGTGGCTCCCGGCTTTAACTCGGTCGCCACCGCCTTCACCAATCTCCATATGGGAGAGGACGGCCCGGTCACTATTCGCTGTTCTTACGACGACGAAGCCTATATTCGCATCAATGGCGGCGAACCTATAGAATTGGGGAAGCATGCCTACTTTGATACGGCCACTATTGAGGCCGAGCTCAAGACCGGCGACAATTCCATTCAAGTTATTCTTACAAATACATTTGCCCGCAGCTGGGGCGGCTGGGCTTTTGCCCTTTCTGCCCGGGATGCGTCCGGAGTACTGATCACCCCGAGTGTCAAGGATGGCGGTCTGAATTGAGTTGGCAATGACCGATCGATCAGCGCTAGCAGCGGATCAAGTCTGAGATGAAAAAGAAACTGCCCACCATCAAGGATGTCGCGCGGGTCGCGGGCGTGTCCATCTCGACCGTTTCGGCTGTGATGAATGCCAACAAACCCGTCTCGCCCGAACTCCGCAAAAGGGTGGAACAGGCGTCAGAGCAGCTCGATTTTCATCCCAACCAGCAGGCAAGGTCTCTGAACCGGAAGACCAGCCGGACGCTCGCCTATCTCACACCGGATATCGGCAATGCCGGCTTCCTGCGCATATTCGATCACGTCACCCGCGTCGCCAACAAGCGAGGCTATTCCATGGTGCTGGTCGATGCGTCTGGAACGCCAGATGACGTGCAGTCGGCTCTCAAGAAAATCGTTGAGCTGAGGGTCGACGGTGCCTTCCTGACCATGAGCTGGAGTATCGTACGTCTGGCCGAGGATATCGATCGTCTCGCGCGTCGCGGCATTCACGCCGCAGGCATTGCGGGGTCTTGGCCGATTGCGGGCCGCGATTGCTACCTCTGGGACGAGAGGGAGGCTGGCGAACAGCTCGGCCGCTACCTTTCCCAGATCGGCCACCAACAGGTCCTGTTCCTCGCGCCCGACCAGTCACGCTCCTCGGAACTCCGTCAGCAAGGCTTGTTGTCAGGCCTCAGCGACCGCGGCCCCCAAGCCCGGCTCATCGCGCAGCGCACCTCAAACTACTCCCCCGACGCCGGTTATCAGGCCCTGCAGGCAGCGATTGCTGAAGCCCGAGGCTTTTCAGCGGTGGTATGCTTCAATGATGCCATCGCTGTTGGCGCACTGGCGGCCCTCCACGATCACGGGCTCAATGTGCCCGACAACGTTTCCCTCGCCACCTTCGGAGACTCGCTGCAGGAGTTCACACGTCCTCGGGTGACCTCGGTCACATTCAACGAGGAAGTCATGGCAAAAGACTGCGCCAACCGCCTCATAGATCGCATCGAGGGCATCGAAACATCCGAACCCGAGAACCACTTCTACCGGATGCAACTCGCGATTAAGGCTTCGACTGACCTGCCACGGACTTTTCATCCAGCAGCGATTGGAGCCTCGACCGTTTCTGATACGCCATATGGCGCGGGGTGAGCAACCGGCGGAGGCGCGGAGCCTTCACGTTGCGGAGCGCTGGAGCCGGTTGCGGCGAGGGCCTCGGCGTAGGCTGCCGGAGTCCGATAGCCGAGCGAGGAATGTGGCCTTGTGGTATTGAAATCATCGACCCACTCGGCAATGGCGCTGCGGGCATGGGCGAGGCTGAGAACGGCGGTGCAAAATTAG
>DFMV01000030.1 GCA_002375765.1 Rhizobiales bacterium UBA3584 | reverse complement strand
AATCAATGACTGAACCGCTCTAGGGCACCTACATTAGCGATGTCGGGCGCCTCGCGCATGCAATTGCGGCGGCCACCCGATACGGCGACTGAGGAGGACGTGCATGACCTCCAGATCGCCCAGAGCGAAGCCGGGTCGAGGTTCCGAGCGAAGTGCAGAGGATTACCCCTGCAGCGGTTCGATAACGCGCGAACATATCCAAAGCACTTCGGCATCCTCTTCTGAGGCCTTGATAAGTGCATGGCCCATGGTGCTGTCGAAATAGCAGCTGTCGCCCACTGCAAGCCTGGTCGGAGCATAGAACTGGGTATGGAGTTCAATCTCACCCGAAAGCACGAAAACGAACTCTTCCCCTGGATGGGACAGCATGCTTTCAAATCGGGCAGCCGAGTTTGCCTTGATCTTGGCCCTGAGCGGCACAAACTGCTTGTGTGCCAGATCGGTGCACAGCATTTGATAGTCGTACTGTGCCGTATCGAGCGGAACGCCTTCTCCGGCGCGTGTTACCGTGCGTCGGCCACTGACAGTGGTGGTCTGGCGTTCGGAAAAAAGATCGGCCACGTCCACGCTCAGCCCTTCCGCCAGACTGAGAATTGTATCATAGGTCGGCGACATCTGCCCGTTTTCGATCTTGGACAGCGTCGAGGGAGCCAAGGCACACCGCCGGGCCAGCTCATTGAGGGTAAATCCATGGCCCTGTCGCAGATGGCGCAATGTTTCGGCGATGGAATGCTGCGACCGGCGCTGCGAGCTTTTCTCAGATGGCTTGGGAAGAGTGCTGTTCATGAGCCCGACCGCGGTCCTGTAAGTTTGTTCAAGTTTTAGGCTATTGCCAATGTCCTCAGACTAGCAAGGTCTTCTGCAGTAATGGGTATGCCGTTTTGTAGCGTTTGCGCACGAATTTCCGCGCGACGCTGGCCTGGTAATCGGGAAACGCCAGCAGCCTGCATCGCCGCGATCAATGTATGAGCCCGAAGATCGAACGATTCGCCTGCCGCTCGTGAAGGGTCGATAAGGATGATTAATTGACCCGTATGCGGTGTCTGTGCACCCTCATGCCCCGACCAGTCGAACTCGAAGGAAAAATGCCCGCCCGTGAGAGCCGCGCCCAGCAGCTCCACCATCATGGAAATCGATGACCCCTTGTATCCGCCAAAGGTCAGCAGGGCGCCGCCATCCAGCACGGCCTGGGGGTCGTTGGTCGGCTTGCCGTTTTTGTCGACCCCGGAATCGGGTGGCAGGGCATGTCCTTTGCGGGCTGCGATTTGCACATCGCCATTGGCCATTGCTGAGGTCGCGAGATCGAAAACAATTGGATCGCCGCCCTCGAGCGGTGCCGCAAAGGCAAAGGGGTTCGTCCCGAAAACCGGGCTCTTGCCATCGAACGGCACAGTGCAGGCAAAACTGTTGACAGTACTGATTGCGATCAAGCCTTCACGGGCGAGCGGTTCGACATCGGGCCAGAGCGCGCTCAAGTGATGCGAATTGCGGATCGCCAGAACAGAAACGCCGGTTTGCCGGCACTTGCTGACGGCCAGATCGCGGGCTTGCGCCAACGCGACCTGGGCAAAGCCATTGCTCGCATCAACCCGGCAAAACGACGGAGCGATGTCTTCGACTTCTGGAATGGCCCTGCCGTCAACCCAGCCTGTACTCAAGGAATCCACGTAGCCTCGAATGCGAAAGATGCCGTGACTGTGTGCCCCGTCGCGCTCACACATGGCGCAGTTCTCGGCCAGAATCGACGCGGCGACCTTGTCCGTCCCGTGGCGCAGGAAGATTTCTTCGAGAAGTCCCACAAGTTCTGCGTAGGAGATGGTTGTCGACACGAGGCGCTCCGGTAGAGAATATTTCCGATAAGAAATATAGATTGATTTTCAGCGACCTTGCAAGAGGGTGGCTGGTCGGCGCTGTGCTCCACCGAAGCGCACATAAACATCCCAACCATGCGGCTATCTGCTCCCGATTCCAGTTGAAAGAAGGCGACCAAAAAATCCCTGTCGATCAATTGACAGTGCATTCGATGCATGTACTATCGGAAATATAGTTTCCTTTATGTGCACTCTAGAGGGGCGTTGAGGGTGCGCAGCGTAGCGATACGCATATGTCATCAATGACGCCCGCATATCGAAAGGACATTCGAATGCGCATCGGAAACATCGGAAGACTGTCACTGGTCGCGGGGCTGCTTTCGTCTCTCGCGGTAGTGGCGGGACCGGCGCTGGGTCAGGACTCGGACCTGATGGTCAACAGCGCTGTCGCGCCAAGTACGCTTGATCCTGCCTGGGCTTGCGGATTGCAGGAAATCAGCTTCATCCAGAATTTCTATGTTCGTCTGACCCAGTACGGAACGGCTGAGGGTCCAGAGGGGACACGAGTCGTTGATTTCTCGACAGTGGAGCCATACCTGGCCGATTCCTGGGACGTCAGCGATGACGGGCTGGTCTATACCTTCCATCTCAAGGAAGGCTATACCTTTGAGAGTGGCGCTCCGGTCGATGCCGAAGCGGTGCGCTATTCGCTGCAGCGTGTCCTCGACATGGCTGGGTGTGGGCGCTTCTTTTTGACCGATGGGCACATCGACCCCGTCATCATCGACGCGATCGAGGTGGTCGATCCGCTCACATTGACCATTACGCTCAACAAGCCAAACGGCAACATGTTGGGTGATCTGGCAACCCACGCGGCGTCGATCGTTGATCCGTCTGTCGTGGAAGCCAATGGTGGCGTGGTTGCAGGTCAGCCGAACGAATTCATGGCTGCCAATGTGACCGAGTCCGGTCCGTTCCTGCTTGAATCCTATTCCGCCAACCAGAGTGCACGGATGGTTGCCAATCCCGGGTTTGCAGGAGAGGCTCCAGCCTCGGACGCCATCAGCGTCAACTGGATCACAGCGGCGCCAACCTTGCTGCTGCAGGCGCGTACCGGACAGGCTGATATTACCTTTGGTCTGGCCAAGCAGGCCGTTACCACGCTTGCCGATAACCCGGGCACGCGCGCCATCGCCTATACCAGCCCCTTCGTGCAGCAGATGATGCTGCCCAATACCAAGGCGCCCTGGGACAACCCGCTGTTCCGCGAGGCTGTCGCCCACGCTGTGCCCTATGCGGATATCGTGGAGCGCGTGGCCTACGGCTACGGTACGCTCTATTACGGCCCGATCCCCCCGAGCTTGCCGGGATACAATGCCGAACTGAGCCAGCCCGTCCCCTTTGACCTCGATCGCGCCAGGGACCTGATCGCCGAAAGCGGCGTGGCCACGCCGGTCGATATCGAGGTGATGATCCAGGAGGGTGATGCGACCCAGCAGCAGCTGGCCACAGTGCTCCAGAGCACATGGGCTGACCTCGGTATCAACCTCAACATTCGCGTGGCACCGGCCGCCGAGTTCCAGGACTTGTCGCAGGGCCACCAGGTCCAGTCCCTGATGCGGCTCGATGGGCCAGGCGTATTCGAGGTCGGCTATTATTGGGGCTACGATGTCATCTGCGAAAACTCCAACAATCTCACAGAATACTGCAACCCCGAAGTCGATGAACTGGTCGATCAATTGCGCGCCTCATCCGATGAGGCAGAGCGTCAGGCAATCATGGACCAGGTGACCGAAATCTGGCGGTCGGAGTATCCCAAGATCCTGTTTTTCGAGGACCAGCCGGTCGTCGTGCTGAGCGATGCAGTGACCGAGTTCACCTTCTCGCCGCTGCCCGACTACCGCTATTGGGCGAAATAGACCTTCCAGGAGAAAGAACGAATGGCAACGCGTATTGGTGTCGACATTGGCGGCACGTTCACTGACCTCGTCTATTTCGACGAGCGGACGGGCAAGACAGCGGAAGGTAAGGTCCCCACAGTGCCTTCCGCGCCTGAGGAGGGGGTCGTGCATGCGATCACCAGCCACGTACCTCAGAACATCATCGAGGAAGCCGAGTTCTTTCTCCACGGAACCACAGTCGGCCTCAACGCTCTTCTGGAGCGTCGGGGTTCGAGGGTCGGCCTGATCACCACCACCGGGTTCCGCGACGTGCTCGAAATTCGTCGCGGCGACCGGGCTGAAATGTACAATTTGTTCTGGAAACAGACCGAGCCTCTGGTGCCCCGGCGCCTGCGTCTTGAAGTGGACGGGCGCATGCTGGGCAACGGCTCCGAGTATCGGCCTCTCGATGAAGATACGGTCAAGGTTGCTGCACGGAAACTGATCGCCGAAGGCGTCGATGCGATCGCCGTCAGCCTCATTAACGCCTATGCAAACCCCGATCATGAACTCGCTGTCGAGCGTATCTTGCGCGACGAGGGGTTCGAGGGCGGAATTTCGCTTTCGCACAAGATTTCCGGCGAATATCGCGAGTATGAGCGGACCTCGACGACCTGTATTGACGCGTTTGTGCGTGGCCGCATGTCGAACTATCTGCGCCGTCTCGATGGCCGGTTGCGTGAACTCGGTTTCAAGGGCACATCGCTGATCACCCGGTCCGGCTCCGGTTCGATGACCTTTGCCGAAGCCGAGGATCGCCCGTTCGAGACCATCATGTCCGGTCCGGTGGGCGGCGCACAGGGTGCCAGCGAGCTGGCCAGAATGCTCGGCATCAAGGCGCTGGTAACCGCTGACGTCGGCGGAACCAGCTTCGATACGGCACTGGTGATCGACGGTAAGCCTCAGGTGCTGTTTGAGGGCATGATCGATAACATGCCGATCCAGAGCCCTTGGGTCGACGTTCGCTCGATCGGGTCCGGCGGAGGCTCGATAGCCCATATCGATCCGGGCGGCCTTATGCGGGTCGGGCCGCGCTCGGCCGGCGCCGTACCTGGCCCTGCCTGCTACGGCAAGGGTGGCACCGAACCGGCCATGACAGACGCTGCAGCGTGGCTGGGAATGCTCGGGCCGGGCGATCTGGCCGCCGGAATTCATCTCGATATCGAAAAGGCCAAATCCGCACTCGAATCGGTCGGAACCCATATCGGTCAGGATGTCGAGGCGACGGCCGCAGGTGTGATGCGTATATCCTCGGCCGCAATGGCAAATGCCATGCGCGAGATTTCGCTCGATCAGGGACTCGACCCGCGCACCATCACCCTTGTGCCTTTCGGTGGCGCCGGGCCGTTGATGGGCACGCTTCTGGCCGATGAGCTCGAAATGAACCACGTCGTGATCCCGCCCTTGGCAGGAAATTTCTCGGCCTGGGGGCTTCTGGGAGCAGACATGGTGCAGTCGGCCGCCCGCACCCGCGTCATCGACTTTGCTTCTGGCGCGCTCCAGGAGGTCAACGGCGTTCTGGACGAACTCTTTGCAACATTGACAGAGCGCAGCACGGCCCATGCCAACCACGCGGTGCAATCGGCTCGGCTGGACCTGCGCTACAAGGGGCAGGAGCACACACTTTCCATCGAGGTGGCGGTTCACGACGGCACGGTTTCCGAAGACGAAACAATCATCCTTGATCGGTTTATCACCGAATATGCGCGCACATTCGGCGCCACTATGAACCAGGACGTCGAACTGGTTTCGGTGCGGGCCAGCACCACGGTTCTGCTTCCGCGCCGCGATCTGAGCTACGCGCCCAAACATTCCGACGGCGATAACGATCGCGTAATGGACGTCTATTCCTTCGAAACCAAGGAGCGCGTGCCGTTCAGGATCATCCCCAGGAGCACGATTTCGGGCAGGGTCAAGGGCCCGGCGATCATAACCGAAGAGACAACGACGACCTATGTCGACGTTCAATGGACCATCTCGAACGGCAAGGCGGGCGAGATCATTTTGGAGCGGACCCACTGATATGGCAAAGAGACACGAACCAGTCGTCCACAATGCGGGCATGTTCGGCCGGATGACCGAGACAAAGGCGGATCCCATCACTACCGAAGTGATCCGCCACGCGCTCAACTCCGCAGCCAACCAGATGAAGCGGGCTCTGATCCGGACGTCATTTTCGCCCATCATTTACGAAGTGCTCGACTTCGCAGTCGCTATCTACGACAAGGAAGTTCGGCTGCTTTCCCAGGCGCCTTCGCTCCCCATGTTCATGGGCACGCTGTCCTTCTGCATCAATGAGGCGGTCAAGGCCAATGGGGGACCCGAAACCCTCAATCCCGGTGACGCGCTGATCTACAACTGGCCCTTCGGGACCGGATCGCATCCCCAGGACATGGTCATCATCATGCCAGTGTTCCTCAACGATGAAGAATTGATCGGCTATACCGCGATCAAGGGCCATTGGCTCGACATCGGGGCCAAGGATCCCTATTGCACCGATACGACCGACGTGTTCCAGGAAGGTGTGATCTTTCCCGGGGTCAAGATTTATAAGGAAGGTGTCCTCAACGAGGATATCTTCCGCATGATCATGGCCAATACTCGCGTGCCTCAAATGGTGCGGGGTGACCTTGACGCCCAGATCACCGGGTGTCGTGTCGGCGTAAAGTCGTTGCTTGAGGTCGTAGAGCGCTTCGGGCTCGAAACCTATCGCGCGGCGGTCGACGACATGTTCGATCACGGCGAACGTATCGTGCGATCCTATTTCGAGAAAATCCCCGATGGCCGTTATGTCGGCAAGGGCGAGATGGACAATAACGGGGTCACCAAGGACCGTATCCCCTTCGAGATCGCACTCGAGGTCAAGGGATCGGATGTGGTTCTCGATTTCTCGGGCGTTCCTGACGAACAGGTCGGCCCGACGAACTCGCCGCTGCCCACGACAATTTCGGCCAGCCGCGTTGCCATCACCATGCTGGCGGGCTATGGCGAGGCTCCCCATGAGGGTCATTTCCGAGCCCTCAAGGTCATCACCCGCCCCGGATCGATGTTCGATCCCCTGCCGCCAGCGCCCTCCTTTATTTATGGCTGGCCGGGCTTGCAGGCCATCGAAGTGATCTACAATGCGGTCGCCAATGCATTGCCCAAGGCCGTTCCGGCTCAATCGGGTGGCTGCATCTGTTCCGTTGTTGCATGGGGACAGCGTGAAGAAACCAGGGAACCCTGGGCGGACGGCACTCCATTGCCCACCGGACAAGGTGCGTGGGACGGCGGCGATGGCGGCACCATGCTACACATAGCCGAATCCGCGACCCGTTTCACTCCGGCAGAGGTTTGGGAGCAGCGCAATCCCTGGATCGTCGAGCAACTGGCACTGGCCAGCGATTCGGTTGGACCGGGAAAATGGCGGGGCGGTCCGGGGCTCAATCTCGACATCCGCATGACTGAGGATACGCTGATTACAACCGTGTTCGAACGGTCTCTCAACGCACCCTGGGGATTGTTGGGCGGCAAGGAAGCACGGCCGAACAATTGCTATGCGCAGATGCCGGATGGTGAAGTTCATTCGATCGCCAAATCGACCCACTTCCACATGCCAAAGGACTCGGTTCTTCAAATGAAGACCGGCGGTGGCGGGGGTTATGGCGATCCGTCCGAACGCCCCATCGCAAGCGTCCAGCGCGATGTCGAGGATGGCTACATGACCGAGGCCTACGCCCGGAAACACTATCCTCACGCATTCGCCTGAGCCCAATGCCGGGAGTGCGGCTAAGTCATCGCACTCCCGAAACGAAAAATGTTGAGAGGACGGATTTGGTGCGACGACTTTTTGCGCAACTGGCCCATGACCGCGAATTGCTCTTTGGCGTGATCATTCTCGGCGTCATCGTGTTTCTCGCGCTGTTCGGCCGCCTGCTATGGCCCCACGATCCGCTTCGCGTCGATATTTTGAACTCTCTGCTCCCCCCCAGCTTTGAGCACCCGATGGGCACCGACGATGTGGGGCGTGACGTCTTCGCGCGCTTCATCCAGGGCGCGCAGGTCTCGATCGGTGTTGCCATCGGGGTCACGATCGCCGGAACGCTTATCGGCGGCACCCTCGGTCTGCTTGCCGGTCTTGTCGGCGGGTGGTTCGATGCTGTCATTTCGCGGGTCATGGATGCCATCCTGGCCTTCCCGCCGCTCATTCTCGCAATGGCGGTTGCCATTGGGCTCGGAGCGGGGATCGTCTCGGCTGCCATCGGGGTGATCCTTGCCGCCATCCCCTGGTACTTCCGGCTGCTGCGCAGCGAAGTCCTGCGGTTGCGCACCCTGATGTATGTGGAATCCGCCCAGGCCCTGGGTGCCTCCAATTTCCGTCTGATCCGGCTCCATATCCTGCCCCAGACCACCTCGACGATCTTTATTCAGGCCTCCTCGGTCTTCAGCTTTTCGATCCTGACCCTTGCCGCCCTCGGCTTTGTCGGCCTTGGCATCCAGCCCCCCACTCCCGAATGGGGAACCATGATCACAGAGGGGCTTGCCTTTGCGCTGACCGGTCAATGGTGGCTCGGCTTTTTCCCGGGGTTGGGCATTTTCATGCTCGCGGTATCGGCCAACCTGATTGCCGACCGGCTGCGCGACATCTACGACCCGAAATCGGGCGCGCGACTGTCAATCTAGGAGCGGTCAGATGATAAATTTTCTGCTTGGACGGATCGGTTCAGCTTTCATTACGGTTTTCGGAGCCTCGGTGCTGGCCTTTGTGGTTTTGCGTGCTGTGCCGACCAATCCGGCCCGTCTGATCGCCGGCCCATTCGCCAATGACGAAGTGATCGCCAGCATCACCGCCCGACTGGGCCTCGATAAGCCACTCTTTGTTCAGTATTTCGACTATGTCGTTTCATTCTTCTCCGGCGACTGGGGATTTTCTTACAGTGCCGGCCAGCCGGTTCTTTCCCAGATCCTTGAGCGGTTGCCCGCAAGCGCCGAGTTGGCGCTTTATGCATTCGTGTTCGCTTTTGTCGGGGCGGTTCTTCTTACGGTTCTGGTCAGTTTCCTTCAGTCGAGATGGCTCGACCGGCTGTTGCGGCTCTTTTCCTTCATCAGCGTGGGGATTCCCCCATTCTGGTTGGCACTGCTGTTCCTGATGGTCTTTTTCGAGCAGCTTGGCTGGTTTCCCGGTCCTGTGGGGCGTGGACCGGCGCCCGCCGACATCCGCACCGGGTTCTATACGTTCGACTACCTTCTGGAGGGCAATCTGGCCGGATTTGCCACGGCGTTTCACCATCTGGCCCTTCCGGCCCTGGCACTGGCCCTCGGGCCACTGGGGTATCTGGTGCGGCTGTTGCGGGCCAATCTGCTCGATGTCGTCAGCGAACCATTCGTCACCGTCTTGCACGCCAAAGGCGTGGCGCCCATCTCAACCCATTTCCGACACATCCTGCCCAATGCCTTCTTGCCCACGCTGACGGCGGGCGGGCTTATCCTTGCCCAGCTCTTGGGGGGCAGTGTGCTTGTCGAGCGCATTTTCGTCTGGCCGGGTATCGGCACTCTGGTGATCGATGGAATCCTGCGCCAGGACTATGCGGTAGTGCAGGCATTTATCATGCTCAGCGCCATAATCTATATCGGCGTCAATCTACTGGTCGACATTCTCTATGGCTATGTCGATCCGCGCGTGCGCAGGAGTTGAGGCCATGACCAATCCCGCTGCAATTCCGCTGCTCGAAGTGACAGGTCTCAAGACCTCGTTTTCCACCCCAAGGGGGGTCGTGCGCAGTGTCGACGATGTATCGTTTTCCATCCCCGCCGGCAAGACTCTGGGTGTCGTCGGCGAGTCCGGTTCTGGCAAATCGGTGACCTCGCTTTCGATAATGCGCCTCGTCGGGCGTGGCGGTGGCAGCATCGATGAAGGGTCCATCCGGTTCAACAAGCCTGGCAAGCCGGGCATCGATATACGAGCGCTCAATGAAGCGGAAATGCGCGCCGTCCGCGGAAACGACATAGCGATGATCTTTCAAGAGCCTATGACCAGTCTCGACCCCGTCTGGTCGATCGGGGCGCAGATCATCGAAGCCATCCGGCTTCACCAGAAAGTATCGAAAAAGGAGGCGCGCGAAAAGGCCATCGAAATGCTCCGGCTGGTGGGGATTCCCGCGCCGGAAAACCGGGTTGACGATTTCCCCCATCAGCTCTCGGGAGGCATGCGTCAAAGAGTGATGATCGCCATTGCGCTGTCGTGCCGGCCTTCCCTGTTGATCGCCGACGAGCCGACAACCGCGCTCGATGTGACCATTCAGGCCCAGATTCTCGATCTCATCCGCCGCCTCCAGAAAGAGATCGGCATGTCGGTGCTGTTCATCACCCACAATCTCGGAGTCGTTGCGGAAATCGCCGATCGTGTGGCAGTGATGTATGCGGGCCAGGTGGTCGAGGAAGGGCCGGTTCGGGCGATCTTTTCCGCCCCCCGCCACCCCTATACCGTGGGTCTGCTCAAATCCATTCCCAACCCGGCCGTCAGGTCCGCGTCAAGCAAGCTCGAAACCATTGGCGGCACGCCTCCCAACCCTCTGGACCTGCCGAACGGCTGCCGCTTCGCGCCACGCTGCCCGCTGGCCATCGACGCCTGCCGCAAGGCGCCGCCACCCTTGTTTGATGTAGATGCCGATCATGGCGCACGCTGCATCCGTTGGCAGGAGGTGAGTCAATGAGTGCGTCAAAACCCCTTTTGTCCGTCAACCGACTGTCAAAGCGTTTCCCGATCAAGGGCCAGCCCTTTTCGGGCGAAAAGCGCCAGGTGCACGCGGTCGACGATGTGAGTTTTGACATCGCCCGCGGCGAAGTCGTCGGTCTCGTTGGGGAGTCGGGCTCGGGCAAGACCACGATCGGGCGCACCATAATGCGGTTGACCGACCCAACCGAAGGCGAAATCGTCTATGAAGGCACTGACATAGCCAGCTTGCCTGAACGCGAAATGATGGCCTTTCGACGCAAGATTCAGATGGTGTTTCAGGACCCTTTTGCGAGCCTTAATCCCCGCCGGAAGGTAGGCGAACTGATTGCCGAAGGCATGGAAATCCACGGCATTGGTACGCGCAATGAGCGTCAGGCCGAAGTTGTGCGACTTCTCGATCTTGTCGGTCTTCCCGCCGATGCCGCCCAAAGGTTTCCGCATGAATTTTCAGGTGGCCAGCGCCAGCGCATTGGCATTGCGCGCGCACTTGCAGTTTCCCCGGGGTTCATTGTCGCCGACGAGCCGGTTTCTGCGCTCGACGTGTCCGTTCAGGCCCAGGTTCTCAACCTCTTGCAGGATCTCAAGGATCAGCTCGGGCTGACGATCTTGTTCATCGCTCACGATCTTGCAGTGGTTGAACATTTTTGCGATCGGGTGATCGTCATGTATCTGGGGCGTGTTATGGAGATCGCGCCGCGCGACCGGCTCTACGCTTCTCCCAAGCACCCTTATACTGAAGCGCTGCTGTCGGCGGCGCCTGCTCCCGATCCGGACAGACAAGGCCACCGTATCGTTCTCGAGGGGGACATCCCCAGCCCCATCGATCCGCCGTCGGGGTGCGTGTTGAGAACGCGGTGTCGCTACGCTCTTCCCGAATGCGCTCAAATTCGCCCAGAACTGCGTGAGGTCGCGCCCGGCCACCTCAAGGCCTGTATCCGCGACGATATTCTCTGAAGGTTCACCCATGCCGATTATTAATTCCATCAACGAAAAGCTCGATGAGATCGTCGCCTGGCGGCGCGATTTTCATGCCCACCCCGAATTGCTCTACGACGTGGATCGAACGGCGGCAAAGATCGCTGCGCTGCTTGAAAGCTTTGGCGTAGACGAGGTCGTGACCGGTATCGGCAGGACCGGAGTTGTCGGGGTTATTCGTGGTCGGGCCGGGGGCAGGTCTATTGGGCTCAGAGCCGATATGGACGCGCTGCCGATCAATGAGGCGACAGGCCTACCCCATGCCAGTACAACACCGGGGCTTATGCACGCGTGCGGACATGATGGGCACAGTGCCATGCTGTTGGGTGCCGCCAGGCACCTTGCGCAGACCCGAAACTTCGATGGCACGATCATGGTGATCTTTCAGCCCGCCGAAGAGGGCGGGGCGGGTGGATTGGCCATGGCCGATGATGGACTGTTCGAGCGGTTCGGCATCGAAGCGGTTTATGGCATGCACAATCTGCCCGGCTTGCCGGAAGGCAGTTTTGCAACCTGCACGGGCGCGATCATGGCCTCTGCCGATGAGTTCGATATAGAAATTACCGCCAAGGGCGGGCATGCCGCCTGGCCGCATGAGGCCATCGATCCTGTGCTCGTGGCCGGCCACCTGATCACGGCCCTTCAATCGATTGTCGCGCGCAATGTCGATCCGCTCGCTTCGGCGGTCATTTCGACAACCCGCATGGAATCGGGAAGTGCCTACAACGTCATCCCCAGTTCGGCGCGGCTGTCGGGAACGGTTCGCACGCTTGCCCCCGAGACGCGTGACACGGTCGAGGCCCGAATGAATGCCGTGGTTACACACATCGCCAGCGCCTTTGGCGCTTCGGCAAAGCTCGATTTTCGCCGCGGCTATCCGGTGACCGTCAACGACCCCGAGCATACGCGGTTTGCCTGCAAGATCGCCCAGGACATTGTCGGTCCCGACAAGGTCAATCCCGATCTTGTGCCGATGATGGGTGGCGAAGACTTTGCTTTCATGCTCGAACGGCGGCCAGGAGCTTACATTTTCATTGGCAACGGCCAGACCAGCGGGCTTCACACCGATACCTATGATTTCAACGATGACATCATCCCGATGGGCGTCAGCTATCTGGTTCGGCTGGGGGAGGCTGCCGCATCCGGTCGAACCTAAAGCTGAGCGGCGACCGCTCCAAAGGAACACTATGTTCGGACCCCAGCCTCTTACTGCCCACGCGTCCTCCCGCGAAGCGGGTCGTCTAATCGGCCGACCGTCAAGACGGTATGTGCAAGGCAGTCTTCCTTTCGTCGCCGATGGTCGTTGTTTCGTGTGCCGGGTACAAGGCCGTCCACGCGGTCGATGCAGATGATGCCGCAGGAGAGTTTCGTAGGCGAGATATTCCTGCGTTCGTGACGCAATCTGCTAACCGGCGCAGCTGCTTCCCGCTGCGCGAAATGATCTCAGCAACGTCCCGGCAGGGATGGTCTATTGATCGCTCATATCTAGCGCGGTCCATAATGACCAAGCCGTCACCGATCCGACCGCTGCCAGTCGCTGCTTGAGGGCGCCAAGGGCGTGCAATTGGTTGAATGCGGCATGCAAAGCTGGCGCGAGCGCCGGTGGGTTGACGTGCCTCAGCTGGAGCTTTGAGCATGACTGAACTACGCCTGCCGGCCAGTGATGGCACACTGCGCAGCCTGACGCTGGCCCCGCCGCGCCAGTTCGATGTAAATCCCGCAGTGTTCAACCGCGTTGTATTTGCCGCCGCACATGTCGTCGCCGACCCATTGGTGGACAACGATCCCTGGCTGACCCCGAGCATTGACTGGGACCGCACCCTGGCTTTTCGAGAGCATCTTTGGTCGCTCGGCCTTGGTGTCGCGGAAGCCATGGACACGGCCCAGCGCGGGATGGGGTTGAGCTGGGAACGCTCGCTGGAGCTGATCGAGCGATCTATTGCGGCGCGCGGCTCCGACACCAGCCGGAAAATCGCATGCGGTGCCGGCACAGATCACATGACTCCCGCTCCCGACCTGACGCTCGACGATGTGATTGCCGGCTACGAGATGCAATGTGCCGCTGTCGAGAAAGCTGGCGGGCAGGTAATTCTGATGGCGAGCCGCGCGCTCGTGGCCATCGCTGCCGGGCCCGACGATTATCACAGGGTTTACGAGCGAGTTTTGAGTCAGTTGAGGCAACCGGCGATCCTGCACTGGCTCGGTGAAATGTTCGACCCTGCGCTGGCCGGATACTGGGGCCACTCCGATCACTGGTCGGCCATGAACACGGCAGTGGAGGTGATTGAGCGCAATGCCGGACAGATCGATGGTATCAAGATTTCGCTGCTCTCCGCTGAAAAGGAGATCCAGATGCGACGCAGGCTGCCTGCGGGCGTTCGCATGTACACCGGCGACGACTTCAATTACCCCGAACTCATCGAAGGCGATAGTCAGGGGCACTCAGACGCGCTTCTGGGGATCTTTGATGCCATCGCCCCCGCCGCCGCGGGTGCCCTTACAGCGCTGGGCGAGCATCGAGATGCCGATTACCGATCGATATTCGAGCCGACCGTTCCCCTGTCCCGCCATATCTTCAAGGCGCCAACCCAATTTTACAAAACCGGGATCGTGTTCCTGGCTTACCTCAACGGTTTTCAGGACCATTTCACCATGATTGGTGGCCAGGAGAGCGCCCGTTCGACCCTGCATCTCGCCGAGATGATCCGGCTCGCGGCCGCAGCCGGTGCGTTGCGGGATCCCGACTTCGCGGTTGCGCGGGCGCGTCCGGTGTTTGCCGCCCGAGGGGTTGAAATCTGATGCCTGAAGCAAAAAAAATGTCGCTGAACACTGCCACGGTCAGCAAGCAATGGTCGCTGCGTGAGGCGATCGAGGGTTGCGCCCGGCACGGCATCGGCGCGATCTCACCCTGGCGCGACAAGCTGCAAGAGTGCGGCGCCGACGAGGCGCGTCGCTTGATCGACGGACATGGACTTGGAGTGAGCGGCCTGTGCCGCGGTGGCTGGTATACTTCGCAAGGCGTGTTGAGCCAGGCCGTGATCGACGACAACAAGCGCGCCGTTGATGAAGCCGCGACGATTGGGGCGGCGTGCCTCGTCATGGTGGTCGGTGGCCTGGTGCCGGGCAGCAAGGATCTGTTATCGGCTCGAACGATCGTGCGCGACGGGCTGGCCCTGACCACCGAGTATGCGCGCAGCGTCGGCGTGCCGATTGCCATCGAACCTCTGCACCCAATGTATGCGGGCGATCGCGCATGCGTGAACACGATGGGCCAGGCGCTGGACCTGTGCGAAGAGATCGGGGACGGCATCGGCGTCGCCATGGACGTTTATCACGTATGGTGGGATCCGGATCTTGAAAACCAAATTCGGCGCGCCGGGCGTCAGCGTCTTCTGGCCTTTCACGTCTGCGACTGGCTCGTTCCTACCCGCGACCTGCTGCTCGACCGCGGCATGATGGGCGACGGTGTCATCGACGTCCCGAAACTTCGCTCCTGGGTGGAGCGCGAGGGGTTCGACGGCTATGTCGAAGTCGAAATCTTTTCCTCGGAAGCGTGGTGGAAGCGCGATCCGGATGAGGTTCTACGGGTGCTTGTTGAACGGTCTATGTCGGCGGTTTGACTGCGAGGGAATTTCCAGACCACAGCAGCCAAAATGACCGAACTCAAAGTCGCTCTTATCGGCGCCGGTAACATCGCCCGGGCGCATGCAGATGCTTACGCCTCGGTTGAGGGCGCCAGGTTGACGACCATTGTCGCTCCAACCCTTTCCCGGGCGCAGTCACTTGCCGCCCAACATGGCGCTGTGGCACTGGCGGACTATCGGGAGTTGCTTTCCGATCCGCAAATCGATGCCTTCGATATCTGCACGCCCGTGGACACCCATGAGCAGATCGCAGTTCTAGCGCTCGAGGCGGGTAAGCACGTCAGTTGCCAGAAGCCTCTGGCGCTGACGCTCGAAGCCTGCGCCCGTGTCACCCAGGCGGCCGAGCGCTCCGGTAAAACCCTCGTAGTGCCGTATATGCACCGGCATTCGCCACTGACCGTGGAAATCAAGCGCCCTGTCGAGGCTGGCTCAATCGGTCGGCCGGTCCGGGCCCACTACCAGATGTCGTGCGCCCGCGGCGGCTTTCCGGACTGGTTTTACGATGAGGCCAGAAGCGGGGGCGTATTCGTTGATACGCTCACGCATGGCACCAACTTCTTCAACTGGCTATTCGGCAAGCCGTCTTCTGTCTCGGGGCTCCTTGGTTCCTCCGGCCTGCCAGGTCAGTCCGACGACAATGCGGCGATGATCGCCGACTATGATGGGGTCATTGCAAGTTTGGCGGCAACCTGGACAGCGCCGCCATCCTACCCCAACATCGCCATGGAAATCATCGGCACCAAGGGCGCGCTCCGCTTCAGCACGCCCACCGGCACGGTTCTGTATCATCGGCTCGAAACGGTGGATGAAACTGGCACAATAACGAAAGAGTCGGCCAGCCGTGGTCATGTAGAGAAAGCGCAGCATTTTGTTGATCTGGCAATTGGGCGGTCTGTGCAGCCCGTTTCGACAGCGCAAGCGGCCATAGAGGCCCTGGAAGTCGCCCTGCAGGCAAGAGATGCGGCCCGTGGCGCATGAACGAGGTATGTCGCGACCAACTTCCAATATAAAAGTATAGTTGGCAATTATGTCCTTCAAAGTCGTCCGGCCCGCGAAAAAGAGGCGCTTGGAATCCGAACGAAACTCGCGCACGAAATGAAGGGAGATTTGGTAAGGCCGGGACCTCGTCAGGTACCACCGGTTCGCCAGTCGCCGTGTTGGAGTAGCTGATAACGTCTTATCGGCTAGCGGCGCCTTGGAGTCGTTCCCGTGTTGATGGACTCAAAACGATGACTCTCAGTCTTTGATTTATCACGCTTCCGAACTGGATAAGTGGTTTCACTTGTTCTGGAGACGCTCTAGGTCCTGTTGACAAAGTCTT
>DFMV01000022.1:41131-49836 GCA_002375765.1 Rhizobiales bacterium UBA3584 | reverse complement strand
ATTGCCAGACCGCATCATGGCCTCCTTGCCTCAAATTTAGGGAAGAAGGCGTCCAGAAATCTAGGGGCTATTAACGCTGATGATCGATCTCGACAAACCTATTCTTCCGCATTCGCGAATTGATCTCATCAGTAGTCAGGATTGATCTAACCCTCAGCCGAGAGCGTGAGGCCCGGGCCTCACCAACAGGGCCGCCTACCCGATCTCGCTGCCGCGCATCGCAAGGCATCCATCAAAATCCGCGCCCGCCGTTAGGTGAGGTGCTCTGGAGACATCATGGCCGATAACGACGACTATTTGGACGATCTTGATCTCGAACTGGAACCATCCACCGCAAGGTTTCCACGCAAGCGCGGCCACACGGTGGAGAACCTTCTTCCGCGGGCATTGATCGAGAGCGTTATCGGGATCGAAGGCATCCGCGACATCAGCACGCGTGAGGGGTTCTGCCTTGTGGTGGAGGCGCCGTCATTCGATTGGTGTGAACCTCTGCATCGCGCGCTCAAGACGATGGGTTCGTGGGACCTTCACCATTGCCCGCCCGCCATCAAGAAACCCTCGCGAGATGACGTCACCTCACAGCAACTTGTCGCCGTCCTCGGCACAGGCGGTCGTGCTTTCGGCATTTCCCATCAACCCGCGCAAATGCTCCCGCCAGCGATGTTGGCCTCAGCCGATCAAGTGCTTAAACTCCCACCTCCGGATGCACGCGTCATCTCGGCCGTCATCAAGGCTGTGACCGGCACTATCCCGGAGGGACTCCACAACAAGGATATCGCAGGTCTCGAGTTTGAGGAAATGGCGGCCTGTATCCGCCAGGGATCTAATGCCGATGAGTGTCTGAACCGCCTGCGACGCGCTGTGGACTCCAAACGTCGCATCGACACCACCTTGGCTGACGTTCCCGAAATCGCCGACCTCCACGGATACGGTGTAGCGAAAGAATGGGCAGTCAATCTTCTGGAGGACCTGGAAAGTTGGCGCCGGGGTGAGATCCCATTTGAAGCCATCGACCGCAACGCAGTCCTGGTCTCACCCCCGGGCATGGGCAAGACCACATTCGCGCGCAGTCTGGCCAAGAGTGCGGGGTTGCCCCTGATTGCCACCAGCGTCGGAGCCTGGTTCGCAAATTCGCCTGGGTATCTCGACAGCATCATCAAGCAGATCGACCAAACCTTTGCGGCGGCTCGCGCGATGTCTCCTGCCATTCTGCTGCTCGATGAACTGGACGCGGTCCCTGATCGTGCCACCATCTCTCCTCGCGGAGCAGACTGGTGGTTGCCGGTGATCACCCATCTGCTGATCACGCTGGACGGCGCGGTTTCGAACGCCACCAACAATTTGATCATCCTTGGTGCAACCAACCATGGAGACCGTATCGACCGTGCCCTGATCAGACCCGGTCGTTTGTCAAAGATTATCGAAATCGACTATCCTGACACGACTGCCCTTGCGGGGATATTCAGGCAACACCTCGGTAGCGACCTTATTGGTGAAGACCTCACCTACATCGCGGAACTCTCGCACGGAGCGACGGGCGCACAGGTCGTAGATTGGGTAAAGTCCGCGCGACGGACTGCGCGGCGCGCAACGCGTGCCATAGAGATGACCGACCTTTTGGACGTCCTCGTTCCCGAGGAGCACCGCAGAGATGCCCACGTCGAACGGGTTGCGGTGCACGAGGCCGGGCATGCCGTTGTATGTCACAAGCTCGGCCTTGGCGAAGTCAAAGCGATTTCGATCATCTCGGGAACCAGCTACGGCGGATACACTCAGACAGACACCGATCCCTATCTGTCCACGCGGTCCGACCTCGAACGCTACGTCGTGCAAGCTCTCGCAGGACGGGCCGCGGAAGAAGTTTTGCTCGGGGAACCGGGGACTGGCTCGGGCGGAAGCGCCTCCAGTGACCTCGCACGGGCAACAATGCACGTGGGCCTGCTCCACCTTGGCACCGGTCTCGGCGAAGAAATGATTTTTCGTGCAGACAAGGAGAGCGTGCCGTTGATCCTGGCGCGAAGTGAGCGCCACTCCGCTGCGGTCGACAAGCATCTTCGAGAACTCTACTCCCAAAGCAAGGACTTGATCGTCATCCACAAAGGGGATGTCCGCGCAGTCGCCGACGCTCTCATCGACAAGCGCTTCCTCAATGGGTCCAACTTTCTGTCCATTCTCGAGCGGAACGGCACCACGCCATAGATGAGCGGGGCTTTTCCTTCGCGTTGTTCTTCTCTATCCAAACCCTGAGTAAGCGAAATGGCCCAAATCGACTTCATGCGTGCCGATGTCCTCGCCACGATCTCGAAACTGCGAGCCCTCGCCGACGACCTCGAGAAGATGACTATATTTCAGCCCGGCTCAGTTGAGCTTTCAAATGCTCCTATGCTTGAGGAGTGGGGAGTAAGACTCCGTCCGGTCCCTGCACTCGTCGGGACCGTTCAAGCACATCCCCATTTGGATGCTGGCCCGATTGTAACATCCGAAGTCTATGCCCTTGATCGCGCGGCCGGATGGGCAAGGACGTTCTCCCGCTTCTATCGTCTCGGACAAACCTGAGCGCGGGGGCACGGAGGGCCAAATACGTTGCATTTTGGGCCAGCAATACAGGTGCCGCCTAATAACTTTTCCATAACCGAAGCAAGCGATTGGCGTAGCGAGGCACAGGACGTTGTTGATTTTGACGGACGGCACAGTTTGCGAAGTGTCGATCCGAACGAATCTGAAAAGAAATGATGCCGCTGCAGCGACCGGCGCTTGGATGGTTGCGATCCGATTTTCCCCATCATCGCCGTGCCTCCCAAAGCACAAAAACCTGCTCGCCTGAGCTGTCAACGCCTAGCGCGCTACCGCCGACTCCTGGTGGCTTCAAGCCATTACCCATCTTTTTTAACACACAAGCTGATGGCGTGACACCATCAGCCGTTACGCTCACGCCATCAGAAGTTGCGATGTAGCCATCAGACAGTATGCTAAGCCGCAAATCTCTTCGAATGAAGCGCTTATAAGCCATTAGCCAATGGCTTGCCAATTCTCGCTGATGGTAAATCGCCATTGCGCCGTGGTCACACAACTTCAATTTAGGGATTTGTTATCAGGAAGCTGCCATTCTGCCTTTGAGGTGAAGCATGGCAAGGCAGACCATATTCGAGCCCGATGTATCGATCGGGGATCTTCTCGTGCTCGCGCGACTGTCCGCATTGTATTGGGACGCGGGTCAGGCGAACCCTGGCACGGCACTGAGCGAGGAATCCAAGGTCTCTGCCACCAGAATCCGCAATGCCATGATGCGGATTGGGCATGCTGTTGGACCAGTAGAGATAGAGGGTAAGTCTAGGCGGACCCAGATTCCCAGTGCTCGAGGACGAAATGTCGGCGCCGCCGGTGTCATCGCCGAGGCAATTTTGACCATCGCAACCGACGATGAAACGGATCAAGATGCCCTGCGCTTCAAGTTGAACCACTTCCTGATGGAGCTTGAGCGCCAATATAGCAAGGGCGCGTTCAAGACATTGGCAGGGCCGACGCGGTTTTGAATAGACTATGCCGTCTCGTTTACCTTGCTTCGGCAATATCAGATTGGAAGCCCTTTCTCTCGGACTGCCAAAATCACCGGTAAAAGGAAGTGTTATTGGGCTCAGGAGCTCGGAACCGATCAAATGCATCGAGCACGTCACCGGCGAGGAATAAGCGGTTTCGACGCCCCTCCCCCGCTAGGGTGACGATCTTCTTTTCCACAAGCATCTGGATAGCGTTGTTTGCCACCGGGAACGATACACCGAGTTCGCTACTCGCATCCTTGACCGTAAAGGCCGGCTTGGTGAGCATCCACGGAACCATACGGTGGAGGACGCTGTCCTTGCGAATGCCCTCTAACTGACCATTCCATTCGCTGGTGATTTCAGACAATCGGTCCAGCCGCTCGATATTGCTTTCGGCCGTTTGGCGAACGAACGATAACCCGATGTTGCACCACCGAGTGAAATCCCCAGTCCGGCGCACATCTTTTAAGGCATCGATGTAGATATCCTTGTCGGCATGGACGGCTTCGCCAATGAATGTGGAACCCGAACGGGTCGCCCCTTTCCATTTCATCACCAACGGCAGGAGCAGTCTGCCGATGCGGCCGTTGCCGTCCGTAACGGGATGTATACTCTCGAACATCCAGTGCGAGCAGAGCTGCCGGATGAGCTCGGGCGTGCGGGAGTCGACTTGCATGGTGAATCCGAGCCACTCTTGCAGCGCATCTGGCAGTTGGGAAGGATGGGTATAAAAGAACAGTCCGCCGATGGATTCAGGGTCATAGGTGGAATTAGGCAACGACTTGAATGCGCCGGCGCCACCTTTTTTGAACGCATTCGTATCCCTCTCGAACAGGCGCCGATGGATTGCAAGAACGGCCTGCAGCGGGTCTGGGGTGTCAAGCGATGCCTCGAATGCGTAGGCGCATGCAGCCACGACCTTGGCATCTTCCGGATCTGACGCGGCGTCGGGAATGCTCTCGTATTCCATGAGGTCGGTGAAGGTCGTCGTGCTGCCCTCAGCCCCTGAGGAATGTACGGCATCGAGGCGCGCGAAGAGTCGGCCAATGGAACCCTGTACTCCAAGTTTCGATACCCGACGGTCAAATTCAGCCAATGCAATGGTAGTCGTTTGCAGACCGTCCACCACGTCTTCGAGGGCAGGCACGACCGGCACACCGGGTCGATAGCAGGCACGGTTCTCATCGAGGAAGAAAGACCCAAAAACCATAGCAGAAGCTTTCGTTATGAATGACTTTAACGATAACCCTTAATAACGGAAGTCGCAATTGTTGTTTTCGGTGACTCTTTCCGGTTGGCTTACCTGGTCGGCGGTGACATTGGCCCTCGCCTTACATCATCAGACTACCAGAAGCGGCATATCCATGTGGCAGCACGTTCAGTTCGGTGACGTCGCGGAGGCGGCGACGACGGCTGCTAAACGACCACCCCGTTGCCACGTGGCTGCTAACCTGCAGCCAAGCCCCTTTCCGGCGTTCCAACCATCTCCTGGCAAAGAGTTGAGATCGCGCAAATGGAGAAATGGCTCGCCAAGTTTCGACTTCAGGTCGACGCCAAACGTCGGCGAACGGGGAACAATCCTTGCCGGCCATCACCGGATTCACCAGAGAACAGCTCGATCTTGACGCCGTCCGGCATCGCGCCTGGCGGATCGTTGTTTTCAATCACGTAGACCTGCCCGATTTCGCGCAAACCGGCGAGGTGCTTGTAGAACGCTTGGTCCAGCGTTGTGCTAGCGATGGCCTTCTCGTCTGCCTCCAGTTCGCCATGACGCTCGTAGTGGACCGGCTTGCGATAGGTCACGAGCGGGGAATCCAGGACCACGAAACCCGGATGCGGCAGACGGTTGGTGCGGCAATAGATCATTACCGCCACCACGAAAGCAGAGTGGAACACGGCCTTGACGCCCTTGCCGTTATGGCCTCGCGGCTGGCCGTTGATAGCGATGTCCTGGCGCTTCTCGTCCCACGTGACCGCCTCCACGCCGGGATACTCCCATGCCTTGAGAACGTTCCAAACGACCTGCGCGAAATCGTGACCCGTCGGCCCGTCGATGCCGATAATCAGACCGTCGGCCTTCTGGCGTCCCACCGTTGAGGCGGATATTGCATCCCGCTTGACCTGCATCGCGGATCGCCGGGAGCGCATCTCCGATATGCTCTCGAATCGGGCGAGTCGTTCGGCCGCCGCCTGGTAGTCCCGGCGTCCCGACGCCTCCTGCGGTCTCAGGCGGGAAATCGTCGCCTCGCGGGCGCGAATCTCTTTCGCCGTGAACTCCAGCCGCAAGTCGAGGGCGGTCTGCTCGGCGTCGATACCGGCCAAGGCGGTTTCCAGACCGCGCATGTCGCGGCGAATCTTGGTGATCTCGGCTTGGGCTGTTGCGTGTTGGCGATCAAGGTCCCCGAGCTCGTGCGGCAGGTGCTGATCGCCGGGCAGCGCACCACACATCGGGCATGGCTGGTCCTCGAAGCGCTGCAGCAGGAATCCGCCTTCCTCGATGGCCTCGAGCCGCCGAATATCGATGCGGTAAGTGTCTTGAAGCTCAAGGAAGCGAGCCTTCATTGCACCCAGCTGACCGAGTTTAAAGCGGTCAGCATCCATTGTGTCCATGAGGCCGCGGCGCTCCCGCGTGGCGGTGTCGAGGTCCTGCTGAAGCTCGGCCAGCGAGCCTCCAAAATCCTCTAGCTGTGCAGTCAGCCGTTCGACTTCGGCATCGAGGCTGGCCAGATCGACGTCGCCGAGTTCGCGGTCGATCTCCCCGATCATTTCATCCAGAAGTTCGACCTTGCCATTGTTACTGGCCTTGATTGCCTTCTCATTGGGCACTTCGATAACGTCGCCGTCGTCCTGCCCAGTCAGGATGAATCGAAAGACGTTCTTGTTTAGCGTGGGCCCGTTCTTTGGGCTCACGATAGTCGGGCTGTCCTCCGAAAACATCCGGTCCTCGTCTACAGTGACGTAAGGTATGAAATGACGGATGGAGAACGGGACGAGCTGCGCCGCCTCGGTCGAGGCGATCCTGGCATCCTTGATGCCGATGCTTTCGAGCAGCAATTCGGAGACGCTGCCCGTCTTACCCTTGCCGTGATCGGCGGACAGCACCACACCAGTCCCGCCGGCGAGCCTACCATCTTTTGCCAAACCCTCGTAGACCTTAACGCCACCGCCCTTGCGCGCACGCTCGAGGGTCACCTGCCGGCCGTTTCCGAGCGTCAGCCCGAGCAGCACTTTTGTATATTCCGATCCGTGGTTCTTCAGGATGTCGGGGGGTTTTCCGCCCAGCATGAAGTCGATCACCTTAAGGGAATAGGACTTGCCGGCGTTCGATCCGCCGTAGATGAGGGTCAAACCTTCCGCGAACTCGATTCCGGCCGGTTCTTGGCCATCGCCGACGAACGTGAGATGCTCCAGCCGGAGCTTGGCAAGCATAGGCTCAGGCATCCGCAGAACCGCCTTCTTCCCGGAACTCAAGACTCCAGCGCTCGATACTTGCGCGCAACCGCGTCAGGAATTCGTCGCCAATGTCCTGCCACTGTTCGGCCAACCATTTGGAGCGGTCTAAGAGGTCGCGGTTGTAGTCGGTGCCCATGAGCCTGACGAAGGCCGGCGCGTCCTCGGACGCGGCGAAGCGAACACCGTCGTCGGCCTCGACCACATCCACGAGACTGGCGCGCCGCATTAGGCCCAAGCCGTCCTGGATGACGCGCCTGCGCACATGATATTCGCCCACCCGCGATCCGATGGCTGGATGCAGGCTGACCGGGCCGCCGATATCGGCCGTGTGGACCACGAAGAAGTCGAACAGTGACATGGTGTCGAGATCGAGGGCAGCCGGATAACAAGCCTCGAGGATCAACAGCGATCGCACGCCAGTCTCGACGCTGCCGTTGAAGAGGCGTGGTGCGGCGGTCACATCTTCGTCCACGGCATGATCCCCTCGTTGGCGAAGTGATGGCATGTGCCCTGGCGAACCTGGACAGACGCTCGCCGATGCCGTCCAAAAATGCCGGTGACCTCAACCGTGCCTGCACGGTCCATCACCCTTGTCAGCCGTTCGAATCCGCTCGTACTGGCATAGGTCTCGAAAACCCCAGCATGCACCTCTTCGTTGAAAAGCTGCAGATGCTCAGGCTCGAGGTTGTCCCGGAAGTGACGGCGGAAGGCGTCGGTGTCGTAGTACCGCCGGCGTTGCATTGTCAGATGAATGCCATGCTCGGCATCGGCCAGTACCGCATCTGCATCGGCGAACGGCACGCCGGCGCACTCCGAATAAATGACGACCAGTTGCCCGACATATACCGATTCCTCGTCAGCCACGGCGCCAGGTAAGATGCCCTTGGGCGCGTCGCCGGGGTCATCGCCGAACGTGTCGGCCAGAACGAGGTTCATACCGGGCAGCGCGAGCATCTTGTCAACGTCCCAGCCTTCGATGTCGGCGAACGAAAACTCCTCGATCAACTGCCGCAGTGCTGGCGTCATCGGGACCGGATCCCCGTTGCTCCTAATCTTGCGGGAGCAGCGCGCGTCCCATTCGGCGAGCATCGTCGACCGAAAGCGCTCGGGATTGTGCAGCAGCTGCTCGGCCCCACGATTGAAGCCCTTGGGGGCGACGAACACATATTTCCGCGGTGCGGTGAAATGGCCTTCCGACGCGAAGTGGAGAATCTTGCCGACTTCTTCAAACATGGTGGGGCCATCGAGGGGCTTGGCCAGCATCTTGCACTGGAAATTGTCCCAAGGGCCTTCGTGCTTGGCGCTGCTGATGAATCCGCCGACGTCACGGCCCATGTCCGACGCATCACCGAATTCGTGATGGTCGACATAGTCGGTCAGGCGCGTTGCGACCCAGCGGTGAACGAAGCGCTCCAGCCCCTTGGCGGAGAGCAGCAGAATATCATCTCTATATGTGAGCTTGCCGCCCATCTCATCCTACCATGCGTCACTTCACGCTAACTGATCCAAGAGAACGCCCTAGGGGTCACAGCGCCGCCTCCCTCCTGAAGATGGCATAGCATCTGGCAAGCTACCAGCCCATGCTGCCGAGATCCTGTGGCCAACCATCTCGCAACGAGATTCATGTTGCCCGGTCGGATCGACTCAAAACTTTTGGTCGCTTCCCGGATTTCCGGGCTTAAATCGACTCAACATTTTTTGGTCGCATCAAAC
>DFMV01000022.1:40996-41126 GCA_002375765.1 Rhizobiales bacterium UBA3584 | reverse complement strand
CTTGCCGCCCATCTCATCCTACCCTGCGTCACTTCACGCTAATTGATCCAAGAGAACGCCCTTGGGGTCACAGCGCCGCGTCCCGCCTGAAGATCGCATAGCATTTTGCAAGCTACCAGCCCATGCTGCC
>DFMV01000022.1:0-40967 GCA_002375765.1 Rhizobiales bacterium UBA3584 | reverse complement strand
AACATTTTTTGGTCGCATCAAACGCCCGGATTTACTGGTGGGCCCGGAGGGACTCGAACCCCCAACCAGACCGTTATGAGCGGTCGGCTCTACCATTGAGCTATGGGCCCTATCGGCGGATTTCCTACGTTTTTGCACCGCTCGGCGCAAGGGCAATTTGCCCTGAATGCCCGTTTGTTCCCGTCTATCCTCGGGACATCGCCGGGACGTAGAACGGATGTTCTCACGGTGCCGGATGATTGAACGCTTTGTGAAGGTCCTGCATCTTGTCGAGGATCGCGTCCACCCTCGCGGTGAGCTTCTCGTGGATCTCGAATAGCTCGGAATTCTTGTACTCGCCGGGGTATGACAGCACCGCACCATTGCGCAGCCGACCGGCGACGACATCAATGCTGTCGTTGATGCCTTCCAGCATTCCCTGCAGAGCTTGCATTTCCCGTCTGTATTCGTCCTCGGTCATCGTCTCCTCCTCCTACGCTGCTTCTTCCTCAACCCAACCGTCATCTAACACAATTTCCGCCGGACGATACTTGGGATCAAAGATTTCCCAGATCGGCGGGTTCACGAATCCCGCGATCCGCAGCGTCGGCGAGTGATGCCGATACACACGCTCGAAGACCTCCTGGGACATCCCGAGATAACCGGCGGCGTCGGCCATGGACGCACCCCGCTGGGACAACCAGGTCGCGCACGTGTGACGCAGCGTGTGCGGGATCACCTCCGGCCCGAGGCCGGCGAGCGCGGCGACCTTCGCGAACCCGTTGTTGACCTCGCGCACGGGTTTCCCGTTCCACTCCACCACGAACCGCTGCTTCGGATTCGCGCGCTTCCAGCGCCGCAAGTGCATGAGCAACCGGCGCGGCAACAGGATCGTCGGCTGCCTCTTGTTGGTCTCCCTAGCTCCCTCCTCGGCGCGATAGAAGAGTCCGCTCTTCAAGTCGACCCACCCATGCCCGGGCGTCGGCTCGAATGCCGCCGATCCGATCGCGGCCGCTCGGGTGCCGGTGTATGCACCGACGAGTAGAAATCGGGCGATGTGCCTCGACGGTCGCCGCGAGGATTTCGTCGGCGATCCTTTGCGCGGCCCCTGCACGACCTTGGCGTCCTCGCGCCGGCGCCACGCAACCCACACCATCCTGGCCAGCTCGCTGCGACGCAGGTACCGATGCCGCGGCTTACCCTTCGGCGGCAGGGTCACTCGCACGATTTCGCGGTGGTATCCTTCGGCTTGATGATAATTGACCGCTGCCCGAAGATCCTCGAGCTCACGGCGTGCACCGGCCGGCGTCACCATCCTCGGCGGCTTGCCCGTCACGTCGGGCTTCGCCGACTTCCACGCATGGCTGCAACGCCATTCGACATAGTCGCGGCAGCTCCGACCGTTGATCTCGCCAAGGGTCTTCTCGCCCCACCACTCGAGGAGCTGGACGAAGCTCGCTGCAGCCTTTTCGGGCCGCTTCTGCTCCGGAACCCGATCGCGGAGATAGATCGCGCACACATCGGCGATGAGGATGTCGTCGATCGACTGCCCTTTGCGCCGGCTCGGCTCGTGCTTGTCCTCGATGTATTCGGCTAACGCCTGCTCAGCTTTTTCGCGCTGCTCAAGGCCGAAGCCAGTGCTCTTTTCCGTGCCTCCGTCGACGATGCACCAGACGGCGCGGGCGCGGAGCTTTCCTTTGACGTACTTCGCGGGTCGGAGGTAGAGGTGGGGCGGCTCGGGGCGTCTGACCATTTATCCATCCATTCTTTCAGTGCGGCGCGCGTCACGTAGACGGTCCCGCCTGGGCCGCCTGGTTGCTTCGCTCGGAGATCTCCCCGAGCGATTGCGCCCCTCATCTGCTTGATGGATAGGAACTGGGTCTCGGGGAGACGCATGGCGTCACGAAGTGTGAGTAGCGCGTCGTCGCGGATCATGGGAACAGACGAATCGGCATGCGCGCCGGCGTCCGGCAGCGGGCCAAGTTCGGCCTCGAGCCGAGCCATTGCGCTGGCCATCTCGACGAGCGGCAGCAATCCTTCGATCTCACGAATCCTCATGGGAATCAGGTTGACGGATCCGTTGGTGAACGGTCAAGCTGCATTGTCGTCGAGATGGAGGAAAGGTTAACGGCATGGGGGCTGCCGAGATAATCGCGGTAGTGGCGCTTGTTATTTCCGGCTTCGCCGCGTTTTTCGCATGGCGCACCAGCACCGAGGCCAAGCGGCAAGCCGATGCGGTGCTCGGCGATCTACCGCCCATCATCAGTCTCTATCAGATCCCAACGGATCAGTATGCCGCATTCGCCGAAATCGCCGTTGAGATCACAAACCACAACCGCCGCCCTCTATACATCGCACGGTGGTCGTTCGACTTCCCGGATGATCTTTACGTCTTCCAGCACCATGACGATCAAAGGGAGGGGATCGCGGCGATCATCGGGGCAATCATCGACGGCAAGCGCGACTTCGTGTTCGACCTTCCCCTGCGGATGCCATCAGCCATCCCGCAAATGCCTCCCCCCAAGGAGACGGCGACGTTCAATCTCTCTGGACAGCAATCCAAGCGCCCGACCGCGCCTTTCGATGTCTCGATGACAGTTTGGTACCGGATCGACGGGGACGACGATTTGACCGCCGAGACACGTAGGATGACATGGGTGCCGCCGAAGGGGGACCATGTCGAGTGACCTGACGGCCCGCATTCTCCTTGTGTGCGGCGTCCTCGGGATCGTACTGTCGGTCGTGATTTCGCTGTGGTCCGTGGTCCAGATTTTCTTATGACTCCTCGACGTCGATCACCTCGCCTCGGCTACCGATGAGCGCGATCTCTATCGATTCCGTCCGCGACCTTCGAGGCGCGCTTCTCGGGTGCCGCCACCGCGGCGATCAAGTCATCGAAATCCATCAGTCGCACCAGAATACATGTCCGTCCGGCCATCGCCGGGCCAAGCCCTCGTCGATCAGGATATCACCGACGTCGACGCCATCGATTCTGATGACGCCCAGGGATCGCGGCCCCCTGCCATTCCGCTCCAGGCCGTGGTCTTCGAGCAGCCACTCATTGCTATTGAGCAGCTCCTGAAGCCTGGCGGTCGCGATCCCGGACAGCTCCAGTTCGATATCGGGTCCGCCGCAATGGCTATTGCCGCGCTGGGGCTCCGGAGTATCGACGTCGCGCAGGCGCCACATCGTCCCGGTGAGCCATAAGGTGTCGCCATCCACGATGCAGGTCTTTTCAGGCGTATTTCGCTGCCCCGGATAGCAGATGGAGAGGTCGGACCATTCCGGATAAGCGGTCGACGAGAGCACCGCGGCGACGAGGAGGGTCGAGATCACGCGGTCTTCTCCTGCTCGCGGCGGCGCTTGTACTCGAGGGATTCGCGATGGTGGTCGGCGACGCTCTTCTCGATCGCGCGGTAGTCCTCCGAGCCGTCGAGATTCGTCTTTAAGTCGATGCTGTACTCGACGACGCCGCGTCGCCGGATGGGCCCGAGCCATATGTTCTTCCGCTCGATCCCTGCGAGCTCGGCGATACGGTCCAGCGAGATGAAGTGCTTCACAAGACGCCGGTATTCGGCTTGCTGGAAGAAGCGCTGGAGCCACGCGACGGCGCCGATAGCAGCAAATGTGCCCAGCACCGCAATCCATCCCATCAGATCGGGATCACGCATCTCTTCCCCCTTTCTCTCTATACAGCGCAGAAAGCCCCGAATGCCCCTATTATGCTCTCTATAAAGAGCAGGATGACTGGATGGTCAATCGAGATCGGGCACGTCCCCGTAGCGGAAGAGCTCCACGCTGTCTCCATATTCTCCGATGTCCGGCTTCGCCTCTCGCGACCAAGCGATCGCACCCGCATACTGCGTGGCCATAATTTTCGCCGCCTGGACCGCCCTATCCTCTGACTGCATCTCTCGGGGCTCGAACGCGGGTCTGAGCTCGCCCTCGTCATCGTACTCGAACGCCCATGCGACGATGAGCTTGGGCATTTTGTGCTGCGGCGTGGTTCCTGACATCACGACACCTCTGGACTCCGATTTCGCCCGAGGAGTATAAGAACAAAAGTGGAACATTGGCAACCAGGAGACTCAGATGGTCCGCTTCAAAACCCGCCTCGACGGCCGCTCGCCCGATGACATTAAGCTGCGTGCCGAGGAGGCGTGGCAGATGTTCGAGCTCGGCTTTCATTTCTCGATCTACGGCGAGAACGGCGAGTATCGGCTGTCGATTCCGTATGAGATCGTCCGCGAGATCGGCTCCGATCGCATCGTCTTCCAGCAATGAGCTTCGACCCTCGCACGACGACGCTGGCGCAATACCCGGCCCCGGAATTCAAGATCGAATGCCTGCGCTGCCGGCGGGGTGCCGTCGTTGAACGGCACGCGATGCAACACCGGTACGGCAACATCCCCATGATTGACTGCGCCCGGAAGGTCGCGGCGGGAAAGGGCTGCAACCTCGCCGCGATCCACGGCGGCCCCCAGTGCGACGTCCAAGTCTATGAGGTTGAATTCTGGACCTGGGGACGCTTAAGGGACGCGGTCGCGGATGGCTGGCGGGCGCGTCTATATTGTCGCCGGCGCCTGGCCGCACTGAAGAGGACGGAGTCGTGTCCGGGGTCGTATGAGCTCGACATCGACACTTTGGTGATGGCGCTCGGCGATCAGTATCCGATCCATCGGCTGCACTCGAAAGCCCGATGCCCGCGGTGCCACACGGAGGCGACGTCGATCGAGTGGTACCGGCCCGATCCGCCGAAAGATCCCGCCCCGATCGCGGAGGTGCCGGTGCTTAGGATGCGGCCGACGCGAGCCCAGCTCGCGAGGACGAAGCTGGGCGTCGCAAAGGGCTAGACGAGTCCCGGCTGCAGGGGAGGCTCCGGTGACTCGGGTGGGTCCTGCTTCACTCCTCGCGACACGATCCGCAGCAGCCCGTCCGGCAGCGGACGCTGGAGTGCCTTCGCTTCGGACCACGGTGCGGTCATCCAGATTTCGACCTCGTCGGGCGTGGTCAGGATCACCGGCATGGCCTTGGGATGGATCGGACCGACCTCGGCATTCGGTTCGGTGGTCAGGAACGCGAATAGGTCGGTCGTCACCATTCCTTCCTTGATCTTGCGAACGGACGTCCATTGTGGCGCCCATATGCCCGCGAAGAAGGCGAGCGGTCGGTCGTCGTCGAAGGCAAACCAGATGTCGCCGCCGGCGTCCTTGTTGAATTCGCTGAAGCTGTTGAACGGGACGACGCACCGGAACTGCGGGTCGAGCCATCGCTGCCAATGCTTGCTCGCGGTGTTGCGCACGTTCGTCGTGCCGGAGTCGGGCTCCATCTTCAGTAGCTCGGCGAACTCGTCTTTCAAGAGCTCGCGGCCCTGCTTCTTCTCGATCTTCTCGGCCCGGCGCTTGGCGGCTTGGAAGAGCGCTTGGGAGGATGACGGCATGCCCCAGCGGATCTTGGTGAGCTCGCGCTCGTCGCCGAAATTTCGGACGATGGGAGCCAGATAGTCCGGGAAGACGCCGGTCTGCGGCGGCATGTTGCCGATCGCGGCCTCGTTGACGCGGAAGCCGCGGACGAGAGCGCGGATCGATTCGACGTTCGTTGTGACGGAATACAGATTGCACATGCGGCCCTCCCGGTCTCGGGTGGACTATAGTCGATGCGAGGAAGACCAAGCAAACGCGAGATTACTTGCACATCGGCACCGACGCATCTGTGCAAGATTTCACCCGATCGGGAAAATTGGGTGAAAATCTGCATAGGGTTGCTTTTACCCACCCGACCACCGATCCGTACTCAAGTGGGTAAAAGCCCGCTGACCGGGCCTCTCCATAACGATCGAATTTTACTTAACGCTCGGCAGCGCCATCGCGGGCTCTTCATCCGTTCCGTCAAGGAAGACAAGCTTCGGCTCGTCCGCGAGCCTCGCACGGATCACGTCGACCCCGACAGGCACGTAGCCGACATTGTCGACACCGACATCGATGCACTGCGACGTCCCCGGGAGCCGCCCATGCGAATGCCCGAACAAATGCACGGCGCCGCGGCGCATGTTGCGCCAAGTGCGCAAGCCGTAGTGGCACAGGACGTACGTCGTGCCCTCGACTTCGACTTCCGTCAACTCGCTGATCGATGCCCACGGCAGCTTCGTGGTCTCGTTTTTAAAGTCGTGGTTGCCGAGGACGAGGTGCTTGGTGCCGTTGAGCTCGCCGAAGATCCGCCGCGTCTGCTGGGGGCCACAGCGGTACGCGAAATCGCCCAGGTGCCAGACCGTGTCATCGGGGCGGACGACGGCGTTCCACGCGTCGATCAGCGATCGGTCGTGCTCGTCGATGTCGACGAAGGGACGGTTGCACATATCGATGATACCGCGGTGGCCGAAATGGGTATCGGCTGTGAAAAAGGTCTGCGTCATCAATCCATCCCCCTCAGTTGAAGCTTACGACAGCGTCGGGATCTTCGAGACGATCGAGCCGAGCGATCATCGACTTCGTGAACGAATCGGTGTCGGCGTATGCTTGCTCCAGGCTCACGTCGAAGCGATCGGAAATATAGATGAGCAGCGCGGCACCCCAATCCACGTCCTCGGCGAGCCAGAAATCGACGAGATCAAGCCACTTCGGGTCGCCGCCGAGAACGCCAGTTGGCTCCAGCTCGGGAGGCGGGGCGATGTAGGCGATCTTCTCGGCTTCGAGGCCGGTGGCGATCTTTTCTTCGAGTGTGCGGGGCATACTGGCCTCCTTCGTTGACGATCGTAGGAGGATGCTGCGAAGGGTTGAAAGTCACACGGAATTATTATTCGTCGCCCGAATTCCTCTCCGACTTCATCCGATCAACCTTCTTCTTCAAGCGACTGAATAGTCGCGCGGACGAAGCCGATAGCGGCTTCGGCGTTGAGAGCGTTGCCGTAACCGCGCAATGACTCCACTCCATGGGGAGACCGGTCAGCCAACGTGCGAAGTCGGGGTCCAACCGGGCGCTCGAACCCGTCAGCACACTCAACCCAGTGTGCATCACCCCAATATCCGGCTGTGTCGCCACGGGGATCAGATGCACTTCGTTCTCCAGACGGCTTTTCCCATCGGACGCTTTCCGGGCGTCTGCTTCGCTGCAGTTCGCGCTGGATGTGCGCGGTGTCGCCCACCCGCGCCGCAAGCCAGTAGAGGCGCTGCCTTTTCTGTGGCGCGCCGTAGCCAGCAGCTGGGGTATCCGCCGCTGCGACGGCGAAGCCCTCGTCTTCCAGGTCAGAGAATACAGCGTCGAGCCAAGCGAGGCCGTCCGCGCTCGCAACCTGTTCTCCAAGGATGACTGAAGGCGCGCACTGCTGAACGAGGCGGTGGAAGACGGGCCAGAGGTGTCGCTCGTCGTCGAAGCCGGCACGCTTTCCGGCTTGGCTGAATGGCTGGCAGGGTAGGCTTGCGGTCCAGGTCCGCAATCCGGATCTCGGCCATCCAGCGTGCTCCAGGGCGTAGCTCCAGACGCCGATGCCGGCGAAGAAATGGCAGATGTCGAAGCCGTCGAGATCGCTCGAGACGACGTCCTCGATTGACCGTTCGTCGACATGTCCGGCGGGAATAGCTCCAGTTGCTCCGAGTTCGCGGAGCATCTGTGCCGGGAAAGGCGCATACTCATTGTAGAAGACCGTGGGTTCGATACTCATAGGTGGGACCGTGGCACAGCAAAGATGACTACGACGTCAATCCTTTGTCCGCCGCATAATCCAGCCAAGCGATGATGGTCGTATGCGCAAGATCGCGATCGCTCGCATCGACATAATCCTCCCGCCGGTAGCCCTCGACGCGCCCGATCTCATGGAGGCAGTAGGCGCGCTGCCGCTCGGTCATCGGCGGCATGCTATCGTCGCCGCGCTCCCAAGCTCTCAGCGCCCGCTCTTTGGGCGGGCAGATGCAGCCAAACGGGTAGTTGGGAGCACAGCATGCTGCTTCGGGCCACGTCGTCTTCTCGGTCACTTTTTCTTCCTTCCTTCGACGACGAGCATCGCTTCGTCATCGTCATCAAGCAGGCTTTCGAGGATCTCGCGCGCGATCGGTGACCTCATTTCGTCCTCGAAGGACCGCTCGGGTGGCAGCATCGAACGGCATCGCGCGACCCACGGATCCGGCGACGGGGTGCTGGAGACGGTCCTCATGCGGAGGTCACCCCGCCGGTCCAGTCGTCATTGGAAAATTTCGATTTGCACGGCCTACAGACGACGTTTCCGGGGCCGCTCGAGCTGAATTCACTCGTGCAGGCGACGCAGAGGCGGAGATGCCCCTTCGGCCGTCCCGCGCGATGATATCCAAGGACCTCTCGAGCGGTGACGCCGAGGCGGTGGGCCCGCTGAGTGACCGCGCCCTCGGTCGAGCCATACCGCTGAGCAATGGACGCATACGTGTCGCCGTCGAGGATGTGCTGCCGGAGAGCAGCTGCGGAAACCCGGAGCATCAGCGTTTCCCCTTAACGAAGGTCTCGGCGAAGAGGAAGGCCGGAAGCTCGTCATCATCTTCCGGATCAGCGGATTGGACGGTCCTGGACCCGGGACGCGAGTGCTTGATCTTGCGCTGGTTGTACGGATCGTCCCAGCCGTCCTCGACCGGCTTCACGGGGTCGGCAGCCGACGATCCTTCGGGCACGACGACGTCGCCCTCGCCATTCACCATTTCAACCAAGGCGTCGACGAAGTGCGATGTGGGCTCATTGACCGGCTCGTCGCCGGTCGGCTTCACAGTGCGGGTGGGGAAATTAGGTCTGCGCAAGAGTCGAATCCTTTGTGGCTCGAGATGCCCAAAGGATTGCGGAGACGAATCAGGATTGCAAGAAAAAATCCTAACGTCGATCAATTAAATCGTCGGGGCCCCGATGTCAACATTGAATTCATTCCCCACTCCTCCCTGTTTCTGGGCCCCGTGAGGGGTTAGCTCAAGAACTCGACTTCCAATCCATTCGTTCGAAATTTGAACGAATGGGCTTCGATGTTGTGGCATGCGGCGAACGAATCGATAATCGCGACATCTCAATTGTTGAACGGAGACGGAACATGAAATTTCTTGCGATGCTGAGAGCGGCGTTCGCGGCCGTGGGTGCGGTGGTCGTGCGCTTCGTACGCGAAGGCGGACGCCTGGTGAGGCGGCTGGTTTCTATCGGGGCGCAGCCCGTGCCGCCGGCCCCCTTCGAGATCGCGGAAGAGGCGCTTATGGAAACGGCCCCCGCAGCACCGAAGGTCGGCGACGAGATGGAAGCGATCCGTCAACTCGCTGCCTCATTGGCCGCGGGGTCGGTGAGGCCGGAACAGGTCGAGAAAGTCCCCTCAAACGCGGTCGAGTGGCTCCGGGTGATGCCGCGTTCCATGCTGTGCCGCGTGGCATGCGCCAGCGACTCGGCCATCGACCGTCATCTTCATGGCGGTCCCGGCGTGAAAGGTGTGCTCGTCTTCGACAGGGATGCCGTCCTTGATTACGCACGACCCGCACCTCGGCGCTACCTGCGTGACGTCATGGGAGAGATGGGGCTGATGCAGTCCGCTTAGAACGAATCGTTCAACGAGGATGAAGGCCGGCGGGGGACATCTCGCCGGCCTTTTCTATGACCGGCGCTCGAGGTTCATCTCGGCTGCGAGGCGAGCAGCGCGTTCGCGCTTGAGCTGGGCTTCGAGGTCGGCGATGCGTCCGAGGGCTGCGCGGTACTGATGTGCGAGGCGCTCGACGCTCGTCCGAGTGCGTGCATCTTCGCGGCTGCGGGCACGACGTTCCTGTCCGAGGGTGTTGACCGCGGCAAGCGCCAGGATGAAGTCGTCGTCGTTACTAGTGCTGGGTCCAAACATGGTGATGTGATCTCCTGACGTAATGGGTAGCACGGATCCGTTTCGACGACACGGATCCGTTCGCGGGCATTTAAACTAAAACTCGACTTCCTCGCTCCAGGGGTCGGGATCAACGGGAATGGGGACGACCTCGGCCGAGGGGCGCACCGGTCCGACGGGCGCATCCGGAATGCGCTTGGGCTCGATCTTGTCCACTTGGATGTCGATCCAGCGCACGCGTCCACCGCCCTTCTTCATCGATGGCGCTTTGATAGCCATTGCTTCGAGCGAAAGATCGGTGACAGTGGTGATCTCCCGTATTGCCGGCTCGATTTCCCGTCGCATCAGGTCGACGGGCGGCACTGCAGGATCCGCGCCGATCTCGATGCGCATCTCGTCGACGGGCAACCGCAGAACCATGACGTCGTCGCCGGGACGATTACGGCGCACCCACCGCCTGTCGTATTCCCCGGCTCCCCATGCAAGCGTCCGCAGCATCATCGGCAACGTGTAACGGGACCTTGCGCTGCGCAGGATCTCGAGGGGCAACTCGACGACGGGCTCTCGAGGCGTGATGGCGAACGCTCGACGAATACGATCATCGACCGCCCATCGATACGCGCCGCGGATGAGCCGTCTCCGCATCCCGCGGGGAACGATCGGAACCTCGACACCTTCCTCCAGATCGGGCATGCGCTCGTCCGTCCGGATGCTACCCTTCTCCAGGCGGTCGTATCGGGCGAACTCCCGACCCTCATCGAGACGACGCAGGTCGCCCAGGGCGCGGCGAAGCGGTAGATCCGGGATCGACACCAGTTCGTCGTGATACTCCTCCTGGGCGGCGAGGTATGAGACGGCCAGGAGAAGGCTCCGATCGCGGGCGGTCAATTCGGGATCGAATCGGATCGTCGCAGCGAGAACGAGCGGGATTTCGAGTGTTTCGGGCAGCATGGGGCACCTCCTGCCGTCGAAGGTGGGGTGGCCAGCCGAAAACGTCAAGTGCAGCATAACCGAAATCCGAAACGAGAAGTGTTGTCAGTGGTCTAGGAGGACAACTCGGCGGATGCGGCGCTTCCTCTTAAGAATCAGGGTATCCCGATAGTGACTCGGTATCGACCGAGTTCGAATTCATGGAGTCGCGCAAGGGAGTCGCAAAGGAAGGAAGCGGAAGAGTCCGAGATCAACTTCCTTCGTGCCTCGGAAGCATGAATCCTTTTTACGGGGAGGAGCGCTCCCTCCGGTCGGTCCTGCAGGGCAGGACGCTCCCTCCGCTCGCTTGCCGCGCTTCCGATTCTGTCCGCCTGGATTCCGAACACGCGCCCATCAAGTGTCGTCCTTTGAGAAGCCCATGGACGCCTTGTTCATGCCGAGGTGACAACGATCCCACGAAAGAGCTTGAAGGGTCTCCAGCGGCTATGAAGGGGTCTCTGCGGCACATCGATCCCTGGCTTCCCGTCATCCCCGATGCCGTGACGCAGTGATGCGTGACGGCCGTGATTTGTCCCTTTCGTCGTAGTCCGTATCATCACGGGACAATGGAGGGACCCATGCCCGACGAGACACCGAGCCAGCGCGCTGCTCGCCAACGTCGACAGGCCGCAGATCGCGCTCGACGCTATCGAGAGCGGAAGAAGCGAGCCGGTTCACCTGAGCCGCGCGTCGTCGACGCCGCCCTATCGGAGGCCATGTCGTTCTGGCTGGCGAAGACAGGTGCACTACGTCGAGAGCTTGACGGGCAGGTCGGCGGACTCTCCATGATCGCGCTTATCAAGACCGCCAGGATCATCTTGGAGCGTGAGGGTTATGCCGTGGAGGCGTCGGCACAAGCACTGGCCGATAGGCTAGTCCACCGGCCGGAGCACGAAGACCCGGAATGGATACCCAGCCTCCGACCCCGCGATCGTTCGGAGCACACGCGCCCCACAAAGGGTGGTGGCGACTGGTCGACATCCATCGACGACATCTTCGAGCTCATGGACGAGGCGTGACGCATCATCACCTTCTTCTCCCCACACCCCCGTTACTCCTTCAAACGCCATCACGCTGAAAAAGCGTAAGGAATTTCCGCTGCCGAGGTCGAAAAGGATGAACTCTAGGCTGACCAGGCGTTCGCCGCGCGCGACGATGACGCGGTGGGATTGCGGAAGTCTATCGGTAGCGATGGCAATGCGAGGAAAACCAAGTAAAGTCTAGTTTGCTTGGTTTAGTCCTTGTCACGCCCTCGAAGGCAGTCCGCGAAACGCCGGGTATAATCGACCGCTCCGACCGCGCTGATCCAGTCCCTCCAAGCAATATGCGCGAGGGCACCCGATACCTGCTTACGCGCCTCAAAGAGCGGTCGCGCAGATGACTTTGGGATGAGAACGGCCGCGTAGAATTCCACCTCCGGCGTACACCGCACGGCCATGAATTGATCGGCAACCTTGAATTTGCCCTCCCGCAATGAGACTCGCGGATACATACCGTCTGTCCCGAGCACCTGGGCTTTCACCTCGATCTTGCCCAGAGTTGGCGAAACGACGTCGTAGCCTGTGGTGTTGCGGGAGGCGAGTCGCCACCGGTGCAGATGGCGGTGACGATCTCCGATAGCTTGTCGATGCTGATTACCGAGTGACGGGAAACGCAGGATGCTGTGCGCAGAACGGCGTGCATTTCGAGCGCATCCGCGCTCAACGTAGGGGTAGTCATTGCTTGGATGTTCTCAGCTCGGGAATAGGTCACGCACGCTCACATACGGGCGCCGCTCTTCGATAGCTATGCGGATTTTGGCGGCGATCACCTCCTCAAGGGATATCCGCCTGAACAATCGACCCTCTCTATCGCCGTTCGTAGTGCTTCCGGGGCCACCCGATATCTGCCGTTCTTCAGTCAAGCCAAACGGCAGAGTCGGGGCCGGAACCGGCCCGTCCAGTGCTGGCCGAGAAACTGAGAAAGCCGCCGTTCAGCGACCGACCCCATTGCTGCCGGGCTGCCCCGATTGTCACCTAACCATTAGCGGACAAAACCCTGACGGGAACATCTCCTTGTCCCTCCGTTTCACTGACACCGGCTAATTACGAGGGCAGCATTCACGCCCCCGAATCCAAACGCGTTGGAAAGGACATGTTGTATCCATCAGGCGACGCAGTGTGGCGAACGCCTCGGGCAATTCCCAGCCCTGCAGAGGAGCCGCCTGGTCGAGCGCATTGATCTTCTGCTCGATCAGCGGCAGGTAATGCAGTGGGTCGAAGACAACCTCCTCGCGTTCATAGCTGCGCGGATGACGGGCGATCGTCTCACCGCCGCAGCCGATCACCACCTCGTCGACATAGCCCCGGATCCACACATCTTGATGGCCATAGGCGACCGGAACGGAGTAGTCGTTGGTCCTGTAACGTACCAGCGCCTGGGAGGAGACCCGGCCGCTGGCCTGGTCGCAGGCCTCGAAGGGCGATGCCGGCAGCGGCCGCATCGCCGCCAGATCGCGTTGCAGCCGTTCGCCGATCGTCTCGCTCTCCCCGCGTAGCCGATCGCCCTGGCGCCTGCGGCACTGCTCCTCGAGCCACAGGTTGAACGCGTCCCACGTCGCGAAGCACGGGATCGGCACCATGAAGTTGCGCCGGGCATAGCCGACCAGACCTTCGACGCTGCCCTTGTCATTGCCCTTGCCAGGACGGCCGTAACGATCCCGGACCAGGTAGTGGGACAGGAAGCCGCTGAACAGTGTCGCGCGCTTGCGTGTGCCGTCGGGCAGTATCTTTGCCACCAGGCAGCGGTCGTTGTCGTAGACGATCGACTGCGGCACAGCGCCGAAGAAGGCGAAGGCATGGACATGGCCGTCCACCCATGCCTCGGAAACGGCTGCAGGGTAGGCGCGAACATAGCAGGCATCGCTGTGCGGCAGGTCGAGCACGAAGAAGTGCGCCTTCTGCTCGACACCGCCGATGACAACCACGGCCTCGCCGAAGTCCGCCTGTCCATGCCCGGCAGGATGCGCCAGCGGCACGAACATCTCCTGGCCGCGCCGATCCCGATCACGCATGTAGTCCTTGATAATCGTGTACCCGCCAGCAAACCCGTGCTCGTCACGGAGCCGGTCGAACACCCGTTTGGCCGTATGACGCTGCTTGCGCGGAACCGTTCGGTCCGCCTCAAGCCATCCGTCAATGATTGGGATGAACGCTTCCAGCTTTGGACGCCGAACCGGAGCCCGCCGCCGATAGCCGGGAGGAACCGAATACGTCATCATCTTGCGAACCGTGTCGCGCGATATGCCGAAATGCTTCGACGCTTCGCGCTGGCTCATACCGCCGTCGCAAGCAACTCGAACCTTCAGATATAATTCCACGGTGTAGATCCCTCGTCCCTCCCTGCGCCAAGCAGAAAAGGGGAAAAGTGGACGACTTTTGCGACGCCCGCAGCAGGACAATCCCGCCGCTACCGTGGTCTAGTTTTCCACCGCCGTTCTCATCTGGCAGCATCGGCGCAATCAAATTCCACTCCCGGTCCGTAAGGTCGGTTTCGTAACGCAGGTGTTCTCGGCTATGCTGGCGACGGGTAGCTGGCGTCCACATCAGGGTTCTCCGAATAGGCTTCGACACCCAATTCGGAATCATGATCGCGTCAGCTACTCAACCCTTTCGAGACGGGCTCTCAGAGCCCAGCGCGCAGACTGCAAGGCTGTAACGATCAGCACTTAACCGCGGCGATTAGAGAACGCGAGGGGACACCATCCAATTCCCATGCTAGCGTCAGTTTATGCATAGGAGGAAAAATCGTGTTCTATAAGATGACTATAGCAGCTGTTGCGGTAGCGATGATAACGCCGCCAGTCCTTGCGCAGAGCGACTCTGGCGAGTCAGGTCTTTTCACTGCTGGCGCTCCCATAGGGGTGATCAACGAATCGGGCGAGGACACAACCCCAACCGACAATGTTCGCATTCTTGGCAGCTTTCATTTCGCAGAAAGCTGTACCGTAGACACAGAGCGCAACCTCATCGTCGTGATGAATGCTGGTGCCTCGCAAGACGCCGTGAAAAACGACGGATACGTCTCTCTGCTCAATCCTGACGGAACCGTGCACACAACCAAATGGATAGGAGCTTCACGGGACGGTCTGACGTTGAATCATCCGTTGGGAAGTGCCATTGCCGACGGCATGCTCTATGTTGCCGATGGCAATTTCGTTCGGACTTTCGACCTCGAAAGCGGCGAGCCCCGCGATGCCTTCGAAGTTCCTGAAGCGACGTTTTTGAATGGCATTGCAGTCTCGGACGATGGCACAACCTACGTTTCGAACACGAGTGATCCGCAACGCGTGTATCGGGTGACTGCTGATGGCGAGACCTCGGTGTTTATTGACGGTGAGCCGCTTGCGGCTCCGAATGGAGTGGCGACCGACGGTGACGGCAACATCGTTGTGGTTAATATCGGCAACGACGAGGTGCTGACCTTCAGTCCCGATGGGGAACTGCTCCTGACGGAAAACGCAGCCGAAGGCGGCAATGACGGCGTAGTGATCCTGGAAGACGGCACGAAATATGTAAGCAGCGTGCGATTCGGCAGCATATCGAAACTGGTGCCAGGCGAGGACGCGGAAATCATTGCATCGGGGATACCGAGCGCAGCCTCGATTTGTTACGATCCTGCTGGGAACCAGATCATAGCACCAATGAACGCTAACAATGCACTGGCCTTCATCACGCTGGACTGATTCGGGCGTCAACCGCTGGCGAGACGGTTGACAACCTCTGCGAAAAAAAGATGACCGCCAAGGCGGTCATCTTAGAACTCAGTGATCGTGTCAGTGCAGCCTACTGTGCAGTCTCTTCTTCCGGCGGGGCAGAGCGGCGGAGCTCAACCGAGCGCGGAAGCACAATGCCTTCTTCGTTTTCCCACACGTTGCGCATGTAAGTAGAAACCGCCGCAACTTCGCGGTCTGACAAGATCGGACCGAATGCAGGCATACCGTGATCCATCGCTCCAAAGAGTATCTGATAGATTACGGCCGAGCGGCTTTCCACGACTGCACTGTTGACCAGTGCCGGACCAGCGCCACCCTCACCTTCTGCGCCATGACAGGCGGCACAGTTGTTGGTGTAAACGGTTTCGCCCTCTTCCATCAGGATTGCAAGCGACTCTTCGTCATTCGCGAGATCCTGCGTCAGAGCCGGTGTCGCTCCAATAAGGCTGGACAGCAAAATTGTTGCGATCCCTGTCCCGAAATTCTTCTTCATATTACTCCTCCTACGGCATTTCAGATTTATTGAGTCCGCAAACGACACGGGATTGCGGCTGCCCCATTACACCGGAGATCCCGGAGATCGCGACAGGCTTTGGGGCTTTGCTTCCGATGCGACCAGCACTTTTCCCTATCTTGGTAATCCCAATCCTTAGCATCTGCAACCAGCAATATTGTCCAATGTGTCAACTTGAATATCCCTTCACGTTCTGCAAGATTGGAATCGGAGGCAATGCACCTCACGTCGTCAAGCAACGTGCCATTCAAGACATCTTTGGCTGCGTGAGGCGGTTTGCCGGTACCTAAGCCATTGGGAGGATATTTGAATGGCTATTCGAAAAGCGAGACTGCTGAGGACTTCACTGACCTTGGCATCACTATTCATGATGGGCGCTGCATCAATCAGTGCCAATGATGACGTCACCGAGCTCTCCGCCGATCCAGCGAACAACGTGATGCCTAACATTACGTATTCCGGACAGAACTTCAGCGCTCTTGATCAAATTAACCTCGACAATGTCGACGATCTCGCGGTCGAGTGGACGTTCCAGCTCGGGGTGGCAGACGAAGCTCAGGCGCCCCCGCTGGTCGTAGATGACACAATGTATGTGGTCACCCCCAAACCGAACCGAGTTTATGCCCTCGATCTGAACGAGCAGGGCGCCATCAAATGGGAATTTCGCGCTGATGCCGAAAATCTCGAGCAGGTTCTTCCGGTCGCATGCTGTGGTGCTCAAACACGTGGCATGAACTATGCGGAAGGCAAGATCTTCTTCCAGTCTCTGGGTGGTCATGTCTATGCGCTTGACGCGGAAACAGGCGAGCTGCTCTGGGACGTGCAGGCAACAGATATCGATAACGCAGAGACCATGGTGGGCAACGGCCTGGTTATCGGCGATCTCTACATTACCGGTATGGCCGGCGGTGAATACGGCGTGCGCGGTTACGTTACGGCGTTCAACATCGACACTGGCGAAGAAGCCTGGCGCTATTACAGCATGGGCCCCAATGAAGAGGTCGGCATCACAGATCGCTTCAATCCGTTCTATGAGTTTGACCAGATCGAAAACCCGGCCGAAGCGTCTTGGTTCGAAGACAGCTGGCAACAGGGCGGCGGTTCAACATGGGGTTATTTCTCGCATGATCCCGAATTGAACATGTTCTACTATGCGACCGGCAACTGTGGTCCCTGGAATCCCGACTATCGCCGCGAATGGGGCGAAATCGACCTCAACGAAAATGGCGTCGTTCAGTCCTATAGAAGCAATTACTGCGCTTCGATGATGGCGCGCGACGCAGTGACGGGCGAGCTGATCTGGGCGTATAACCTGACACCGCAGGACCAGTGGGACCTCGACGAGCCCGGAACCCCCATTCTTGCCGACATCGAAATCGATGGCGAAATGCGCAAGACCATCGTTCGTGCAGCCCGTAACGGCTATTTCTATGTCTGGGACCGCGAAACCGGCGAAGTGCTTAATGAGCCTTGGCCGTTCGTATACCAGAACATTTTCTCGGGCTGGGACGCAGAGTCTGGAAGCGTCGGCTATAATCTTGATACTCTGATGTTCACGGACGCCGAAGATCGTCGCGAGTACACCGAAGCCGGTGCTCTGACCCCCGAGCAGATAGCGCTCAACGAAGAAGAAGCCGAGCTTTACGGCGAGGATGATGTCGACGGCCCCACAGGTACGGAAGCCGTGGTCTGCCCCACCATTGCCGCCCGTAACTGGGAAAACGACGCCTATTCGCCCGAAACAGGCCTGCTTTACACCAGCGTCCAGTTGGGTTGCCGCGCCATGCGCGTTACCGAAGGCGAATACAGCTACCCTGCAACCGAGAGCTACACCCTGTTCGAATGGGCAGGTGAAAAGTTCTGGGTCGACCTTGAAGGCAACGAAACCGACGTCAAAAACCAGCTGCAGGCCAACGACCCTGTAACCGGCCAAACCGTCTGGAGCATCGACTACGTCCAGCCCACCCAGGATCCGATCCTTGCAACGGCTGGTGGCCTGCTGTTCCTTGGCGGCGACGACAAGGGCGTGTTCCGCGCTATCGACGCCGAAACCGGCGATGTTGCTTGGGAATTCCGTTCGGGCAACCAGTCTTCGGCTTCGCCGGTCAGCTTTGTTGGTCCGGATGGCAACCAGCGTCTGGCTTTCATCGCCTCCGCTCGTCCGGGTGTGGTTCAGGTCGCTCCCGATGCCGAGCCCGATGCGGTCAACCGCTATCAGCGCGAAGGCAGCACACTCTATGTCTTCGAACTCAACGAGTAGTATGCTCGTACCGGGAACCATAAGCCCGGCTGTTTGAAGTGCTAGATTTCGCCCGGCGCGCTCTGCACGCCGGGCGATTTCGTCAAGGGTGGCGCCCTTCGCCCAAAGACGTTTCTGCAACGTCGCACCCCCGGCCTCCCGCTGCAACATACGCGAGTTGAACCATGAACACTTCAGTCCGGCGCCCGACGCATCAGCGTCTGGCCTGCACCGCCGCCGCAGTCGCCCTGGCCACAATGGTCACTGGCGCTAGCGCCGTGATGGCCCCGGCGGCCAATGCTTGGGAAATGCGCGTTTGCGCCGACCCAGATTACATGCCGCAATCGAATCGCGCCGAGGAAGGCTATGAGAACGCCATCGCTGAAATTCTTGCCGAGGAAATGGGCGCCGAACTCACCTATCAGTGGTGGGCATTGGCGCCGAGCATGGTTTCCGAGCAATTGCGCGAGGGCCATTGCGACATGATGATTGGCGTGCCGGACGGAGGAGACGGCGTGATCGCTACCCTCGCCTATTATCGCAGCCCATACGCTTTCGTTTATCGCGCGGACGAGGCTTATAACATCGCCACATTCGACGATGAAGTTCTCACCGAACTGCAACTGGGCACCACCTCAGAAGGCACGAGTTCACACCTGGCCCTGGCACGGCGCGGACTGCTAGACCGGATCACCGTCAGTTCAGAGCTGTCGGGCACCAACTCGGGCACGCGGTTCGAATCGATGATCGAGTCGGTTGCCGACGGTACGATAGACGTTGCCGTGCCCTGGGGGCCCGTCGGCGGGTACTACGCCGCGCTTCAGGACCCACCGCTTACGGTCACCCCGGTTCCCGAATTCGATATTCCGTTTACGCCAATGTATCATTCAATCGTCATTGCGCTGCGGCTGGGCGATGAGGAATTGCGCGATTTGCTCGACGTCGCCATCACGCGCCGATGGGACGATATCTATGCGATTCTGGCCGAATACAATGTGCCGACGCTCGATTTGCCGCGTCCCTCACTCTCGATAGCGGAGCAATCCCAATGAGCACCATTACACGCCGCAGCTTTATGGCCGGCGCAGTGACGCTGGCATCTGTCAGCATCGCGGTGCCTGGCCTTGCAGCAACGCCGGGCGCATCGACAATCCGGATCGGCACTGTATTTCCAGCCCGCACCGGCAACGCCTTCATCCTCGCCTCGATCAATGATTTCATCGGCACGGCCGGGCGGATCGGCGCATTGTTGGCCGAAACACGACTGTCCGATTCGGTGGAAGCGGAAGGCGGCAGCCTAGATTTGCTGCTAGCCACTTCACCCACTGTAGAAGCCGCCATACGGGCTGGCGAGCGGCTGGTCGAACAGCAAGACATTTGCGCCCTCATCGGCGGGGTGGGCGAAGGACAGGCGGAGGTGCTGGCCGAGATCGCCGCCGCTGCCAAAATCCCCTTCTTCAATATCGGGGAGACGGCTGACGCTTTTCGCAGCCAGCCTGCCAACCCTTATGTGTTTCATGTCGAAGCCAGCGACGCGATGTATCTCGACGCCATGGGACAGCTCGCCGCCCGGAACGGACAGACCCGCTGGGCCGTGGTGTCCGACACCAGCGCCCGGGGCGTGGCCATGGCCGAACGTGTCGCGCAATCGGCCGAAAAGGCAGGCTGCACGATCGAAGGGATAGTTTCCATAGTGCCGGCGCTGCCGGTTTATGCTGACGCGATCGAGGAGCTCTCGGCCATCGAGGTAGATGTGATTTTCATCCTCGTCGCCTATCAGGACCAGTTCCCACTGCTCGTGCAGATGGAAGAGATCGGCATGACCATGCCGGTCCTGACCTTTCCGCACACCATCACCCAGACGCGCGACTTCATGGCAGCGTCGCGCAGCCGCTTGCCGGTGCTCAATCCTCAATATCGGGTCGGGCTGTGGGACCCCACCGACGACACCGCCGAAGCCGAGGACTTCAATCTTCAGATCCGCGCGCGCTACGCAGAACCCGCGGATCCGACAGCCTGGGCCGCCTATCATGCCGTAAAGATCGTGGTAGACACGGTGCTGGCGGTTGGATCGACGGACGCCCAGGCGATGATTGCACATCTGGAGGCCCCGGACACCGTGTTCGAAGTCGCCAAGGGGCCCGGCATCTCGTTCCGGCCCTGGGACCATCAGTTGCGTCAGCCATTGGTGGTTTCGGAAGTCGACAACGATGTGGTGTGGCGGCAGTTGCAGCTCACATCACGCATCAATGTTGCCCATTATGCAGGAAAAGTCCCTGAAGACGTGTCCGAAGATGATGCCAAGGACCGGCTCGATCTGCTGGGCGATGGCCCGCGCTGACCGCGCAGGAAAATCTCGACAGGCATCGATCAACGGCGCCTGTCGAGCATGCTTTTGACCGAGAATGCGGCCCAGATGACCATAATCGGCGCCAAGCCGAACGTTACCGCGATGTCGGCGGCCAGCGGCAATTGCTCGAAATCGAGCAATACGAACCGCAAGAGATCGAGTTGATAGCTTACTGGATTGATGTAGACCAGAACCTGGATCCATACGGGAAGCTGGACAATCCAACCGCCGCCGATGGCAAAAATGCCAAGCTGGCGTAGCTGGTCACGCAGATCGGCGGGAATATCGAGAAACCCCACGCCTCCGATCACCCCGCGCAGGGGAAAAATGGATCCCGACAGAAAATAGAGCGGCTGGATGATGCCGTTCGAGATCGATCCAAAGCCTTCAAATGTCTTGAGCCGTGAGGCGATAACGATCCCTCCTGCGGTAATGGTCATACCCACAAAAAACATCACGACGAGCGCAAGCGCGAGGCCGAACGGGGTCACGCGCATGTCGAGAAACGGGATCGCCAGAAGTGGTATTGAGCCTTGGAACAGAGCGATCGTAGCGCCGCCCAGCACTTTGCCCAAAGTCACCGACAGCATTGGCGCAGGGGAAACAATGATCGAACGTAAGAGCCCCACTTCACGGTCCCAGACCAGTGAGACCGCGCATTGCAGCGAGCTGAATAGGATGTTGAGGATGATGACGCCCGGCAGAATGTACTGAGCATAGGAATAGCCCTCGATCTCGCGCAAAGCCGCGCCAAGGCCGAAGCCCAGGATGACCAACCACAGTAACGTGCGGGACACACCACCAAATATCTGCGAACGATCACGCAGATAGCGCAGCATTTCGCGCTTCCACATGATAGCGACGACATCGAAGTCAAAAGCGAAGAAACGTACCATGACCCTACCGTGTGTGTTCGCCGCCGCGTTTTGCGAAATCGACCATCCGGTCGCGCCCGGTCGCATCCTCGTCAAACAGCCGGTCGCCGGTAAGGGCGATGAAGACGTCTTCGAGCGTTGCGTCAGCGTCGCTACCATGGGTCGCTATGAGGTCACGCGGCGCGCCGGTCGCGACCAGCCTGCCCTTGTCGATGATCCCGACCCTGTCGCACATCTCCGCTTCGACGAGATTGTGCGTGGTCATGAGAACAGTCATCCCGGTTTCGCGCAGACTTGCGATGCGCTCCCAGAGATGGCGGCGCCCCTGGGGGTCCAAACCAATCGTCGGCTCGTCGAGCAGCAGAACTTGCGGCGCGTGCATGAGCGCCCGTGCCAATTCCAGACGCCGCTTCATGCCACCTGAAAAGCTGCGGACCGGTTTTGTGCCTGCTGTGGTTAGAGACGCCCATTCCAGCGCCTGCTCGACGGCAGCTTTGCGTTCGTCGCGCCGCAAACCGTAAAGCGTGGCGTGGATCTGAAGATTTTCCGGGGCCGTGAGCCGGTCGTCGAGCGCGGGCTCTTGGAAAACGACGCCCAATGCGCGCCGGACGGTCATCGTGTCTGTGACCGCGTCGTGCCCCATGATGCTGAGGCGGCCGGCCGTGGGCCGCGTCACGGTCATGAGCATGTTGAGAAGCGTGGTCTTGCCGGCCCCGTTGGGGCCGAGAAGGGCAAAAAATTCGCCCTTCTCGATCGAAAGTGAAAGCTGATCGACGGCCTTGTAAGCACCATAGCTGTATGCGACATCGTCGATGTCTATGACACCCATGGCCGTTATACTCCGATCAGCCGCCGAAAGCGGTTTGGATGTTGGTCAGCGCTGTTTCGAGTTCGCCGCACGCTTCAGAGCCTGCAACGCTTTCATCGTCATCATCTTCGTCCTGGTCGTCGTCGCCCTTGCCTTCGGCGCCTTCGTCGTCGTCATCATCTTCGACACCGATCAGCGATTCGAACATTTCCGAGGCGGTTTCCGCATCCTCTGGGGCAAATAGACCGGCGACTCCTTCAAGTTCGCCGCCATAAAGGTCATAGAGCGCAAACAGCGTCTCCTGTGCGACCGCTTCGTCGGTCTCATATGTCGCACAGGTCTCAGACACCATCATTGCCAAATGACCCGACAACCGGGCTGTGTCGCGGCCCGGATAGAGATCGGCATCTACGACGGTTTCAAGGATTCCGCCAAGCCGCTGGGCCGGAGCTTCGGCTTCCTCTGGATTCCAGCCTGCCACTGATTCCGGCGGCTCAACCTGCGGATAGAGCTCATCGAGAACCGCAAACATCTCTTCGACGTCGACGACCTGCTGCTCGGAAGCATCGGCCTCGAGCTCGGACCAGAGCGCCTTAACCCGCTCCAGGGCAACCCAGCCATTGGGGTACTCCCAAGGTTCGTTGCCTTCGGCGGCTTCTTCATAGCCTTCCGCGACGCCATCGTCATAAAGCAGCAACTGGAGCAGCAGCCCGCCCGTGAAACTCGGCGTGCCCCGCACATCGTCGGCAATGACGGTGTCGTATGCCTCGGAAAGCAACGCCCGTGCCTCTTCAATGGCCGCACCGGCGTCGTCTCCGTCCTCAGCCGTCTCGGCGACGGTTTCGAGTGCGGCGCGCAGGTTCTGCGCGAGCTCGGGGTCTGCAGCTGTCAGTGTGCCCTCGAACCGCGTGAGCGACGAACCAGTTACGCCTTCGATAGTTTCGAGCAGTTCGTCATCATAGGGCGCGCTGAATGCTGCTGCGAGATCGAGGCGGAGGCCGATAGATTCGAGCCCATAGGCCTGGCTAAGCGCAACCGTTTCGTCGAAAAACGGCGCACTAGAGTACTGTGCAAAGCCCTGGCCCGCCCAGAGAGTGGTGGAGAGAGCAATTGCGCTGATGGGAAGGAATGTCCGCTTACTCATTGGAGGGCACCAATCCGATCTCTACCGAGTGAGCGCCGCGGCCCACTGCGATGTTGTTGATTACTGTGAGACTATCGGTATCGATTACCGAGACGCTGTCCGACAGACCATTCGCGGTAAATACGCGGCTTCCATCTGGCGTGATGGCAATACCCCAGGGGCGTCGACCCATCTGCTCGCTGATGGTTTGGATGACCTCGTTGGTAGCCGTATCAATCACGTAGACGGAGCTGGTCCCGCCCCCGGCGACGAAAAGCCGGCTACCGTCCGGGTCTACAGCGATTTCGACAGGACGAGAGTCAAGACCGAGGTCGATCGTCTCGACAACAGAGTGGCCCTCGGTTTCAATGACAGAAACGGACCCGCCGATCTCAGCCGTGACATAGGCAAATTCGCCGTCCTTAGAAAATTCCACGACGCGAGGACGATTGCCCACGAGGACGTGCTTGACCGCCGACATCGCTTCGGTGTCGATGACCGTCACCGTATGGGTGGCTTCTGCAGTCACGTATACCCAGCGTCCGTCGGGGCTGACGGCGACACCTTCGGCTTCGATGCCAACCCGGAATTCGCCGAGCTTCTCTCCAGACTGAGCATCATAGCCGGCGCCGAGCGCCAATGCTTCGAGCGAAGCCCAGATTTGCGTGCCGTCAGGGCTGACCGCGAGGCGTTCAGGATTGCCACCGGCGTCGATCTCGTTGACGAACTCGTCGTTGGAGACGTCGACGACCACGATCTTGTCTTCTGGGGTTTGGCGCTCGGGATAGAAGTCGCTAACCGAGATGTAGACCATAGAACCGTCTGGGCTTACAGCCATACCGCGGGGGCGCACTTCGCCAGCCCGATCGGAAATAGTGAGCGTATCGACGACCTCTTCGCTCTCGGAGTCGATCACCGAGATATCGGCGCTGAACTCATTGGCGATATAGACACGATAAGTTTCGTCCTGCGCCATCGCTATGGCTGGGAAAGCTCCGCCGGCTATGCCGGCCAAGGCCAGGGTGCGCAAGGTGCGCGCGAAAGATTGCATTGTGAAACGTCCTCCTCTTATCATTTTTAGTGCTGACAGGTACTCTGAGCCTCCAGATCGCCCAATTGATCAAGACGCTCGACGGGGTCGGTTCCTGGCAAGTAGATGGCGGGCAGCTCTCCCACCAATTGACCGACAAGGCGCGGTTCGGTGGCTGCAGCATCGATGGCGATCAAATAGAGCGGCTGGCGCAATTGATGATCCCATGAACGGAATGAGGTACCGATACCTTTCCAGACGTCGAACACCGAGTTCTCGGCAGTGAAATGGGCAAGCACGCTCTCGGCGTCGGTCGAACTGGTGAACGTGGCTGCCTCAAAAAAGGCCTTCACCGCCTGATAGGCTGCCCATCCGCCTTGCTCCATAGGTTCTCCCCAGCGCTGCATGTAACGCGCATTGAGTTCGCGGGCACCGTATGCGTCCAAGGTTGGCTCCCACGCAGTAGCGCGCATTCCCGAACCCAGGTAAGGCGCGAGTTCGGCAGACTGCATGAAGAACGCCCGGGTTTGGGCGGCAGGGTCGGGGAACCCCGTCACCATGATCTCAAGGCGCTCCGCTTCAAGGGCAGCAAGCGTTGACAATTGCGCTTCGGGAGACACCAACATAACAACCAGATCAGCTTCCGTGTCGCGAATAGCCGCTATCGTCTCGGGCGGCAAATCCCCGGACAGTGTGGCGCTACCCACTTCGCGCACACCGAAATGGCGCTCGTCCAGTCCCCAGACCAAACGGTCATGTCGCGCCTGCGCTTGGGGCGTATCTGCGACCAGTGTGAACCAACTACGGAACCCCGCTCGGACGTACCAGCCGGACAGAGCATCGAGATACATAGCATCGCTGGGGGCTATGTGAAACATCATCGGCCCGCATGTCCGATTGCGCAGGGCGTCATCGGAGGCGAGCAGATTTATAAACGGTATTTCGTTGTCTTGTGCCCAAGAGCTCAGTAGTTCGGCTTCCTCACCGTCAAAGCCACCGGCAAGCGCGAAGATCCCCTCGTCGGCCACCAGTTGTTGCGCTGCCGAGACCACGTCTGCCCCCTGGGCCTCACGCTGAATGACGGCGAAGTCGAAACCAAACATGGAGGCATTAAAGCCGAACTCCTCTTCGGCCATCACCGCACCTTGATCGACCGAACGGATAACCGGTGCCATTAGCTCCGACGCGCCATCGAGTGTTGGGCGGACCAGACCGATGCGGACAGGACCTTCGAGTTGCTGAGCCATTGCGGATGATCCCGCCATCACGGAGCAGATCAGAATGCCGAGCGCGACAAGCAATCGGTGTCCGTAGCCCGCCGGCAAAATGGCCAGGCGCGACCGAGAACATTCTGACGCGAGCCGCATCATCTCCTCCTATCAATCTCTTCCCTTAAACTTTGGTAGCCGAGCCAGCGGGTCGGCACAACCATCAATGACCCCGGATGAGGCAAGTCTTCAACCTCAGCCGCTGACATTGCGACCGAAAAACTCTGAGGCGGGGTCAGACAGGACAAGTTCCCGAATGCGATTCCAGAGGTGGCTTCGCAGTTCGACATACCTCGGATCGGCATGGAGTTGGGACAAAACTCTCGGCCGCGGCAGGTCGATGGCAATGGATTCAAGCACCTTGCCACCGCCCATGACAATGACCTGATCGGCCAAAACCAGTGCCTCATCCACACTGTGGGTCACGAAGAGAACCGTCGGCATGAACTGACGCCAGATCGAGAGGAGCTCTCCTTGCATGAGTTCACGAGTTTGCGCGTCAAGACTGGCAAATGGCTCATCCATCAGCAACACGCGCGGCTTACCTGCTAACGCGCGAGCGAGCGCAACGCGTTGTTTCATGCCTCCGGACAATTGCGCAGGGTATGCATCGGCGGAACGCGACAATCCGACGAGGTCGAGGTAGTGACGGGCAGTCTCGGCGCGTTCGGCTTTGGATAGGTCAAGCCCTTCGAGTGCGAACTCTATGTTTTTCTGCGCACTCGCCCACGGAATGAGACGAAAGGCCTGAAATACAAACCCCATGTCCGGACCCGGCCGCGGCGTTCGTCCGTCCATCAGAACAGTGCCGTTGTCAGGCTCAATAAGGCCGTTTGCCAGCCGCAGCACTGTCGTTTTTCCGCATCCCGACGGACCGATCAGGGCGACGAAATTCTGCGCATCCACATCGAACGTAACGCCATCAAGCGCCTGTGTCGCCGTTCCATCGGAGCGATAGAAGCGCTTGGTGACGTTTTCGATCCGTAACAAAGATGATGGCGACCGGGATTCTGCGGTCGCCATCCCCATTTGGGGCAGATCGTTCATCGATCAGCCGGATCCATGGTTTCGTTGGTGCCCAGTTCATCGAGAACCGCATCGAGGGGGCCAAAATCGACCCAGTCTTCGATCGCGAGCGGGTCGAACTGTGCAAAATCCTCGGTCTCGTAAAGCCACTCACTGGTATATTCCAGCTCGGTTCTGCTCAGGCCACCATTAACGCTCCAGCTCTCAGAAAAGGCTTCGGCCAACATGTCCAGAACCTCCGGGCTGACATCAGGCCGAACTTCGGCCATCGCGTCTACCCATTTTTGCGGATCACTGGCAAAATCCCGCGACAGCTTGGTGAGCGCGCGCAGAACGGCTTCTACATCTTCCGGTCGCTCGGCAAGCACATCCCCAGTGACTGCGTTGACCTTGTTGACCACTGGGGCTGCCTCGTAATAAGCGTCTTGATCAACCAGAACGTGGAGACCCTCGCTATCAGGAAGTTCGCTCCAGACGCCAATCGACATCGTAGTGGCATCGACCTGACCGGCCAGAAGCGCCTGGGCGCGAATGTCCGGCTGCCCCAGCGACACGACCTCTGAATCGTTAAGCGATACGCCCTGGCCAGCCAGGACCAGCGTTGAAAGCGAATAGTCGAGACTGCCGACCCTGCCCACACCGAAGCTCCGACCAACCAGATCGGCGGGACTGGCGATGTCGTCATTCGAGGCAATTAAAAACGGCAGAGATTTGTTGGGTGAAGTCACTGCCCTGAAGTCTGTGGCGCCGCTATGGATCACCTGCAACAGCGCATCGACACCGATGTTGGCCATATCGCCGTCGCCGGACTGCAGAGCGGCGATGGCCGATGGGGTTTGTTGCACCCTGACAAGTTCGACATCGACGCCCTCGGCCTCGAAGTAGCCGAGCTCGAGTGCAAGGTCCATGACGGAATTTGGCACCAACGGCGGCTCGAGATGGGTCACGATGAGGCGGAATGGATCATCAGATTGGGCCAATCCTGCGCCCGTCAGCATAGCCAGGCCAGCGGCGCTGCCCAAAAGGGTCAAAACTATCGATTTCATGGATTTTCCTCTCCCTGATTTATGTACGCCATCGTGTGAGGCGTTGCTCGAGGTAGCGCAGGCACTCGGTGACAATGACCCCAATGGTCGCCAGCGACAAAACGATAACGAAATATTCCGCCATTCTGAATGTATTGCCGTAGATGGCCAAGAGCCCGCCCAGCCCGCGCACAGCAGTATAAAGTTCGGCAACCACGGTATTGATCAACCCAATGGTCGCACCGAGTCGCAGTCCGACGATAACATAAGGGATGGCTCCTGGTAGCACGATGCCGCTGAAGATTCGTAGCGGACCGGCGCCCACCGATCGGGCCATCTCGACGAGCTCGGCATCGGCTTGGCGGACACCAGCATACGTATTGATCAAAATCGGCATGACGGCTCCGAGAAAGACGATGAAGACTTTTGCCTCGGCACCTAGCCCCAAAAGCACAATGATCAGCGGTATGAAAGCAACGCGCGGGGTAGCGGCCAGAGCGTAAACATAGATTTCAAGCGTCCGGCCCCATAGGTTAAATGCTCCCATCACCACGCCTAGCGGGATCGCGCACAGGATGGCCAATCCGTATCCAGTAGAAAAGGTGGACAAGGAATCGAAAAAGGCAGTCTGCAGCCGCCCTTCTTCAAGCAAAAGACCTGCCGCCAGCATCGTGGCCCAAGGCGAGGGAATGATGTTTCTCGCGACGTTAACCGACGCGATCCACCAAACAATCACCAGAAGAAGGAAGAACCCGATCCGCGCAGCCGCCACCACCCATGGTCGCTCCGCTGCGGGTCGCCGCCGGACCGGATCCTGTGCAGTTGAATTCACCATCGGACGCCCTTTCGGACCCGCATGACCCTTCGCATGCCTGTTGCTCTCGAGTTGTACCCCAAACGTCCTCCTCCGGGTCAACCATGGCATCACTTTGTGGTCTGCCTACCCAGTTTGTTTACAGGGGCTTGTGCAGTCATGCCAGAGGCTGGAACACCGCAGATGGGAAGCCCATCCCATTGTTTACTATACCACGAGTCATCACGCTTGGTTGCAGCGCACAGAGATCGCATGCTAGCCCTAAAGAGAGGAGTTCGAACGCGGCAAAGCCAGCGTTCGGGGAGGACGGTTGATGCAGAGTTTTGAAGCGTACCCGCCGCATGGTCGCGAACGGCATGCGTTTCTGGTGCCGCAATGACGTCGTCTCTCTGGGCCCCTGGCCCCACCATCATGCGCATTTTTGCAGCAATCATTCTCGTAGCGCTGGCAACGAGCGATGCGTTCACTCAAGCGACCAGCCCACTCGAAGTTCGCGCTAATGCGGAAATTCGCGCCGCTTTGTTTCCCCAAGCCGACAGGTTCGAACTCTCCGGTGGCGGGCTGCCGTTCCTTCGCGCTTTCGCTGGCGACGAACAGCTAGGCTACGTTTTCTCCACCTTCGACATTGTTCGGGCACGCAGCTATTCGCCCACCCCATTCGACGCCATTGTCGGCATGGATATGGTTGGTAATCTGACCGGGACCAGTGTCATCCGGCAGCACGACCCCTATTTGACTGGATTCCCTCAGCGTGTCGAACGGCTTAGGGAGTTTCTCAACGCGCATATTGGAAGATCGGTTGAGGCCACGGACACGGCGCCGCTCTCTCCCGATTTTGTTCAGGGGACGACGGTTTCAGCCCGGAATATGCGAGCGGGCATCATGGACGCAGGGCGAGTTATATTGCGGGCCAATGATCCGCGGCCACCGTTGAGCGAGCCGACCCTCGACCGCTACGGGTTCGAATGGCTCGACTGGGGCCAGCTGCTCGAAATCGGTGCCGTGGCCAACAGGATCGTCACCTTTGGAGAGGTCGAGCAGGCATTCACCGATGCTGGGGTGGCACCAGCAGAAATGGATGTCCCCCTCGACAGAGGCGATCCTGACAGCCGCTACACCGAACTTGTAGTGGGGCTGGCAACGCCACCTCTCATTGGGCGAAATATCATTTCGGCCAGCACCTATTCCTCGGTCGTGGAGCCCGCCCCTGACGATGTGGTAATGATGGCCGTCATGTCGGGCGGCTATTACGACTTTCTCGGCAGCCAGTTCCAATCCGAGACTTACGGTAATCGTTTCGATCGCATCCGGCTCGAACAGGGTGATCTCAAAATTGAGTTCGTCGAAAGCGATTTCGACTATGTCGGGCCCTCCGTACAACGCTCCGGTGGCCCAATTCTTCGTGACTCCGGCGCATTCGCCATACCGCTCGATACCGGTTTTGATCCTTTGGCGCCATTCGAGGTCGTTCTCATGGTGCATGCGACCGGTGCTGATGGAAGCGACCATACAGTTGAGTTTCCAGTCGCCTACCAAGTGCCCGACAAAGCCGTGCTCACGCCCTATGTCGAGCCACTGCCACCTTGGGCTGAGGCATGGCTGGCCTCCGGATTCGATCTTTCGATACTGGTTGTAGCCCTGATCGTGCTCACCCTTATTTTCATTTTCCAGCAACCACTCAGCCGACATCGACAGCTGCATCTTTGGACCCGCACGGTTTTTTTGGTCTTCACGCTTGTGTGGCTCGGTTGGATTGCCGGCGGGCAATTGTCGATCGTTCACGTCGTGAACTATGTCAGGGCGCCTTTGGAGGGCGCCGATCTAGGGTTCTATCTCGCCGAACCCCTGATTGTGGTCATCTCGGTCTATGTGCTGTTTTCAATTATCCTGATCGGCCGCGGCGTTTTCTGTGGCTGGCTTTGTCCCTTCGGCGCCTTGCAGGAATTGACATCGCGGATCGCGAGGATGTTGCGGCTTCCCGTCTGGAACCCGTCAGAGACGCTGCAGCGCTGGATGTGGATGCCGAAATATGGATTGGCCGCGGTGATCGTGGGAACGGCTTTTGTCATACCAGAGGCATTGGCGGCAGTGGAGGAAGTTGAACCGTTCAAGACGGCAATCACGTCCGTCTTCACGCGACCCTGGCCTTACGTAGCCTATGCGTTGGTTCTCTTGGCAGTCGGACTGTTTACCGAACGCTTCTTTTGCCGTTTTCTGTGTCCGCTGGGTGGCGTTCTGGCGCTCGGCGACCGTCTGCATCTGTTCACCTTTCTCAAGCGTCGACCGGAATGTGGCGTGGGGGGCTGTCACCTCTGCGAACGGTCATGCCCGGTCAAAGCGATCGAACGGAGCGGCAAGATCGTCATGGCCGAATGCTTCCAGTGCCTCGATTGCCAAGTGGAGTATTACGACGACCACCGATGCCCGCCACTTGCGCAGGCTAGAAAGCGCTCCGAACGAGCGCAGGCGAAGGGCCGACCGCAGTCACTTGTATTAACCCGCAACGGCGTTCCGCCGTCCCACGCGTGAAGGGATAGCCATGACAGCGCTCGATCTTTCGCACTCCCCCCGACGCGCGCCCTCACGACGGCAGGCGCTGAAAATTCTTGGAGCATCTGCCGCCTTGCCGATCGGCATCGTCGGGTGGCAACTTTTCGGTCCACAGCCCACTTTCCATCACTGGCACGGCACAGCTCTTGGCTCAGAAGCTTCGATGAGCCTATGGCATGCAAATCCGGGACATGCCCGACGCACGCTTGCCCACATGGCGTCCGAAGTGCTGCGGCTGGAAAATATCTTCAGCCTTTTCCGTCCTGAAAGTGAATTGTCCCGGCTCAATCGTGCCGGTGTGCTCAAAGCTGCATCGCAAGATCTGGTCAGAGTTCTTGAAACCACTCGTGCAGTAGCACAGGCTAGTTCCGGCGCCTTCGATCCCACAGTGCAACCGCTATGGTCGATCTATCAGTCCCATTTCGCACTCCCGCAAGCACTGCCGGATGGCCCTGCAGAGGGCGCGCTGGAGGCCGCGCATCGGCGCGTCGATTATAGAGAAATCGACGTGTCCGGCTCGACGGTCAGTCTGGGACTTTCCAACATGGCGCTGACGCTCAATGGCATCGCGCAGGGCTACATCACCGACGTCGTTGCCGACCTGTTGCGCAATGAAGGCTTCGATCACGTCGTGGTCGAATTAGGCGAAAGCCGCGTGCTGGGCACCCATCCCGATGGCAGACCGTGGCGCGTCGGCCTGAAAGACGCTCAAGGCCAGACCGGGCGGACCATAGGCCTCGTCAACCAGGCGTCGGCGACTTCAGGTGGCTATGGCACCGTGTTCGAACCCACCGGCCTTCACCATCACATTTTCGATCCCCTCACCGGCAAGAGTGCCAACAGGCTTACAGAAGTCGTCGTCATCGCGCCGCGTGCGACGGAAGCCGATGCGCTCGCGACTGCCATCTTTGTTGCTGGTGCCGAGCGTGCCCCCGACATACTTGCAACGGCGCCGGAAGCGAGCGCCATTATAACGAACTCCGAAGGATTGGTGACGCAGCTCTGAAGCTTGGGCGAGTAGCAAAACTACTCCTGTTGGCCAGCTATGGACTATCAGGATGACCCGGCAGAACCGGAAACCCGCAAAAACTGGGCCTTTAACTCCGATGAAGCCATGACGACCAACTGATTGCTGGTCTCGCCAACTCAGCTTGAGCGAAGTCGAGGGCAGCGTTCCAAACGCTGAACTAATGCAACTGACGGACGGCGCGGGGCGTTACCCGTTGTCAAGGTCGCCCGAAAGGACTGTATGGTACACTCGTTATTCTTCAACCAGTCCCTTTTCACGCCAATAGCCGATGGAAAAATCCATAAACTCCCGCACGCGCTGCGGCAGGTCGCGGGTATAAGGGTGAAGCATATGGATTTCCATTTCAGGCGACTTTTCCGTACTCTGGAGCTCCACAAGCTGCCCATTATATTCGTCATTGACCGTCAGGAACTTGGGCAAGATCGCCACGCCAGCGCCGCCTAGCGCGGCCTCTCTCGCTTGAAGGCCGTTGTTGACGGTGATCGAGGATGACCAAGCAACAGGATGAGTCCCGCCCAGGAGTGCTAACCGCGAGTTCACAGGCGCTGACGTCCGCTGGTTGGGGAAACTGACGAGTTCGAGTGTCAACGGCGGAGTAAAAGTCGGCCATTGGGCGGCGCAAAAGTAGTCCACTTGGCTGCAAGCGGGGAACGTCGGGAGGGCGTAGCCCGACCAGAGTTTCCCGCTTGCAACGTCGGCGATCTTACTGATGAGGGTTGGCGGTTTTTCGGGCCCGGCTTTGCGCGAGGCGATAACTGTCACCATTCATCTTGAGGATGCTGACGTGGTGGGTCAGCCGGTCGAGGAGCGCGCCGGTGAGACGCTCGGACCCGAACGTCTCGGTCCATTCATCGAAGGGCAGATTGCTGGTGATCAGCGTGGAGCCGCGCTCGTAACGCTGGGAGATCAATTCGAACAGCAACTCGGCTCCGGTTTTCGACAGGGGAACGAAGCCCAGTTCGTCGATGATCAGGAGTTTGTAGCCGGCCACCTTGCTGCTCGCCATGCGAAAGAGAGATGTGCAGCCTATTAAACGTTGACGGTCGATGCTTCGGCCGCTCAATGGTCAACCGCGCGGAAAAAGCTGCCTGTCCGCTCTCCACCCCGTTGCTGATATCGTGAACGAAGAACCAGCTGCATGAAGCGGTCATCCGTTGTGAGTGAATGACCGCTCCATGTTCAGATCTCGGTCCGTTCCGCCAAGAGCAGAGCATCCTCGAATACCCTCTTGCGACGGGCCGAAACGTTAACGGAACGTCACCCCGATACAGTGTGACACGTCGGAGGTGAGCGGGCCGACACCCCCGTTACCTGATCAGGACATGTCCGAACGGATATGCAACTATCGGCTGCCCTCGATCGGTCAGCAATCGCCGGACCCTAACACGGTTGAAGCGGTTTAGATTTGCACATGCCATCATCAGATGGGAACCTCCCTGACAATGGCGGGAACCCACTACAAAGAGCGTAAATCCAGCGTCGCCACCTGCTTAGCTGAAAGGCTGGCTAGCGGGCGCTGAGCCAGAGGCAAAGGCCTCACCTCACCGTCGCTGCTTGAGCGGCTCGAAGGATTGAAAATGTACATTTCACCTCCGCCCAAACGTCTTGCCGGTGGTGAGTTACCCGACTTCCTCATTATCGGAGGGAGTGAGAATATCATTGATCTCGATCAGCAGTTGTATGCCCTTGAGGGTGGGACGAAGGGCCCGTGCACGCCCATCTTTGGCCGATGGAACCTTTTCAATGAGCCCCATGGCATTGCGTCCAGCCACGCCTCGCGAAAGCTGATCGCATTGCCGGAAGACCGTCGGTAAAGGTATCCCCTTGCGCTCTGCTATCTCTGTGGGGGTAGTGGGTTCGCCTCTCCAACGTCTGCCGATAAATAAAAAGGTCGAAAGCGTTCCGACCGTCATCAACGGGAATTGCCGCCGCACATGATCAAGCATGAACTGGTGGGCGTCCAGCGCGGTGATTCCATCCCCTGATCCAAGGAACTGATCTCGAAACTGTCCCATGCTCCTCCGCGACCATTCGCCAACGTTGACTCTGTCATGCTATCAGCGACAATTATCTCGTTCTTTGTGGGAGTACAAGGATCATGGTTGCTGGCTACGCACAGTCGACCACGCCTGACAGCATAGCCTGAGTCCCTCGGTTCTCCCCTAAGTTCAAGAGATTCCGCCCAGACCGGACCAGCGGTCATTAACTGAGAAGTAACGATAAAACGCCATGTGTCGTCCACATCTATTCACTTATGCCATAGTATGTTATAAGCTGATAAAATCAGCACGAAAGGAGAAATCGATGCACGTGGAAGAAATGGTGGAGAGGGCAAACGCAAACGAAGCGAAGATGGACGGAACAACCACGCCCGTGGCCGAGATCATTGATGCCGTCGACGTGGCGATCGCGGTCTGGCGCGACGACGCCTCCGAAACGGGAGTATCTTACCTGGTCATCAAGGGAGCCGCGCGCTTGCAACGGGTCGCCGCGGGTGAGGAATCACCCGCCGCCGTGAGCTGGGACGCTGTCAAGGTCATCGATCGGAACATGGCAATCGCTGCGCATCACCAACTCGGCGATGGTGAGCCCCTCTTCCAGAACTAATTCATCGCCGGGCTCCGGGTCGATGATCGCTCAACCCGGGGCCGCAGTTCAATGGTCAGCGGACCCCTTCATTGCCTCGGAGCGAACTTGGAGTGCAACAGCAAGTTGACAGCAGCGAAAAACAGGCAGGCCCTCGTTTCGGCCATCCGGGAGAGTCAGCAGGCCGCCAGAGGTTCCAAGTTTCTTTCATCGAATGCCGGCACCGCGCAGCTTCTTCTGCGTCGTGGACGCGCCACGGACGAAGCGATCTGGGCCGATTTCGATTTCAGCGCCCGCCTTCCGGTCGAGAACGGTTTGCCCATCCCTGGGCGCTGTTGCGGGAGACTTTTTCAATGTGACTGACTGGAGCAACGACTCTTGATCAAGGCCAATACCAAGCCTCCTGCCCCCCGGTGGAAAAAATACGAACGCGGACAGTACATCGCACTGTGCAAAGCGATCATCGCCGACTGCAACGCGTTGATGCGCAAATATGGCGGCGGTGCGAGCCTTCGGCAATTGCGCCTATACGCTCATTCGAGGGGCAGCGCCCACGCTATCAAAATGGGCTTGATCCCCTACGCAGACCAAATGAACTATATTGTCGACCGGCTATGCCGCACCGTCAAGAACAACTTCGATCCGAACTTCGGCAGACAGCCGCCAAAGTCAGACCGTGCCGACAAGCAGGCGCGCAACGCCGAGATCGTGCGCCGCTACTTTTCGCAGAACCCCGCGCCATCCATTCGCGCCCTGGCCAAGGAATTCGGCGTTGCCGACATGACCGTCCAACGAACCCTGAGAGCCGCAGGCGTTCAACCGGCACGGCAAAAGCAGATGTCCCAGCTGTCGACCCCTGGGAAACGGCTTGTCGGATGCATCGATGTAGCCCTGCCCAATGATTGCAAGCGCCTCGTTGGTGCTCGGGATCTGTGCCGCTACGCTTGGCCCGAAGGGTTCGGGCATGACTTTGACGCGCTGAACGACATTATAGCCGAAGTCAACGCTCGGCCACTCAACATTCAGATCATGATGACGGACTCGCCGGCCGCGCCCGATTCGATGCCATGGCTTGTGGTCTCGCGGGGCCGCAAGTCGACGAAGGCAGAACTGCTGGAATGGGCCCGCAAGCTCGAGCAAGAGCGACTGGATCGGCGCGGCATCAACCGCGTCTGCCAGCTTCACTATCTGCTTCCGGGGCACGCAGTTCCGTTACGCGATCCTGTGATGCGCGACTTGGCGTCGGTGTTGCATGTCATGATGGGAACGCCCGACCTACTTCAGTGGCGCACCTTTCTGATGGCGACCGCCGCTCTTGGGGGCAATTCGGAACTGGTGATCAAGGATCACGGTGCGCTACTCACTGCTCTCAATGGGCTGTTTCGCCTGCAGAATCATGACGTTGTCAATCTGGAGAGAGTCGTGCCCTGGATACGCTCCAGGCCGGACAGAGATGCAATCAACAGGGTGTTCGATCTCTGCTCCAGCTTAGCCGAGATGAGCACTGCCGACGAGGCCTTGAGCCGCTGGCTAGCGGTCAGCCAGTATCGTCATCGCATCCAAGAGGGAAACCTTCCGACCCGATCGTTGCACTCACTAGATGCCCGCCTCCGCACCATCGATTCAGAAGCGACGCCAGAAGAGGTGCTTCGTTGCTTTTCCGATGCTGATACCGATGCGGACTATGCCGGCTATGACGATGATGACCTGGAACCTGTCATCTTCGGGTCGGGTAACGTCGATTCGCCTGGATCCGATCGACAACAGGAAGCTGATGACCGGTTTCACACCGACGCCGAGCCAGACTGGGATGATGACTTCAGCGATGCCATGCACGACGACATCTACGGGTACATCATGCCCCCCGACGACGACTGAGAACCAGCGACGTGCGTCATGGCATCAGAAGGCCGATGAACCAATCGACGCGAGAAAAGTCGGTACGATCGACAGAGGGTAAGACGGCCATAGGCGTAGTCATTCCCTTCGACGTCTGCATCCGCCCTCCTGCCCGTCTGGGAGTTGCCGTTCATGCGTACCGTTTCGAATATAAATGTGGCCTCCTTTTTATAGGCTGAACGATACGCTTCGTTCATGGGGACTTGCGTGACACGGCCATCAGTTGCTGCAGAGCTCGGAAGTCTTTATCCGCGTTTCGTCGCGCTACGCCTTCCAAGCGTCTGTCGGTCGAACATATGTATCGTTTCGCATATAAACGGGTCATTGCTTTATAGGATGAACGATACGCTCCGCTCGAGCCCTCTGCCACGAAAGAAGTGAGGCGTGAGGGGCAAATCCATGGCCGCGACCGGAGGTAAGCACCCTACTCCGGCTTTCGCCGCGAAAGCTGTTTGCGTCACCTCTCAGACACCTTCATTCACCGACATGGCTCGAGGATCATCCAGCCTCGACAAGGGCTCTCCACGCCGCTCTCAGAGGACGTTTTACACGGACACGTCCGGTCCCGTTCGTGACGTGTCCGCTGTTTGTGCGCTGATTTTGAATCAAGTTACACCAGATACTGATACGATATATTTTTCCGAGCGCATCATGGTCCATTTGCTGAGCATCGACACATTACCTGCCGCCTACGCGGCTGACAGAAGGTTGGAGAGTGGGTCTTCGAACAGGAAGACACGTGAATCCCCTAACGTCGATGCTCAGCTCTGCGGGCTTGGGAACCCTTGTCGGGTCAAAAACGCTGGCCCTGTTTCAGCAGGTATCAAGGGAATGTGGCCTCTAGCCACACCGCCCACCTCTTGAGGGATGCACTGCGATCTCGATCGCAACCATGAACGACGTCAGGACCACCGTCCGGGGTTAGCGCCAGCGTCCCAGCCGTTGGTTGGCAAAAATCGAACAACCCGTTATAGCTCCACTTCGCCCGGATACCACCCTCTGAGAAGCCCGTGTGGAGCGCTGATTTCCAGCCAGCACCTTGTACCATGACGGCACGGAGAACCCCCTCAGCGGGCGTCCGGCTGGGGTTACGAGTACTTCGCTTCGCCATCAGCCTTTGTAGCCGCTGCTCGCGTGGTTTTGGATTGTTGCTGCTGTGAGAAGCATTACCATTGCCAGATCTTCATCCCTTGGCTAGCTTCACGAGGACCCAGAAAATGGGCGCGCATAGTTATCATGTGCATCAGGGGGCCGGGTGGACAACGAGAGGTCCGAACTTCGCTGGGGAGTCGAGCAACGTCTTGAGTTCATAGAGTTCCGCCTGTTCTGGGAGGGACATGTGAACCGCAGCGATGTGATGGAACAATTTGGGGTCTCGGTTAACCAGGCGTCCACAGATCTGAACCGCTACATCGGCTTCGCACCCGACAACATAGTCTACGACAAGAGCGCGAGGACTTACGTCCGTGGCCCCGCATTCAAGCCCCGATTCCTCGAACCGGACCCAAGCCGCTACCTCGCGCAGCTTCGGTCGGTAACGGACGGTATCCTCGACCGCGAGGAGTCATGGATCGCCGAGCTGCCGCCCTTTGCCTCCGCGCCGACGCCTGTGCGCGGCATCGACCCGGTGACGCTCCGGTCGGTGGTGGGCGCCATACGGCGTTCCGAGTCGATCGAGGTGAAATACCAGTCCCTGTCCAGTCCGGAGCCGCGTTGGCGTTGGATCGCTCCGCACGCTATCGGGTTCGACGGGTTTCGCTGGCACACACGTGCGTTCTGCCTGATGGACGAAGCGTTCAAGGACTTCCTGCTCTCGCGGATACTGGAGATTCGCGGGTCTCGGGAGAGCGAAGTGCCTGCGGAGGACGACCGCGACTGGAATACCGAGGTTACCCTAGAGGTCGGGGCCCACTCCGCACTGTCGGAAACTCAGGCAAAGGTCATCGCGCTCGACTACGGGATGCGTGGCGGCAAGGCGAAGATCAAGGTTCGACGTGCACTGCTATACTACGCGCTGAGGCGTCTCGGCCTCGATACTGATCCTGGCGCGAGGAAGCCACAAGACCAGCAGATCGTACTTCTCAACAGGGAGGCCATTCATGAAGATCATGGATAGGCTGTCCCGCATATTTGGAAGTCGCGACCAAGCGACGAGCGAACCGGAAAGCTATATTCTTGGGCCTTTCGAGAGCCGGCTGATCGCCAAAGGGAACCACGAGAGCCTTGCCGAATTTGCGGCATCTTCTCGCCTCCACGCGACCGACCCGAGGGGAGATACACCACTCCACCTTGCCGCGCGCATGGGCAACTTGGCCGTTTGCGACCTCTTCATTCGGTCGGGTGCCGACCTCAGCGCACTGAACCACGACCGACAGACACCTGCGGATGTGGCAGTTGCCGAAGGTCACGTTCTCGCCGCGCAGCTTCTGTCTTCGCTTGTTGCGGGGTCTCCGGTCACGGAAACGGAGACGGTTGGCGAGCGCGAGGGTTCACTTGTGGTCGAGACTGTCGTTACCGGACTCGATGCAGTTCCGGAGCACCGTTTCGCCGTGATTCAGGAGGCGGAGCCAGCCGATAGGACCGAAGAACTGGATGACCTGCTGACTTTCGAAGCTGAGGCAGAACCAGAGGAATTCTTCGATCAGTGCGCGGTCGATACGGCATCGGGGACATTCGTAGCGCTCGTCAGTTCGTCACCCGTGGTTTCGGATGACGAGGACGGGGATTGGGATCTCGACCTTTCACAAGCACCAATTTCCGGAGAGGGCATCGGCTCCAGTGCCGCTGCGGCCGCCGATCACGGTGCAGAGAGTGACTTCCTGCAGGTCCGCAACCGCGGCCGACAATCGGTCAAACGAGCGGTCGTCCAGAGCGGCACGCGGATGTCGATCGACCCAGACATCTGCTTCACCTGGGCAGAGGACATTCTGGCAAAGGGTCAGTGCTCCCTCGACGATATCGACCGCCTGGTTGCCGATTGCGAAGGGAATGGTGATCTCGAGGAACTGCGCATCAATCTCCAGCGCAACCTGGAAGCAGCGGGCTTCCATTTCACTCAGGCGACGGGGCATGATGCCGACCTCTGGCACGCCGTCTCGGACACATCGTCCGATGACCTTGCTGAAGCGATAGAGGCAGCCCTTACGCGTCGGACGCGGCTTCCCGGCACACAGCGCTTCGTTATGGATAAGTCAGAAGAGCTGCAGTTGCTGGAGCCCATGATGCGGGCCAAGCAGGAACTCAAGCTGGGCATCCTGGCCTCCGAGACCGCCGTCGAAACAATCCTCGACGTCATGGACCGCATCCGCGACGGTTCGCGAGACCCCGGCTCGGTCTCCCTGAGAACGATCATTCCTTCACGCCCGGGCCATGCGGAGACGTCTGAAGTAATGGCCGCCGCGGACACCCTGAGGTCGTGGCACACTACTGGCCGGGTGATGGACGGCAAGCGACGAAGAGAGGCACTTGCTGCGCTCGAGGCATTGGATCTCTCTCTGGCATTTCACAAGGAGTTGGTCCGCAGACTGGAACAGTTCCCAGCGTGCCAAGCCGAGGCCAGTCAGCTGGAAGCCGAAATACTGATTTCCGAATCCGCTACCGAGCACCTAATCCGCGAGCATCTGCCTTACGTGCGGCGGTTTGCCTCGCGGAACGTGGAGGAAGGCGAGGATCCAGAGGACGTATTCCAAGTGGCGTTCATGGGTCTGCAGCGTGCCACAAGGCGATTTGATCCCGAACGTGGTTATCGCTTCCTCATCTACGCCACTTACTGGATGCGACAGGCCATCACGCGATGGCGCGCTGGTGAAGGCGCGGCGGTCCGCATCCCCGTGCATCGTAACGAGAAGATCACCAAGCTCGATCGCGCCCTGGAGAGGCTGGACGTTCGAGTCGGTGGCGCCGTCTCCGACCTCGAACTCGCCGAAGAGCTCGAATGGACAATCGACGAGGTCAGACAGTTCCGCGGCATCCCGCGTGAAGCCGAATATCCCGCAAGCCTTGACGACTGGGACAACCTGCTGCCCGAGCCTTCAGAAGGGGATGACTTCGACCAGGCAGAAACCGAAAGGATCGTGACAGAAGCACTAGCTGATCTGCCGGAACGTCAGGCTGATGTGATCCGGATGCGCTTTGGTATAGGGCGCGAGACCGACATGACCCTCGAGGAAATCGGTCAGATCTACGGCGTGACGCGCGAGCGCATTCGTCAGATAGAAGCGAAGGGCCTCGATCGACTTTCCCATCCGGGCCGCAAGCGTCGGCTCCTGGAATTGCTGGGGATATGACGGGATGGGTGTAAGAAATGCTCCTCTGTTGATTTCTGCTGAGAAGT
>DFMV01000072.1:26476-27411 GCA_002375765.1 Rhizobiales bacterium UBA3584 | reverse complement strand
TTTTTCGCGCCGCCCAGCGCCTGCACGCGCTTCCCGGCTTTGGTGCCACGTTGATAGACATATTCGGCGATTGGCGTGGAGCCGACAAAGCTCACCGCCTTGATATCGGGATGGTCCAAAATGTGATCGACGGCTTCCTTGTCGCCATGGACGATATTGAGCACGCCCTCGGGCAGCCCGGCCTCCATGAACAAATTCCAGGCCAGCATCGGCGCCGACGGATCGCGCTCGGAGGGCTTGAGTATGAAGGTGTTGCCGCACGCGATGGCCGAAGGATACATCCACATCGGCACCATGGCCGGAAAGTTGAACGGGGTGATTCCCGCCACAACGCCCAGCGGCTGGCGATCGGCATAGGCATCGATGGCCGGGCCGACATTGCGGGTGAACGTGCCTTTCAAGAGCTCGGGGATGCCACAGGCATATTCCACGCACTCAATGCCGCGCTGCACTTCGCCCAAAGCGTCGTCATGGGTCTTGCCGTGTTCGCGCGAGATTTCCCGGGCCAGATCGGCGGCGTGTTTGTCGAGCAGTTCCTTGAACCGAAACATCACCCGCGCCCGCTTGAGCGGCGGCGTGGCGCCCCAGGCCGGCTGCGCGGCCTTTGCCGAGGCCACAGCGGCGTCGATCTCGGCATTTGTCGAAAGCGGCAACTGCGCAATCTGCTCGCCGGTCGCCGGGTTATAGACTGCCGATTTGCGGCTCGATGCCGAAACGACCAGCTTGCCGCCTATGGCGTTTTCGATGATCTGCATGACTCAATCCACCTCCCCGAGGACCGTGCGAATGGTGTCGACGATTTGGTCGATCTGTTGTTTTTCCACGATCAGCGGGGGCGAAAGCGCGATGATATCGCCCGTCGTGCGGATCAGAACGCCTTTTTCGAAGGCCTTCACGAAAGCTGAGAACGCGCGTTTTGTCGGCTCGCCGGCAAT
>DFMV01000072.1:25981-26185 GCA_002375765.1 Rhizobiales bacterium UBA3584 | reverse complement strand
GGTCAGCAAGCCTTCCTGCTTGTAGGTCTCCAGCGTCGCCAGCCCCGCCGCCGAGGCGATCGGATTGCCCGAATAGGTATAGCCGTGGAAAAATTCGATCAGGTGTTCGGGCCCGGTCATGAATGCGTCGTGGATTTTCGACGACGTGAACACCGCGCCCATGGGAATAACGCCATTGGTCAGCCCCTTGGCGGTGACCATGAT
>DFMV01000072.1:19048-25781 GCA_002375765.1 Rhizobiales bacterium UBA3584 | reverse complement strand
AAGATCAGCAATATGCCGTGCTTGTCGCAGATTTCGCGCAGGCGCTTGAGATAACCCGGTGGCGGGATCAGAACCCCCGTAGACCCCGCCACCGGCTCAACGATCACCGCGGCGATCGTCGAAGCATCGTGGAGCGTGACGATGCGCTCCAGTTCCTCGGCCAGTTCCACCCCATGCTGCGGCTCACCGCGCGAAAAGGCGTTCTTTGCCGGTAAATGGGTGTGCGGCAGATGATCGACGCCGGTCAGAAGCGTTCCGAACATCTTGCGGTTGGCGACGATCCCGCCCACCGAAATGCCGCCGAAATTGACCCCGTGATAGCCGCGCTCCCGCCCGATCAGCCGGGTGCGTGAGCCCTGACCGATGGTCTTCTGGTAAGCCAGCGCCACCTTGAGCGCCGTTTCCACCGATTCGGACCCCGAATTGGTGAACAGCACGTGGTCGAGCCCGTCGGGCGCCAGATCGACCAGCCTGTTGGCAAGCTCGAACGCCTTGGGATGGCCCATCTGGAAGGCCGGAGCGTAATCGAGTTCGGCTGCCTGATTGGCGATAGCTTCGGTGATCAGCGGTCGACAGTGACCGGCATTGACGCACCACAGACCCGCGGTGCCATCGAGCACGTCCCGCCCATCAGCGGTTCTATAGTGCATGTCCTTGGCGCCCACGAACATGCGTGGGCTCTTCTTGAACTGCCGGTTGGCCGTGAATGGCATCCAGAAAGCATTGAGATCATTGGGGATGGACGGAGCGCCCTGCGACATGAATATTCCCTCTCCGGCGTTTCCCGATTGTTTCGGGCGGCCGGTTGTTGATTTCGGTCAGAATTTTTTTGACCGATTGGAAAAATTCTAGCACTCTCAATGCAAGGTTCAAGGGGTATAATTCTCATGCCCGCTCCGGGTCACGGAAACGGCCCCGAACCGGTTCAGGATTCCGGCTCCGGGATTCTTTATGGGAGGCAGCAGCCGAAAATGACCACCGAAGCAGAGACGCCGAGACCGGCAACCCGGATCCAGCGCGAAAAGCAGGAAGTCATCCTGGAAGCCGCGCTCGACGTCTTTTCCCAGTTCGGTTTCCGCGGCTCGACCATCGACCAGATCGCCGAAGCGGCAGGGATGAGCAAGCCCAATCTGCTCTATTATTTCAAATCCAAGGAAGATATCCATGCCCCGCTTCTGGCGCGTATTCTCGATACCTGGCTCGAGCCCTTGCGGGAAATGGACCCCGACGGCGACCCTCTGCCCGAGATCCAGTCCTATATCCGCCGCAAGCTGGAGATGAGCCGCGATTTTCCCCGTGAAAGCCGTCTGTTCGCCAATGAAATGCTGCGCGGCGCGCCGGGTTTTTACGAGATCCTGCACACCGATCTCAAAGACCTGGTCGACGAAAAGGTCAAGATCATCAAGGGCTGGATGGCCGAGGGCAAGATCGCCAAGGCGGACCCTTATCACCTGATCTTCTCGATCTGGGCCACCACCCAGCATTACGCCGATTTCGACATTCAGGTGAAGGCCGTCCTCGGCCGTGAACGCGGCGGCGAGGGGCGATTCGAGGATGCCGCGCGTTTCCTCGACCAGTTGTTCCTGCACGGCCTGACGCCGCAGAACAAACGCTGAGCCGCGATCGGCAACCACGCCCGCGCTGAGACGAAAAAGACCCTGTACACGGCTTTGGCGCTCCGTATACAGGGTCAAGGGGCAGGCCTCACTCCTGCAGGACCGTGTCTATCCCATCAAAACATGACTGTAAAGATCATATTTTAAGCCCTGCGAAATTTTTCGCCGAGAATCAGAATCCGTTGGGGAAGGCTAGTTCAGCTCCAGGCCCAGCATCTCGATACCCAGACGCGAGCGCATGGCACGGCGCTTGTCGGTGAGATCGGCGATCGTGTAGGAGCGCAAAACCGCAAAGAACGCCTCGAGCGCTTCGTGCAGGGCGGCATTGAGCTCGCATCCGCCGACCAGCGGACAACTGGTTTCTCCGCCTTCGAAACATTCCGCCAGCGCAAAATTTTCTTCGGTCAGCGAAATGACGTCGAGCAGGGTGATTTCCGCTGCGGGACGCGCAAGGCGGACGCCGCCATGACGGCCCCGCACCGTCTCCAGAATGTCGTTTTCCACAAGCGGCTTGATCAGCTTGAACAGGAACAACTCCGAAATCCCGTAAGCCTTGGCGATATCGGCCACGCGCGAAAGATCGGGCGCGTTGATGGCGCAATACATCAGCGTCCGAACGGCATAGCTTGTCTGGCGGGTCAGTCTCATGGGGCATGCCCTGTCATTGAAAGCGCCAAAGCGCCGGAGAATCTTGAACAGAACGCACAATATCGCTTCATGCGCTGCCGTCAAAGATTATAACAATTCTAAACTATGTCAAGAAAAGCTGACTGTACATTTCATGTTTTAACGCCGCACCACGCCCCTTCCCTTTTCCCGCGCCATGACTAGGATCGCGCCGCAAACGACACGACCTGGAGGCTCACCTTGGCACGCAAGATCATCATCGACACCGACCCCGGCCAGGACGACGCCGTCGCCATCCTTTTGGCATTGGCCAGCCCCGAGGAGATCGAAACGCTCGGCATCGTGGCCGTGGCCGGCAATGTGGGTCTTGCCCAGAACGCCAAGAACGCCCTCAAGGTGGTTGAACTCTCCGGACGCCGCGATGTTCCGGTCTATGCCGGATGCGCCCGCCCCCTCATGCGCGAGTTGGTTACCGCCGAGCACGTCCACGGTCAGACCGGGCTGGACGGCCCCGACCTGCCCGAGCCCAAACTGCGCCTCGAGGCCAAGCACGGCGTCGATTTCATCATCGACACGATTCGGCGCGAGCCGGAAAAAACGGTCACGCTTTGTGCGCTCGGCCCGCTGACCAATCTCGCCATGGCGTTGGTCAAAGCCCCCGACATCGCCGCCCGCATCCAGGAAATCGTCCTGATGGGTGGTGCCTATTTCGAGGTCGGCAACATCACCCCGGCCGCTGAATTCAATATCTATGTCGATCCCGAAGCCGCCCAGACCGTGCTCAAATGCGGCGCACCAATCACCATGATGCCGCTCGATGTCACCCATCAGATGATCGGCACCCCCGAGCGCGTCGAAGCGTTCCGGGCCATCAGCAACCGCTCGGGCGAGGCGGTTGCTGCAATGCTGGGCTTTTCCGAGCGCTTCGATCTTGAAAAATACGGCTGGCCCGGCGCCCCACTCCACGATCCCTGCGTCACCGCCTACATGATCGCACCCGAGATTTTCAAGGGCCGGCTGTGCAATGTCGAAATCGAATGCGCCAGCCCTTTGACACGCGGCATGACGGTCGCCGATTACTGGCACGTCACCGACCGCCCGCGCAACGCGACGTTCATCCGTTCAGGCGATTCCGATGCGTTCTACGCGCTTCTAACAGACCGCATCGCGCGCCTGCCCTAAGGAGAAATCCATGTCCCGTTTCGTCACCACACAATGGTTGGCCGACCATCTCGATGATCCCGATGTCCAGGTGATCGATGCCTCCTGGCACATGCCCAATTCCGGGCGTAACGCGCACGCTGAATATCTCGCCGGTCACATCCCCGGCGCAGTCTTTTTCGATCTCGACAAAAACGCCGACCTCTCATCGGGCCTGCCCCACATGCTGCCGGATGCCGAGACCTTTTCCGCAATGGCCGGCGCGCTGGGCATCGCTTCGGACAAAGTCCTTGTCGTTTACGACGAAGCGGGGCTTTTTTCGGCCCCGCGCGCCTGGTGGACCTTCACGGTCATGGGCGCGCGCGAGGTCAAAATTCTCGCGGGCGGCGGGCCGAGATGGCGAGCCGAAAATCGCCCGCTCGAAACCGGCGATTCGGTCGCGCCGCCGGCAGCATTCGATGCGAAATTCGACAGCGGTGCCGTCGCCGGCTTCGATGAGGTTCTGGCCGCCAGCCAGGCGGGCCACCAGATTCTCGACGCCCGCGGCGCGGCCCGCTTTACAGGCGACACGCCCGAGCCGCGCGCCGGGCTCAGATCGGGCCATATCCCGCAGAGCCGTAACCTGCCCTTTGACGCGCTCATTGCCGATGGCGCGCTCAAGCCGGACGCTGAACTGGAAAAAGCCATCCGCGCCGCCGGTATCGATCCGGCAAGGCCGGTCATCACCTCATGCGGATCGGGCGTGACCGCCGCGGTTCTGGCCCTGGCGCTCGACACCATCGGCGCCGAAAAGGTCGCGCTGTATGACGGCTCATGGACCGAATGGGGCGGACGCGACGATGCGCCGGTCGAAACAGGCCCGGCGCGATAGGGTCATCAAGCCGCTGAAGAAGCCGTTTGCGACACGCGGTTGCGCCCCGAGCGCTTTGAGAGATAGAGCGCATTGTCCGCCTTGCGGATCAGCGTATCGAGGCTCAGCCCGGGCTTTTCGGCCATCGCAACGCCGGCGCTGACCGTACAGATCACCGGCTGGTTGTCCATGGTATGGATCATCCGGCCCATTATGCTGCGGATGCGTTCGGCCAGTGCCAGTGCATGGGTGGCCGAGCTTTGCGGCAGCACCAGAACGAATTCCTCGCCGCCCAGCCGCACGGCCATATCCTCCGCGCGGCAGTTTTCCTCCACCATGCGCGCGAAACTGCGCAACACTGTATCGCCGAACGCATGGCCATGCCGGTCGTTGAGCCCCTTGAAATCGTCGAGGTCGAAAACGATCAGTCCGGCCCCCTGCGGCACAAGACCATCGGGAAATCTCTCGAAAAGCGCCCGTCGGTTGTTCAACCCGGTCAGGGGATCGATCAATGATGCATCGCGATGCCTGCGGCTGATGCGCTCCTGATGCACCGTGACGAACAGCCCGCCGATCCCGGTAAGCGCGATCACTGAAACCATCAGATTAAGGGCTTCGGCCCAGTTGTCGGGCACTCGGCCATCGAGATAGAGCGGCGTTTCCGCGGCGACGACGATCACGCAAAACACATAGGAAAGTGTCAGCATCCAGTGCAATGCGGCAATAGCCGTGATCGGACCGGGAGATTCCGCCCGTGCCGTCCAGTACTGATAGCCGCAGAACCCCAGGAGCAACGCGCTCATCGCGTTGATGAAAACAAAGCTCAGCCCGTCAAATCCAAAAGCGCCGCTCACAATGATCGGTGCGGCGCTGACGACGGCCAGAACAACAACCGGTCCACTTGCAAACCGTCCGGTGCTGAACTGGGTAAATCCACCGTAACTGATCGCAAAGGCTGTGGTGAGCAACACGCCGGCAAGCATGGAATGCAGCACGTTGACGGTGCTGTGGAAAACCGAAAAGGCGACGATCGCTGCGATGATGATGGCGATACACAGCGCCCAGGTGAGAAGGAATGTCGACCCACGCTCGCGCAGCCACGAACTCATCAGCGTGAAACAAAGCGCAATCCCCGCTGCGCCTGAGGCCATCAGAAGCGAATTGTAGTCGAAACCCATGGTGCCGGCGAATCTCGTTTGCGTCCCGCCGGACCTTAGCACCGGCCAAGTTGACAGCGGAAATCAACTTGGCGGACTGGTATTCAAACGGTTATCGCCCCGCGCGTAGTTTTTACCGTTTGGTCGAAAAAGCGACACGAGATTGTCGTTTTCGCTTTTGTATCGCGGCGCTTTCTGGTTTCCTGTTTGTGTGGGCGGCCCCCATCGGGGTAATGGGGAACTGCAGCGGGCTCGGCAAAACCAACAAGGGGTAAACCCGTACCGAATGACGCAAATTCTGGAGATCACGGACCTCCACAAGTCCTTTGGCAGTCTTGAAGTTCTCAAGGGCGTTTCGCTTGGTGCCATGGGCGGCGACGTGGTCTCGCTCATCGGGTCGTCAGGTTCGGGAAAGTCCACCCTTTTGCGCTGCATCAACATGCTCGAAATCCCCAACCGGGGAGACGTGACCATCGATGGCGAGCACGTGTCGCTTTCGGCCGAAGGTCCCGACCGTCACCCCACCGACGCATCTCAATTGCGCCGTATCCGCTCCAAGCTCGGCATGGTGTTCCAGTCATTCAATCTCTGGTCGCACATGACGATCCTCGAAAACGTCATGGAAGCACCGCTCCTCGTTCAAAAGCGTAACAGGGAAGAAGTGCGCGAACAGGCGCTTGCCCTGCTCGACAAGGTGGGCATCGCGGCCAAGGCCGAAGCCTTTCCCGCCCAGCTGTCGGGCGGCCAGCAGCAGCGTGCCGCCATTGCGCGCGCGCTCTGCATCAATCCCACACTCATGTTGTTCGACGAGCCCACTTCGGCGCTCGATCCGGAACTCGAAGTCGAGGTGCTGGGCGTCATAAAGATGCTGGCCGATGAAGGCCGCACCATGATCCTTGTCACCCACGACATGAAATTTGCGCGCGAAGTCTCCGACAAGGTCGTCTTCCTCCATCTGGGCAAGATCGAGGAACAGGGCACAGTCGATGAAGTCTTCGGCGCCACCAAATCCGACCGGCTGCGCCAGTTCCTGAGCGCCGCGGGTCACGCCTGACCGGGGCGGCAACCATCATGCAAAAAGGGACCCGGTCGCCTCACCAACCAACAAAGGGAACTCGACATATGAAAAAGGTGATACTCGCGGCTGCCGCTCTGGCAGCACTTTCAACAGCCGCCAACGCCCAGGAAACCCTGCGGATTGGCACCGAGGGTGCATACGCGCCCTGGAATTTCGTCAACGACGCCGGCGAGCTGGCCGGATTTGAAATCGACCTGGGCAACGCCATCTGCGAACACACGGGCATGACCTGCGAATTCGTGCA
>DFMV01000072.1:0-18793 GCA_002375765.1 Rhizobiales bacterium UBA3584 | reverse complement strand
TGCGCATCGGCGTTCAGGGCAACACCATCCAGGCAGCCTATGCCGAGGAAAACTTTGCCGCCGATAACACCATCGTCTCGTTTGCCACCTTCGATCAGTCGATCGCCGATCTGGCCGCCGGCAATGTCGATGTGGTCCTCGCTGACGGCTCCTCGCTCGATCCGGTCGTCGCCAATTCCGGCGGCGCGCTGGAAATGTTCGGCCCCGATGTCATGATCGGCGGCGGCGTCGGCGGTGGTGTGCGCAAGGAAGATACCGAGCTGCTCGCAACGCTTGACGAAGCCCTCACGGCGCTCAAGGCCGATGGCACCGTCGATGCGCTGATCGCCGAATGGTTCGACGGCGCGGGTCCGTTCTACACGGAATAATCGCAAACCTGTGCCCGGCGGGCGTCCGACTGGGACATTCGCCGGGCATCTCACGCAAGGGGCACGCGCGTGGACGCTGACGCCTTCTGGCTTTTCGATCTGGTGGGCGAAGATATCGCCTTCTGGCTCAGCTATCTGACAAACGGCAAGCATCTCAACTGGTACGCCAGTTTCCGCTTCACCATCATGGCAGCCATCTTCGGCGGCTGCCTTGCGCTTGTGTTCGGCCTGCTGGGCGCCGCCGCAAAGGCCTCACGCTTTGCGCCGCTCAGGGCCATAGGCACCGTCTATGTCAGCATGGTGCGCGGTGTTCCCGATGTACTGTTCTTTCTGTTCTTCCCGCTGGCCTTCGAGCAAGGGGTCGAGTGGGTGTGGTCGATGCAGGTCTGCACGCCCGATTCCATCGCAGCCAACCAGGCGAACTGGCCGCCCTGCCGCGAGGCCAACTGGCTGCTCTCGACCTATGAATATCTGATCCTTGCCTGCGTATCGCTGGGCATCATTTTCGGCGCGTTCACCGCCAACGTCATCCACGGCGCCATGCGCGCCGTTCCGCAGGGCCAGCTCGAAGCCGCCCGCGCCTACGGCATGAGCGATTTTCAGGTGTTAACGCGCATCCATATCCGCCAGATGTGGGTCTATGCCCTGCCCGGCCTTTCCAATGTCTGGCTGCTGCTCATCAAGGCCACGTCGCTGCTCTCCCTGCTCCAGATCGCCGATATCGTCTGGTGGGCGGGCCAATTGGGTTCACCCAACTTCCTGCCCCAGGCCGGTCTTGTGCATGGCGACTGGCGCTGGGCCTATTTCATTGCGCTGTTTGTCTTCTACATCCTCGTCACGCTGCTTTCGGAAAAGGGCTTTTCTAGGCTCACCATCTGGGCGCGGCGCGGCATGCCGGTGGAGGGCTAGGCGATGGAATTGATCCACAAGATCTTCGCCGAGATCCCGCTTTACGCCCAGCCGGCGCTGTTCAACATCTATTTCGCGGCCGCCTCGCTACCGATAGGCTTTGTCTTTGCCGTACTGCTCGCGCTCGGCAAGAACTCGAAAAATGCCATCATCCGGCGCTTGTGCTCGGCCTATATCTATGCCTTCCGCGGCTCGCCGCTGTTTATCCAGTTCTTCATGTTCTATTCCATCATGCTGGCGCTCAACCCCGTCTGGTGGCGCCCTTGGGGCATCGCCTGGCTGATGATGAATCCGTTGTTCATCGGCCCGCTGGCCCTGGTGATGAACACCGCCGCCTACAGTGCCGAGATCCTCTACGGCGCCCTGCGCACAGTCCCGAAAGGAGAGCTGGAGGCAGCCCGCGCCTTCGGAATGACACCCTTTCAGGTGTTCCGAACCGTCACCTGGCCCAACACAATTCGCGTTGCCTGGCCCGCCTATACCAATGAAGTGGTGTTCCTGTTCCACTCTACGGCGCTGGTCTATTTCACCCTGCCAGTCATCAACGCCCAGCGCGACATCCTCAACACCGCGCAGAACCTGTTCGAGCGCGACTTCAACGCCTTCCTTCACTTTTCCATCGCAGCGCTGTGGTTTCTTGCCATCACCATGGTGATTTTCTTTGTCTTCGGGCGCGTTTATGAACGCATGATGCGCCACATGCCCAAAGAGCGCACGACATCCCGCCCGCGCCTGCGTTTCGGCCCCAAATATATCCGGTAGTTCCTTATGGCCTTTGACCGCATCACCCACACCATCGACGCCGATGCTCCCGGCACGACGACCCAATTGACGCTGTTCAAGGTCGGTCCCGCCGACGCGGCGACCAAAATCTACATGCAGGCCGCACTCCATGCCGACGAACAGCCCGGCATCATGGCGCTGCACCACCTGCTGCCGCTGCTCAAATCCGCCGACGAAAAGGGTGAACTCAGCGCCCGCTTCACCATCTTCCCCATGGTCAACCCGCTCGGCATGGGCCAGCGTGTGTTCGAAGATCATGTGGGCCGTTATGATTTCCGCTCGGGCACCAATTTCAACCGCCGCTGGCCCGACCTCTTTGCCGCCGTGGATACCGAAATCGCATCGAAACTCACCAATGACGCCGCTGCCAATGTCGCGATAATCCGCCAGGCCGTGCGCGACTGGCTCGATGCCCAGCGCCCGACCACGGCCATGCAGAAGCTGCGGCATCTGGTGATGACCGAAGCCTATGACGCCGATTATGTCCTCGATCTCCATTGCGACAACGAGGCGCTGGTCCATCTGTTTGTCACCCCCGATTCCATGGCCGAACTGGGCGCATTGGCCGACCATATGGGCTCGGTTGCTCAACTGACCGCCGAAGATTCGGGTGGCGGCTCGTTCGATGAAGTCTGGCCCTCGCTCTGGACGCGGCTGCGCCAGGCGTACCCTGATAAGCCCATTCCCTTTTCCGCTCGTGCCGCAACGCTCGAATATCGCGGCCAGCCCGATGTGTTCGACCACATCGGCAAGGATGACGCTGCCCGGCTCTACGCCTTTTTTCAGGCCAAGGGCTTTGCGTCCGGCACACCGCCCGAGATCGAACCGGCCCCCGCGCCGACGCCCTTGACCGCCACCGAAATGCTGCGTGTCGATAAGGCCGGGCTTCTCGCCTACCGCGTGGAATTGGGCGATCACGTCGAAAAAGGCCAGCCCATCGCCGATCTCATCGCCCTTGACGGCCCCGGCGCCTTCACCGAGCGCACACCGGTCCTTGCCGGCACCTCGGGCCGGGTCATATCGCGCAACGTCGCCAAATTCGTCGTGCCGGGCAATTCGATCGCCAAGATCGTCGGCACCGAGCCACTGGCCAGCCGACAGGGCTACCTCTTGGAGGACTGATCGCGTACCGGCACGTAAACGAAGCGCGGCATTTCGATCTTGAAAACGATGGCCAGGGTCCGCAGGGCAAAGCCCACCGCCATGGCCGTTATCGTCGTCACCTCAACGGGCAATCCGGCCTGTATGCCGAAAAAGAACACGCAGGCGGTAATGGCGGACACCGTCGCGTAGAGTTCACCGGAAAACAGCAGCGGCACGTCGTTGCACAACACGTCGCGCAGCACACCGCCCACGCACCCGGTAATCATCCCCGCCACGATGACGATCAGCACCGGCTGGCCCATTTCCATGGCCACCATGCAGCCCGAAATAGTGAACACCACGAGCCCCACGGCGTCGAGCAGCAAAAAGATCAGCTTGAGCCGTTCCATGATCCGCGCCACCGCGATGGTGAACAGCGCCGCCGCCGTGGTGACCATCAGATAGGCGGGCTGATCGACCCACAACAGAGGGTAGTGGCCAAGCAGCAGATCCCGCGCCGTGCCCCCGCCCAGCGCCGTCACGCACCCCAGAACGCACACCCCGAACCAGTCCATGTTGCGCCGCCCCGCCGCCAATGCGGCGGACATCGATTCAGCGGCCAGCGCAATGACGAAAACCGTGTGCAGCAGCATGGAGCCCTCCTTGTGCGTCTCCCCCGACCATGACGACTAACGCATTGCCGGTAAAGCGCGATTGCGGAAGCGTCCGCTTTACCGCTATCGTTGCTGCGCGAGCGTGGGAACAATCAGGAGTCTGCCTATGGCGATCAAGGCCGCGATCTATCACCTCACGCATTACAAATACGACCGACCCGTCACCCTCGGCCCGCAGATCATCCGGCTCCAGCCCGCCCCCCATTCGCGCACCAAGGTGCTCAGCCATTCGCTCAAGGTCGGCCCGTCCAACCATTTCGTGAATATCCAGCAGGACCCCTACGGCAACTTCCAGGCGCGCTATGTCTTTCCCGAGCCGGTGACCGAGCTCAAGATCGAAGTCGATCTGATCGCCGACATGACGGTTTACAACCCGTTCGACTTTTTCGTGGAGCCCGAGGCCGATACCTGGCCGTTTACCTATCCCGAAGCGATAGCGCCCGATCTTGAGATCTACAGAAAGCCCGACCCAAGCTTTGGCCCGCTGTTCAAGGATCTGCTGGCGTCAATCGACCCGACGCCCAAGAACACGGTCGATTTCGTGGTCGAACTCAACGCCCGGCTGCAGCGTGAAATCGGCTATATCGTTCGGCTCGAACCGGGCGTGCAGACGCCCGAAGAAACGCTGGAAAAGGCGAAGGGGAGCTGCCGTGACACCGGCTGGCTGCTGGTCAACACCTTGAGACATCTGGGCTTTGCGGCGCGGTTTGTTTCTGGCTACCTCATTCAGCTAAAGCCTGATTTGAAGGCCCTCGACGGTCCCTCCGGCACCGAAAACGACTTCACCGACCTCCATGCCTGGTGCGAGGTGTATCTGCCCGGCGCCGGCTGGGTGGGGCTCGATCCGACCTCGGGCTTGCTGACCGGGGAGAGCCATATCCCGCTCGCCGCAACCCCCCATTATGCCAATGCCGCCCCGATTTCGGGGATGGCAAGCTTTGCCAATGTCGAATTCGACTTCGACATGAAGGTCACCCGTGTGGCCGAGCATCCGCGCATCACCAAGCCATTTTCGGACCAGTCCTGGATGGATCTGAGCTCCCTGGGCCGCAAGATCGATCAGGATCTGGCAAGCAATGACGTTCGCTTGACGATGGGGGGCGAACCGACCTTCGTTTCCATCGACGACTTCGAATCCGGCGAGTGGAACGCCGACGCCGTGGGGCCCACAAAGCGCGAAAAAGCCGACATCCTGATCCGCCGCCTCCAGCAGCGCTTCGCGCCCGGCGGGTTCCTCCATTACGGTCAGGGCAAATGGTATCCGGGCGAGACCTTGCCGCGCTGGACCTTCTCGCTCTATTGGCGCAAGGACGGCGAGCCGGTCTGGAAAAATCCCGATCTGATCGCCCACGAGACATCGGACAAGACCCCGAGCCCCGATCAGGCCAAAGCCTATCTCATCGAATTTGCCATCGCACTGGGCCTTGACGGCTCGACCATCCAGCCAGCTTTTGAAGACCCCGCCGACTGGATCTTAAAGGAAGGCAATCTTCCCGAGAACGTCGATCCGACAAATCCCAAACTCAAAGACCCCGAAGAGCGCATGCGCATGACCCGGGTCTTCGAGCGCGGACTGACCGAACCGACCGGCTTCGTGCTGCCGGTCCAGAAATGGAACGCGCCGGCCCAGCCCTCGCGCTGGCTGACCGAAGTGTGGAAGACGCGGCGCGGCAAGCTGTTTCTGGTGGCCGGGGATTCACCCGTCGGCTATCGCCTGCCGCTCGGCACGCTGCCCCATATTCCCGAGAGCGATTACCCTCATATCGTTCCCGAAGACCCCACGATCCCGCGCAAGGATCTGCCGCCGCGCGACGAACTGCCGGTTGCGAGCCTGGTCGCTGACGACACCATTGCCCAGACCCGGGTCGAACAGGAAATCACCCATATCGAAGGCAAGGTACGCACCGCGCTCTCGGTCGAACCGCGCGATGGCCGCCTGACCGTCTTCATGCCGCCCACCGAAAAGCTCGAGGACTATCTCGAACTGATCGCCGCCGCCGAAACGGCCGCGGAAAAACTCGGGCTTGCGGTCCACATCGAGGGCTACGCGCCGCCGCATGACCCGCGCCTCAATGTGATCCGCGTGGCACCCGATCCCGGCGTCATCGAGGTCAATGTCCACCCGGCCGCCAATTGGGACGAATGCGTCTCGATCACCGAGGCGGTCTATGAAGAAGCGCGGCTCGCCCGGCTGGGCGCCGACAAGTTCATGATCGACGGCAAGCACACGGGCACCGGCGGCGGCAATCACGTGGTTGTCGGCGGCGCGACGCCCAATGACAGCCCCTTCCTGCGCCGCCCCGACCTGCTCAAATCGCTGATCCTGCACTGGCAGCGCCACCCTTCCCTGTCCTATCTGTTTTCCGGCCTTTTCATCGGCCCCACCTCCCAGGCTCCGCGCTTTGATGAGGCACGGCACGACAGCCTTTACGAACTCGAAATCGCCATGGCCCAAGTGCCCGCCCCCGGCGAGGGCGATGCGCCCCGGCCCTGGCTGGTGGACCGGCTGTTCCGCAATCTTCTGGTCGATGTGACCGGCAACACGCACCGCTCGGAAATCTGCATCGACAAGCTCTATTCCCCCGACGGGCCGACCGGACGGCTGGGCCTTGTCGAATTCCGCGGCTTCGAGATGCCACCCAATGCTAGGATGAGCCTTGCCCAGCAATTACTGGTCCGCGCGCTGATCGTGCGGTTCTGGAAAGACCCCATCAAGGGCAAGCTGGTCCGCTGGGGCACGCGGCTGCACGACCGATTCATGCTGCCCCATTACGTCTGGGCCGATTTTCTCGACGTGCTCGATGACCTGCGCCAGCACGGCTATGATTTCAAACCCGAATGGTTTGAAGCCCAGCTCGAATTCCGCTTCCCCTTCTGCGGCGAAGTGATGGCTGCGGGCCACACGCTCGAAATCCGCCAGGCGCTCGAACCCTGGCACGTGATGGGCGAAACCGGCGCCATCGGCGGCACTGTACGCTATGTGGATTCCTCGCTCGAGCGGCTGCAGGTCAAGCTGACCGGTCCCGAGCCCGAACGCTACACGGTGGCCTGCAACCGCCGGCCGGTTCCGTTGACAAAGACCGATCTGTCAGGCGTTTCGGTGGCGGGGGTGCGCTACAAGGCCTGGCAACCCGCCTCGGGCCTCCATCCCGAACTCCCGGTCAACACGCCCCTGGTGTTCGACATCTATGATACTTGGACCGGTCGCGCCGTGGGCGGGTGCATCTACCACGTGGCCCATCCGGCGGGTCGGAACTATGAGACCTTTCCTGTGAATGCCAACGAGGCCGAAGCAAGACGGCTTGCGCGATTCATACCCAATGGACATAGTGCCGGTTCTTACGATTTGCCGGCCGAAGCGCCCACGCCCGAGTTTCCTCTGACGCTGGACCTGAGGCGACCTCACCAGTGGCTTTAGATGGACCTTTCTCCCAAGCGCGCCAGGGCACAAAAGATGCCTGAACTGATCGGCGCCTACCGCCCGATCTCGGGCGTGCCCGACGAAATGGTCGCGCCCGACGGCACGGTCAAACCCGGCTGGCTCAAATTCATGTCGGCGCTGGACGCGCTGGGCGCCGAGGAACTGACCAGCCGCTTCCAGCACGCCGACCAGTATCTGCGCGACGCGGGCGTCTTCTACCGCATGTATGACGGGCTCGAACAGGGCGAGCGCGACTGGCCGCTGGCCCATATCCCGCTGCTGATCGCCGAGGACGAATGGCGCGGCATCGAAGCCGGGCTCGCCCAGCGCGCCGACCTGCTCGAAACGGTGATTGCCGACATCTATGGCAACAACACCCTGGTCCGCGAGGGCCTGTTGCCGCCCGAACTGATCGCCGGCAACCCCGAATTCTTGCGCCCCATAGTCGGCATCGCGCCCATGAGCGGCCATCACCTCCATTTCTGCGCCTTCGAGTTGGGCCGCGGCCCCGATGGGCGCTGGTGGGTGCTGGGCGATCGAACGCAAGCGCCTTCGGGGGCGGGGTTCGCACTGGAAAACCGCGTGGCAACTACCCGCGCGCTGGCTGACATCTATGCCGATCTCAACGTCCACCGGCTGGCCGGCTTTTTCCGCGATTTCCGCAATTCGCTGACCGACATGGGCGGCGAGGGCGCGGGCCGCGTGGCGATCCTCACCCCCGGCCCTCTCAACGAAACCTATTTCGAGCACGCCTATATCGCGCGCTATCTGGGGTTCCTGCTGGTGCAGGGCGAAGACCTTGTGGTCGTCGATGGCCAGGTCATGGTGCGCACCGTCTCCGGGCTCAAACCGATTTCCGTTCTCTGGCGGCGGCTCGATGGCGATTTCACCGACCCGCTCGAATTGCGCCAGGACAGCCAGATCGGAACGCCCGGCCTTGCCGAAGCGGTGCGGCGCGGCTCGGTGGGCTTTGTCAATTCCCTTGGGGCCGGCATTCTGGAAACCCGTGCGCTCGGCGCCTTCCTGCCGGCCATCGCCAGATCGCGCCTCGGCTCCGATCTTGCCCTGCCCAACATCGCCACATGGTGGTGTGGCGGCGAGGCAGCCCGCGCCTATGTGCGCGACAATTTCGATTCCCTTCTGGTCGGCCCGGCGCTCTCCACTCTGCTGTCCATCGACGATGACGGCGGCACCGCGGCCATTGCCGACCTCGACCCCGATGCGCGCAAAGAGCTTCTGGCAAAGATCGAGGCCGACCCCAAAGCCTTTGCGGCGCAGGAGGCGGTCAAGCTCTCCACGGCTCCCGTCTATGTCGGCGGCGCGCTCGAGCCGCGTCCCATAACGCTGCGCGTCTATGCGGCCCGCACGGCAGAGGGCTGGTCGATCATGCCTGGCGGCTTTGCCCGCGTCGGCTATGCGCTCGACACGGCAGCCATCGCCATGCAGCGCGGCGGACAGGCCGCCGATGTGTGGGTGGTGAGCGAAAGCGAAGTCGAGCAGGTGACCCTGCTTGCCAAATCCAACACCCCGATCGAACGAAATCCCTCGGGCAATCTGCCCTCGCGGGCCGGGGACAATCTGATCTGGCTGGGGCGCTATGCCGAGCGTTGCGAGGCGAGCGTGCGCATCCTGCGCGCCTACCATCTGCGCCTTGCCGAACTGGGCCGCGAAGATAACCCGCTCCTGCTCGCAACCCGCGATTATCTCGAACCGCTCGGCATCGACGCGACCGAAGCGGTTCCAGTCGGGCTTCTGGCCATCATTGATGGCGCGGTGCGCTCGGCCAGCCAGATCCGCGACCGCTTTTCGCCCGATGGCTGGCTGGCGCTGACCGACCTGCAAAAAACCGCCAAGCGGTTCGGGCGCACCATAAAACCCGGCGACGACGCCACCCGCGCCATGACCGTGCTGCTGCGCAAGCTGGCCGGCTTTTCCGGCCTCGTGCATGAAAACATGTACCGCTTTGCCGGCTGGCGCTTTCTTGAAATCGGCCGCCGGCTCGAACGCGGCATCCAGATCGCCGAGATCGCCACGTGGCTGTGCGCCCCCGACGCGCCGGACGGGGCCACTGAAATGCTGCTCGAAATCGGCGACAGCGTAATGACCCACCGCCGCCGCTACGGCTATGGCTACGGCAATCTGGGCGCCGTCGAACTGCTGATCTCCGATCCGCTCAATCCGCGTTCGGTGATGTTCCAATTGACCGAACTGCTCGAACAGCTCAAGGAGCTGCCCGGCGGCCATGTCGACGGCCAGCTTTCCGCCGCCGCCAAGGCCGCGCTCAAACTCCAGACCGAACTGGCCGTCATCGACGCCGCCGACGTGAACCCCGACATGCTGATCGGAGTCGGCAACGGGCTGGCCAACATCTCCAACCTGATCTCGGAGATGTATTTCTGATGTTTCGCATTGGCGCACCCTCCTCCCCAGCCGTCATCCTGGCCTTGAGCCGGGATCCAGTAAACGGCAGCGCCCGCGGATCGTTTGCGGGGCCCGAGCGAACCGGATCCCGCCTCAAGGCCGGGGTGAGAGAGTGGAGGGTGCGATCCACGCGCTCCGACTTGCCCCCGATGGCGCCCTGACCATGCTTTACGACATCCGGCTCAAGCTCGATTATGCCTATGACGCCCCGGTTTCGGGCGGGCGGCATCTTGTGCGGGTGTTTCCGGCCAATCTGCCGGGCATCCAGCGGGTGGTGGCAGCAAGCCTGACCGTCGATCCTCAACCGGCCGAGCGCTCCGAGTTCACCGATTTCTTCGGCACGCGTGTTGGGTCGCTCGCCTATCGCAGCGCCCATGACACCCTCGAAATCGCCATTGCCGCCCGTGTCGAGGTGCTGCGCGGCGATCCCGGCATCGACTTCACTCCAACGCTGGACGCGTTGCAAAAGGAAATCACCGGCAATTGGGACATGAGCCCGCTCTCTCCCCATCATTTCCTGAGCCCCAGCCCGCGTATCGCCATCGATCCGGCGATCACCGCCTATGCGAAATCGAGCGTCAGGCAAGGGATTTCGGTGCGCGAGATGGCCCATGATCTCTGCCTGCGCATCCATGCCGATTTCGCCTATGACGGCGAAGCGACGCTGGTCGATACCCCCGTCGATGAGGCTTTTGAGCTCAGGCGCGGGGTCTGCCAGGATTTCGCGCACATCATGATTGCCGGCCTGCGCGGGCTGGGCGTTCCGGCCGGCTATGTCTCGGGGTTCCTGCGCACCATCCCGCCCGAGGGCGAAGAGCGGCTCGAAGGCGCCGACGCCATGCACGCCTGGGTGAAGGTCTGGTGCGGACGGGAAACCGGCTGGGTGGAGTTCGATCCCACCAACGCGATCTTTGCCGGCCAGGACCACATCGTCATCGGCTATGGGCGCGATTATTCCGACGTCACCCCAATCGTGGGCATGCTGCGCTCGGCGGGCGGGCAGGAAACGACCCAGGCCGTCGACGTTTTGGAAGTGGCCTAAACATTCCCCATGCGCCGGGCCATGAACTTTTCCAGCCCCACAAACCCGTCATAGATCAAGACTGCCAAAGCCCCAACGATCAGCCCGCCCTGCAACACAAACGCCGTGTTGCCAGAGACCAGACCGGCGATGATGACTTCGCCCAGGGTGCGCGCCGCAACGGTCGAGCCGATGGTGGCGGTCGAGAGTGAAATGACCGCCGAAAGCCTGATGCCCGCAAGGATCACCGGGAGAGCCAGCGGCAATTCTACCCCCGAGAGCCTCTGCCAGCCGGTCATGCCGGTGCCGCGCGCCGCCTCGCGCACCGAAGGGGCCAGCGAGGTCAGCCCGGTCAGCGCGTTCTCGAAAATCGGCAGCAGCCCGTACAGAAACAGGGCCACCAGCGTCGGCCCTGTGCCGAACCCCAACATGGGCACCGCCAGCGCCAGCACCGCGACCGGCGGAAATGTCTGTCCAATATTGGCGATGGCGCGCGAAAGGGGCAGGAATTCCTCCCCGAACGGGCGGGTGACCAGAATGGCCAGGCCAACGGCGAAAAGCGTCGCCAGCACCGTGGCGAACCCTACGATGGCCAGATGGCTCAGCGTGAGGGAAAGAATGGTCGTCTGGGTGTAGATCGGCGGCGTTCCCTCGCGCACCAGCGGCGCGAACAGCGGCGCAAAGCTCTGCGGCGTCACGATAAACGCGATGAGCAGCGCCAGAACCACCAGCCTAATGACGACCCCGATCCTCATTGCGGCCGCGCTGCCCGTTTTTCCAGCGCCGCTCGGGTGACGATCCCGACTGGAACGCCATCTTTGGTCACCGGCAGCACCGGGCGCTGCGACCACAGCATTTCCGAATAGGCGTCGCGCAGAGAGAGGTTTGTGTCGACCGGCTGGCCCTCGGCCTCGCCCGGTTCGACCACAGAGGAGACGTGATCGAGGGTCAAAAGCCGGAACGCCTTGTCCCCCGATCCCAGCATCGCCTCGACGAAATCGTCCACCGGATTGGCGATGATCTCCTCGGGCGAAGCGTATTGCAAAACCTTGCCCTCGCTCATCACCGCAATGCGGTCGCCCAGCCTTATCGCTTCGTCCATGTCATGGGTGACAAGAACGACGGTTGTCCCCAGCCGCTGCTGGATTTCCACCAGATCGGCCTGCGCCTTGGCGCGGATGATCGGATCGAGCGCGCCGAACGGTTCGTCCATGAGCAAAACCAGCGGCCCCGCCGCCAGCGCCCGCGCCACGCCGACCCGCTGCTTCTGACCACCGGAAAGCTCGTGCGGCATGCGCGAGCGGTATTGATCGGGCTCGAGCTGGAACATCTCCAAAAGTTCGTCCACCCGCGCGGAAATCTTGTGCTTGTCCCATCCCAGAAGGCGCGGGACGGTGCCGATATTGTGCGCCACGTCGCGATGGGGAAACAGCCCGTGCCCCTGAATGGCGTAGCCGATCTGGCGCCGCAATTCGTAAGGAGGCAAATCGTGAGTATCCTGCCCGTCGATGCGGATGGTGCCGGCGCTCGGTTCGACCAGACGGTTGATCATGCGCAACAGCGTCGTCTTGCCCGAGCCCGACGTGCCCACGATGGCAACGATCTCCCGGCTGGGCACGGTGAGCGTCACATCATCGACCACGGCGCGCCCGTCATAGGTCTTGGTGAGATGGTCGATTTCGATCATGGTCTTGCCCTCTGGCGGCCCTGGCTCAATTCCACCCCGGCGTCGAGCACGATGGCCGCCGCGAACGCCATGGCGACGGCGGGGATCGCCCCGAGCAAAACGAGCGGCATGGCGGTTTGCGAAATGCCCTGGAACACGAAGGTGCCAAGCCCCCCGCCCCCGATCAGCCCGGCAATGACCGCCAGACCGATGTTCTGGACCAAAATGATGCGGATGCCGGTGAGGATCACCGGGAAAGCCAGCGGCAACAGAACGCCTCTCATGCGCTGGCCATTGGTCATGCCCATGCCACGCGCCGCTTCGTTCGCATCGCGCGGCACCCCATCGAGCCCGACAACGGTGTTGGAAACAATGGGCAGCAGCGAATAGGCAAACAGCGCCAGAAAGGCCGGCGCGTAGCCGATCCCGCCGATCCCCAGCTCGCGCGCGCCCGGCACATTGGCCCCCACCCACGCCATCGGCGCGATCAGAAGCCCGAACAGCGCAATCGAGGGGACGGTCTGGACGATATTGAGACTGCCCAGAATGCCGGCCCTAACCCTGGGGATACGGTAGCACAAGATCCCCACCGGCACCCCGACCAGCACCGCCACCGCCACTGCTCCGAAGGCGAGAAACAGATGCACCTGCAATTGGGCAAAGAACGCCGATTGCCGCCCCTGATACTCCCGCATAACCGCCAGATCGTCCCACAGCCCCGAAGCAAGAATGCCCCACAGCACCACCGCCACGGCAATCAGAAGCCCCACCCGCGTGAACGGCCCCAGCCGCAGCCGCGCCAGCGCGTCGGTTGCGGCCAGCGCAAAGGCAAACACCATGATCCACACACCCGAACCGGGTGACACGCGGGCATAGGTGTCACCTTCGGGGATCAGCGCGGAGGACCCGATGCCCACCGCAACGGCCAGAGCGACAAGCGCAAGACTGGAAACCCCCAGCCGAACGGCAAGCGAGGTCTTGAGCAGGAGGATCAACAGCGCAACACCGAGCCCGCCATAAAGCACAACGCCGCCCGCACCCAGCGCATCCCAGGCAGGAACAGCCTCGCCGGGAACGATCCGGTTGGCACGAAAGACCAGGAAAGACTGAAAGACGAGCGCAAAAAGCCCCAGAGCGGCAACCACCACTCCGAGCTTGTCGATACGCAATGAATGGGTCCCGGCCCGGGCGAGCGCCGTCAAGATGGCTTGGGCCGCGCGAGGTCAGGCGCGGCCCTTTCCTTTTCTAGAGGAAGCCGTTTTCGGTCAGGTAGGATTCAGCGACCGCTTCGGCGGGCTCGCCTCCCACCTGCACGCGGCCGTTGAGATCCTGCAGCACTTCGAGCGTCAGACCCTCAAACACCGGTGCAAGGATGTCCTCGATCTGCGGATACTCTTCCAGCACATCCTGGCGGATGATCGGCGCGGGCGCATAGACCGGCTGCACGCCCATATCGTCCTCCATCACAACGAGCCCCGAGGGTGCGATTCCGCCGTCGGTGCCGTAGACCATCGCCGCATTGGCACCCGAGGTCTGGTTGGCCGCAGCCGAAATCGTTGCTGCCGTATCGCCACCCGATAGCTGGATCAACTGGTCCGAACTCAACTCGAACCCGTAAGCCTCCTGAAAGGCCGGCAAGGCAGCCGGCGAGGTCACGAACTCGCTCGAGGCGGCCAGCACGATTTCACCGCCATCAGCGATATAGGCGCCGAAGTCGGACATGGTCGCCAGCCCGTTTTCCTCGGCGACATCCGAGCGCACGGCAATGGCCCATGTGTTGTTGGCCGGCGAAGGCGTCAGCCACACCACATCGTTTTCTTGCAGGTCCATCTCGGCAACCCGCTCGAAGCCGGCCTGCGCATCGTTCCAGACGTCCTCGTCCGTAAGCCCGAAAAAGAACGCGCCATTGCCCGTGTATTCCGGGTAGATGTCGATCTGTCCCGCGGCAATCGCCTCGCGCACGATGGGCGTCGCGCCCAGCTGAATGCGATTCTCGGTCTCGATGTCGTTGGCCTGCAGCATCTGCAAGATGATGTTGCCGAGCACACCGCCCTCGGTGTCGATCTTGGACGAAACAACCACCTGTCCGTAGGCAGTCGTGGTCAGCGCGGCGGCGACAGCCGCGCCAGCAATGATGGAAAGCAGTTTCACGGATTTTCTCCCGGTCTGGCTCAGGTCATGATTTCCAGTCTATAGCCTACAGGCTGACACCGGGATGACCACCCCTGCGACAAGAAATAATCGTGAACGGAATTTGTTCCCTTTGCGATACACCTTGGTGCAAACTTGCGCTGGGCGGACGCTGGCGCCTGACGAAATCTGCTGAATTCCCCCATCGGCTATGCTAGTCGGTTGCCATGCGCTCGCCGAAAATCCTGACCACCCTTCGTTCTTACACCTCGTCGCTGTTTCTGGCCGATCTGATCGCCGGGGCCACCGTTGCGATGGTGGCGCTTCCCTTGAGCCTTGCCATCGCCATAGCGTCGGGTGCCGATCCGGCCAAGGGGTTGATTACCGCCATTGTTGCAGGATTTCTGATTTCCCTGCTCGGCGGCAGCCGCGTGCAGATCGGGGGACCGACGGGTGCCTTCATTATCGTCGTTTTCGGAGTTATCGCTGAGCACGGCTATGACGGGCTGGTGCTGGCCACGCTGATGGCCGGGGTGATCCTGCTGGTGGCGGGATATTTCCGGGCCGGGCGGCTGATCGCCTACATCCCCGAAGCGGTGGTAAACGGGTTCACCATCGGCATTGCCGTGGTGATCGCCACCAGCCAGCTTCCCGATTTTCTCGGGCTGTCGGTCGCCCATGTGCCGGCTGAATTCCTCGAAAAAATTCCGGTGCTTTGGGAAGCGCGGGGAAGTTTCAACCTCGCCGCCTTCGGCATCGCCGTTGTAACTCTGGTGCTGATCATCGTGCTGCGCCGCGTGGCGCCACGCTTTCCCGGATTGATCGTGGCCGTTGGCATCGGGTCGGTTCTGGTGGTGCTTGCCGGATTGCCGGTCGATACGCTTCAATCGCGTTTCGGCGCCTTGCCCAACCATCTTCCCTGGCCGCAACTGCCCGACCTCAGTCTCGCGCGCATGGTGGACCTGTTTCCCTCGGCCCTTGTCATCGCGTTTCTCGCCGGAGTGGAATCGCTGCTCTCGGCCATGGTCGCCGACCGCATGATCGAAGGCCATCACCGGCCCAACGCAGAGCTTCTGGCGCAAGGAGCGGCCAATATCGGTTCAGCCCTGTTCGGCGGTCTGCCCGCCACCGGTGCCATCGCCCGCACCGCGACCAATGTGAGGGCCGGCGGCAAGACGCCGGTCGCTGGGATCGTTCATGCGGCGGTGATCCTGCTGGTGATGCTCATTGCCGCCCCACTGGCCGGCTACCTCGTCATGCCCGCGCTTGCTGCCTTGCTGATCGTTACCGCCTGGAACATGAGCGAGCCCCACAAATGGGCCGAATATGGAAAAGGGCGAACCAGCGACAAGGCGCTGCTTGTGCTCACCCTCGTTCTGACGGTGGTGGTCGATCTCACAGTGGCTATCGGTGTGGGCGTGATCGTGGGGCTGGCGCTGCGGCTGAGCCGGCGCAAGTCGGTGGAAAGCGATTGGACGCCGCCTGAACGGTGAGTCAGTCGCCGGTTTGTCCCATCTGATAAGGCAGATAGCCGATGAACCCCGTCAGCTTCCAAATGCCCCCGATCCGCGCCAGCGTATAGACCGACTGCCAATCAAGGACATCGAATGAGCCGTCCTTCATTTCGACCCTGCCGTTGAACTTCTTGTGCGCCAGCGCGCGGTCTCCGGTGATTTCGATGTCGGTGAGCTGTGTCGCGCCGAATACCCCAGCCCGTGCCGTTGCGATCTCGGCGCGGGGTGCGAAATCGCGGGCACCGGCCAGCCATGAGTCGCGATAGGCCTCCAGCGTCGGAAAGCTGATCCGCCAGTCGTCGGGATTGGCTGAAGCCTTGCCGTCGATTCCCATGAAGCGGTCGGCCGCGAAATCAGGTTCGACCATCGACCAGTCGCAGGCCAGAAACGCCTCGATGTCGCGCGCCACCAGCATTTCCCAGATGGCGCGGCGATCGGGGTCACCCGAAAAGGGGTTAAGCGCGTAAAGGTCCATTTATTTCAGCATGTCCTTGTAGATACCCGGTTTGGAATGGGGGATTTCGATGGCGTCGAGCTTCTTTTTGTAAAACGCCACCGGCCCCGGATCCCCGATCACCGCATAGGCGAAACCCCTGTCGCGCAGATCCTCGAGGGTTCGGAACAGCAGCGCCTCACCAATGCCGCGTCCGCGCGCGGATTCGAGCACTCCGGTCGGCCCGAAAAAACCCCGCGCCGTGACATCGCCGCAGGCGAAGCCCAATAGCCCTGTCGTATCGGTGGCCACCCACACATCGATGGGCTGATGGGAAAACCCCACCTCCACTTCGCTGCGCCAATGGCGGGAGAAATGGGCCTCGACCCAATCGGCAACCAGCCCGCGCTCGGGAGGGAGCGCCCGGCGCAGGGTGGTGCCCTGCCCCGCCACGCGCGCATAGTCGTAGCGAGGAAGATCGTAAAGGCGAACGAGAAGATCCATCAGGCGGCGTCCATATCCTCAAAGCGATGACGGACAAAATGCCCCGGCTCGACCTCGACGGGCAAGCCCGCCGCCCGGCGGGCCAGCACCCGCACCTTTTCTATGTTCTCGGCAAACGCCTTGCCCCCATCCGCATCGGCAACGAACCGGACATTGGGATCGGGCACCGCCGAAAGCAGCACTTTGGTATAGGCGTGCTGGGGATTGGAAATAACGCTTTCCGACGGCCCCCATTCGACCACCTGACCGCCGAACATCACGGCGGTGTCCTCGGCCAGATAATGGGCGGTCGCGATATCGTGGGTGATATAAAGAAACGTGATGCCGCGCTCGGCCTTCATGCGCTGCATCAAGCCCAGCACCGATTTGCGGATCGACACGTCGAGCATCGAAGTGGGTTCGTCCGCCACGATCAGTTCGGCCCCGACCGCCAGTGCCCGCGCCAGATTGACCCGCTGGCGCTGGCCGCCAGACAATTCGTGCGGATATTTTTCCAGCGTCACGGAGGGATCGAGTTCCACATCGGCCAATACGCCACCCACCGCATCGGCCAGCCCGCTGCCGCTGAGTTTTTTGTGCAGTTTGAGCGGGCGTTCGAGGTGATGGCGAATGGTATGGGCCGGATTAAGCGCCGCAAACGGGTCCTGAAACACCATCTGCACGGCCTGGGAATAGGCAAGCTCTTCGGCACGTCCCTTGATGTCGGCAATGTTGCGGCCCTTGAACCGCACTTCGCCTTCCGAGAGTTCAAACAACCGGGTGACGGCCCGCCCGATGGTCGATTTTCCCGAGCCCGATTCCCCGACTACGGCCAGCGCCCTGCCCTTGTGGATCGACAGCGAAACATTGCGCATCGCCACCACCTCTTTCCCGGCCCCGAACATGGGCTTGAGATGAAAGACCTTCGAGGCGTTGTCGATTTCGAGAAGCGGTGTGTCAGTCATCAGCTTGCCTCCCTCACAGCGATCTTTGGCATCGCATCCCAGAGTTTGCGTGTGTAATGATGCTGCGGATCGGAAACGATACTGGCGGTCGAAGCATGTTCGACGATCTCGCCCTCCAGCATCACCGCGATCCGGTCGGCAAACTGGCTCATCAGCGCCAGATCATGGGTGATGAACAGGATCGAAAACCCGAACTTGGCCTTGAGCGCCATGATTTCCTGGAGGATTTCGCGCTGCACCACCACATCGAGCGCCGTGGTGGGCTCGTCCATCACGATCAGCTTGGGATTGAGCGCCAGCGCCATGGCCAGAACGACCCGTTGGCGCATGCCGCCTGAAAGCTGGTGCGGATAATCGTCGAGCCGTGCGGCCGGGATGCCGACGAGAGCCACAAGCTCCTCGGCCCGCGCCCGGATCTCCGGCTTGGAAAGCCTGGTGTGCCGCGCCAGCATGTCGCGGAATTGCTCGAACAGGGTCAGCACCGGGTTGAGCGAATTCATGGCGCTTTGAAACACCATGGACACCGACGACCAGCGCCATTTTTCCAGTTTTGCCGCCGGCATGGCCAGCACATCGGTGCCATCGATCATGATGGTGCCCCTGGAGATGATGGCGGGCGGGCGGTGCAGGCGCATGAGCGAAAACGCGATCGTCGATTTCCCGCACCCCGACTCTCCGGCCAGCCCCATCACCTCGCCCTGCCCGATGTCGAAATCGACACCCTTTACGGCAGTGAACAGACCCTTGCCGGTGAGATAATCGACCTGCAATCCGCGAACCGAAACCAGGGCGCTCATTGTGCTGCCTCCAGCTTGCCGGCCGCGCGCTGGCGGTCGAGCTTTTCCTGCGCCTTTGCCGCCGCCGCTATGGTGCCGAGCGTGCGCAGGCGCGGGTTGGAGATTTCATCGACCCCGAAATTGAG
>DFMV01000021.1:34346-110661 GCA_002375765.1 Rhizobiales bacterium UBA3584 | reverse complement strand
CCCATTTTCGGGGAGTAGCTCAATAAGTGCGATCAGGGCCAAAGCCGCTATCGAGAAAAATGCCATGCCGTCCTCCAATCGTCGAAATTCTGGCCCTGTCCAACTGGCCCAAGACCTTGGTTGAGTTGAGTTGCTGTCACAGTAACCCAACGCTTAAAAGCGCCTCGCGCGACATGGCAGTGCCTTGGCTGCAAAGCTTGCTTGCCCATTCAACACGCCCTTTCCAGTGCTGTCAGAGCAGCTCACTTGATCGAAATTGATGGTGCAGTTTCTCGGGATTGAGGACACGCATTATGCCGGAGATCTTTTCAGTGGTTGTCTCAAACGAGGTCACAGCATGGATACGGCCGTCAACGCGTCCTATGGCACCAGCGCGGCCATTTACGTCGGCGACTTCGAGCACGAACGCCTGGGGTAGCTTGGCCAGTACGCCCACTTCCATACGGGCGATCCGGCCTGCCCCGATAACTGGACGCAATGCCGCCCAGGTTTTTCCGCCGCCGTCGCTGACAAAACTAGCGTCCGGCATGAGCAGTTCAGCAATGCGATCCGCATCCCGTTCCTGAACAGCCCGCACGTACCGTTCTACAAGCTGCTTGTGGGCAGCCCCGGACACTTCGAAGCGGGGTTTGTCGCTTCTGACGCGTTTGCGTGCGCGGTGCACCAGCTGACGGCACGCAGCCTCGCTCTTTCCAAGAGCGGCGGCGACGTCCGCATAGTCGCAATCAAAAACATCATGCATCAAAAAGCCGGCGCGCTCCTCAGCCGACAGTCTCTGCAAGACCACCAGCAGGGCCATCGAAAGGTCCGAAGCAAGCTCTAGGGCGAGGTCAGGGCCATGCTCCACTGCAACCAGTGGTTCGGGCAGCCAAGGTCCGACATATTTTTGACGTTCCGCTTGGAGGACACGTAGCCTGTCCACACAGAGACGCGTCACTACCGTAACGAGCCACGCTTCAACCGATCGGATCTCTCCGCTCTCAGCCCGATGCCAGCGTAAATAGGCCTCCTGAACGGCATCCTCAGCCTCCTGGCGGGATCCGAGCATGCGATAAGCCAGGGTGAAAAGACGCGATCTGAGCCTTTCAACTTCTTCAACGTTCTGCATCCGGTTCGTTCCGTTCAACGCTAAGCACAATCTAAAAGACGAGACAGCGCGCTCGGGTGTGACAGGATAGCTGAATTTTTCACCGCCAGCTTGGTCCAGGAGCCTCACCCTTAAAGCTGACAAATCAAAAAACTGCACCATGGGTGTCACAGCCAATGGGCGTGTTCCGTCTTAATCGACGTAGACATAATCTTCAGAACCCCATCGGAGGGGTCGCAAGGGATGCCATGCAGCCGAGACTAGATTTTTACGCCGAAGCTCGCGAATTGATGAGCGCTCAAGTGGAACTTAAAAAGGCCGTTGATGGCTGTGGTTTGGAAAGGGGGTTAATTCATCTCGTCAATCTGCGCACATCGCAGATCAACGGTTGTTCGTATTGCGTCGACATGCACAGCCGTGAGGCCCGCCAGGAAGGCGAAAGCGAACAGCGGGTTTTCCTTGTGTCCGCGTGGAAAGAGTCGCCACTGTTTTCTCCTCGGGAACGCGCTGCACTGGCATGGGCCGAAAATATTGCACTGATCTCGGATCGTGGCGTTCCTGACGTGCTTTACGAGGAAACCCTAAACCATTTCACCAAGAGCGAACTGGCCAAGCTCACGATCGCTCTAGGTTTGATGAACACGTTTAATCGGCTCTGCATCGCCTTCCACGCCATCCATCCCGTAAGGAAAGTCGAGCACACCTGATGCAACGAAGCGTCGCTAGGGCGCGCAAGCTTGCTGTGATGGCAGAGAGCAGTGTGGATCAAGCGCTTCTCTTTGCGACGTTTTCGTCAAGCTTGCGCGTCTCCAGCTCAGCCAGACGACTATGGAGCCAGTCGCAATGACCACCGTACTTCGCTCATTTCCTACGATTTCGGCCCAGAGCCGAACCGTGCGCTTTGAAGGCCGCGACCACGGCGGCCCTGTCTCCTTTTTTCTTATCGATACCGACCCCGGCAAAGGGTCCGACATGCACACCCACCCCTATGCTGAGACATGGGTGCTGCGGGCCGGTCGCGCTCAATTCACTGTCGGTAACGAAAAAATTGTTGGGTCCGCGGGGGATATAATTATCGCCCCTCCCAATGTGCCCCATTGCTATGTCAACACCGGCACCGAGCCCCTCGAAATGATATGCATTCATCCTGGTGACCAAATTGTTCAGCGATTGGTCTGAGCCAGGGCAATCTCGGGGACTGTCAGTCCAGGCCAACCGGGGCGTGCAATGAAAGGACGTCGCATGGACAGTTTTTATAATCTCGCAAGGCAGGTGTTTGACGCGCAGCCCTTCTCCTGTTGGCTCGGAGCTGAACTCACCAGAGCAAAAGCCGATGGCGTTACCTTGGTCTTGCCGATCGCGGACCACCACAAGCAACAACATGGGTTTGTCCACGGTGGTGTCATCAGTTACCTCGCTGACAATTCTCTTACCTTCGCCGGGGGCATTGCTCTGGGCGGTGATGCGCTCACGTCCGAGTTTAAGCTCAACTATCTTCGACCAGCCAAGGGCGCCCGTCTCGAAGCAAGGGCGAAAGCAAGGAGCACAGGGCGACGCCAGGCCGTCTGTCACAGTGAGATCTATGTCATCGAAGACGGACAAGAGACGCTGTGCGCCCTGGCGCAGGGAACCATTACGTCTTTGGGCAAGTGACCTGTGCGACTGCGATCGATTGCAGGCGGTGACCTTTAAGTCTGCGCTTTACCGCCTTTGTTGCCCTCAAGTTCCCGTCCCCACTCCTTTGCCAGCGCCCCCAGTGGCACGAGCTTGTCGTAAACGGCACGTCCGAGGGGCGTTACCCCATAGCCCTCCGGCGTACGATGCACCAGCAGCGCTTGCTGCAATTCCTTGAGTCGCTGGTTCAAAGCAGCAGGAGAGATCGTTTCGCATCGGTCCTGCAAACCGCGAAAGGTGGTGGGTCCCCCTTCGGCTAGCGTCCACAGCACACCCATGGCCCAGCTTCGGCCGAGAAGGTCGAAAAGGGCCATTACCGGCGCCCCCGAGCGCGAGCCGCGGACTGGCTGTCCGGGTCTGGGAATTGAGGTTGTAAGGTTTTTGGTCATGCTATAATTTCCATAGCAAAAGTGAATTTCTGATGCTATAGAATCCGTAGCAATCTTTAGCGCGCAATGGAACAAGAGAATGACTGCAAGCTGCTATGAAATCTGCGACGAGCGATTTAGGCGCTCGGTTAAGCTGGCCGAGCCCGTCGAGAAGATCTGGACGGGGGGGCGTTGGACCGAAGGGCCCGTCTATTCGGGACTTTGGCGATCGGTAATCTTCAGCGATATCCCCAATGATCGGCGGCTGCGGTACGATGAGCTGACGGGTGCCGTTGGCGATTATTGTTCGGGACGCGGGTACTATACCAATGGGAGCACTTTGGATCGCCAGAGCCGGTTGGTCATGTGCAACCACGGTACGCGTTCAGTTACACGTCTTGAGCATGACGGCCGAGAAAGTGTGTTGGCCGAGCGCTATCAGGGCAGGCGCTTTAACTCGCCCAATGATGTGGTGGTAAAATCCGACGGTTCGATCTGGTTCACGGACCCCTCCTACGGCATCGAGACCGATTACGAGGGCTTTGCCGCCCAATCCGAACAAAACGGCCAGCATGTCTACCGCATTTCGCCCACCGGCGAGATCACCCGCGTCGCGACGGACTTCGTGTCTCCCAATGGCCTCGCCTTCTCACTGGACGAGAGCATGCTCTATATCGTCGATTCTGGAGGCACGAGCTCTCCCGATGGACCCCGCCACATCCGCTCTTTCCATGTCGAGGGTGCAACGCTTAGCGGAGGTGAGGTCTTTGCCACCTGCGAGGCTGGAGTCTTTGATGGATTTCGGCTGGACAGCAAGGGGCGCATCTGGGTTTCAACCGCAGAAGGTGTCCATATCTATCACCCAGATGGAACACTGCTGGGCAAGGTTTTTGTGCCAGAACCGGTCTCGAACTTAGTATTTGGTGGGCCCAAGGGGAATCGCCTCTACATCACCGCCAGCACCTCCGTTTATACGGTCCTTCTCGCAACGTCCGGACCAGTCCAATGACGCGTCTGAAGGCGCAAACAGCGCAGGCTTTTGCTCTTGACCGCGGCAAGACACTCTCGGTGATCAACCTCCATGGCAGTCAGGTCGTCGACGTGTGGGCTTTTGTGCTTGAGGACCCGAGCGAATTTATGTCGATGGAGCACAGCAGGGTGCATTGCTCCGATCCTTGGCCACGCCTTGGCACTAGATTTGTGTCAAACCGGCGTCGGCCCATTCTGGAGATCAGTGGTGATAGCTCGCCGGGCGTCCACGACTGGTATCTTGCTGCCTGTGATAGATGGCGCTATGAACTGCTCGGCTGCACCGATTATCATGCCAATTGCACCGACAACCTCCATAATACGCTCAAGACTCACGGCGTTAAAAGCCACGTCACTCCGGCGCCCCTTAATCTGTTCGAGAACGCGCGTTCAGCCGGAGAGTTCGCCATTTCCGCGCCAATAAGCCATGCAGGCGACACTGTTGAGCTGTTGGTACACCTTGACGTTCTTGTGGTGCTCTCTGTGTGCCCTCAGGACATGGTGCCCACCAACGGTATCGACATGGTTCCGCGCGATGTCGAAGTGCAGATTGGCAATGGGTAGTCGATTGTGGATTTCCACGGGAAGCCACCACATCGATTTATCGCGGCGCAGCGCGCGCTTTGCGTCGCATTTTTAACGCCAATGGGTCACTGCACACTATGATGACAAGGCGAGGCAAAGGTTCTGCAGCGTTGGTGTTCAAGATAATTTAGCCTCTGGGCGCGCCTTAATTTGCACAAGGAGCAGCGCATGAGCGGTGCCATCACTCCAGAAGAATTGCCACAATGGATGGTGGGAGACATTGTCCTCGACAGCATCCCATTGAATTGGAAAGACATCAAACTGCGGCGATACAGTACTCCGCCTCAAGAAGTCAGCTTGCCTGAGCTTTGTGACTTTTCAATCGTAGCCTACGTCAACCGTGGAGCCATAAACTGGCAGCGTGACGTCGGTCCCTGGCAAACAGATCGTGTTGGCCCTGGAACCCTTTCGGTTTTGACGCGATCGGAGATCTCTCATTGGCGGTGGGATAGCGCAATCGAGGCATTCCATGTCTATTTGCCCTATAATGCGCTCGCGATCACAGCAGCAGAAGCCTTTGAACGCGACATCAAAGATATTGAGTTAAAAAACGTTCTCGCGGTGCAAGACACCTTCCTGACCGATGCCGCCTTACGTCTCGCCAACGAGGCCAGCGCAACAGGTCTTGGTGGCCGCCTCTACGTGGAGGCGCTACGGTGCCAGATATCAGTTCACATCTTGCGAGGATATGCGACCGTGGCTATGCGCGAGCATGATCGCCAGGATGGGATGTCGCAGGCACAACGAAAAAGGATCATCGAGTACATCGATGAAAACATTGCCCGTACCATTGCGCTTGCTGAACTTGCTGCTCTTGTGAATTTGAGCGTCTTTCGCTTCAGTCGTCGATTTCAGGCTGAATTCAACTGCCCGCCCTATTCTTACGTTCTTCAACGCCGACTTGAGTACGCCAAGCAACAATTGTGCAGCAAGAATCTTCCCATAAAGGCCATTGCCGCCAACAGCGGATTTGCCGATCAGAGTCACATGACGCGACTTTTTAAGCGTACCATGAACGTGACGCCGGCCCAGTACCGCCGCCAGGCCAGCTGAGCTCAGCCATATTGCCCTGAACACCGAGCTTTCACATACAGAGCCATCGGAACAAAACATTTGGGCAAGAATATTCAAAGTTTAATCTCTAGATCTTCAAGACGCCGCATCATTCGATGCGCCAGAATTATCCCGAAAGGCTTGGTTTGCCACGCCGCATCTGCATAGCAGGAGAGGGATATGGACGAGACTCGAATACGCACGGCGGTAATCGTGGGCAGTACTCGAGAGGGACGTTTCGGCGGCACCGTCGCACGATGGTTTCTCGCTCGGGCAGCGTTAAATCAACTGGTGGCTCTAGATGTCATCGATCTCGCACATGCCGGTCTTCCTTCGACGTTGAGAAGCGTTCCTGCACCCGAAGTTGAGGCAATGAAAGCGCGTTTGGCTGATGCCGATGCGTTTGTCATGATCACGCCTGAGTACAATCACGGTTATCCTGCGTCGCTGAAGATGGCACTTGATTCAGCAAGAATTGAGTGGATGGGCAAGCCAGTGGCCTTTGTTTCTTACGGCGGGATGGCGGGCGGTCTCAGATCGGTCGAACAACTCCGACAGGTCTGTGCAGAGTTACACATGGTCACAACCCGAGATGGTGTGAGTTTGCACAATTGCGCGGCCCTATTTGACGACGCCGAACGATTGAAGGAGCCGTCGGCACCGGAGGCGGCGGTTAAGCTCATGCTCGACCAACTTGTTTGGTGGGCAGTAGCTCTGCGCAATGCGCGCGCGCGCCGGCCCTATTGCGCTTAGCCATACCACGCGCACGGCCCCCTGTAACAAGCGGTGTGTAAACCTGGTGCGCTCGCGCTGATGGCTGTGCCGATCTACGCATCAAGAACCCACCTCGTCTCCACAAGGGCAAACCGATGCAATCACAACTTACTGTGTCCACCAAATCGCTGCGCAGTGCGCATACCGGTATGCTCACATGGACGTTTATCGTCGGCACGTCGTTTCCGGCGGTGGGGCTATTGAGCGAAGGACTGCCGCCGTTGTTTCTGACGGCCATTCGGTTTGCGATCGCTGCTTGCGCACTTGGTGCCTGGATCTGGCGTACACCGGACCGTTGGCCAAGTCTGCCGGGGTCTATTCTTTATTCAGTGATGGGGCTGTGTCTGGCAGGATTTTTTGGCGCAATGTTCTGGGCCGCACATCAGGTCAGTGCGCTATCGATGGCTACGCTTTACGTCACTGTCCCGCTACTCGCCTATGCATCAGGGAGATTGATCGGTGTGGAACGCCCCGACCTGGCTCTTCTTGGGTCGCTTCTTCTTGGCGCGGCGGGCGCTTTGTCATTGGCATGGGCAGGTAGCGTAGAAAGTTCAGGCGGCCCGGAATTCGGGCAGGCCGAAGCGCTATTCTTTCTCGGGTGCTGTGCCAGTGCGCTTTACCCGGTGCTGAGCAAATGGGGTCTGCAGCGTGGCTGGCTTGCCAGCAGCGCTGCGCTTCGAACGTTCTGGAGCCTGGTAGCCGGAGGGCTGCTTATCGCCTTGCTAGGCCTGGTATTTGAACCGGCGCACACGCTTTCCCGAATGACAATCGGTGACCTCGTGCTTGTAGTTTATCTCGGCGTCTTTTCGAGTGGCGTCACTTTCTGGCTACTCCAGCGGGCGACTGGGGTGCTGACTCCAAGCACGGTGACGGCCTACACCTATCTCATTCCCTTCGTCTCCATGGTCATTTTTTTAGCCGTAGAGCCCCAGCGGTTCGGATGGCAATGGCTGCCCGGCAGTGTCGCTGTGGTTTCAGCAATTGGTATCTTGCATCGCCGTTCCAAGACTGCACGGCTGCACTCATTTCCAAAACAACTGGAACGTTAGGCCGGCGGGACGAGCCAAGGGCAAAAAGTCCAGCCTTTTCAACATAGGAATTCAACCAACATGCGCATTGTCATCTTCGGAGCCGCAGGAAGTGTCGGACGCCGTGTGGTGGCCGAAGCTTTGCACCGCGGGCATCAGGTCACAGCAGTTCTACGCCATCCCGAGCGCTTTCCCGGATGCCTTGCAGGCGCAGAATTGCGTGCCGGCGATGCCATGAATGCCGAAGTGGTTGCCGAGTTGAGCAGGGGCCAGGATTTGGTGATTAGCGCCACGCGCCCTTCAAAAGGCAACGAACGCGATCACGCGAAGACAGCATTTGCCCTTCTGGAGGGCCTGAGATCGACGAGAGTTCGACTTCTGCTGGTCGGCGGTGCCGGCAGCTTATTGGCGCCAGATACCGGTCAGCCGATTATCGATGATCCTAGATATGTGTCGCCGGCTTGGCGTGAAATCGCTCTCGCTTGCTGCGAACAATATGTCGTCTGCAAAAACGAAACTGAGGCGGATTGGTCCTATCTCAGTCCTCCCGCCCGACTTCTGCCCGGCATACGAACTGGCCGCTACAGGATTGGAGGTGACATCCTCTTGGTCGACGCGGACCAAAAGTCGGAAATTTCAATGGAAGATCTCGCTGTGGCTCTGCTCGATGAGGCGGAACGGCCCCAGCATCGAAGGTCCCGTTTTACCGTGGCCCACTGATATCAGCAGCACTACCGACCACCTTGATGGAGAACGCAATGACCAATACTCCCGACATGCCCCCCCACAACTCTTCTATGGCTCCTGATCGAACCCAAGACGTGGACTTGATCCGGCGTACGATTGCGAACGTGGAATTAACACAGCGAAACCGCGATCCCGAGGGCTTCATGCGTCTACTTGCGCGCAATGCTGTGTGGGTGACCGCGCTGGGCAGACGGTTGACTGGGTGGGATGAGATCAGTGCTTTTACGCACAGGGTGCTTACACCCTCTTTGGGCGACCACTACGCTTCCTATGAAGTCGCCCACATAACGTTCCTCTGTGACACCATTGCTGCGGTCAATGTTGTTCAAAGGCCGGTCGATAAGTCGGGAGCCCTTGATGAAGACGAACCGGAGGGACGACCGCTCTACGTCATGACGAAACTGCACGGAGATTGGTTGATCACGATCGGGCAGAACACACGGTTTCAGGCCGATGCGATTGATGCGCAATCGAACGCTGTGGAAACACAATGATGAACCTATCGCCGCAAAAAGTAGATGTCGTCATCGTCGGCGCAGGTCCGACGGGTCTTGCCCTGGCGATCGGCCTTGCGCAACGGGGAGTGGATTTCATCATTCTTGATGCCCTTCCAGAAGCGCAAAATACCTCGCGGGCGGCGGTGATACACGCTGGAACTCTCGAAGCACTCCGCAATCTGAAAATCGCAGATCGATTGATCGAAGCTGGCATTAAGGTCCAGAACTTCCGCGTTCGAGAGCGCTCGAGGGTGTTGCTGCGCGCTGACTTTGGTGTTTTGAGAACGCCAACTCCCTTTGCTCTAATGATACCACAAGATGAATCCGAGGCGCTAATGACAGCCCAGCTATCGGCCCTGGGTCATCAGGTAAAACGACCCTACAGAGTCGTTGGGATCGAGCGTCAAGCACACGGTGCCCTCATCAGGACCGAGGATGGATCGCAAATTCGCTCTAAATTCGTCGTTGGGGCTGATGGTGAGAAAAGCACCGTACGTCGCCTAGCGAAAATCTCATTTCCCGGACAAACCTATGGCTCGTTCATGCTCGCTGATGTTCGGATGGAATGGCCAATCTCAAAAGACGAGGTGACACTGTTTTTCTCACGCGATGGCACGCTCGTTGTCGCCCCGATGTCCAAGGAGCGGTACCGTGTGGTCGCGCAAAGCCAAAACGCCCCTTTAAACCCGACAGTAGCGGACGTGCAGTCCATTATCGATGCGCGTGGGCCATACGCTGGAGCGCGTGTGATAAAAGTAATATGGGGCTCGCGGTTTCAGGTTCATCATAAGCTGGCCGATCGGTTTCGCGACGGGCCCATCGTACTAATGGGGGATGCGGCCCATGTTCATTCACCGGCCGGCGGGCAAGGAATGAATCTGGGCCTTAAAGATGCTGTCGCCCTCGCCGAGGCACTAGAGCGCAGCTTGAGGACCGGAAGACAAGACACCCTCGATGACTATGGCGAAACACGTCGCGCTGCCGCTCAAGACGTCTTACGGATGACCGATCGCCTGACCGCCGTCGCAACACTCAGAAATCGCTCGTTACGTGTAGTGCGCAACACCCTGATCGGTTCCGCAGCGCGATTGCCGTTTATCCGCCGCAAGGTCGCTGAGACATTGTCGGGGACACGGTAGACGCTTCGCATGACCCTGATGGCGTTGTGCGCTTGGAATGTTACACCCCGCCAACATGCCTTGGGGTCTTTAGAGTTGCGTTGTGAAAGGCGGCTAGGATCGTAGCTTTTGCAGCTTTATCGGGGCAAGACACGGCATCGAGTGTCTGTCTCCCAGTCTATTCTCGCAAGGTGGAATCCACTGCCATGCCTAACGTTTTTACGTCTTTTGAGCCATCAGTGCTCGTAGCTTGCGGGCTCTACAACATCGGCTTTGCGGTCTTCCACGTGTGCTTTTGGATCCTGTTCCAATGGCCCAAAAAGTTGCGCCCATCCGGCACAATCAATGTCGCGATAACTCAGACGCTCAATGTCGTGCTTACCTATTGTTTCATTGTCTATGGCGGAGCACTGATTTGGGCGGGCGTCACTTCGGCTCATGTGCCTGCCTTCATTTTGCTCGCCGGCGCAGGCTTTTGGTTGCTTCGGGCCAGCCTGCAGCCGCTTTTGTTCCCAATGCGAAACCTTCCCTCGATAGCGATTACGGTTGTCTTTGTTGCTGGAGGGCTCATTCACAGTGCCAGCGCAGCTTTTGCGATCGGGTGGTAACCTATCGCATTAGCTGTTCGGGAACGGCCGCTCTACACCAATTTCTGTGTAGCTGAACATGGGGAAGGGGCGTGGCGCGCGAGATCAAACGCGCCGGATCTGGGGCGGGATTACCGTTCAATGGTTCCGGTCCTTCGGATTTTTTTCTGCAGCAGCAAAATGCCATAAAGCAGCGCCTCTGCCGTTGGCGGGCAGCCGGGTACGTATACATCCACAGGTATTAGCCGATCGGCGCCTCGCACGACTGAATAGCTATAGTGATAGTAGCCTCCACCGTTCGCGCATGATCCCATTGAGATCACATATCGCGGTTCGGGCATCTGGTCGTAGATCCTTCGCAGGGCAGGGGCCATTTTGTTGGTCACAGTGCCGGCAATGATCATGACGTCGGCCTGCCGTGGCGAAGCTCGCGGTGCGAAACCGAAGCGTTCAGCATCATACCTAGGCATGGCAAATTGCATCATTTCCACGCCGCAGCAGGCGAGCCCAAATTGGTTCCACATAAGCGAGCCAGTTCTTGCCCACTGCACGAGTGTATCGAGCTTTGTGACCAGCCAGTTGCGGTCGGCGAGTTCGTTAAAAATATCTCTCGCCTGGTCATCCTGATGCGCTACAGTCTTTTCCATTGCGAACTCTCGTGTTGATCGATGCGGCCGCCGCTCAGGCTTGAGCGTTATCGCCGGCATGGCCATACTGGACGACACCAATATATGAACTATGCACAAAATTGTACGACGTTCAATGAAAACTGAGCCTGATATGGAGATTGCCGAAGGCCGCCGGGAACGCAAGCAGAGGCTGCTGCGGCAGAAACTAACCTCCACCGCTATGGAGATGTTCTCAACCCAAGGTTACGACGCAGTGACGATGGAACAAATCGCCACCAAAGCGGACGTTGCTAAGGGCACGCTCTATAACCATTTTCCGATAAAGGAAGCCTTGATTGCCTCATGGCTGCACGAGGAGATCGAGAGCAATCGCGATCGACTCTTGAGTGAGATCGAAACCCAGAAAAGCTTTAACAGTCAAATGGGCGTGCTGTTCGCGGCGTCCATAAATTGGTGCGAAACAAACAAGGCGTATTTGCCAGCATATCTTCGCTATCGCCTGCTTGATTTGGCGAGCCCCGAGCCCGGTAGAAAGATGCACACGCTCGATGGCCTGGGCTGGATTTTCGCCGACCTTATCAAGTACGCCCAGGATCGGAGCGAGCTTCGTAACGATCTTACAGCGCAATATCTCGCAGAGATTTTGGCGCACATGTATCTCGGCGTCCTAATGCGTTGGCTTTCAGGCGGAACAACAGATTTGGAGGCCGAGTTGGAGACAATGCTGACCCTGTTTCGACATGGGAGCAATCGGCGGGACTAATAGAGGCTTGCTCGTCCGTCTCTCGCGCGTTTCTCTAATCGTCTGTAGTCCAGACTGGGCGACAAAATTCGAAGTGGCCAACGGTTCAAGTTTCCAAGAGCTCAATTTGCTGGGCAAAATGGCCAGGCAAGGTGTTAGTTATAATCACGGCTTCTTAAGCAGCACGCTCATAAGGGCTTCCGGCCAAACTCTTTTAAAGAATGGAGGAACTCTGGTTTTTCCACGCAAAAGGCAGCTAGAGCTGGCCAATTGTTCATCTTTGGAACCCGCAAACCTCTTTGACACTCCATGCAACGTTCGATTATTGTTTTGTCTCAGTAAGGAGGGAAACCGATGAAGCACTGGAAAAAGCTACTTCACGATGAGCAAATGCGTCTTGAGGAAAATTCACCTCGCTCAGAGTTAGATCAAGCCGCAAGTCAGGTAGCCGGCAATTGTGGGGCCTGCGATGTAAGCGAGGTAGCCGATGAGCGGGGCAAAGACGACACTGTCGCTTTGGATTGAAGTTACCGAGCATTGCCAAATTAAGTGCCGTTTCTGTTACAACGCTTGGCGCTCGGAGAATGCCAAACATCATCGGCATATGTCGCTGGAATGTGTCGAAAAACTGATGGCGTTTGCTTCCGCATATGCTGACGATTATGAACTGAAGTCCATTATGGCTGGCGGTGATGCAACCGCACACCCAAATTGGCGAGAAATCGCCAAAAGGCTAAGAGCTTTCGGGGCAGTCGAGATCGTTACTCATGGCACTACGCTTTCGGAGGACGATATTCGCTTTCTGCGTGACGAAAAGATCGAGATACAGTTCTCGATTCCGAGCCTGAAAGCAGAAAATTATCGCTACTTGACTGGCGGAGCCTGTTTGGAAAATGCAATGAAGTCCGTGGCACGTGCCGTCCACTATGGCGTGCCTATGTCTATTTCTGCGGTGATTACTTCCCGAAATATCGATGAACTCGACGATTTCGTTGAGCTATGTAATACGGCCGTCCCCTTGAGCCTCATTCTCAACAAGTTCATTGCGTCCGGCCGCGGCGCACTTTACGAGGCGGCCCTAGAGATCGATCACGATGAATTTCTTGGTGCCACCAAAGCTGCCATGACAAAGAACAATGGCCCCACAAATGTTCTTATTTCGGGTCACTTTAGCGGAGTTCGGGGCCGAAAGATTGCGTCGCCCAAAATCACAATTTCATCGTCCGGAGACCTGCATTTATGTAGCCTAGCAGCATCTAGGATTGGCAGTGTGTTTCAAGAGAGTGAAAACGTAATCCAGAGCTACTTGGGGTTTTGGACTGGATCAGGCTCGATCGATGGTTGCCTTTGCTCGCAGCAGGCACATTAGCAGCTATCGGTTCGTAATATGAAAGAGGCCGGACTTGCCGATCTTAAAGCCCGCCTTCCTGTAGAGCGGCTCAAGATGATCATCAAAGTCGAGATGTATCCATTCGTAACCTCGCTCGGTGCAAATATCGACTGCCTTCTTCAGCATACCTAGCGCTATCCCCATCCGACGCATGTTGGGATGAACCGTCACATCAACGATAAATGCGTGGCGACATCCGTCGTGGGCGATGTTTAAATAGCCAACCAGATCCCCACCCACATATGCGACAATGTATGCAAGGCTCGATGCATGCCGCTCGACAAGGTCGCAGTCGATGTGATCTTCCCAAGACGCTCGGAGCAACTCCTGCAGTTGATGCGTATCAACGTGCGGTGAGACGGATAGCTCGATTGTCGCTTTGATATTGGTCATCTGCTAGTTTCCTGAGACCTGCCTCCAAACAATGCGGGTGCCCTGATATGGAAGTATGGCTTTGTCGCTCACCCAGACCAGGTAGTTGTTCTCGACCCTTATGTCGTGAGCATGGTCGTTCAAGACCTCAATCCACGCGTCGATCGTACTCGTACTCTCATTCAGTAGGCTGATCTCAAAGTTGGCGGCCGGATAACTATAGGCGGTGTAGAGCTCCGAGCCATTGTTCGGAAAAATCTCGGTCATTCGTGCATCAACGACAGCAGAGCCTTTGCCAGCAATCTTTTCCTCCAGATGTACCGCGTCTCCAGAATGATACCGCGGGTTTCCGATATCTTTTGCTACCTGATCGACCCGGACTTCGTGCAATCGAAAGCGAGGTGTAATCCTTGGATATCGGTGCCTGAACGCCACCGGCTCATTTTCGCGGTTCTTCACTTTCATAGTTATACTAGTGTCGAGCCGTACTTGACCTATTTTGTCATCATATTCCAAAATTATTCTACATACAAACGACTCATAGTATAGAGGATTCTTTATTACCTGTTCATGAAGTTGAGCTTGAATAGAAGGAAGTAAACTTTGCGGTATTATTGAATCGTGCTTTTTATAAGAAATAATGGAAACGGCAAATGAAAACGAAATTATTAGAAGGGGAAAGGCAGATACGATAATTGATGCAAAGGCATCCGAGTATGCCTCGGCGGGGATTAATGACGGGTACAAACGCTCCCGAATGGAGACATATGCGACCAGCGCAGATGCCAGGACCGCGACTGTTAAGACCAATGGAAAGCGGTTGGATATATAGTGACGTAGCGAATATCCGAGGATCAGCGCGAGACAGGCGGCAAATAGCCATATCGCCGGGTTGATAACACCTTGCAGGCCGAGGCCTGAGACGATAACGCCGGAGAACAGTATAAATGCCGATGACGTCAAACCATAATAAGAGAAGATCTCTTTTAGGAAGCTGTCCGGCACAAATTCAGGAGCTTCACTCATTTTCTATCTTCTGTTGAGATGCATTCTACGAACCTTAATGTGACCGATGTGTTGTGCCAAGTAACCTGTGAACTCTAGTCGTTGGTTTAACCCGTTTTTTCCGACCAGGGGATCTCGATATTGCCGTCCGCGCGCTTTGATGACTGCGGCGCGCTCGGTCTCATTTGCGTTTCGGGAGGCGCGGGACAGATCACCGAGAGCCCGGTAATGACGGCCAGGCTGTAGCCCACCAAAAGCAGTGGGTCTGATAACCACCCCGGACGCGGCGCTAAGTGATGGTTTCGCCGCCTTTGGCAGAGCCCGGCCCCATTTATGTCGAGGAGATCGAAGACATCATTTCATCCCACTACGCAGCGCCGATCCAGCGCAATGAGGGCACATCTAGTTCCGCGGCATGGCCATCTGGGTAGGGCTTGAACGGGGGCGTGCGCGGAAGTCTCGGTGCGATGGGCCCAACGCTCTCGCCTTGCTGAACAACATATAATCAGATAGTGAATAGCTATCCAAATTCAGAACCCCGGAGTCATCAGATGGAAAGCTCCAAGTCAGCAGACAAGTAAGCCGCAACAACCAGTATTGTTGTTGCGGCGCTCTGTAAGACCCATCCCATCTGATTGCTGACGAGCAGACGCCGCCCGGTATTCCCTAATCGAGCGGTTGATTTATCATGACTACCACACGCCCCAAGTGGGCCTATACGCTGCCAGCAGCCCTGCTGCTGAAGGCTCCCTTCGACATTCTCGCTTCACTGGCGATGGATATTTACCTCCCCGTCGTTCCAGCGATGCCTGGCATCCTGAACACGACGCCCTCCATGATCCAACTTACCTTGAGCCTGTACATGGTGATGCTCGGCGTGGGCCAGGTGATCTTTGGCCCGCTCTCAGATCGCATCGGGCGACGGCCAATCCTGCTTGCGGGCGCAACGGCTTTCGTCATTGCGTCTCTGGGAGCAGCTGGGTCTTCAACTGCATTAGCCTTTGTCGCTTTCCGTCTGCTTCAAGCAGTTGGCGCGTCGGCCATGCTGGTGGCGACCTTCGCGACGGTTCGCGACGTTTATGCCATTCGTCCCGAAGGTGTTGTTATCTACGGCCTTTTCAGTTCGATGCTGGCGTTCGTGCCTGCGCTGGGCCCTATCGCCGGAGCTTTGATCGGTGAGCTCTTGGGATGGCGGGCGATATTCATCACACTGTCTGCACTGGCCTTACTTGCACTGCTGAATGCCGGGTTCAGGTGGCAAGAAACCCGTCCTATGGATCAAGCGAAGACGCGCCGATCCGTTTTGCCGGTTTTCGCGAGCCCTGCCTTTTGGGTCTATACGGTTGGCTTTAGCGCCGGCATGGGCACCTTCTTTGTGTTCTTCTCGACCGCCCCCCGCGTGCTCATAGGTCAGGCTGGCTATTCCGAGATCGGATTCAGCTTTGCCTTCGCGACCGTCGCGCTCATCATGATCCTGACAACCCGTTTTGCGAAGTCCTTTGTCGCCAGATGGGCTATCGCAGGATGTGTCGCGCGTGGGATGGCCCTGCTCGTTTGCGGCGCAGTCTTGCTGGGGATCGGCGAACTCTTCGGATCGCCGTCGTTCCTCAGCTTTATCGTACCGATGTGGGTTATGGCGGTCGGAATCGTCTTCACAGTGTCTGTTACCGCCAACGGCGCTTTGGCGCAGTTCGACGACATCGCCGGATCGGCGGTTGCGTTCTACTTCTGCACCCAAAGCCTGATAGTCGGCATCGCCGGGACATTCGCGGTGACGCTGCTAAACGGAGACACAGCGTGGCCCGTGATCTGTTACTCAACAATGATGGCGGTGCTGGTGTCGTTAGGGCTGGCGCTCCTTCGGTCCCGTGAGTCTGCCGTAGACAGGTCGCCAATAATCTGACCGACAAAAAACAGTATGCCCTTTAGTGCGGTGCACTAGCTATCACACCTCGTGAATGGCGGTATCCTGCCCTGCAAGATACCGCTCATGTCTCTTTCCAATTCTTTGCCTACGCGACTGTTGGAGAGGTCCGCTTTGCCGATCTCATTCCCGAAAGCTGCCCGTCTGTTCCGCGAAGAGTTTCGGGCGCCTACCGGCTGCCGAAACTCTTCACGGAAACGGACTGTCCGGCTCTGGCGGTGAACCGAACGTAAGCCGCCGTTCAGCTGCCGCCCTCAATCCGCCACCAACGTCACGTTCGAACGCGTCATGGTGGTGTGGACATCGAAGGCGCGTTGCTTATGGCCGAACGGACGGAAATCTGAAAATGGAGCGGTCGTTCACTTGCAGTGGACGACCGGTTCGCGAGGCTGGATCTCCGCTCACAGATGCCGACACGGGGGCGTAAAGCCGACGAAACGGTTCTCGACCTCGCATTAGCCGCTAGGTCGAGGCCGCGCTTCTGGTAGAAAACACTCGCTTACGTTCGATGGGTAACTAAGGCATTGCGAGCAGCGATAGCGTGCAAGCTCTCAGGTCGGATGTGCGTATATCTGCGCAGCATCTTCCAGTCTTTGTGCCCAGTAACCAGAGAAACCTGTTCGATCGCAAAACCTGCCTCGAACAATCTGCTGGTGGCCTCATGACGCAGGTCATGAAAATGCAAATCCTCTATGGCTAAAGCGCGACACGCGCGACGGAAACCAGTGCCGACGGATTTGCTATTGTATGGGAAGATTCTACCGCTGCTGCTGCCCGTCAGCTGTCTTTGCTCTTCGATAAGGGTGCAAGCATCGTAGCCTGACACATTGAGAAGGGGAATTCGCTGATTGTTACCCTCCTTTTTCCGTGGGTCCTTTCTATCGCGGATGAAGAGCATTTTCGTGCGGGGGTTATAATCGTCCCAGGTAACGCGACAAATTTCGTCTAGCCTCATTGCTGTCGCCACCGCGAACCGCACGATCCTGCCTACTGGGATTGTCAGCAGGGGATTTGCTTCGAGGTGAGTAATGATCGCATCAAGTTCAGCGTCCGTTGGACGACGATCACGCTCGTTGCTTTTGCCCACAAGTCCCAACCTGCTTAGTGCAATTCGAGCGAGGTCAATGCCCTCGGTGGAGGCAACCACTCCGTGTACAGCTGCGGCGTGCGAGAGTATGGTCTTGATGTAACCGATGTCGATGGACACGGTCACCGGTCCCGCGCCTTCTTTGGCACGTTCCTTACCGAATTCGATAATGCGCTCGCGATCGAGTTCAACTGGCCGAAGACGCCCGAGCCGCCTTGAAAGCATCGCTAGACTTGCCGCCTTGGAACGACCTAGTTTCTTTCCTACCTGCGAGAGATCTTGGCAGTGCAGATCAATAAGGCCAGCAAAGGATTTTGTGGTTTCGGGATCGCATAGTATAGGATCGCCACGATCAATCTTGTGCTCGAGTTTGCGTGCCCAGGCCTCTGCGTCGCCGCGACGCAGGAAAGTATCACTTGCGTACTTTCCTTTGCGTCTGATTTGGGCTCGCCATGAGCCGGACTTGAGTTTCGTAAGCGTAGCCATTTTTCGTGTGCGCTGTATGTGCAATGAAGAATCGAAATGTGGCGAAAAGGGTCGTATCGGATCGAAAATTAGGGTGCCTCTACCGCCGTGCAACATACTGAAGCTACTAAAAAAATCGTTTTAAAACAAGCGCGTAGGTTCTGTACAGCCCCTCTGATGGACTGGACAGATCGGCACTGCCGCTATCTTCACCGGCAGTTGACCTCGCATGCGCTCTTGTTCACCGAAATGGTCACCAGTGCGGCGCTGGTGCATGGGGATGCCGAACGGCTGCTGGGGTACAATGACAGCGAGCATCCGGTGGCGGTGCAACTGGGTGGGTCCGATCCGCTCGAATTGGCTCAGGCCGTCCGGATTTGCGATCGGTTCGGCTATGACGAAATCAACCTCAATGTCGGCTGCCCGTCCGACCGGGTTCAATCTGGACAGTTCGGAGCATGTCTAATGGGCGTACCGGGGTTGGTGGCCCAGTGTCTATTGGGCATGGCCGAGGCGACCGACACCCCGATCACCGTCAAATGCCGCATCGGGATCGACGAACAGGACATCGAGGCCGACCTCGATCGCTTCGTTGATGCGGTGGTTCCGACTGGCATAGACGCACTCTACGTTCATGCGCGCAAAGCCTGGCTCAAGGGGCTTTCACCCAAGGAAAACAGGGACATACCGCCCCTGAACTACGATCGGGTGTATCGGCTGAAACAGCGCCTTGGCGATTTTCCCGTGATGATAAACGGTGGCATCAAATCGCTCGAGGAGTGTGAAACTCACCTTCAGCATACCGACGGCGTCATGCTCGGTCGCGCCGCATATCACGATCCGATGATTTTGGGCGTCACTGACGAAAAAATATTCGGCGAGGAGCGCGCTGCGGTAACACTCGATGACATCGAGACCGCCATGACCGCCTATGCGGAAGTCGAGTTGGGCAAGGGCACGCGCCTCAACCAGATCACCCGCCACATGCTCGGCCTGGCCAACGGACTGCCCGGTGCGCGGCGTTTCCGGCAGATTCTGAGTGTCGAAGCCTGCAAGCCTGGCGCAGGGCCCGAAGTGATCGCTGCAGCTTTTGCCCAGATCGATCAGGCGGCGGTTCGCGTCGCCTGAGCGCTATCACCCCGGCTTGCGCGCCACCACGAACAGCGCCCGGTCTGGGCCGGGTTTCCAACGATGGGCGATCTCGAAACCGGGTCGCTTGATCTTGGCGATCACCTCGTCGGTGCTCATGACCTTAAGGATCGGCAGCAGGCCCAGCGCGCGTCCGATAGGTGCTAACACCTTGAAATAGCCCATGGTATCCCCCAGACATGCCGTACTTGAGACGAAATATCCCCCCGGCCTGAGCATGCGATAGACTCTGGCGATGACGGCATCGGGATCTTTGAGCAGATGCAGAATGCTCAAACCGAGCACCATGTCGTAGGGTTGGTCGGGGAGTGGCAAAGTGGTGATGTCGGCGCGCTCGAAAGTTATGTTGGTAACCTCGGCCTCATGAGCACGCTGGCGCGCTTTCTCGAGCATGCGTTCGGAAAAATCGATCGCCAGGATATGAGCAACGTGAGGGGCGTGCGCAATCGCTGTTCCGCCGGTCCCGCAACCGAATTCGAGCAAGCGCATGTCGGGCCGCAGATAGCCCTGCGTGACCCGGAGCTTTGTCTCGTAGTCGTCTTCGTGGGTTATCGGCAGACGCGCGTATTTGTCCGCAGTCTTGTCCCAGAACCTGCTTGTCGCAGTCATCGCAGCTTCCCTCAGTCCCGCTCCATTGTTCCCAGTTTACTGCAATCCGGCTCATAGAGAAATTGCGCAATTTTGTACGAACGCTATACATATTTGCATGAACACGAGACCACCCGGCTTTGATTGGAACCAGATGCGCGCCTTCCTCGCGACCGTCGAGGCGGGCTCTCTTTCGGCCGCGGCCAAGGCTTTGGGGCTGACACAACCCACGCTCAGCAGGCAGATTGCCGCTCTTGAGGGCGATCTTGGCCTGCTGCTCTTCGAGCGCGTGGGGCGGCGGCTGGCGCTGACCGATGGTGGGCGGCGGTTGGCCGAGCATGTGCGCGCCATGGGCGCCGCAGCCGATCGGATTGCCATAACGGCGTCCTCTCAATCGCAGGCGCTGGAGGGCAGGGTGCGGATCACGGCGGTCGACATTCTGGCCGCCCATGTTCTCCCGCCCATCCTCCAAAAGCTCTATACCGTTGCGCCGGGAATCGAGGTCGAAATCATTGCTTCAAATTCGATCGATGATCTGATGCGCCGGGAAGCCGATATCGCCATTCGTCATGTCAGGCCCGATCATGAAGATCTGATCACGCGCCGGTGCCGGGACACGGAAGTGGGGCTCTACGCGGCAACCTCCTTTATCGAGAAATTCGGCCGGCCCACACAGCCCAGCGACCTTGCCGAGGCGCCTTTTGTCGGCTTTGCCCCCGACGACGCCGTTGACCAGGAGCTCAATAAGCGCGGCATACCGGTAACCCGTGGCAACTTTCGCTGGCTCTGCGTCAGCTCGCTGGTGGGGCTGGAGTTGATCAGGCGAGGGCTAGGGGTCGGGTTGACCTTCGCCGACGCTGCGGATCAGTTCCCGGACCTCGAGCGCATCCTGCCCCAGATGGAGCCCCTGCCGGCGCCCGTATGGCTCACCGTACACCGTGAATTGCGCACCAGCCCGCGAATGCGCATTGTCTTTGACCTCCTGGCTGAAGCCTTCGCTCCGGGAGCGGAGGTCAATCGTGAAGCTCCAGGGAGTCTTGGCTGACGGTATAGCGCGAGAGCGTTTCGAGGAACGTCATGCCCAGAAGCGAGGTTTCCAGCGCGCTGTCTTCAACCACGAAGGCACGGATATTGCGGCGCACGATATTGCCCACCTCGATCTGCTCGATCCGGATGGGAGCCGCAGTGCCCGTGCCGTTGGCCGTCTGAACGGGAATTGTATAGCGCAGGCTGTCAGTATCGATGCCGGCTGCCTCCGCATCGCCTTGGGACAGGACAACGGCGCTGGCGCCGGTGTCAAAGATCATGGGCACCTCGGTGCCGTTGATCCGGGTGTCGATGCTGAAGCTGCCACCGAACGAGCGGGAGACGTGAACGTTTCCTGTTTGTGGGTCGACGATGGCGGCACCGGGCTGCAGGGCGCCGAACACCCGCTGCCCCATACGCTCAAGGTCGCTTCGGTAGGTGTAACCGAGCACCAGAATGCCGCCGATGGCGATCCAGATGACGAACCCCGACAGGATCTCACCCAGCCTGTGCCGGCGTCCCACCAAGGCGCTGGCAATCAGCGTTCCGATCACCACGAGCGGAATGGCGCTCGCCGTCTGCGCTTGCGTCAGCCCGAAGACGGCACCGGCATCGGCGCTGATGGCGACAGCAAGGCCGACCACGATCAGGATGGCGAAACCAACAAACAGCATGAAAGATCCAAAAGCGTTCAAGCAGCGATCATACGCATAAAGGTTGCCAATAGGGCAATTTCAAGCAGCGCCTGCAAAGCGCCGATGAGATCGCCCGTTTGGCCGCCCACCAGCCGATCACAAAGCCGTGTCCATCCCAAAGCGATGATTGCGGCGATGGAGGCGCCTAGCAAAAGGCCAAGTGGCTCAACGAACGGCACGGCAAGAACCGCAGCGATGACGAGAGCGAGAACGAGCCCGAACCCGAAAGCGTTCCGCGAGAGCCTGCCGGCGGCGGCGGACGCTCCGCTGATGCGCGCCGGTGGCAACGTCATGGCGATATAGAGCCCGCCCGAGCGCGCAAGCAGTGCCGCTGCCAGCCAAACGGACGCCGCGACCAATCCGCCATGTGCCGCCAGGGAAGAAAGGGCAGCGACCTTGAGCCCGACCACAAAGACGATGGCGAGCACGCCATAGGTTCCGTGGCGGCTGTCCTTGAGGATTTCCAGCCGCCGCTCGGCAGTGCCGCCTCCAAACAGCCCGTCGGCTGAATCCGCTGCGGCGTCCTCACTCATGGCGCCGGTCACGATGGCTGAGCAAGCGGCGGCCGCAATGGCCGCAAACAGGAACGGAATGCCGCCCGCAATGGCGATCAGCAGGAGAATTGCCGGGCCGATCCCGATCAGGATGCTGGCGAGTGGCAGCACACGCGCGATTCGATCGAGATTGGGGACGATGTGAGGTCTCCCCCCGGTCGGCAGACGCGAAAAAAAACGCAGCGCCATGACTAGGTCTGCGATGACCCCACCGTCTGTTGCGGGCGACGCGCCGGCGTTGGAAGTCCTGCTGTGCTTGTCGGCATCGATCAATTGCGTTTTTCCTCTTTTCGTCCCAAAAGGAGCGCCCCTCATATCACTCGAATCCGGGAGCGACCATGTCTGCCCAAGCCTTCACCGATTTCCAAGATCTCCTGATGCTCGGGCCGGACGGCGATGAGGCGGCGGTTGCGGCGGTGCGGGCGCGCGACGCGCATTTGACCAAACCGGCCGGGTCGCTGGGTGAGATGGAATTTCTGGTCGAGCATATGGCTCGCTGGCAGGGCAAGGCCGAACCGACATTCGAAGATCCGATGGTTGCCATTTTTGCCGCCAATCACGGGGTAACCGATCAGGGCGTTTCGGCCTTTCCGCCTGATGTTACCAAACAGATGGTCAACAATTTCACCAAGGGTGGTGCGGCAATTTCCCAGATTTGCGCGCTGCATGAAATCAATCTGCGGGTGTTCGAGTTGGCCCTGGACGTGCCGACCGGTGACATAACGGTTGTCCCCGCCATGGACGAGCGGACCTGCGCAGCAACCATCGCCTATGGCATGGAGGCCATCGCGGGGGACGTCGACCTTTTGTGCATCGGCGAAATGGGAATCGGCAACACCACCGTCGCAGCCGCGATTTACGCGGGGCTTTATGGCGGCACCGGCGCCGACTGGGTGGGACGCGGCACTGGTGTCGATGATGCGGGGCTCAAGCGCAAGGCCGATGCCGTCGATGGGGCTCTGGCCCGTCATGCTGGGCGGCTCAATACGCCCTTTGAGGTTCTCTCCAATCTGGGCGGGCGCGAAATCGCTGCCATGGTGGGCGCGATCATCGCGACCCGGCACCAGAAGGTGCCGCTGATCGTCGACGGGTTTGTGGCAACGGCCGCTGCCGCCATCGCTCATGCGGTCAATCCCGCTTCTATCGATCACTGCCTTTTCGGTCACGTCTCGGCCGAAGGCGGTCATGCGCGCGCGCTCGAAAAGATGAGCGCAAAACCCTTGCTCAATCTGGGGATGCGGTTGGGGGAGGGGAGTGGCGCTGCACTGGCGGCCGTCCTGTGCAAGACGGCCCTGCACGTTCACAAGAACATGGCGACCTTCGGGGAAGCTGCCGTTGACGAGAAACTGGGCTGAGCGGAACCGCGAAACCCTCTCGGACTGGTGCTTCCGGAATCTGCCCAGAATCCGGTAAGTGACGCTTGTTTTGACGGAGAAATGCCATGTACGCGCTCTATATCGCCAACAAGAATTATTCCTCCTGGTCGCTGCGGCCCTGGGTCCTGCTCAAGACGCTTGGCATCGAATTCGATGAGCGGTTCGTGCCCTTTCTCCAGGGCTCCAGCTACGAAGAATTCCGTAAATTCTCGCCCACCGGCCTCGTGCCATGCCTGGTGGATGGAGATCTGACGGTCTGGGATTCGCTGGCGATCACCGAATATGTCGCTGAGGACCATTCCAGCGTCTGGCCGGCAGATCGAGCGGCACGCGCTTGGGCGCGTTCGGCAACGGCCGAAATGCACTCGGGCTTTTCGGCGTTGCGCAACATTTGCGGAATGAACGTGGGTGTCAGAGTGCGCATGCATGAGATCAGCGCGGCGCTGCAAGCCAATCTCGACCGGCTTGACGAACTTTGGGGCGAAGGGCTTTCGCGGTTCGGCGGGCCGTTCCTCGCCGGTGAGACGTTCACCGCGGTCGATGCGTTCTTTTGCCCGGTTGCCTTCCGTATTCAGACCTATGGGTTGGAGCTCGGCGAGAAGTCCATGGCGTATTCACAAAGGCTCCTGACCGTGCCGGCCATGAAAGAGTGGTACCAGGCGGGGCTTGCGGAGACCATCCGGGACGAGCCGCATGACGCCGAAATTGCGCTGGCTGGAACGCTGATGGAAGATTTGCGGGCCGTTTAGGAGGCTTCGGAATAAATCTCGAGCCTGTTGCGCTGCTCGACCACCGGCGCGATGCCTTCCATGACCCGCGCGCGCGGGAAGGTGGCGATCACTTCGGTACCGAAGCGCAGCTTGGAGAACAGATCGAACCGTCCCTGATGCAGATCCATGATCTTTTGCACGATGGGCAGGCCCAGCCCCGCGCCCTGTTCGGCGGTCTTTTGCGCCAGCGAGCCCTGGCCGAATGAGGACAGAACGGTTTCGATCTCGTCCTCGGGGATGCCGGGGCCATTGTCGACAACAGAAATGAATTGCCCGCCATCGGTCGACCGTCCCACGGTGAGAACGATCTTGCCCGATTGCGGGGTGAACTTGATGGCGTTCGAGAGCAGGTTGAGGACCACCTGACGCACGGCGCGCTCGTCGCCCCAGATCTTGGGCAGCGAGTCTCCGGCCTCGAACTGAAGGTCAACATTTTTGGACCGGGCCCGGATTTCGAGCATGCGACGGCAGTCGTCGGAAATATCGGCGAGCGAAATGGCCTCTTCGTTGAGGTCGTACTTGCCGGCCTCGATGCGCGAGAGATCGAGCAGTTCGTTGATCAATGTCAGAAGGTGTTGCCCGCTCGCGTGGATATCGCCCGCGTATTCCTTGTACTGCGGAACAGCGTGAGCGCCCAGCAGCTCCGATTTGAGAACCTCTGAAAAGCCAATGATCGCGTTGAGCGGCGTGCGCAGCTCATGGCTCATGGTGGCAAGAAAGCGCGATTTGGCGATATTGGCCTGCTCGGCATGGCGCCGGGCTTCGTCCGACATCGTCCTGGCTTCCTCGAGCTCAAGAATCAGAGCGTCTTTTTCCCATTGATGCTCGAGATTGCCGATTTCGGATTTGTAGAGCTGGCGGGTGAGAAACAGGAAGAAAAAGAACGCCCCGATGGTCACAACCGACATTGCGTAGTTGAGCGTCCCGCCGCTCCAGATGAGCATGGCCGCCACCGACACCGTGCCGGGGAAGGTGGTGACCAGCGTGGCGCTGGGCAGCGTGCGCGTGGCGACCGCATTTGCTGCAACGCCGACCAGCAACATGGCAAAGATGATGATCTGGATATCTTCTCCGCCGCCTGCAATGGTGAGGATAGGCAGGGTGGCCCAGGACAGGCCCGTGATCGTTTCGGCGATTATGAAGGTTTGCGTCCACCGCCCGGGGTTGAACCTGGTATTGTCTTGCTTGCGGAACCCGCGACAGATCATGGCGACGCCCAGATTGGCGATGCCGACCGCGCTCGCCCAGAGCGCGGCTATGACCGGATCGATCCACAAGATGGCGGCAAGCGAGAGGATGCTGAGGAGCGCGAGTGTGGGAAGAAGGCTTGTCAGCCGGGCGCCAGCATACTCGGCCAGCAGTTCATAATCGAAAGTGACCCGTGTGCCCGAGCTTGATGTCAGCTTCTGGCGGGCGTCGAGAACAGCGCGCTGGACCGTACGGCGCGATTCTCCCCGACGCGGCGCTTCGGTTGCACGGTTTGGCTGGCTGGACGCCATCGAACTCTCGTTACGCTACTCAACTACTCATCAGGTCAGCAAATCCCGCCAACCCGTACGCGAGGCTTAACGCTAAGCCACGCGTGGTTAACAGGACGTTGAGCCGTGCCGGACAGTTAGACGCAATTTTCACCATACTCAGCCGAAAGCTCCCTGGCCGGGCGGCTGCGGGTAACCGAAAGGGGAGAAATGGCCATGGTCGGACCCCGATTGGTTTGCCTTGACACGGGCAATGCTGGCACGTCAAATGCCATGCCGAGGCGGACGATTTTCCAGAATACTGGAAATTTTCGTTGATTTTAAGAATACTATTTCAGGGGCTTCTATGGCGCTCGACAAACTCGACCGCAAAATTCTCCAGCTTTTGCAAAAGGATGCCACGATGCCTGTGGCGGAAATCGGCCGTAAGGTCGGTTTGTCCACCACGCCATGCTGGCGCCGCATCCAGAAAATGGAGGAGGAGGGTGTCATCAAGCGCCGCGTTGCGGTGCTCGATCCCGAAAAGGTCAATGCGGGCGTCACCGTGTTTGTTGCCGTCAAGACCAACGAGCACAACGATGCCTGGCTGCGCAAATTCGCCGCCGTGGTTGAGGATTTCACCGAGGTCGTCGAATTCTACCGCATGAGCGGCGACGTCGACTATCTTTTGCGCGTGGTCGTGCCATCCATTCAGGCCTATGACGTTTTTTATAAAAAGCTGATCTCCAAGATCGCTCTTTCCGATGTCAGCTCGTCCTTCGCCATGGAGCAGATCAAGTATACGACAGCGCTGCCGCTGGAGTTTGCCGTGGTCGGCGACTAGAGCGTGTACAGATAAAGCGGATGCCACTTTATCGGTTCGGACACGCGACCAAACAAAGACTTGGAGCAACTGAAGCGGTTCATAGAAGCGCTGAAATGCTCTAGCCGCCGGTTACCGACATGTGCCGTCCGACTGCGGGGGCGGAGCGGCGTTCAATCACGAAATCATGCCCCTTGGGCTTGAGGATCATTGCCTGATCGAGCGCGGCATCGAGACCCTGTGGTCCGCCCTCGCGCAGGGCGGCGCGCAGATCGACGCGATCCTCCTGTCCCAGGCACATATAGAGCTGACCAGTGCAGGTCAGTCGGACGCGATTGCAGCTTTCACAGAAATTGTGGCTCAGCGGCGTGATGAACCCGATGGTGCCGCCGGTCTGTTCGACCCGCATATAGCGGGCGGGTCCGCCGGTGCGCTTGGCAATCGGGGTCAGTGTAAAGCGCTCTGCGATCCGGTCGCGAACAGTTCGCAGGGAAAGGTGGGTATCGGCACGATCAAAGCTGACATCGCCCAGCGGCATTTCCTCGATAAGGGTCAATTCGAACCCTTCCGAATGTGCCCATTCGAGCATGGGCAATATCTCGTCTTCGTTGACGTCCTTGATTGCTACCATGTTGAGCTTGACCGAAAGCCCGGCGTCGCGGGCCGCGTAGATGCCGTCGAGCACTTGCGGCAGGCGCCCACGCCGGGTGATCGCCGCAAACTTTTCACCATCGAGCGTATCGAGCGAGACATTGACACGACGGATGCCCAGCTCCGCAAGTCGTCCGGCGTGCTTTGCGAGCTGGCTACCATTGGTTGTGAGCGTCAATTCATCGAGTTCGCCCCGCGCCAGATGGCTCTCGGACAGGGTTTCGATCAGCTTGATGATGTCGCGCCGCACCAGCGGCTCTCCGCCGGTGAGGCGGACCTTGCGAACACCGCGCCTCACGAACGCGCCAATGACCTCCTGGATTTCCTCGAAGCTGAGCACCTCGCTTTTGGGCAGGAAGACCATATCTTCGCCCATGCAATATGTGCAGCGAAAGTCGCAGCGATCGGTCACTGAAACCCTCAGATAGGTGACGTGCCGGCCGAAACTGTCGACGAGAGGGCGCTGGGTCGAGTGATCTGTCATCAGCCGAATATAGGCGCTATTGCGCGCAGCGAAAAGCCACGTGCGATGCGCGGCTATGCAGGTATCGACATTGGTAGCGTTGACACAAGCTCCGAACTGCCGTTCTAGAGGCAAAACCGGGAGATTTCAGAACGTGAGCGAAGACCTCAAGCGCAGTGCGGCCCTGGCGGCCATGTCGGAAATCCGCTCGGGCATGCGAATCGGGCTCGGCACCGGCTCGACGGCAAAACACTTTGTCGACCTGCTCGGCGCTGAAGTCGCAAACGGATTTGAGTGCCTGTGTGTCCCCACATCGGAAGTGACCGCCGAGCAGGCACGCGGGCTCGGCATTCCGCTGACCACTCTTGACGATATCGATGGTCTCGACGTCACAATCGATGGCGCGGACGAAATCGACAGGAATTTTCAGCTCATCAAGGGCGGCGGCGGCGCACTGCTGCGCGAAAAGATCGTTGCCGCGGCTTCGGCGCGCATGATCGTGATTGCGGATGACAGCAAGCTTGTCGACACGCTGGGCAAGTTTGCACTGCCCATCGAGGTCAACCTTTTTGGCCTTGCTGCGACCGAACGGGCAATCGCCGACGTGATGGGGCAATTCAATGCTCTGGGCGGAAGAACGCTACGGAAAAACGTCGACGGTGAAACCTTCGTTACCGACGGTGGACACTATATCGTGGACGCATCTTTTGGCCGTATTTCAGACGCAAAAGCACTTTCCTCGGCGCTGCTCGAAATTCCCGGCGTCGTCCAGCACGGGCTGTTCATCGATTTGTGTTCCGACGCCTATCTTGCTACGCCCGGGGGGACGATCAAGCTCTCCGAGCATGTGAAATCTTAACCCGATCATTCGTAAGGGACCGTACGCAAAATGACTTTCCTGCCCACTCTGCGCCGGCTCGTAGCGGCGCTTGTTCTGTCCGGTGCCGCGCTGGTGGCCGTGGCCCCTGCCAATGCGCAACAGGAGATCTCGCCCGAGCATCTCGCAAAGGCGCGCGAATATGTGGACATGACCGATTCAGCCCAGCTCTATGAACGCACGCTTGTCGAGATGGGCCTGCGGGTCATGCGGCTGATGATTCAGGAAGATCCTTCATTGCGCGATCCGCTGATCAACGCCCTGCAGACCGTATATGACGGCTACCTGACCAATCGCGATCCGCTCTATAATCAGTTCGCCCGCATTTACGCCATTCGCTTTTCTCTCGAAGAACTCGAAGAGATTGTGAGTTTTTATGAAACCCCCGTTGGCCAGAAGCTGCTGAGCCAGAATGCGGGCATCAACGAAGACCTTCAACTGGCGCTTGGGGTATGGAGCCGCAACACAGGCAACGAGTTCCTGTCGCGTGTGCGCTCCGAACTGCGCGACCAGGGATACAATGCCCCCGAGGTCGAGGCGCCTGTATCTGAAGGCGAGGAGGCGGCGCCACAATAAGATCGGTATCTGCATCTTTGATTTAACCCCCGTCTGGCAGGACGGGGGTTTTTTTGTGTTCACCGGGCGCCTATATCGTTCCGTCAACACAGCAGCGGCGCGGGGATCCATGAGCGAGAAGTTTGATTTGGTCGTGATCGGTGGGGGATCAGGAGGTGTGCGGGCTGCACGGGTTTCCGCCCAGCTTGGTGCCAAGGTCGCAATTGTCGAAGAATATCGCTACGGCGGCACCTGCGTCATCCGCGGCTGCGTGCCCAAGAAGCTCTTCGTTTATGCATCGCGTTTCGGAGATCTTTTTGATGTAGCGCCCAGTTTCGGCTGGACGGTCGATGCGTCATTCGACTGGCCCACCCTTCTGGCCAACAAGGACAAGGAAATTGACCGGCTCGAAAGGATCTATGAAACGCTGCTTGATGGTTCCGGCGTAACGATCTTCAAGGCTCGAGCTAAGGTGACAGGCCCTAACGCGGTCGAGCTTTCGACCGGGGAGCAGTTGGAAGCCGAGCGAATTCTGATCGCCACCGGCGGCGCTCCGTTCAAGCCCGACATTGAGGGCAGCGACCTGGGCATAACGTCAAACGAAGCCTTCCATCTCCAATCGCTACCCAGAACAATTTTGATTGAAGGCGGCGGGTATATAGCCGTCGAGTTTGCGACGATCTTTGCCGGATTGGGCGTCGATACGACGCTGGTCTATCGGCGGGACAGAATCCTGCGCGGCTTCGATCACGATGTGCGCGATGGCCTCGAAGACGCGCTCCGTGAGCGGGGCGTCAGGTTCCGGTACGGCTATCACATCTCGAAATTGCGCAAGGACGGAGAGGGCGTGTGCGTTTCGTTCTCCCATGGCGAGGAAGCAACTTTCGACGCGGTGATGTTTGCCACCGGCCGTCACCCCAACACGGGCGATCTTGGGCTCGATACCGCCGGCGTGCAACTTGACCAGACGGGTGCCGTGGTGGTCGACGAGTATTCGCGCTCCTCGGTGCCATCCATTTATGCGGTTGGCGACGTGACGGGCAGGGCGGCCCTGACCCCCGTGGCCATCCGGGAAGGGGCGGCGTTTGCCCAGACTGTCTATAACAACACGCCGACCACCGTGCCCTATCATCTTATTCCCACCGCCGTCTTTTCCGAACCGGAAATCGGCACTGTCGGTATGAGCGAGGAAGATGCCGCTGAGCGCTATCGCTCGATCGACGTCTATCTGACCCGCTTTCGCCCGATGATGAATACGCTATCTGATCGGCAGGAAAAGATGATGCTCAAGCTCATCACTGAAACCGACACCGGCCGGATTCTGGGGTGTCATATTCTTGGCCCGGGGGCCGGTGAGATGATCCAGCTCGTGGCCATCCCGCTGGGGATGGGCGGAACCATGGCTGATTTCAACCACACGATTGCGGTACATCCAACCGCGGCCGAGGAACTTGTGACCTTCAAATCGCCCAGCTATCGCGTAGTCGATGGCGAAAAATGCAATCCGTAAGCTTGCGGGCAAGCCGGTCGACGTGTTCGACCATAGAATACTTGGCAGCGGGTGCCGTAGTTGGTAAACCGCCGGACCTCCCCGGCTTCTCGGGGCGGCAAACAATCTATTGAGCGAGTGAAACGATGAGCACGTGGACACCTGACAGTTGGAGGACGAAACCGATCCTGCAGGTCCCGACCTATCCGAGCCAGACAGAGCTTGAATCGGTCGAGGCCCGGCTCGCCTCGTTTCCCCCCTTGGTTTTTGCAGGCGAGGCGCGCGACCTAAAGGCCAGTCTGGCCGAGGTCGCCGCAGGTCGCGCCTTCCTTTTGCAGGGCGGTGATTGCGCCGAAAGTTTTGCTGAACATCACGCCGACCATATCCGCGATTTCTTCCGTGTGTTCTTGCAGATGGCAGTGGTTCTGACCCACGGGGCATCCAAGCCCGTGGTCAAGGTCGGCCGGATTGCCGGCCAGTTTGCCAAGCCGCGTTCGGCAGACACTGAGACCATCGACGGCGTCGAGTTGCCCTCTTACAGGGGGGATATCATCAACGGCATAGATTTTACGCCCGAGGCGCGAATCCCTGATCCCAACCGTCAACTCGAGGCCTACAGGCAGTCGGCGGCAACGCTCAATCTGTTGCGCGCCTTTTCCGCTGGCGGATTTGCCAACCTCTCGCGCGTCCATGAATGGACGATGGGATTCGTCAAGGATTCCAATTGGTTTCCTCGCTACGAGGAAGTGGCTCAGAAAATCGATGATGCCATCGAGTTTCTCGGCGCCCTTGGACTGAGCCCGGAAAACACGCCAGTGCTGCGTGAAACCAAGTTCTTCACCTCCCACGAAGCGCTCCTGCTTGGTTACGAGCAGGCCATGACACGTCGCGATTCCATCACCAACGATTGGTACGCCACTTCGGGTCACATGATCTGGATCGGGGATCGGACCCGCAATCCCGACCATGCTCACGTCGAATATTTCCGCGGCATCAACAACCCGATCGGGGTCAAGTGCGGGCCATCCATGTCTTCCGATGACCTCAAGCGGCTCATGGACCTCCTTAATCCCAAGGACGAGGCCGGGCGTCTGACGCTGATCGCGCGGTTTGGTTCTGACAAGGTCAATGAGCATCTGCCCCGCCTTATCGAAACGGTCAAATCCGAAGGGCGCACGGTTGTCTGGTGCTGTGATCCGATGCACGGCAACGTCGTCAAGGCATCGTCCGGCTACAAGACCCGTCCGTTCGACCGCATCCTTTCCGAGGTGAAGTCGTTCTTCGATATTCACCGGGAAATGGGCACCATCGCCGGTGGCGTGCATGTGGAAATGACGGGCCGGGATGTCACCGAGTGCACAGGCGGTGTTTCGGCGGTGACCGAAGCTTCGCTGTCGGATCGCTACCATACCCATTGCGACCCACGCCTTAACGCCAGCCAGGCACTAGAATTGGCATTCCTTATTGCCGAGGAAATGCACGGCCAGCGCACCCATGGCACCCCCAAGGCCGTCGGGTATTAAGAGGGCGCAATACTGTTGAATCCGAAAAGGCGCTGTCCAGGGGCAGCGCCTTTTGTTTTTCCATTTAGCCAACATTAACCCTAACGGGCCCATAACTAAGACGAATGAAATTATTTCGCGTCGTTCGGAGGGCTCAATGTCGCGTCTTCTCACAGGCCTTGCCGTGGGTCTTTTGTCTGCCGCCGCAAGCGGCCAGGCGTTAGCCGCCGATTGGGGCGTGCAGCAAGAGCCTGTGTTCAAGCCGGCCTACCCCGTCGATATGATGCCATATGAGGACAGCCTCGATTTCGAGGCCGGGATCCGTTATTTCTACGGTATGGGCGGGCAGCGCGCGACGATTGCCGGGCAGAATTACACAGCCGACGACTCCAGTCACTTTGTCGAAGTGCACGGCAAGATCGACGACAGTTCGACCAACACCTATGTTCAGGGCAATCTCGGCTATGCCGCGGCGATAGAAAATTCCTACCAAACACCAACTAGCGGTGGCGTGCAGACGACCACGACCGGCGCAATTGCCTATGGCGGCGGAGACTTTGGTTATCTACCCGTCAACACCGAAGGCTTCGCGCTCGGGGGGTTCCTGGGTTACCAGTATCTCAATGAATCCGCGTATATGGGACGATCCTCCTATCTTATGGAATCGGGCGGCGGTAACAGTGACCCAAACTCGCTCGAAGTTCATGGCCTGCGCCTTGGCGCGACGGCCCGTGCCGACCTTAACGATGTGTTCGACGTACGGGTTGATGCCGCGGCCATTCCCTACGCATCTCTTAGCGGTACTTACGGGGCGTTTGATCTTGCCTCCATCGATCCGGCCCTGACACAGGGCAATGCCCCACAGATTTCCGGTCACCTCTATGGCGGCGCACTCGAGGCCATGGTTGGCTTCAAGCCACATGAAAATTTTGCAATTAGGGCTGGTGTGCGCGGCTACTATCTCACCGGCCCAACTGAGACCTATTTCGAGTCGCGCGACCCGGTGGACCCGACTGTGTCACAGGGGTTTACAACCCAAGGCACCATGGAGTTGTTCCGCTGGGGCCCTGTCATCGAACTGACCGGCACCTTCTAGGACGCCAAAATAAGATCACGACAGAGCCGGGCGGTTTTCGCAGCCCGGCTTTGCCTTGCGCCGCCTTGCCCTCGGGCGTTGCGCACTATAAGTCTGGCGCGCTTCTCATGACTGCCGGACATAGAATTTCGTGACCGATACACTCCGCATTGCTCTCGCTCAGCTGAATCCCAAAGTCGGTGCGATTGCCGAAAACCTCGCGACCGCGCGCAAGGCGTTGGCGGAGGCCGAGGCGGCGGGCGCCGACATCCTGATGTTCACCGAACTCTACCTGACCGGCTATTTCCCCGAGGATTTGCTCTTTAAGCGCCAGTTCGTGACCGAGGCGATGGAGGCAGCGAGGGCCCTTTCGCGCGCGACGAAGGGGCTCAATGTCTCGGTTCTGCTCCCCACTATCTGGAGTACCGACGGCAAGCTCTACAACAGCGTCGTTCTGGCCGAGGATGGGGCGATCATCGACCGGCGGAACAAGGTCGAATTGCCCAATGACGACGTCTTTTATGAAAAACGCTATTTCACCGCCGGCGACTTGCCCGAACCGATGACGATCAAGGGACTGTCGATCGGCGTGCCGATCTGCGAGGACGTTTGGCATGAACCGGTCTGCAAGGCGCTGGCCAAGCATGGTGCGGAAATCCTGTTGTGCCCCAATGGTTCGCCCTATTGGCGCAACAAGCAGCGCCTGCGGCTCGAACTGGTTCGCCAGCGCGTGCGGGAAACCGGCTTGCCGATGCTCTATTCCAACCAGATCGGCGGGCAGGACGAACTTGTGTTCGATGGCGCCAGCTTCGGCATTAATGTCGATGGCTCACTGGCTTTTCAGGGCAAGAGTTTCGTGCCCGATATGGTGCTTTCCGACTGGCGCAAGGGCGATGCCGGCTGGCACTGCGTCAAGGGCCATGTGACCGAACTGGTCCCGGTCAACGAAGCGCCCTGGCATGCGGCGATGCTGGGCTTGCGCGACTATGTTCACAAGAACGGTTTCAAGTCGGTCGTATTGGGGCTGTCCGGCGGTATCGATTCCGCGGTGGTTGCGGCGCTGGCCGTCGATGCGCTGGGCGCTGAAAATGTTCATTGCCTGATGCTGCCCTATCGTTACACCTCGGAAGCCAGTTTGCGCGATGCCAGGGCGTGTGCCGAAACGCTTGGGGTTCGCTACGATATCGTGCCGATTGGCGCGCCCGTCGACGCGGTCAACGAAAATCTCGCGCCGGTTTTTGAGGGCTATGCGCCCGATATCACTGAGGAAAACCTGCAGTCGCGCATGCGCGGGACCATTCTGATGGCGGTTTCCAACAAGCTCGGCTCATTGCTTATTACGACCGGCAACAAGTCCGAGATGGCCGTGGGCTATGCCACGATCTATGGCGACATGAACGGCGCATACAATCCGATCAAGGATATGCTCAAGATGCAGGTTTACGGGTTGGCCGAATGGCGCAATTCCTACTACCCAACCGACGTGCGTGGCCCGGCTGGCGTGGTCATTCCACCTGAGATCATCTCCAAGGCCCCGAGCGCCGAACTGCGCCCCGATCAGACCGATCAGGATTCGCTGCCGCCATACCCGGTGCTCGATGCGATCATCGAAGCGCTGGTGGAAGAGGAGCTGTCGCTGGCCGAGATCGTCGCTAAGGGGTTCGATGCAGAACTTGTAAAACGCATAGAGCGGCTGATCTATATCGCCGAATTCAAGCGACGCCAGTCCGCTCCGGGGCCAAAGCTCACGCCCAAGGCCTTCGGCATTGGACGGAAATATCCGATTACCTCGGGATATCGTGACGGGAGTGTCGCCCGATGAGCGTTGTTGTTCGCTATGCGCCGTCGCCCACGGGTCGCCTGCACCTGGGCAATGCCCGCCCCTTGATTCTCAACTGGCTGTTTGCGCGCAAGAATTCCGGCAAGTTCATTTTGCGTTTTGACGATACCGACACCGCCCGCTCGACCGAAGAGTTTGCTGCGGGGATCGAAACGGACCTCGCTTGGCTCGGTATCGTTCCCGATCTCAAGGTGCGCCAGTCCGATCGGCTCTCGCTCTATGATGCCGCCCGCGACCGGCTAATTGCAGAAGGACGGCTCTATCCAGCCTACGAAGCGGCCGACGAACTCGACCGCAAGCGCAAGCGCGCCCGTGCCCTGGGTCGTCCACCCATCTATGATCGCGCCGCGCTCGATCTGACCGCAGAGGACAAGGCAAAGCTCGAAGCCGAAGGCCGCAGGCCGCATTGGCGGTTCCGGCTCGATGGACGTGCCGTCACGTTTGACGATCTCATCAAGGGCAACCAGACGGTCAATACGAGTTCGATGTCGGATCCTGTGGTTATCCGCGAGGATGGCAGTTATCTCTATACGTTCACCTCGGTCGTCGACGATATTGATATGGGCGTGACCCATATCATCCGGGGAGAGGACCACGTTTCCAACACCGGAACGCAAATCGAGATATTCGAGGCGCTTGGAGCAGCCGCCCCGGTCTTTGGCCATCATAATCTTCTGACGGATGCCGAAGGACAGGGGTTTTCCAAACGCCTCGGCTCGCTCTCGATCAGCCAGTTGCGCGACGATGGCTACGAGCCGCTGGCGGTTGCCATCATGGCGTCGATCACCGGGACGTCACTGCCAGTCGAGCCGTATCCCGATCTCGATGCGATTGCTGAAAAGCTTGAATTTTCGATGATTTCGCACGGATCGGCGCGTTTCGATCCTGCCGAACTCGAAACCCTCAATGCACGCATCGTCCATGCCATGGATTTTGTGGCGGTGCAGAAGCGGTTGGGTCCTCTCGATGGCATGACCGAGGCAGCATGGCTTGCGCTGCGCGAAAACATCTCAAGGCTCTCCCAGCTTGTGCCGCTCTATGAAGAGGTGGTTGTCAACGCCACGCCTATCGTGGCGGACGATGACAGGGACTTCATCGCTCTGGCTCGGGAAACCTTGCCCGAAGAGCCCTGGGACGAAACCACCTGGGGCCAGTGGACGGGCATTCTCAAGGAAAAATCGGGCCGTAAGGGCAAGGCTCTTTTCCTGCCGCTGCGTCTGGCACTGACCGGCAGTCACGAAGGTCCCGAGCTTAAGGCGCTTCTGCCGGTTCTGGGACGTAAGGTGTCTCTGGCCCGACTATCCTGACCTCTCTGTCTCCAAACGCGACGACCCGCATTTCCGGACCTTGGAGATCGGGCTGATCGATTGCAGGTTCGGCGGTGCCATCCGCTCTGGGGCGTGGACGCGGCAATGGCACATAGACCAGATCGGCTACCACCGTCTCGACTTGCTGGGCGCCACGCGGGTCAGGCTGGGGCAGAGGAAATTCCAGATCGCCGAAGGCAATGACCGCCCGAGACTGCTCGCCCTGGTCGTTAAGGGCGATGGTTCCGACCGTTTCACGGGTCTGGCAAGAACAGCTCGTGTCGATCTCTTCGCGGAAGCGGAACGCATAAGACATCGACCGGTAGGGCGTTCCCGAGAGCGAGATCATGTCTTCGGGTTCCTCCCCGGGGTTGCGATAAGAAAACAGCGCGACCTCGGTGCCCGGACACATCTCATGGCACCTTATGGCGTCCTGACCAACATAGTCGTCTGTGGTCGAAAAGCTGATCGGCCAGTAAAAACCATCGCACGTCCGTACACAGACGGTGCGGCGCGTCTGCTGCGTGCTCCATGGATTGAAGGACCCGTCGATATAGTCGTATCCGCCCCCGAAGATGTCGTCGAGAAGGCCGCCCCGCGTTCCCTCATTGTCAAAGGTGACGCCAGACTGGCCCGTGTCGCAGCCATAGCGCTGATAGTCGGCCATGACCTGCTGGTAGTTCTGCGCCATTGTCTGGCCTTCCCTGGCCATAGAGGTCAGCTGTTCGACCTGGCTGCGGCCCAGAGTAATCGAACGGGCGATCGACTGGCACTGACCCGATAGCGCCTGTCCGGCATTGAGAATTTGCTGGCAGCCTGACGCGCTCCACTGGCTTTCTGCCTGCCTCACCTCGACCTGGCGGTTCTGGAGTTCGCGCACGATACCGTTGAAGCTCTGAAACATCTGGTTGCGCTCGATGCCGCGCAGGATGGCGGTGATCTGGCCGCAATTCTGATTCTGCGCCATCGCGGCGGACATATCGGCAAAAATGAAGGCAAGAGATGCCAGAAGGGCAATCAGCAGGCGCACCGACCCGGCAAAAGAACAACGAACTGAAATCATACCGTCCATGAAATGCCCGCTGCGACCATCGCAATCCGCTTATCAGGCTTTTGTCTCAACGCAAGGCTTTAACTGTGCCAAGGTATGAGCCATCTTAGCGGCCAATGCCAATCACTTCCGGTCTTATCCACTTATGAAACTCGCCACGCTGCGCAACGGTCGTCCCGACGGACATCTGGTTATCGTCTCGAAAGACCTTGCCCGTTTCGCATCTGCTGGGCGCATAGCGTCCAACCTGCAGGACGCACTCGACGAGTGGGAGCGCTGTGCGCCAATTTTGCGTGCCGTCAGCGACCAGCTCAATAATGGCGAGATCGCCGGCATGCCGTTCGACCCTCGCGAAGCGCTGGCGCCGCTGCCTCGCGCTTATCAGTGGATCGACGGCTCGGGCTACATGGTGCATCTCGACCGGGTTCGCACCCTCAAGGGCAGTCGCGACGAGGAGCTGCAGAACGAGCGCCCGCTTATGTATCAGGGCGGTTCGGACAGTTTCGTCGCGCCCACCGGGCCGATTGTCGTGCCCGAGGATGGCCTTGCCGTCGATTTCGAGGCGGAAGTGGTCGTGGTCACCGGCCATGTGCCGATGCGTCCGAGCCGGGAGGTTGCCAGCGCTGCCATTCGGCTGATCGGGATATGTAACGACGTTTCGCTGCGCCGGCTGGTCCTCGACGACCTTCAGAACGGGTTCGGATTTTTCCACGCCAAGCCCGCCACCAGCTTCGCCCCGATATTTGTGACCCCCGACGAACTTGGCGAAAGCTGGAAGGATAACCGGTTGCACCTCAAGGTGCGCGTGCACGTCAACAACAGCCTTTATGGCCAACCCAATGCCGGCAAGGACATGCGGTTCGATTTCGCCGACCTGATCGTCACAGCCGCGCAGACGCGCGAGCTCGGTGTCGGCACCATCATCGGGTCAGGAACCGTCGCCAACGCCCACGACGAAATATTGCCGCTCAAGCATGACGGCATCGGCTTTGGTTGCATCGCTGAAGCGCGGACCGCGGAAAAAAGCAAAATCGGCAAAGCGCGCACGCCTTTCCTGGCTCTTGGCGACATCGTGCGGATCAACGCGGTGGATGCTGACAACCGGTCTGTTTTCGGTTCGATCGAACAAGTGGTGAAGCTGTTGGCGTCGGCCGAGGGACGGTAGGCATAAAGCGGCATTGGCGAGTTGCTGACGGCGTGCGGGACGAACTGCTGCGCGTTGGCTCGGTAGGAGTTGGCGTACTCGGCCTTGCTGCAGGCTTGGCGGCCGTCAAAAGAGCGGCGCTCTAAAACTTTCCGTGATCGGTATGGTCGCGGCGGGTTTACCGTGCCAGTCTCAAGTATCGGAACACGGGCAGTGGTTCCGGTCCATCCGGCCACGGGTGGCATACACTTTCTGACTAAACTCCAAGGTCTCCGTTCTAGGGGTGGCGTGTCGGCGCCGCCCCTATTTTCATGCTTGATTTGGCTTTTGTTCCCGTCCATTGTGCCCGCCATGAAAACCAATGGCCTGATCTGCATTATTGGCTGCACCATTATCCGCTAACGTTAAGTTGGCGGCGCGGTTTTCATTTTCCCGGCACAAAGGAGTGGACCCGCTGCCAGCAGCGTAAACTCTTGCGCCTGGGGACATCACTTTATGCCGTCGCAACTGCCGACCCTGAGACTTCACAACACACTCACCCGCACCAAAGAGGACTTTGTGCCCATCGATGGGAGCAATGTGCGGATGTATGTGTGCGGGCCGACGGTTTATGACTTCGCCCATATCGGCAATGCCCGCCCGGTAATCGTCTTCGACGTTCTGTTTCGCCTGCTGCGTCACCTCTACGGCGACGATCACGTGACCTATGTGCGCAACATCACCGACGTCGACGACAAGATCAATGCCCGCGCTTTGCGCGATTACCCCGATCTGCCGCTCAACGAGGCCATCCGCAAGGTGACCGAGAAAACGGCCTCCCAATTCGAAAAGGACGTAGCCGCGCTCGGTTGCCTCTCGCCCTCGGTCGAACCGCGCGCCACCGAGCACATCGATGGCATGATCGCCATTATCGAACGGCTGGTCGCCAAAGGTCACGCCTACGAGGCAGGGGGCGAGGTGCTGTTTCGCGTTTCCTCCATGGCTGATTATGGTCAGCTCTCGGGCCGCAATCTGGAAGATAACATTGCCGGTGCCCGCGTGGCCGTTGAAAGTCACAAGGAAAATCCCGCCGATTTCGTGCTCTGGAAGGGCTCGAGCGACACTGAGCCGGGCTGGGAGAGCCCATGGGGTCGCGGGCGTCCGGGCTGGCACATCGAATGCTCGGCCATGAGCGAAGCCTTTCTGGGCGAAATTTTCGACATTCACGGCGGCGGACTGGACCTGATCTTCCCCCACCACGAAAACGAAATCGCCCAGTCGCGCTGCGCCCACGGCACAGAGGTGATGGCCAATTACTGGATGCACAACGGCTATCTGCAGCTCGAGGGCCGCAAGATGAGCAAGTCGGAAGGCAATTTCGTCACCATCCACGATCTGCTGGAAACCGAAAAGTTCGGTGGACGGAAATGGCCGGGCGAGGTGCTGCGGCTGGCCATGCTGATGACGCACTACCGCGAGCCGATCGACTTCTCGGTTGCACGGCTGGAAGAGGCCGAGAACAAACTCGTCAGTTGGCAGCGCGCCGCGCGGGCCGGGAAGGAAACAGCCCCTGACGCGTCCACGATTGCCGAACTGGCAGATGACCTCAATTTCTCCCGCGCATCGACGGTTCTCGATGCCATGGCACGCAAGGCCAACCGGGGGACAATCTCTGCCGCGCATTGCCTCGCCGTCACTTTGGAATTCTTCGGCTTTCCGGTCGACAGTCTTTTGAAAAATGACGCTGACGATTCGTCCGGTATCGAAGCTCGGATTGATTCCCGACTGAGCGCTTTGATTGCCAAAGACTTCGCCACAGCCGACGCCATCCGCAATGAGTTGCTGGAGGATGGCATCCAACTGATGGACTACAAGGATCCGGAAACCGGGGAGCGCCGCACCAAATGGGAGATCAAGCGATGAGCGCGATCGAAGCCAGCAAAACCCTGACCGGCGGTTGCCAGTGCGGCGCTGTCCGATTTGCCACCAAATTGGTCGGACGCGGCTCGATCTGCCATTGCCGCATGTGCCAAAAGGCGTTCGGCAGCTTTTTCGGGCCACTCGTCACCTCCCACGACGGGCATTGGACGCGAGGAACACCCAAGTGGTTTCAGTCGTCCGACGCCGCCCGCCGCGCCTTCTGCAGCGATTGTGGGACCCCGCTGGCCTACGAGACCAAGTTCGGCCTGGAGTTGGCCATCGGCGCCTTTGACGAACCAGAAAAGGTGCCGCCCGAAATTCAGGTCAATCTGAGCGACAGGGTGTCCTTTTTCGAGGGTCTGTCCACCCTGCCGGTGCGCGAGACGACCGATGAATGGCGCGACTTCATGTCGGGCATTCATTCCAACCAGCATCCCGACCATGACACGGAATCCTGGCCGCCAAAGGAGGAAACGCTATGAACCGCATCGATATGGAGGTCAGCGGAGGCTGCCAGTGCGGCGCCGTGCGCTATCATTCCACTCAGATTCTCGATAATTCGCATCTGTGCCATTGCCGGATGTGCCAGAAAGCGTCGGGAAGCATTTTTGCCGGGCTTGTCGCAGCGCCCGACGAAACCTTGGTGTGGACCCGCGGCAAGCCGGCCATCTGGCGCAGTTCGGATAATGTGGAGCGCGGCTTTTGCGCCAATTGCGGCACGCCGCTGTTCTATCACGACGTCAACAATGGCCGCACCAACCTCATGATCGGCTCGCTCGATAATCCGAACGCCTTCCCGCCGGGTGCCAACACCGGCACGGAAGGGGCGGTCACCTGGTTCCAAACCATCACGTCCATCGAGGATGGCGGCGCAACCGAGACCGACCGGGAAGCCTGGGCTTCCGCCATCAAGGCGACCAACCACCAGCACCCCGATCACGACACACCTGAGTGGCAGGCGACCCCGAGGCAGCAATGAGCGACGCCGAGACTGGTGGTCGCCGGAGGAGCACCATGAGCATGATCGACCATTTTGGACTGACAGTTGCCGACTACCAGGCATCACGGGATTTCTACGATGCGGTTTTGGCGACGCTCGGCTATAAGCGCCTGCAGGAATTTGAAATCCCTGGTGGCATGATCGCCGGCTATGGCGATGGTAAGCCCGATTTCTGGGTGCAGGCGGGCGGTCGTTGCACCGGCAAGCTGCACATCGCATTTGCGGCGAAATCGCGGGCCGATGTGGATGCGTTTTATCGGACCGCGCTCGATGCAGGGGCGCGTGACAATGGAGCGCCCGACGTCCGTGAAATCTACCATCCCAATTACTACGGCGCCTTCGTTTTCGATCCCGACGGCCACAATATCGAAGCGGTCTGCCACGCACCCGCCTGACATTTTTTAAAAAGTACCAAACCTCACATGACCAAAGAACGCCTTTACCTATTTGACACGACCCTTCGTGACGGGGCTCAGACGACGGGCATCGAATTCTCGCTTGAGGACAAGATTGCCATCGCACGGCTTCTCGACGGTTTGGGTATCGACTATGTCGAAGGAGGTTACCCCGGGGCAAACGTCACCGACACCGCGTTCTTTGCTGAAAAGCGTACGAAAAGCGCCGATTTTGTCGCTTTTGGCATGACCAAACGGGCAGGGCGGTCAGTCGAGAACGACCCTGGCATTGCCGATCTCATAAATTCCAGCGCCGATGCCGTCTGTTACGTTTCCAAGGCCTGGGACCATCAGGTCAAGCTGGCGCTGGGAATTTCTACGAAGGAAAATCTCAGGAGCCTTGCCGAAAGCGTGCGGGCCGCCATTGATGCGGGCAAGGAGTCCTTTGTTGACTGCGAGCACTTCTTCGATGGGTACAAAGCCAACCGCGCCTATGCGATCGACTGCGTTAAGACTGCTCTCGACGCCGGTGCGCGCTGGATCGTCCTGTGCGACACCAATGGGGGCACGATGCCTTCGGAAATTGAAGAGATCGTGGCCGATGTCCTCAGCGTAGCCCCGGGCGACAGGCTCGGCATCCACGCCCATGACGATACGGGACAGGCCGTGGCCAACTCGTTGGCAGCAGTCCGCGCAGGCGTGAGGCAGGTCCAGGGGACGCTTAATGGCCTGGGCGAGCGGTGCGGCAATGCCAATCTGGTGACTCTGATCCCCACGCTTGTGCTCAAGCCTGTGTTTTCCGAGCAGTTTGAAACAGGTGTTACCGCCGAAAAACTCGAAACACTGACCCATGTTTCGCGCGCCTTTGACGAAATTCTCAATCGTGGCCCAAACAGGCAGGCGCCCTATGTTGGCGCCTCGGCCTTCGCGACCAAGGCTGGCATCCACGCGTCAGCCATTGCCAAGGACCCCGCGACCTACGAGCACGTGGCGCCGGAAAGCATCGGCAACGAGCGGCTCATCATGGTGTCCCAGCAGGCCGGCAAGTCCAATTTGCTGACGACGCTCAAGCGTTTCGATATCAAAATGGCTAAGGACGATCCGCGGCTCGACAAGCTGTTGCGTCAGGTCAAGGAACGTGAGGCGCGCGGCTATTCCTACGACGGCGCGGAGGCGTCGTTTTTTATGCTGGCCCACAAAATGTTGGGAACGCTGCCTAAATTCTTCGATGTAACGAGCTACCGCACCGCCATCGAGCGCCGCCATAACGCCAAGGGTGAAATGGTTACAGTCTGCGAAGCGGTGGTCAAGATCGATGTTGATGGCGAAATTCTCATGTCAGTCGCCGAAGGCAACGGGCCGATCAACGCGCTCGATCTGGCCATGCGCAAAGATTTGGGGAAGTATTCGAGTCGGATCGACGACCTTGAACTGGTTGATTTCAAAGTGCGTATCCTGGACGGCGGCACGGGCGCGGTCACCCGTGTGCTGATAGAAAGTCGGGACGATACGGGAGAGCGCTGGTTCACCGTTGGCGTTTCCCCCAACATCATTGATGCCTCCTTCGAGGCCCTGTATGAGTCGTTCACCTATAAGTTGATGAAGACGGCCTAGCCGTTATAGTTCAAAAGACTGTTTCGCACACGCGAATCGCAGAATTGGCCGATGCGGCGGCCGGAAACATTTACGGAGGCTCAACTGGCCGGTCCCCTATCTCCCATCGTTCTAGCAGTCGGCGCCGCCGCAGCGACCGTCGTCGTTACTGTAGGCGTGATCGCCGGCCCTGGAACGGTTGCCTGCATCCAGCGCGGCGATTTTCCAATCTGCATGAGTGAAACCTTTTTTGGCGGGTCGGGGGCAACGATCGGCGATGGCGAGGCTGTGCAGGAAATGGCCGGCGCTGATGGCTCGCAGGAGGCACCGTCCACCAACAATACACCGCTTGAAGCGAGCGAAACCGTGGGGAGCCAGGAAACGGCGACCAGCGTTTCCGAGGCCGTCATGCCTGCGTTTGGCCTCGTGCGCGTCGAGCCTGACGGTTCGGCGGTGATTGCGGGCAGTGCCACGCCCTCGGGCGAAGTGCGCATTTTCGCCGATGACGATCAGATCGGTACCGAAACAGTCCATGCCTCTGGCGACTTTGCCTTTGTGACCGATGCTCCGCTGCCCACCGGCGGTGTCGAGCTTCGTATACTCGATGTCGAGACCAACCGGTTTGCCGACACCTCTGTAGTTGTGGTTGTTCAGGACGATCGGACCAGCGAGCCGCTGGTGATTGCGTCAGTACCCGGCGAAGCAAGCGAGATATTGCAGGGCCTCGACGGTCCAGTCGCAGCGCAGGCCGGCGACGAGAATATGCCGGACGCGCCAGAAGCCGAGACAACTCCCGAAACCATGGCAGTCGCCGAAGCCGAAGTCGCCGAGTCCGAGGTTACCGAAACCCGTGAGAGCGCCTCGCAGCCCGCCGTAGTGGCCGGGTTGGAAGGCGATGCAGCGTCCCAGGATGAAACGGGGGACCAGCCCGAATCTGCCGAGACAGTTGCGGTCATTAGTGAAGAATCAGAAGATCCTACTCAGCCTTCCGGTGAGCAAGACGCGGCGAGCGCCGCCGTTGAAGCCGACGATGATGAGGGCGTCCGTGTCGAGGAGACGGCCCGTGCTCCGCAAACGACGCCCGTTCCGCAGGCCGGTCCTGATGCTTCGGTAGAGCAGCCTGTGGCAGCGCCCGACAGCACGGTAGCGGCAGGGCAAACAAGCGTTGCCGAGACTGTCGTTTCTGATGATGCAGTTGTCGACGACGAGAGCGACGCTGATGTGGTTCAGGAGGAGACACCGGCTGCGGGTGAAGCCGAGCCGGCTGAAGCGTCGGCGTCGGTCGGTCAGCCTGAAGATTCCCCGGTCACAACAGCAGAAGCCGCAGATGTGCCAGCGCCAGGTGCTGTCCCCTCTGATGATGCGCCGGCTGTTGAGCCCCAGGATGATGGAGCCCCGCTTTCCGATCAGGGCGATGCCCCCCCGTCTCCCGCCCAGGTCGCCAATGAGCCAGATGCCGTTTCAGAATCCGCAGAAACCATCGAAACGCCCGCTGCACTGTCGCAGCCAACGGTTGCTGCCGCACCACAGCCTGCGCTCACGTCTCCGACCATTGACGCCGTCGAGATTGATGGCGACCTCAACTTCTTTGCCGGCGCCGGTGAGGATGGCCTCACTGTGCGGCTTTACGTCGACAATGAGGTCGTTGGTTCGACCCAGGTGAGCGACGGTCGATGGCTGATCGAAGCGATCGACGTGCTCGACCAGGAAAGCCAGCGCATTCGGATCGACATGCTTGCCCAGGACGGATCGGTGGTCGGTCGCGCGGAAGTTGATTTCATCCTTGAATTGCCTGAAACGGTGAACGAAGACATCGTTGTGGCCGAGCAAAGCGAAATGGAAGCCGATAGCGCCAGCCCTGCGCCAACAAGTCGGGAGGCAGAGGCACCGGCCAATGTATCTATCGATACGCCGGTTGCCCCGGCGCCAGCCGCTCCAGACATGGTCGAACCGGCGCAAACTGCCGAGCCGGTCGAAAGCGCTGAACCTGAGGAGACCGTCGAACCGTCCGAGGTAGCCCAAGCACCTGATGATGTTGAGTCTGCCGAGACGGACGAACCTGCCATTCCGACATTGGTTGGGGTGAGCGATGGAAATCGAACGGCAACGGGTCTGGCGATTATCCGGCAGGGCGACAATCTATGGACGATCGCACGCCGGGTTTATGGCGAAGGCATTCGTTACACTCAGATTTTCGAGGCCAACACCGACCAGATTCGCAATCCTGATCTAATCTATCCTGGTCAGGTCTTCGACCTGCCGGGCACTGATGAAGTGATCGGTGAAACCGATGACGACGGGAACACTTCCCAATAAGGTGCTGGTAACCGAATTTGGTTTTGCGCGGCCGGCCGACGCTGCCTTGCGCCGGTCGTACTTTTACTCTATCGTTAAATAACGATGGAAGCTGAAGCCATGCATGAAGACGATATTGCGGTATTGATGCGGGCCTTGGGGCATCCTGTTCGGCTGGAGATTTTGCGCATCCTCGCGCAGCGGGCCGAAAATTGCTGCTGTAACGACGTCACCGATTGCCTTTCGCTCGCCCAGAGCACCGTTTCCCAGCATCTCAAGGTGCTGCTCGATGCCGGGGTAATCGAGCGTCGCTCCCAAGGTACGCGCAACAATTACTGCGTGCGCACGGACCGGCTCGCGGCCTTTAGCAGGGCGGTAGGCGACTACCTTTCCGGTCTGGACGGTTCAGATTTGCACTGCGATCGCCAACCGGCAGAAGCGTCCTGATCAACCTTTCGGCATCTCCATCGCCGTTCCTCCTCCATACCGGAGCATTTTGATGGCCAAGGCGCCAAGATCAACCGTCAGCGCCGACGAAGGCGCTTTGCTTTCCACCGTTAGCAACCTTTGGAGCTATATGTGGCCGGCTGACCGGCCCGACCTGCGGATGCGGGCTGTTCTCGCGATTGGGGCTTTGCTGCTGGCCAAAGTGGCCAGCACACTGGTGCCGTTCGCCTATAAAGGCATTATTGATGCACTGGGCACTTCCGGCCCGGATGCGGCAGTATTGCTCGGGCTATCCGTGCCCATCATCCTCGTCGTGGCTTATGGCGTCGGCCAGATCGTCGATACCGGGTTCCAGCAATTGCGAGATATTCTTTTTGCCTCGGTTGGGCAGAATGCCGTGCGCCAACTTGCCTACCGCACGTTCACGCATGTCCATCGGCTATCGCTGCGCTTTCACCTGCAGCGCAAGACGGGTGGATTGAGCCGGGTTATCGAGCGCGGCACAAAAGGCATCGAGACCATCGTGCGTTTCACAATGCTCAATACGGCTCCTACGCTTGTCGAGTTCGTGATCGTGGGCGTGATCTTCGGCTGGCTGTTCGGCGTTGTCTATGTGCTGGTGCTGGCCGCTGTGGTTATTCTCTACATGGTTTTCACGGTGCGCGCCTCCAACTGGCGCATAGCGATCCGCCGGGACATGAACGAGAGCGACACGGACGCTAACGCAAAAGCGATCGACAGCCTGCTCAATTTCGAGACCGTCAAGTACTTCGGTAATGAAGAGCTCGAGGCCAACCGCTTTGACAAGGCCATGTCGGGCTATGAGCGCGCTGCCATCCGCATATGGACATCCCTTGGCTGGCTCAACTTCGGACAGGGGGTCATCTTCTGGCTGGGGATGATCGTGCTCTCTGTCATGTCAGCGCTCGGCGTAATGCGCGGCGAGTTGACGGTTGGTGATTTCGTCCTGCTCAATACCTTCATGATGCAGATCTACCGGCCGCTCAACCAGATCGGCTTTGTCTATCGCGAGATACGACAGGGTCTGGCAGACATCGAAGCCATGTTCACCCTTCTCGACCAGAACCCTGAAATCGAAGACAAACCCGATGCCCCTCCGCTCGAAATCACCGGGCCGGTTCTTTCTTTTGAGAACGTCCATTTCCATTACGATCCGGATCGTCCCATCCTGAAGGGGGTGAGCTTTACGGTGCCGGCGGGCAAGACCATTGCGGTTGTGGGACCGTCGGGCGCTGGAAAATCAACGATCTCGCGGCTGATCTATCGGTTCTATGACGCGATCGCGGGCAGCATTAGCATTGATGGCCAGAACGTTAGCGATGTTACGCAAGCCTCGCTGCGCGCAGCAATCGGCATGGTGCCGCAGGATACAGTGCTGTTTAACGATACCATCGCCTATAATATCCGCTATGGCCGCCCCGATGCCACCGACGAGGAGGTGCGGGAAGCGGCCCGCATGGCCCAGATCGGCGATTTCATCGACAGCCTGCCGCACGGCTACGAGACTCAGGTGGGCGAGCGCGGCCTCAAGCTTTCGGGCGGCGAAAAGCAGCGTGTTGCGATAGCCCGCACCATTCTCAAGGCACCACCGATCTTGATTCTTGATGAGGCGACGTCGGCGCTTGATACCCATACCGAAAGGGAGATCCAATCGGCGCTCGATACCGTCTCCAGGGACCGCACCACGCTGGTCATCGCGCATCGGCTATCGACTGTGGTGGATGCCGATGAGATTATCGTACTTCGCGACGGCATGATCGCGGAGCGTGGCCGGCATGCCGATCTGCTGGCCGCCAAGGGTCTCTATGCTCAGATGTGGAACCGCCAGCGCGAAGCGGCTGAAGCCAGTGAGCGTCTGAGGGTGGCCCAGGAGGACCCCGACGGGTTTGTCTTGCGCAAGCCAGCCGAACAGCCGGCGGAATAAAAAAGGCCCCGCGATGGTGCGGGGCCTTTCTGTTATTCGGCTGCGGGTCTTCGGGAAAGAACCGTAACGCCATTCTCATTGCGTTCGATCAGTTCGGTATCCTTGGTCACGACATGCTGGCGCGCCGCATCGTCGCCTGCCACTTCAACGGCCATGCCATCAAAGCCAGAGGGCGTTGCTTCCGCCGCCTTCCGGCCACGGACCCAGTTAAACAGGCTGCCAACCTGACCCTTGATGACCTTGGGGGCCGTAACCATGACCGGCACCATGATCAGGGTCAGCGCAGTCGAAAAGAACAACCCGCTTACCAGCGCCGCCGAAAGGTGGATGAACCACGATCCGGCGATGCCGCCGACCACGATTTCGCGCCGCAGGAAGTCGAATTCGACATTTGCCCACATGGGGATAACGCCGAGCGCCGTCAGGAATGCGGTGAGTAGCACGGGACGCACACGTTGCGCCGTCGTGAGTAGCATTGCGGTTACCGGCTCGACCTGCTGATGGCGGTTGTACTCATTGTAGGTATCGATCAGAACGATACCGTTTTTGACAACGATCCCCGCCAGCGCAACAACGCCCAAGCCTGTCATGATGGCCGAAAAACTCATACCCGTAGCGAGCATGCCGAGCAGAACACCGGCAACCGACATGAATACCGTCGAGAGCGTTACGAACACCTGATAGAAGCTGTTGTACTCGAGCAGCAGGATCAGGAAGATCAGGAACACCGCAGCACCGAACGCCTGGGCGATAAAGGCATTGGCATCACCCATCTGCTCTTCGGCACCACCGAACGCGAAGGTCACGCCATCGGGCCATTCCTGATCATCGAGCCATGCCTGCAGTTCGGCGACGCGATCGGCGGCATAAACACCTTCTGGAAGATTAACCAGATTGGCTGCAATCGGCATCACATAGGTCTGATTGCGCCGCTCGATATTCGCGACCTTGGGAACCGCTTGCCGATCGATGAAGTTCGAAACCGGGATCATGCCCTGCGATGTGGCAATCCGCATGGAATCGAGCGCATCCAAGGTGCGTTCATCCTGGGGAAGGCGAACCTTGATGTCGAGTTCATCCCCTGTGCTCTGATCACGATAGGTGCCCAGATTGACGCCTGACGTTACCAACTGAACATATGGAGCCAGTTCGCGCACGCCGATACCGTATCGGGCTGCTTCCAAACGATCGACGGTCACCTGCCAATCGATGCCGGGTGAGGGGCGGCCATCCTCGATGTCGGCGGTATTGGCGAGCTCGTTCTCCAGATAATCACGGATGCGTTCGACGGTCGGCGCCAGATTGTCGTAGCTGGAGCTTTCTACACGCATGTTGATGTCCTTGCCCGCCGGTGGACCGCTCTCGGTGGCGAGAACCTGAACCTGCAGGCCGGAGATATCGGCAACGCGTTGGCGAATATCGGAGAAGATTTCCTCGGCCTTCACCCGGTGGTTGTAATCGACGAGCTGGAGCTGGAAATTGCCGATCGTGTCGGGCGGCATGGTACCCATGGCGCCAGTCGTTCCGAACTGCATGATGATGTCCCGAATGCCGTGGACCTGCATCAATTCGTCTTCGACCTCGACAAGCATGTCGCGGACCTCTTCCGGCGAATAATTGCCGCGGGCAACCACTGCAACCGTGGCATATTCAGGCTCGGAGGCTGGGAATGCCTCGGTTCCCGTAGGGTTGGCTGCGTAAGCGAAAAATACTCCGAACACGATGCCGAAGCCGACCAACAATGTTGGGATCGGCCACCGCAAAAGCACGGACATGAGCCGCACGTATATCCCGGTCGGTCCCTTCACCTTTTTGGGGTGGAACTTCTCGGGATACATGACGATATCGGCTTGTTCCTTGCGCTCGGGATCGACATGGGTCGAGGCAATGACGGCACCGATAACCGGCATGAAGATGAGCGCCGAAACAAATGATGCGGACATCACGACGATCACGATCGTCGGAAGGTCGGTCATGAACTTGCCGATGATACCGGGCCAGAACAGCAGGGGCACGAATGCGGCAAGGGTTGTGGCTGTCGCACCGATGACCGGTATGAACATCTTGTGCATCGCCTGGATGAAGGCCTCTTTCTTGGAGACACCTTCCTGCAGTTTTCGCTCGGCATATTCGACGACCACCACGGGGTCGTCGACCAGAACGCCCACGGCGATCACCAGCCCGAACATGACCATCATGTTGATCGTCATGCCGGTCATCTGCATGTAGAGAAATGCGATCATGAAAGACAGCGGGATCGACATGCCGATCATGAACGCGGCGCGGACGCCAAGCACGGCAATGCAGGTAATAAGCACCAGCGCCACAGCGGTCAGAACCGCAGCCTCGAGCGAACGGAACAAGCTGAGCGTGGTTTCAGCCTGATCGAGAAAGAAGCTGTGGCCCACGCCTTGCGGCCACTCGGCTGCAAGTTCCTCGGTGACTGCACGAACGGTGTCGGATACCTCGATGATGTTGGTGCCGGCTTTTTTGCTCACACCGAGAATCAGGGCAGGGGAGCCGTTTACGTTGGTGTATTCTGTGGCGTCCTCCAGCGTGCGCGTGACGTTGGCGATATCGCCAAACGTGACGACGTTGGTGCCATCTGTCTTGATGGGCAGCTCGAAGACGTCCTGGGCGCTGGTGATGAGTCCGGGAACCTCCACGCTGAAAGAGCCCTGACCGGTGTTGAGCGTGCCGCCGGCGACCACGAGATTGTTGCGGGCCAGAGCGTCGAACAGCTGGTTCGCCGTGAGGTCGTAAGCCTCGAGGCGCATCAGGTCGATGGTGACTTCAACAACTTCGTCGCGTGCACCCGACAGCGTGACTTCGCGAACTGACGCGATGCCTTCGAGCGCGGTCTGAAGTTCCTCCGCGCGGCGCACCAGTTCGCGTTCTGGCACATCACCGTAAACGGCCACCGAGATAATGGGGTAACCCACCATGTCGATTTCGTTGACCGTCGGATCGTCAGCGTCGGCGGGCAGGTTTGCCTTGATGGCATCAATGCGCGCCCGGGTATCGATCAGAGCCTGTTCGGTATCAACGTTCGCACCAAATTCGAGGAACACCGAAGCATGCCCGGTGGTCGAGGTGGACGACATGTTGACCAGACCGTCCAGCCCGTTGAGTTCTTCTTCGGCCGGCCTGGCCAGCAGGTTTTCGGCGTCGCGAGGCGAAACGCCCGTCTGGCTGATCGAAACGTAAAGATACGGAACGTCGATGGCGGGGAAGCTTTCCTTTGGGAGAACCGAATAGGAAAGCCCGCCCGCGAGCAACAGCAACGCCATGATTGTCATCACGACGCGGGGCATGCGCAGGATGCGCTCGATGAAGCTGGTCATGCAGGTGCACCTTCTTCAGAGGTCTCAGTGGCATCATCCGAAACAGCTTCCTGCCCGGCCTGCACCGACTGTCCTTCAATCACAAATTCCTGGCCGATGGTGATGATGTCGACAGATTGAGGAAGCCCGGTTACCCATACTCCCTCTCTGGTATCCGAAACGATCGTCACAGGGTAAAAAGCGACAATGCCGTCTTGAACGGCCCGTACGCCTAGTACACCTTCATCGTTCAACGTGAGCACCGACTGGGGCAGAAGATGCCCCGGCATCGATCCCATATTGACCGTAGCGGTGGCCGTAACGCCTTCCCGGATCGAAAAATCGGGATTGGCAAATTCGATTTCGACGGGGAAAGAACGTGTTGCATCGTCGGCACTGGCTGCCACGTAAGTCACCTCACCGGTGGCGTCCTGATTGGTCACCGTGTGCAGCGTGGCGGGAAGCCCGGTGCGGGCCAGCGTGATGTTGGCTTCAGCAACCGAGCCCGAGAAGACGATTGGATCGAGCTGAACGATCGTCGCGCAAACGCTGCCCTGAGAGAGCATTGAACCGCGGGTGGCGATAGGGGCCTGAACCAATCCGGACACCTCGGCAACGATTTCCGTCCGATCCAGTTCGGCCCTCGCATTGTCAAGCGCGGCCTGGGCCGAGGAAACTTGAGCTTCGGCGGCGGCCAGAGCGACCTGAACTGAATTGGCGGTATTGGCTGGAGCCAGACCACGCTCGCGCAACGAAGTGTTGGTTTCCAGATCGAGTTGAGCCTGAGCAAGTCCTGCCTCGGCCTGTGCAAGAGCGGCCTCGGCCTGTGCAACAGCCGCGGCGCGTGTGCCGGGTGCAAGTGAACACAAAAGATCACCAGCTTCTACCTGGTCGCCCTTTTCGACATGGACGGTCTCCACGACGGCCGCCGTTTCGGCGACTGCCGCAACATTGGCCGCAGCCGTCGTGCGGCCACGCAATGTGACTTCAATCGGCATCTGTTGGCGTTCAAACGTTTGCGTGCGTACCGATACAGATGCGCCAGGTCCCCCGTTTGCCTGAGCCACACGCTCGGCAACGGTCATACGTGCCTGCTCGACTGTCTCTGGGGAATGCTCGGGGAGGACGCCGGCCTCGGCCAGCGCTGTTGAAATGGGGCCGTGATCATCGCCTTCGATGAGACCGACAATGGAATGCTCGCCGTTTCCAGGACCCTGGCCGCCCATAACCAGCGTGCCCGTGCCCAACCAAATGGCAGCTCCAGCAAGGATAAAAAACGATAAACCAAAAGACTTGAGAAATTGCATAAAACAGCGCCCTCTATTCTGCTGCTTGCTGCCCGGCGCGCGCTTTGTCTGGTCGCGCTGAGGCAATTAAGGAGTGCATGTGGGTATGGAGATGCCGATGTGCAACTTCAAGACAGGTGATGCCATAGCTGATCACCCATGCGTCGTTGGTATGGCTCGTGTCATCTCCGCCTTCTATTTCCCGCTGAAGCTCTTTGAGTTCGACAATTTGAGCGTCGAGATAGGCCAGCCTGTCCTCGATGCGCGACTTGACCAGATCGGGGTCGAGCAGATGTGCAAAACGAGCGAAAAGCAGGAAAGGGCTGCGAAAGACATCATCGCCCAAAGGTTCGTGCAGAGCATCGCAAAAGGCGGCTCGGCCAGCCTCGGTAATGGAATAGATCTTTTTGGACGGTTTGCCGTCCTGATGCTCGATCCGGGACGTTACGAGTTCATCGTCCTCCAGCTTGGCAAGCGCAGGATAAATCGAGCCGAAGCTGGCTTCGACGAAATAGGCGCCGCCACCTTCGGTGCAAAGCTTGCGAATTTCATAGCCACTCGCATCCTGAGTGTAGAGGAAGGAGAGGCATAGAGTGCGAACGTTCATGTTCCTCGATCATATGCTGGAAAAGAATATGATGGCCCTATATATTAAGGCGCAGCACTTGCCAAGATATACGACGAAGAGTCGCACGTGGTTCAGTCCACGTACGATGATTGTCTTACGATCGAGTGAGAAAAACGGATCTAATCGATGCTTATGTCCAGCCCAAGATCCAGGGGAACAGCAGCAGTGGTGATCCGGCTGGTCGAAATGTAATCCACACCCGTCCGGGCAATCGCCGCCACACGCTCAAGCGTAACATTGCCCGATGCCTCGAGCTTGGCGCGTCCGGCGGTGATGGCGACGGCCTGGGCAAGGGTGTCCTCGTCCATATTATCGAGAAGAATGGCGTTCACATCGGTCGCCAGAGCCTCGCGAAGTTGGTCGAGCGTGTCGACTTCCACTTCGACCGAGACCAGATGCCCCGCAAACGCCCTCGCCGCCGCGATGGCTTCGGTGACACCGCCAGCCACGGCAATGTGATTGTCCTTGATCAGGATGGCATCGTTCAGCCCGAAACGATTGTTGTGTCCGCCACCACACCGAACGGCATATTTTTCCAGCGCCCGCAGCCCCGGCGTGGTCTTTCGGGTGCAACAGATACGGGCATCCGTCCCTTCGGTCTGCAGCACGAAGCTGCGCGTCAGGGTTGCGACGCCACTCAAATGGGTCAGGAAATTGAGCGCCGTGCGCTCCGCTGCCAGCAGGTTTCGCGCATTGCCGCGCACTTCAAGAATGGCGTCTCCGCCCGAGACTATGGTGCCATCCGCAACGAACGTTTCTGTTTCAAGGCCCGCACCGATTAACGAAAAGGCCCCTACCGCGCAATCGAGTCCGCAGACTACGCCCGCGCCGCGCGCGTTGATGCGAGCGACCGCCGTTGCTTTCGGATCGATCGTCGCCTGAGAGGTGATGTCCCCCGCTTCTCCCAGATCTTCTGCGAACGCAATTTTGATGGCGCGTTCGACGACATGGCGAGGGAGCGCGGCAGCATGGGCCGTTGTCATTCTGAAAAAACACCCGGATTGACGAGGTTGTGCCGACCGACATTGCGGATATCCCGCTCGCCGCAAAGCGCCATGGTGACGTCAAGTTCCTTGCGGATAATCTCGAGGGCCTGCCGGACGCCGGCCTCTCCGCCAGCTCCGAGCCCATAGAGCCACGGCCGGCCGATATAGACGCCTTTGGCCCCGAGACACAGCGCTCGCAAAACATCTTGGCCGGAGCGGATACCTCCGTCCATGTGAACTTCAATCTTGTCGCCCACCGCTTCTACGATACTGGGCAGGGCGGAGATCGAGGACGGTGCGCCGTCCAGTTGCCGCCCGCCATGATTGGATACAATGATCGCGTCTGCGCCCGAAGCGGCTGCCATGCGGGCGTCTTCGGCGTCCATGATGCCCTTCAAGATCACCTTTCCGCCCCAGCGCTCCTTGATCCACTCGATATCGGACCAGTTGAGCTTGGGATCGAACTGTTCCGCAGTCCAGGACGACAGCGAGGATAAATCGCCGACATTTTCTGCATGACCGACGATATTGCGAAACGTATGGCGGCGCGTCTTGAGCATGGACAAACACCATTGCGGACGGGAGGCCAGCTGCCAGACGGTGTTGAAATTGATCTTTGGGGGAGCAGAGAGCCCGTTGCGCGCATCCTTGTGCCGCTGTCCGAGAATCTGCAGATCCAGCGTGAGAACTAGCGCCGAACAGTTTGCCGCTTTGGCCCGGTCGATCAGATTATGCATGAACTTGCGGTCACGCATCACATAGAGCTGGAACCAGAACGGGGCGCCGCCGGTGGCCTCTGACACGTCCTCGATCGAACAGATGCTCATGGTTGAAAGCGTGAATGGAATGCCCAGCGCGCGCGCCGCTCGGGCTCCGAGCATTTCTCCATCGGGATGCTGCATGCCGCCGAAACCGGTCGGCGCTATCGCGACGGGCATCGCAACGTCTTGGCCGATCATGGTCGAGCCCAGCGAGCGGTCGGTCATGTCGACGGCAACGCGCTGGCGAAACTTTATCTTGGAAAAGTCTGTTTCGTTGGCGTTATAGGTGCTTTCCGTCCAGGAACCGGAATCGGCATAATCGAAAAACATCCGCGGTACGCGGCGCCTTGCCAGATTCTTGAGATCCCCAATCGTTTGTGCTGGAAAACCCATACGCTCCGCCTCCCATCCTGGTGCATCCTTGCGCACTCAATAGCGGGACACGGAGCGTGGGGAAAGCACGATTATGCCTTCATGGGCCGGTCTGGGTCAGTTGCCTTCGACAGAAATGCCCTGTTCGTTGAGTTCGATCTGGACGCCGTCGGGCTGAGATTCCTGCTGATAGGCATAGATGGCAAAACCAACGACCACAACGATCAGGGCGCCAAGCAGAAGATAAAGTGTATTGCGGCTCATCAAATTCTCCAAAAAATCCAAAAGACAATAGCGTATTCAATGCAGGCCCTAAACGCCGGCCGACCCGCTCGGTTCCGTATCGGGCATTAACCTTCCGTTAGCGTTCGTCGTGAAATCCGCAAATCCACCGATAGGATTCACTGTTGCTTCAGGGGTGCGCCCCATGATGCGCGATCAATTTGAGGGGCGCTCGTGGGGGAAAAGTGGATGCCGGACGGCAAGGGAATGAGCAATGCGCACGCCGTAGATGCGGCGCTCGAGGCGATGCCGTACGGGCTGTGCGTTTGGAGTGAGGATTTCAAGCTCGAATTGTTCAACGCCCGTTATGCGTGGACGTTCGGACTGGCGGCCGATGCACTCAATGCTGGCATGACTCTGCGCGATTGCTGCCGCGCCGTAATCGATGCGGGCAATTATTTCGGGTACAGCGTTGATGAACTTTATGAAGCGATGATCAGTCGCTTCGAGCGGCAAAAGCGCCGCGAGACGCCGATCCAGTATGAGCAAAATCTTCGCGACCGCAACATACGTACGACCTATACGGGCCGTGCCGGTACGGGCTGGCTGGTTACCCACGAAGATATCACCGATGCCAGCGATCACCTCACCGCGCTGTCTAAGCGAGAGGCCGACCTGGCTCAACAGGCAGTTCGATTTGAGACTGCCGTTGACAATATGGCGCACGGTCTGTGCATGATCGACGCCGACCACAGGCTGGTGATCTGCAACGCCAACTACGCCATGCTCTACGATCTTCCCGAGAGCCTACGCCAGCCCGGTACGCTTCTGACCGACATTCTCGACTACCGGTTCGAGAACGGAATGCGCCCCAAGGAAGGCCCCATGGCCTTTTTGCAGCGTCGGGTTCAAACGATCACTGATCGGAAACGCAGTGCAGACATCTGCGAGTTCGAGAACGGCCAGATCATTTCACTGGTTCACCAGCCGATGGACGATGGTGGATGGGTTGAAACCCATCAGGACATTACCGAGCAGCGGCGGTCGGAGGCCCGCATTCATCATCTGGCGCGACACGATGCTCTGACCGACCTGCCCAACCGGACGCTGTTTGCCGAAGAAATGGCCATGGCAGAATCCCGCATACGTCGCGGTGAGACCATGGCGGTGCTGTGCTTCGACCTCGACCACTTCAAGGTGATTAATGACACCCTCGGGCACGGTGTAGGCGATGCCGTTCTCAAGGAGGTTGCGGCGCGCATCAACCACGCCAAGCGTGAGCATGAATGCGCTGCCCGGCTCGGGGGCGATGAATTCTCCATGCTTGCCGGCCCGCTCAAAAGCCCCAACGACGCGGCGGCCCTCGCCGAACGCCTGGTCGCGGCCATCAGCCACCCGATGGAAATAGAGGGCCATCGTGTCATCATCGGCACTTCAATCGGAATAGCTGTGGCGCCAACTGATGGCACGGATGGCGAAACGCTGATGAAAAATGCCGACCTTGCGCTTTATCGCGCCAAGAGTGATGGCCGGGGCAATTTCCGTTTTTTTGAAAAAGGCATGGACGCGGCCATGCAGCATCGCCGCGCCATCGAAAGCGGACTGAAACTGGGTCTGACTCGCGACGAGTTCAGATTGGTTTTCCAGCCCCTCATGGACCTGGAAAACAATTCCATATCCTGCATGGAAGCCCTGTTGCGCTGGGAGCACTCGGAAATGGGTTTTATCTCGCCCGCCGAGTTCATTCCGGTCGCCGAGGAAATCGGCTTTATTGTGCAACTGGGAGAATGGGTGCTCAGACAGGCGTGCCTGGCAGCAGCAACCTGGCCCACAGATATCCGTGTCGCGGTCAATCTTTCACCCGTGCAGTTCAAGAGCCGCCGGTTGATGGAGAGTGTCCAGCAGGCCCTTGATGAGGCCTGCTTGCCTGCGAGCCGTCTCGAACTCGAGATCACCGAATCCGTCTTGCTCAGCGATTCCGATCAGACATTGGAAACCCTCCATGCCCTGCGCGCCATGGGCATTCGCATTTCGATGGACGATTTCGGAACCGGCTATTCCTCGCTCTCGTATCTGAGGGCCTTCCCGTTCGACAAGATCAAGATCGACCGCTCATTCATCGAGGACGTGGGATCCAAGGACGCCAATTTCGAGATCATCAAGGCAGTCATCGCTCTGGGCCGAAGTCTGGGCATGGCGACCACCGCAGAGGGCGTCGAAACCGAAGCTCAGCTCGACGCCGTTCGTGCCCATGGATGTGATGAAATTCAAGGCTTTCTGTTCTCCCGGCCCCTACCAGCCAAAGATGCGCTCGAACTGATTACGAGGCTAACCCCAGCCAGAGCGGTCGAGCCAAGGCTCACCAGCAACGGCTAGCTACCGGGGAACAGTTCCTGCAAATCGATCCATCCTGAATGGAGTGATGTCGATTGCGGGCTTCTCGCCGGTCATGGCCTGCGCCAGCAGATGTCCGGTGGCCGGGCCGAGGGTGAAGCCATGATGGGCATGGCCAATGCCGACCCACAGACCGCGATGTTTGGGCGCTGGCCCGATGATCGGCATCATGTCAGGCGTGCAGGGGCGAGCCCCTTTCCACGGTTGCGGGTCGAGCCGTTCCCCGAGCGGGAAAAGCGCCCGCGCTTTGGCCTCGGCACGGCCGAGCTGGATAGGGCTGGGCGCTGCGTCGCGCAGCGCGAACTCGGCACCTGTCGTCAAGCGAACCCCGTTTTCCATCGGCGCAAGGCAGTAGCCGACTTCGGCATCGATCAGCCAGTTGTTGAGCGTAGCGCCGCCCTGCGTTCCGTAGTGCATGTGGTAGCCGCGCTTGACGAACAGCGGTAGGCGATAACCCAATGGCTCAAGGACTTCAGGAGCCCACGGACCCAGGGTCACCACGACTTCACGGGCGGTGTAGCGCGTATCGGCGACTGTAGCCGTCCAATTGTCGCCGTCCTGCTCGAGACCCGTTGCCTCTCCGCCAAGAAAATGGCCACCCATCGATTTGTACAGCTCGAAATATTTGGCAACCAGTGCGCCCGGATTGCGGACCGTCCACGGATCGGTCCAGTGGATCGCTCCGGCCAGCTTTTCGGTGAAATCGGGTTCGATCCGTGCCATTTCCACGCCATCCACCACGCGATGGTTGATGCCATAGAGTTCGAGATCCTTTTTCGCCTTGGCGGCTTCAGCCTTGAGCTTGTCGTCTGTCCTGAACGCCAGGTACCAACCCTTCTTGATAACCAGATCTTCCGCGCCGGCCGCAGAGATCAGGTCGGAATGCTCATCGATCGACCGGGCGATCAGCGGCGCATAGCTCCTGACCACATGGCTGTAGTGGTTGGGCGAGGATTCCCACCAATAACGCATCAGGGCAGGGGTGACCTTGGGCAGCGCGAACGGGTCGTAGCGTGCCGCGGTGGACAGATGCAGGCCCACCTGCATCAGCGTCGCAAGATCGCGCGGGAAGGCGTGCGGGCGTACGCCTTCCCGCTGGATGATCCCGGCATTGCCAAACGAGGTCTCCCGACCGGGCGCGTTCTTGTCGATGAGCAATACGCTCCGGCCGCGCCGAAGCAGGTGAATTGCAGTCGATACGCCGACGATGCCGGCACCGATGACGATGACGTCCTGAGCCATGGTCAGACTTTCCAGAGCTTGTGTTTGATGACCTGCGCCAAGCGCAGGTCATTTTCAATTATTGTGAATTGCCGCCGGTCGCCGCGGCCTTTTCTTCGTCCCACCACCAGACATCGGGAAACCCGATTGAGAACTCCGGCAGGGTTTCAGGATGACTGAACCGGTCCCAGCGCGCCGTGCGGGCGTAGGTGATCGTATAGCTGGGAACGACATTGTTCATGGCCAGCAACACACGATCGAGGGCATGTGTTGCCGCAACCAGTGTCTCGCGGTCCGGTGCCAGGACGATCTTTTCGATCAGCGCGTCAACCCCGGGGTCCGAAATACCCGCGTAGTTTTGCGAGCCCTGCTCATCGGCCGATGAAGAACCCCAGAAATAGCGCTGCTCGTTGCCGGGGGAGAGCGACTGGGCCCAACGGGTGTAGATCACGTCATAATCGAACGAGCGGACCAGATTTGTGTATTGGGGGGTATCGACCACCCGCAGCGTTACGTTGGCGCCGATCGCATTGAGGTTGTCGGCCCAATGCAGCGCTACCGGCTCGATTGTATTGTCGTACGACAGGATCTCGAAGCTGAACTGCTCGCCGTTCGCGTCGACCAGTTGTGTTCCTTCAAGTGTGTATCCTGCTTCATTGAACAGCCGCAGGGCCTCCTGCAAATTCGCACGAAGTGCTTCCTCGCTGCCCCCGGTCGGATTGGCAAAGCGTGCATCAAATACCGATGCCGGAATGAGATCACGGACCTCCTCGAGAATTTCAAGCTCAAGCCCGGTTGGCGGTCCATCGGGCGCAGCAAGATCAGTGCCGAAGAAATAGGAATCGATGCGCTGGTACTGTTCGTAGAACAGCGTCCGGTTCAATTCCTGGAAGTCGAAAGCGTAATTCAGCGCCTCACGAACCCGCGGGTCCTGGAACTTCTCCTTACGCTGGTTGGGCACGAAGCCCCACATAACGCCGGAGGCATTATAGCCATTCTCGAACGTCTCAAGCACTACGCGATCGTCATTGACGGCCGGGAAGTCATAGCCTGTCGCCCAGCGCCGAGCGATGTTTTCCGTCCACCAGTCGAATTCATCGGCCTTGAAGGCCTCAAACATCACCGTGGTGTCGCGGAAATACTCGATACGGTACTCATCGAAATTGGACGTTCCCACATTGACCGGTTCGTCGGCGCCCCAATAGTCGGGATCGCGCGTGTATGTGACTGTCCGGCCAGCGTCGAAGCTGGAAAGTGTGTAAGGACCCGATCCCATGGGCAATTCAAGAGTGGATGCCCCGATGTTTCGGGGTTCTCCCTCGGCATTCTCGCCTTCCCACCAGTGTTTGGGAAGGACCAGAAGCTGGCCCATGATTGAAGGCAGTTCGCGGTTCCCGGCCTCGCTGAAAAAGAACGTGATTTCACCCTCGCCGGTGATTTCAGCATCTTCGACCGAGGCATAATATTCCGCATAGATCGGAGAAATCTCCATCACCTGCTCGAAGCTCCAGAGCACATCCTCAGCGGTGACCGGTTCGCCATCCTGCCAGCGGGCGCGCGGATTGAGCCGGAAGGTGACAGAGGAAAAATCATCGGGGTAACTGAACGCTTCGGCCAGAAGCCCGTAGGCGACAGAGTTTTCATCGGCGCTTTGCGTGGTCAGCGTCTCATAGACCAGCCCCAGGCCCGTTGCCGATTCACCCTGCGGAAGGATGGGGTTGAACGTGTCAAATCCGCCCAGTGCCGGAAGCCGCACCGTGCCGCCCTTTGGGGCATTGGGATTGACGTAGTCGAACATCTCGAAGCCGGCTTCGTATTTCGGAGTGCCATCAAGGGCAATGGCATGCACCCAATTCGCATCATCCTGCGCAACAGCCGCGCCGGAAAGCGACAATGTGGTCAGCAAGGCGGTGGCAAAAGCAAACGTCTTCATGGCGTTAATCCCCTCTCGAGGCGAAGCTGGTTTCGTGTTGATCTTAGTGCGCTTTACTCAAAAGTGGATACCACTTTTGCGGGAGCGCGCCGTGCGCGGTGCAAGTTTCGTGCGCCAGGGCAATGGCACGCGCGATAATATCTTATCCGATGGCCACATCGAGGGCGGCTGCCAGCAGCGTGCAGGTGTAGGGATGCTCGGGAGCGGTAAATAGCGCTTCGGTTTGAGCTTGTTCGACGATCTTGCCATTCTGCATCACGATAATCTCGCTGGCGATGGCCCGCACGACCTTAAGATTGTGGGAAATAAAAATATAGGTCAGCCTGTGGCGCAACTGCAGGTCGCGCAGGAGTTTGACGATTTGCGCCTGCACGCTCATGTCGAGCGCCGAGGTCGGCTCGTCGAGTACGATGAATTTGGGTTCGAGGATTAGCGCGCGGGCTATTGCGATGCGCTGCCGCTGACCGCCGGAAAATTCATGCGGATAGCGATGCCGCATTTCCGGCTCGAGCCCGACCTCGGCCATAACGGCCTTGACCTTCTCATCGCGTTCCTGCGCCTTGATGTTGGGAAAATGAACCGCCAGCCCTTCGGCGATGATGTCGCCAACGCTCATGCGCGGAGAAAGCGAGCCGTAGGGATCCTGAAAGACCACCTGCATGTCGGCGCGATAGCGCCGCATGGCACGTGACCGCTTCCCGGTGATGTCGTCACCCAGGAAAACGATCCGCCCCTCAGATGAAATGAGACGGAGCATGGCGAGCCCCAGCGTCGTTTTTCCCGATCCGGATTCTCCCACCACGCCCAGCGTTTCGCCGCGCCTGACGACCAGGTCGACACCATCGACGGCCTTGATGTGACCCACCGTGCGCTTGAACAATCCCCGCTTTATGGGAAACCAGACCTTGAGACCGTCCACTGCCATAACCGGCGCGCCGGTCATGGTGACCACCGGCGCCATATCGGATAATTCGGACGAAAGCAGGCGCTTTGTATAAGCGTGCTGTGGATCGGCAAACAGCGTCTCTGTTTCTGCCCTCTCAACGATTTCGCCATTCTGCATGACGCAGACCTTGTTTGCCATCCGGCGCACGATGCCGAGGTCATGGGTGATGAACAGCATGGCCATGCCCATCCGCTGTTGCACCGATTTCAGCAAATCGAGGATTTGGGCCTGAACCGTCACGTCGACCGCCGTGGTGGGTTCATCGGCAATCAGTAGCTCCGGCTCACAGGCCAGCGCCATGGCAATCATCGCCCGCTGGCGTTGCCCGCCCGAGAGCTGATGGGGAAAGGAAGCGAGCCGCGTTTCAGGATCGGGAATGCCAACAGCATCGAGGAGCTCGAGAACGCGCTTCCGCGCCGCGCTGCGACCCAGCCCTTGATGCACGGACAATACTTCGCTGACCTGCCGTTCAATAGTGTGCAGCGGATTGAGCGAACTCATCGGCTCCTGATAGATCATCGCGATGTCATTGCCGCGCACTGTGCGGAGCGCCTTGTCGCTCGCCGTCAGCAGATCGGAGCCTCTAAAGAGGATTTGGCCCTGGGGATGGGACGCCGAAGGGTAAGGCAGGAGCCGGAGGACGGACAAAGCAGTTACCGATTTGCCTGACCCTGATTCTCCGACCAGTGCCAGCGTTTCCCCGGGCGCGATGTCGAAACTTACATTCCGGACGGCATCGATCCGCCTTTCACCGAGCTGGAACGAAACATCGAGATTGCGGATGCTCAGCAGTGGATCGGTCATTGGGTCATCCGAACGTCTTGCGTGGATCGAACGCATCTCGCACCGCTTCGCCTGCAAAGACCAGTAGGCTCAGCATGATGGAAATAACCGCAAACCCGGTCAGCCCAAGCCACGGTGCCTGAAGATTGTTCTTGCCCTGCGCCAGCAGTTCGCCCAGCGAGGGCGATCCCGGCGGCAACCCGAAGCCCAGAAAGTCGAGCGCCGTCAGTGTCGTGATCGAACCGCCGAGAATGAAAGGCACGAAGGTGACCGTTGCGACCATGGCATTTGGCAGAAGATGCCGGAACATGATCGTCGGGTTGCCCACCCCCAGCGCGCGCGCCGCGTTGACATATTCGAAGTTTCGCCCACGCAGGAATTCCGCACGCACAACGCCCACCAGGGCAACCCAGGAAAACAGCAGCAGAATGGCGAGCAGAACCCAAAAACTCGGCGCAATGACGCTCGAAATGATGAGCAGCAGATAGAGTGAAGGGATTGAAGTCCAGATTTCGATAAAGCGCTGAAACAGGAGGTCGGTCCAGCCGCCGAAATAGCCTTGGACCGCACCGGCCACTATCCCGACCACGGAGGATAGAATCGTAAGCGTAAGCCCGAAAAGCACCGAAATCCGAAACCCGTAAATCAGCCGCGCCAACACATCGCGTCCCTGATCATCGGTGCCGAGTACATGCATGTTGCCCAGGATACACCCCGGATCTTCAACGCCGAGCCGATAGCGCGCACAGTTCTCCTCCTGGCTCATCAGCCAGCTCGGCGGCGTAGGCGCTGGCCGGGGCAGGGCGGTGTCGACAGTGCGATGGGAATACCGGAACAAGGGCCAGAGGGCCCAGCCTTTTTCGTTGATTTCGTTCTGGATGACCGAGGAACGATACTGCGTCACAGCGAGGAACCCGCCGAACTTGCTCTCGGGATAGTCGATCACCACAGGAAACAGCAGTTCGCCATTGTACGAGACAATCAAGGGTTTGTCGTTGCTGATGGCCTCGGCAAAGAGCGTCACGACCACGAGGATCACGAAAATCCAGAACGAGATATATCCGCGCCTGTTGCGGCGGAAGTTGGCGAGCCTGCGCTGGTTTATGGACGAAACAGCCAAACTCAAACCTCTCGCGACTCGAAATCGATGCGCGGATCGATCCACATATAGGTGAGATCGGAGATCAGCCCCAAAATCAGACCGACAAGCGAGAAGATGTAGAGCGTGGCAAAGATCACCGGATAGTCCCGCGTCACGACCGACTGAAAGCCAAGCAGGCCAAGCCCATCGAGCGAGAAGATGGTCTCGATCAGCAGCGATCCGCCAAAGAACGCGCCAACGAACGCACCGGGAAAGCCCGCGATCACGATCAGCATGGCGTTTCGGAATACATGGCCGTAGAGGACGCGGTTCTCGGTCAACCCCTTGGCGCGGGCGGTGACGACATATTGCTTGCGGATTTCATCGAGAAACGAGTTCTTGACCAGCAGCGTGGATGTCGCAAACGCACCCACAGCCATAGCCGCGATCGGCAGAGCCAGGTGCCAGGCATAATCAAGGATCTGCTGATACCAGGGCATGGATGCAAAGCCCGATGAGGTCAGTCCCCGCAACGGAAAAACCGACCAGAAGCTGCCTCCCGCAAACAGCACGATCAAAAGGATGGCGAACAGAAAGCCCGGGATGGCGTAGCCGATAATGACCACGCCGGAGGTCCAGATATCGAAACGCGACCCATCCCGCACCGCCTTGGCAATCCCCAAAGGTATCGAAATGCCGTATGAAATCAGCATCATCCAGAATCCGAGCGAAATCGACACGGGCATCTTTTCAATGACCAGATCGATGACGGAAATGTCCCGGTAGTACGACTCCCCGAAGTCGAACCGCAGGAAATCCCAGATCATTGAAAAGAACCGCTCGAGCGGTGGCTTGTCGAAGCCATACTGGGCTTCCAGTTGCGCGATAAAGGCCGGTGGCAGCCCCCGCGCGCCACGATAGACACCCTGCGGTTCGCTGCTGGAGCTGCTGGCCGCGCTGTTGTCGATGCCGCTCTGGCCGGAAAAGTCGCCCTGCGCCGTTCCCGTAATGCGCGACAGCGCGGAAACGTCGGTTCCCGAGTATTGCGCAATCGCCTGTTCCACCGGCCCGCCCGGCGCAAACTGGATGACGAGAAACGACACCACCATGATCCCGAATACCGTCGGTATCATCAAAAGCAGGCGTCGCAGGATATAGGCGGCCATGGGCGGTCCGGGTCAGCGAGTCAGTTGCCCGACCATGTCGGTTTTGTCACCGATGGCCAAGTGCTTTGTGGGCCGGGTGCGGTCACGACTTCGCGGTCATCCACCCACGAGCCCGTTTTCGATGGCATAGCGGGTCAATCCGGCGGTCGTGGCAATACCGAGCTTTTTCTTGATGTTCTTTCGGTGCGTTTCGACTGTACGTGCGGAGATGTCGAGGGTTGCGGCCACATCCTTGTTGGATTTTCCAGCCGCGATCAGCAGCAGGATGGCCTGCTCGCGCGTGGTCAGCGCTTTGCTCTTTTGGGCTCTGTCGCCGCGCTCGAGCAACACGTCCGAAACGCCGGTCGAAAAGAAGGTTCCGCCCGCCGCGACCGTCTCTATGGCCTCGATGATCTCCTCGGTCGATACGTCCTTGAGGATGTAGCCCGACGCTCCATACATCACCGATGTCGAAATATACTCGCGGCTGTCATGCATCGAGAGCATCAGCAATTTGGTGGCGGGAGACTGTTCCTTGAACAGTTCGATCGCGTCCAGCCCGTTGAGCTCAGGCATGTTGATGTCCATCAACACCACGTCGGGACCGGCATCGCGGGCAATGTCGAGAGCGCTACGCGCGCTCGGGGCTGCGCCAACCACGTCAATATGATCGTAGGTTTCCAGAATGGCCTTGAGCCCGTCGAGCACCAGAGGGTGGTTGTCGACCAGGAGCACCTTGATGGGGTTGGGAATGCTCATGCGACCTCGGCAAGCTTTGACTGGCGGATAAAGACCGATTTGGGGAGGGTGGCGCGGAGCGTCGTGCCGTTCGGGGAAGGCTCGACCAGCATCGTGCCGCCGAAATGCGCCATGCGTTCGGCCATGTTGCGCAGGCCCAGGCCGCGCTGTGCGCCGGCGTCACGGGAAAAGCCCTTGCCGTTATCGGCGATGACCATCTGAACGCGACCATGCGGGCTCGAAAGGGCGAGAGTGACTTCGCTGGCATTGGCATGGCGGTCGATATTGTTGAGCGCCTCTTGAGCCACGCGATAAAGTGCCGTTCGAGCCTCGGGCAGAAGCATGTTTTTGAACGCAACGGCTTCGAGTGTGACCTTGATGCCGGTCCGCTCGGCGAAATTGTGCGTCAGTGCCTCGAGCGCCGCTGAAAGCCCCAGATCGTCGAGAGCGCCGGGGCGCAGATCGTGGCTGAGGCGACGCACCTCCTTGATGGCCCCGTTAAGCGCGTCGGCCCCCTTGCCGATGGCGTCGGAAGCCCCTTCAGCGCCATTCTCCACCTTTCGTCTCGCCAGGTCGATGGCGTAGCGAACACCGATCAGGATTTGGGAAATGCCATCGTGAAGCTCGCGCGCGATGCGCGTGCGCTCTTCTTCCTGCGTATCGATGACTCGCTGGGTCAACTCCTTGAGTTTGCTGTCCGCGAGCCGGCGCTCATGCAGATTGAGCACCATCCAGCTTCCGAACACCAGCAGCACCGCTGGCACCGCGATAAGTACGATCGTAAAGAACGTCGAGTTGATCGTGTTGCGAAGGTCCTCGTGGGCAGCCGCGGTCTGGGCGAACACGTCATCGAGATAAACGCCGGTTCCCAGCATCCATTCCCACTTATCCAGCCCGACAGCAAAAGAGACTTTTTCCGCAATGGTTCCAGCAGAAGGCTTTTCCCACAGATAGGAGTGCAGGCCGCCGCCTTCCTTGGCCTTTTCGATCAGATTGTAGATCACCCGATCGCCATTGGGATCGGTAAGGCTCAGCCAGTTCTGGCCGGGCCGATAGGTTTGCCGCGGATGGACGATGTTGACGCCATCATAGTCGTAGACGAAGAAATACCCATCCTCGCCATAATCGAGCGCGTTCAGGATCGCCCTCACTTGCGCCTTGGCCGCTTCGTCGTCTGGCCCAGCGTCTCGGTAAATGCCGTCGATTGCCGACAGCGCCATATTGGTGAGGTTGAGCAACTCGTCTTGCTTGGCCTGCACCATGTTGCGCTCGAACGTGTCGATGCTTGCGCGCGCCAGACTGGCGGACTGCCATGTCACCAGCCAGGTGATGGCAACGATGGCAAGGATAAGCGGAACAATGGCGAGCGCCAGAATCTGGTGCCGGAACTGCATGACGTAAACTCTCCTCCAACCGGATATGAGCCGGCTGCGGGTGATTGTAGCCGATAGTGCGCGCGTCCATTATCACTTACTGCGTAAAACTGGGTAGCCTTTGCAAATAAAGCAGGTAACGTGAGGAACCGGGCCCTCGACGGGGACAGGCAAATGCAGTCTTTTTTGCCCTGCGCTTCGAAGATGCGCTCGAAAACGGTGCCGGCTCTCGAAGCGCGGCCTTAAGACCGTTTCTAGCCGGTGCAAAAAGCACCATAGGGAGGATTTGATGAAAAGACGCGACTTCTTCAAGAAGGCCGGCGCAGCGACCGCAGGTGTCGCCGCGGCTGCCACAACGCTGGCCACTCCGGCCATTGCCCAGGGCAATATCACCTGGCGCATGGTCACCACATGGCCGAAAAATTTCCCCGGACTGGGCGTGGGTGCTCAGCGGCTGGCCGATCGGATCACCGCCGCTTCGGGCGGGCGTCTGTCGATTCAGGTCTTCGCTGCTGGTGAAATGGTTCCGGGCCTTCAGGCGCTCGACGCCGTCATCGACGGTTCGGCAGAGATGAGCCACGGCGCCGCCTACTACTGGCAGAACAAGAGCCAGGGCCTGTCGTTTTTCACCGGCGTCCCCTACGGCATGACCAACCGCGAACTCGCTGCGTGGGTTCGCCACATGGGCGGCCAGGAAATCTGGGACGACATTTACGACCAGTTCGGCGTTCAGGGCTTCCTGTCCGGTGATACCGGCACACAGGCCGGCGGCTGGTTCCGCAACGAGTTGACTGGCGTCGCCGACGTTCAGGGGCTGCGCTTCCGTACACCGGGCCTTGGTGGCCAGGTTTGGGAAAAGCTCGGCGCCTCGGTGACCAATCTGGCTGCCGGCGACATCTTCGCCGCACTGCAGAACGGTACACTCGATGCCGCCGAATTCGTCGGTCCCTATAACGACCTCGCGCTCGGCTTCTACCAGATCGCCAAGAACTACTACTTCCCGAGCTTCATCGAGCCCGGTCTGGCGACCGAACTCGTGGTCGACAAGGCCAAGTATCAGGAGCTGCCGCAGGATCTTCAGGAACTTGTGCGCTACGTCTGTCAGGCCGAATATGACGAAGTCGCATCCGACTTCGCGGCCAATGACCCGCGTGCCCTCCAGACCCTGGTCAACGACCACGGTGTGACGGTTCGCCAGTTCCCGGAAGAAATCATGGAAGCAGGTGCGGTTGCCGCCAAGGAGATCCTCACCAACATCCGTGACAATGGCGACGAACTCACCAAGCGGGTCGCCGAAAGCTATGTCGAAGCGTTCAAGATCGTCCGTCAGAAGACCGACGGCACCGACTCGCTCTTCCTGCGGGCTCGCGAGCAGTACTTTACGCTCGACTGATCCTGCCGATCATTCCAGGCATCGGGGCCCGAACTTCGGTTCGGGCCCTTTTTTGTTGCCTTGCAGACAAGCGGCAGGAGCAGCCAACAAACCAAAGGGCCCGCCGAGTGTATCGACGGGCCCTTTGGTTTGACCGATTGGTATCGTTCAGTTGATTGACGGTAGCCAGGTGATGAGCTGCGGGAACATGAACAACAGGGCTATCGCCAGGATCTGGATCGCAACGAACGGAATTGCGCCGCGATAGATCATGCCGGTCGTTACCCTGTTTGGCGCTACCCCTCGCAGGTAGAACAGCGAAAAACCGAAGGGGGGCGTCATGAAGCTCGTCTGCAGGTTCACGCCCACCATCACGCCGAGCCAGATCGGATCGATTCCGAGCGCCAGAAGAATGGGCGCCGTGATCGGGATGATGATGAAGATGATCTCGAACGTGTCGAGAATGAACCCCAGCACGAACATGATGAGCATGACTACTATCATGGCGCCGATGGCGCCGCCGGGCAGATTGGCCAGGAACTCGTGAACCAGATTGTCGCCGCCCATGACCCGGAAGACAATTGAGAATACTGAGGCGCCAAACAGAATGACGAAGATCATCGAGGTGATGGTTGCCGTGGTCATCGCCGCATCGCGAAGAACCTTGAACGAGAGTCTCCAGCGCAGCGCAGCAAGGATAGTCGCGCCCACAGCGCCCACCGAACCGGCCTCGGTAGGCGTGGCGATGCCCGTGAGGATGGAGCCGAGCACCAGAAGGATGAGAATGAGCGGCGGGAGTAGCGCCACAGCGACGTCCTTGACGATGCCCTTGCGTTCCTCCTCGGTCATTGGCGTTGCCGGGCAGCTCTCGGGCTGGGTGATCGCCTTGTAGATCATGAAACAGATGTAGAGCCCGACGAGGAGCAGTCCGGGAATGAAGGCGCCGGCGAACAGATCGCCCACCGTCACGGGCGTCGGCGCGAAATTGCCCTGCGCCATCTGCACCTGTGCATTGATCGAGGAGAGCATGTCTCCCATGAAAATCAGCACGGTCGAAGGCGGAATGATCTGCCCCAGCGTGCCGGACGCGCAGATTACGCCCGAAGCAAGACTTGGGTCATATTTGGCGCGCAGCATTGCTGGCAGCGAAATCAGCCCCATGGTGACCACCGTTGCGCCCACAACGCCTGTGGAAGCGGCAAGAAGCGCACCCACGACGATCACCGAAATGCCCAATCCACCGCGCAGGCGACCGAACAGTTTCCCCATGGTCAAAAGCAATTGCTCGGCGATTTTGGACTTCTCGAGCATCACGCCCATGAAAATGAAGAGCGGGACCGCAACAAGGACCTCGTTGGTCATGTAGCCGATGTACCGGCCCATGAGGTTGCCCATGTTGGAAAAGTCGAACACCCCGAAGAAGTAACCGATCGTGCCGAAAATCAGCGAGGTGCCGGCCAGCGTGAATGCAACGGGAAAGCCAAGCAACAGGGCGCCAATGACGCCGAAAAACAGAAGGCCCGAGAGGATTTCGCCAATAACAATGCTAGACAAGATGCGTCTCCTCTTCGCCTTCGACCCTGTAGCGATACATCTCGGGCAGCAGATCTTCCTTGTCGTTCAGAACAAGGATGGCTCGAGCGACCATGGCAAGGCCCTGCAGGCCGAGCAGTACCGCAAACACCAGGATGAAGGTCTTGAGTATGAACAGCCCCGGCATACCGCCAATGTTCTGGGACGCTTCAAAAAAGCTCCAGGCGCGCTGCACATAGGGCAGGCCCCAGGTCCAGACGACAAACATGAAGGGAAGAAGGAAGATCACGACCCCGACGATATCGGCGATCGCCTTGCGCTTGGTCGAAGCGGGTCGGTAGAAAATATCGACGCGCACATGATCGTCACGGAACAGGGCGTATCCGGCGACGGCGGTAAACATCGCCCCGCTCAGCCAGATGTAGAGATCCTGCATCCACAGAAAAGTCGTATGAAAGACGTAACGCTGAACGACAACGGCAAAGCAGACGGCGACGACGCCAACTGCAAGCCATGCAAAAATGTTGCCGATCAGCCGGTTCAAGCCACCGATGGCCTGAACCGCCAAGGCGAGCGCGCGCATTCGCTCCTCCTCCCACGGAAGGTTGCTTTTATCGATAGTACCGCTAGTTCGCGGACGGGCAAACTGCAAGCGGTCACCGTACCCGATTGGTCAAATCGGTACATTTGCCCGTAAAACTGGGTAGCAGGGTGGCTTCTAGATGGTCCCTCGGCGGCGCAGGATAGAAGCAAATGCCGTCGCGGCAAACGCCCACGCCGCACCCAGCGACCAGCCGGCGACAACATCGCTCGGATAATGAACGCCCAGCAGCACCCGGGAGACGCCGACAAGTGCCGTCAGGACGATGGCGACCCCGAAAAAGAACACCTTCTCGCGCCATCGTTCCGACAGTTGGGCCAGCAGAGCGCCGAGTGTGAGATAGGTTACCGCGGAAATCATTGAGTGCCCGCTGGGAAAACTGGCCGAGAGTTCATGCGCCACCGCGGAAAATTCGGGTCGCGGGCGGTCAAAGAAATCCTTGAGCAGATCGGAAAGCAGCGCGCCGCTGATAACTGCCCCCGCGACCAGAAGCGCTGCGCCGGCACGCCGGGTGAGAAGGAGATAGATGACCACACTGGAAACCACCAGCGTGAGAACCGAAAAACTGCCAAGGGCGGTGATGTCGCGCACCGCCTCCTGAAACCAGAACGGCCCGGTCATCTGGCTGGGATCGCCCGGCGCCCGGAACATCTCGAGAATGGCTATGTCGATCTCGTGAGTCTCGCCCTCGCTCACTTCGTCGGCGATTTCAATGAAGGCAAAGACCAAGGCGGCCGCCAGCCCTATGCCGATCAATATCGCTTGCTCGGCAAATACGAAATCGCGCACCCGCTGAAGCCGGTTGGGAGAAAAGTGGCGCTTGAACAATTTGGACAGCATGCGATCTCCAACTGGCGACTGACTTGGCTCTGAAAACGGCCGGCACAGCCGCGGGCGTACCGAATTTGAGGGTGCCAGCCAGTAGAAATAGGCATTTTAGCCAATCATGTAACCCCGCTTGCACGATGGGCGAGGTAAGGCATAATCGCAATGGGGGCCGAAACAACGACCAAAGAGGTTAGTGCGTAGCGTGTCCGAAATTTGGCAGCCCCTTATTGCCAACCTGGCCGTCGTGGCCCTGTTTTCCTCCATATGGTCCCTGGCCTCTGATTGGCTCGACAAGCAGCGTTGGATTGTCCGCAAGCTCTGTATAGGCGTTCTGGTTGGCAGCGCGGCTATCGGGACAATGCTCCTGACCGTCGAGATCGTGCCGGGCGTGGTTTACGATCTGAGAACATGCGTCGTGGCGGTTGGCGCATTCTTCAGCGGTCCCCTGGTCGCCGTCATTGCCATTGTCATGGCCGGAACATATCGGTTGCTCGAAGGTGGGGCCGGCGTGTCGCTGGGCATTGCCCATATGGCGGCGGCCGCTCTTGTCGGCCTTGCGGTCAGGGCTTCGGCCCGGTCGTCATTGCCCAACCCGTTGTGGATAGTCTTTCTCGCCTTGGCGATGGCTTTGCTCCTGCTGTTCATAGTCTTTGTCCTCACAAGGATTGTCAGTCTCGAGGAAGCCGGCGAGCTCATCCTGCCCGGCACGGTACTCAGCCTTTTGGCCACGCTGATGATGGGGCTCACCATGCTTGCTGCCCGTCAGGCGGGCTATGACCGGTCCATCCTGTGCGCGGCGTTGGCACAGGCGCCTGAATTTCTTTACGTCAAGGATGTCGACGGCAGGTTTCTGACGGTCAACGAGGCTGTCGCCCGCCACCAGGGATATTCCGATCCTGCCCAGATGATTGGAATGACCGATTTCGATGTTACCGATCCCGCCCGAGCCCAGCACCTCTATGAACAGGAACGCCGGATCATAGAGAGTGGGACCTCTGTCCTGGATCTGGAGGAGGAAATCGTTGAAAAATCCGGAGAGCGTCGCTGGTATCGGACCTCGAAAGTCCCCCTGACCGGAAAGGATGGCAGGATCGTCGGTCTTGCGGGAATGACGGTCGATATTACCGGGGTCAAACAACTCGAGCGCGAACTTATCGAAAGCCGGGACCGTCTCTCGCTGGCCATGTCGGAAATGAGCGACGGACTGGCTCTGTTCGATCGCGACGGTTATCTGGTGTTTTGCAATGAACAGTACCGCAAGGCATTTCCACGTTCCGAGCATGTCCGCGTGGTCGGCGCGCACATCAAGGACATCCTGCTCGAATGCGCGCGCTCCGGCGAGCAGCTCGGCATCCCCGAAGACGATATTGAAGGTTGGGCGGAGCGCGTCGCCAGCCTGCTGCGGGTTCCAAACGTCGTTACGGTGGAACTGTTTAACGGCAGCTATCTCCAACTGCGCAACCAGTTGGCCAGCAATGATTCCGCTCTGGTCATCGTCACCGATGTCACCGACCTCAAGCTTGCCGAACGCGCGCTGATCGAAGCCAATGCCGATCTTTCGCGGCAGGCCTCGACCGACGCCCTGACGGGGCTCGCCAATCGTCGGGTATTCGACGATGCACTGGAGCGCGACATGGCCCGGTGCGGGCGCGCTGGCACGCCGTTAAGCCTGATCCTGCTCGATGTGGACCGCTTCAAACATTACAACGACCTCCATGGCCACCAGGCCGGAGATCGCTGTCTGGTCATGGTGGCAAACGCCCTGAGGGCGAGCCTGCTCCGGCCAACCGACCTGGCCGCGCGTTATGGTGGCGAGGAGTTTGCCGTGATCCTGCCCGATACCGATATAACGGGCGCGGAAGCCGTGGCTGAACGTATCCGGACCGCCATCGCCGGGGCGGCCACCTCCGAGTTGGGAATAGAGGTTACGGCCAGTCTCGGCGTCGCCGAATACGATCTGGCCAAAGGTCCCTCGACACCGGAAAATCTGGTTCGCCGGGCCGATGGCGCGCTTTATTCCGCCAAGGCCGCTGGCCGCAACCGGGTGATGGCGGCCGAGTAGCGATGGGGGCGGGATGTCGGTTAGTCCCGGCCCCTGAAACGCCGCTGATAGGCGGCATCGTAAAGCGAGCTGTCGGAAAACCCTTCCGCCGCAAGTGTTTGGCCCACAAAGATGATGGCTGTGCGTTCGATGGGATCCGCCGCGATCTTGTCCGCGATGTCGCCGAGCGTTCCACGCACGATTTTTTCCTTGTCCCAGCTTGCCCAGGCGACGATGGCGACGGGGCAATCGGGGCCGTAAAGCGGGGTAAGTTCGGCGACGATTTCATCGAGCGCATGGATCGCCAGATGGATGGCGAGGGTGGCGCCGCTGGCGCCGAAATTGGCGAGGGTTTCGCGCTGCGGCATGGCGGACGCGCGGCCGGAAATGCGTGTCAGAACAAGGCTTTGTGCGAGCGCGGGCTTGGTCAGCTCCTGCCCAAGGGCCGCCGCCGCTGCGGCAAAGGCCGGAACGCCGGGCGTGAGGGTATAGGGGATGGAATGGGCTTCAAGCCGCCGGATCTGCTCGGCGACCGCGCTCCACATGGAAAGATCGCCGGAATGGAGGCGTGCGACGTCGAGACCGGCGGCGTGGGCGGCGAGATATTCGGCCTCGATCTCATTGAGCGAGAGGGGGGCGGTATCGACCAGGCGGGCATCTTTGGGGCACCAGTCGAGAAGGTCTTTCGGAACGATCGATCCGGCATAAAGGCAGACGGGACAACGGCTTAGGATGTCGCGCCCCCGTACGGTTATGAGATCCGCCGCGCCGGGTCCGGCGCCGATGAAATGGACGCTCATTTGACCCACACCCATTGGGTGACCGGCATGGCGGGGCGCCAGCCGCTCATGGTGCCCAGTGGCTCGGCGCGGGCGATCTGGATGCGGGTGAGGCTGCCGCCCATCTGCTGATGGAGCAGCGCCAAAAGCGCTTCCATTTCAAGGGTTACAGCGTTGGCGACCAGACGGCCTCCGGGCTTGAGGGCGGCGATCGCGGCATCGACGACGCCATCCTCGGTGCCGCCGCCGCCAATAAAGATGGCGTCAGGTTGCTCAAGTTTTTCAAGGACTTGCGGCGCGCGCCCGACTCTGATTGTCAACCCCGGAACGCCCATCAGAGCCGCATTGTCCGCAATGCGGGCACTGCGTACGGGATCGGCCTCGATGGCGATGGCCGACAGCGAAGGGTCCGACAGCATCCACTCGATGCCCACCGAACCCGAACCGGCCCCGATGTCCCACAGCAATTCGCCGCGTCGGGGCGAAAGGGCGGAAAGGGTCAGCGCGCGGATTTCGCGCTTGGTGATCTGCCCGTCATGATCGAACCAGTCGTCGGGCAGGCCGGGCGTCAGCGGAACAATACGCGCATTTTCGTCCGCGAGGATATCTATTGCCAGAACGTTGAGCGGACTGATGTTTTCGAAATCGAACGATTGCGCGAGCGTGGTGCGGACCTTCTCGTGCGGGCCGCCCAGGGCGTCGAGAACCGTTACCGCGCTGTGGCCAAACCCGGCCTCGGTCAAAAGCCCCGAAATCCGGGCCGGTTCGGTTTCATCTGAGGTCAGGGTGAGGATTTTCCGGCCCGGATGGAGGTGCGGCAGAACCAGCTCGATAGGTCGTCCGTGCAGTGACAGGGTGGTCACGTCCTGAAGCGGCCAGCCCATGCGGGCGGCGGCGAGAGAAAACGAGGAAGGGCTTGTAACTACAAGCATTTCCGCCGCCGGAATGCGGCGGGCCAGAGTGGCGCCGATGCCGTAATGGAAGGGGTCCCCACTGGCGAGGACGCAGACGCGCTTGCGGCCGCGCAGCCGGGCGACTTCTTCGATCGAGGTTTCGATCGGGCTTTGCCAGCGGCGCTGTTCGGCGAGGTTCATGCCACGGACGAGGCGCAGATGGCGCTCGCCGCCAAACACCACTTCCGCATTGGCAATCAACGACTTGGTGAGATCGGTGAGACCATCGAGCCCGTCTTCTCCGATGCCGACGATGGTGAGCCAGCGGTCAGCCATGTTCGGGCACCCAGCGCGGTGTGTAAACGAGATCGGGCTTTTCGGGGCGCTCGATAGCCCGGGTGAGGGCATTGCCGATGATGAGGCAGGTGGACATGTCGATGGTCTCGGGCTTCACCTCGGAGAGCGCCTGACGCCCAATGGACCCTCGGTGCACTCCCACGCCACGCCCAATGGATACGACGGTTTCGGGCGGCAGAATTTCGCGCAGGATTTCAAGCGCCTTGCCCAGTTGCCAGGGCCGCGATTTCGAGATGGGGTTATAAAATGCGATCGCAAAACCGGCGCCGGCGGCGGCGCGGATACGCTTTTCGATGATCGCCCACGGTTTGAGATTGTCCGAAAGCGAAATGGCACAAAAATCATTGCCCAACGGGGCGCCGATCCGGGCCGCTGTTGCCAGCATAGCGGTGACGCCGGGGACGATGATAAGTTCGATGCCACGCCACTCGGGTGCGCCTGTGTCGATTGCCTCGCAGACCGCGGCGGCCATTGCAAAGACCCCCGGATCGCCGCCCGAAACCATGGCGACGGTATTGCCCTCCGCGGCCAGCGCAAGCGCTGCGCGGGCGCGGTCGAGTTCCTCGCGGTTGTCCGAGGGCACGGCGACCTG
>DFMV01000021.1:33050-34151 GCA_002375765.1 Rhizobiales bacterium UBA3584 | reverse complement strand
GCGGCAATGGCCGCCTGCGCCTCGAGCGTGATCTGCTCGGGACTGCCCGGACCCGTGCCGATGACGTACAGCGTGCCGCTCATGGGCGCGCCTTCCAGCCAGGAACCAGGATCTGGCTGAAATAGGGGGCGGGGCTGTCGTCACGGTCTTTAAGCGGCAGGACGACTGCATTGTCCATGGTGCCGCGCTCGACATAGATGGCGCTGTCGAATTTGCCGGCGGCTTTGAGCGCCTCGCGGATTTTGGGCAGATTGCGGCCGACCTTCATGATGACGGCACTATCGGCCGAGCCGAGACGGGTTTGAAGGTCTTCAAGATCGAGCGTTCCGGGCAGCACGGTGAAAATATCGTCGCCCTGCATGAGCGGCACGCCCGCCTGCGACCAGCAACCGGAAAGCGAGGTGACGCCCGCGATAACCTCTGTGGGGTAGGCGGGGGCAAGGCGCACATGGATGTGCATGTAGGAGCCGTAAAAGAACGGATCGCCTTCCGAGAGCACGGCGACTGTCTTGCCCTGATCGAGATGGTGGGCGATGTGCAGCGCCGCATCGTCAAAGAACGCAGCGATCTGGCTCTTGTAGCTTTGATCGTGGCGATGGACTTCGGTGGTGACCGGGTATTCCAGCGGCAATTCGATGGCGTTTTCCGGCCAGTGGGGCGCGACGATGGCGCGGGCATTGCCGGGGCGACCGCGCTTGAGGAAATGGGCGACGACATCGGCATCGAGAATGGCGCGCACGGCCTTGAGCGTTAAAAGCTCGGGATCGCCCGGCCCGGTGCCCACCCCGATCAGCCTGCCTTGTGTCTGGCTCATATGCCGGGCCTCGCAAGCGCGTTGAGCGCGGCTGCGGTCATGGCGCTGCCACCAAGACGGCCTTCGACGATGGCGAAAGGAACGCCGTAGGAATTGCCCTTAAGTGCCTGTTTTGACTCTGCTGCGCCCACAAACCCGACCGGCATGCCGATGATGGCGGCGGGCTTTGGCGCGCCGTCGCGGAGCAGTTCGAGAAGATGAAAGAGCGCGGTCGGCGCGTTGCCGATGGCGACCACGGCGCCTTCGAGACGCGGCAGCCAGATGTGGATGGCGGCGGCGGAGCGGGT
>DFMV01000021.1:28958-32803 GCA_002375765.1 Rhizobiales bacterium UBA3584 | reverse complement strand
GCTTGCCGCGTTCGAGCGCGCCGCGCGCCGCTTCGACAAAGCCGGGGGCGAAATGGAAATGGTTGGCGGCCTCGACCATGCCGCAGGCGTGAATCATGCGAACGGCGAGCTCGGCCTCGGCGGGCGAGAAGCGCGAAAGGTCGGCTTCGGCACCGATGGTGGCGAAGGACTGGCGGTAAATCTCCTGTCCGTCGCGGATATAGTCATATTGCATCATTACTGCCCCAGCCGGCCAAGAACCGAAAGCGTCGTCTCGCCGGGCTGGCGAGTATCGCGGATTCGATCGGCCAAAGAAACGATGCCGGTTTCAATAGCGGCAGGATCGAGCGTTGCAAGCGGTTTGGCGTCAGGTGCGCGGTAAAGCGTCAATTGGCTGCCATCGAGCACGATACCCGGACGGCCCGCATGGGGGCAGCCCTTGGCACAGGTGGAAACGTGAATATGGAACGATCCGTCGATCAGTTCCGGTGCGGCCGAATAAAACCCCTGTGCCAGTTCGGCAGCCTGGATGACACCCGCGTCGGTATCTTCGGCGCCCGAGCAGATCGAGAGTTTCACCCCGGTTGCGTCGGGGCGGGTCCAATAGCCGACCCGCGCAAGGGCCGGGGCAAGATCGCGCAGGGTCGAGGTGTCGAACCCGACAAGAACGATTGAGCGGTCCGGTGCCGTGCGCGCTTCCGCAACGCCCTGTTCGGACATGATCTGGGCCAGATCGCGAACCTGGCGCGCGCGCACCTGGCCGAAGGGCAAGCCGACGCGCAGGGCCGGGGCATGGTCCGAAAGGCTCAAGGGGCCGACCATGTAGCTCGATGGACGGACGCTGGAATGGGTGAGCGGGCGCAGGTTTTCGATTTTCGCGGCAATCGGGGGAGCGGCAAGATCGCTGGCGCGGGCTCGCGGGCCTTCGGCCTGAAGCGCCTCAAGGATGACCGCCACGGCTGTGGGGATATCGGCTTCGTTGAGTTCGCCGAGCGTATCGCTGCCCAATTCGAGCGCCCAGCCATCGGGGCGGGCGATGAGCCGGATATCGGCCTTGAGGCCGTCGAGCAGGACCTGTCCGCCGGTGACGAGCACGATGGAAAGCTTTGGCGAAAGCGGGCCGTGGGCGAGCGCATCGTTGCAGACGGCGCGCAGGGCGCGGGCCAGCGGGCGCGGATCGGCCATGGCCTTGGGATCGTCGCCGGCCAGCGGGGAGATTTCGATGGCAGGCGCGGGCTGGGCGGCGATACCGGCATTGGCAAGCGCGTCGCGAAAGGATGCGGCCGACGATTCGGAAAGCCCGCGCACCTGCAGATTGCCCCGCGCCGTGACCTCGATCAGCCCGTTGCCATGGGCGTCCGCGGCGTCGGCCAACGCCGTGAGCTGGTCGGGGGAAAGCCCAGTTTCAGGGCGAAAGCGTGCAAGCAGGCCATCGGCCACGGCCATGGGGTTTTCGAGGGTCGGGCAGGCGCCGCGTGGGGTTGGAGATGCTGTCATGTGCGTCTCTTAGCAAGCGGAAGCGGGGCGAGATAGGGGAGAGTGCCGACTTTGCTGCGGTGATCGTGGGGGCGTGGTTGGGATGGATTCCGGCGATGGATGCCGGAATGACAGGGGGGGAGGGGAGCGCTATCGCCATCACCAACTCGGCCGTCACCCCGGGATTTATTCCCAGGATCCATCATGGCGGCTTCAGGTCCGTCGCAGCAGGTAGATGTCCATGATCCAGCCATGCCGGGCGCGGGCGGCGTCGCGGGTGGTGGAAATCCGGTCGCGTACGTCGGCGAGGGGGCCTTCGACGAGGATCTGGTCATCCATCCCGGCATAGGCCGCCCAGTAGATGTGAAGGCCGGTGGGATCGATGCTGGCATAGGTCTTCTTGCCGTCGAGCATGACAACGACCGTATCGGCGCCCTCGGGCCAGCCCGCCGCCAGCTTGCGGCCCGTGGTGATGGTCACCGGGTTGCCGATGGTGTTGAGCGGGATGGCAAAAGCGGCGGTCAGCGCGGCAATTGCCGTGATGCCGGGGATGACTTCGATGGTGAAGGCGAGATCGGACTTGGCCTTGACCGATTCAAGGATGCGCAGCGTGCTGTCGTAGAGGCCAGGATCGCCCCAGACAAGCAGTGCGCCGGTGGCGTCCTTTGGGGCTTTGGCGAACATCTCGATATAGCTTTGGGCGATCAGATCGTGCCAGTCGAGGACGCGCTGGGTATAATCGCCGATGGCTTCGTTACGGCCCGAAATGGGGTATTCGACAAGCGCGTAGGGGCGCGAGATGTAGCGCTCGCAGATTGTCGTGCGGATGGCGGCCAGCGCCGATTTTTCCTCGCCCTTGGTGGGAATGAAGATCACATCGGCCCGGTTGAGCGCTGCGATGGCCTGCATGCTCAGATGCTCGGGATTGCCCGTGCCGATGCCGATGACGAGGAGTTTTTTCATGACGCTCTTAGAGCATGGGTTTATGCGGGCGAAAAGATGCCGAAAATTTTCCAGCTGGGGTCTTGTGTCCCCGATCCCCAATCGTTAGATGGGGGCATCTTCCGCGTTTCATCCGGCGCGGATTTTTTTTATGGCTCGTCGCCCATCCCCGCATTTGGGGACCAAGGAGGTTCGAACGCAAGAATTGACGCTACAGACACCTTATTATCTGCTCGACAAATCGGTACTTCTCCGAAATCTGGAAAAAATATCGTATTTGCGTCAGGCTTCCGGCGTCAAATGTGTGCTTGCGCTCAAGGCTTTCGCGACATGGTCGGTGTTCGACATTATGGCCGAACACATGGACGGCACGACCTCCTCATCGCTCAATGAAGTCAAGCTCGGGGCCGAAAAGTTCGGCGGCGAGACCCATGCCTATTCGGTGGCCTGGGCCGATCACGAGATCGATGAAGCCATCGCGAACTGCGACAAGATCATCTTCAACTCGGTCAACCAGCTCGAGCGCTATGCCGACAAGGCAAAGGCGCAGGGCAAGGCGATCGGGCTGCGGCTCAATCCGGGCGTGTCCCATTCCCACTTCATCCTCGCCGATCCGGCGCGGCCGTTTTCGCGGCTGGGCGAGTGGGACATGGAGCGGGTCAACCCCGTTTTGGATCGTATCTCGGGCGTGATGTTCCACTTCAACTGCGAGAACGACGAGTACGACAGCCTCGATATGCTGCTCAAAACCATCGAGGAACGCTACGGCGAAATTCTGCATGGATTGGAATGGGTTAGCCTTGGCGGGGGAATCCGTTTCACAAACCCCGATTACCCGATCGACAGGCTGGCCGCGCGGCTGCGGGAAATGAGCGAGCGCTATTCCATCCAGCTCTATCTCGAGCCGGGCGAGGCCTCGGTCACCGGATCGACCACCCTGGAAGTTTCCGTGCTGGACGTCGTCTATAACGGCAAGCACGTCGCTATCGTTGACTCATCGACCGAAGCGCATATGCTCGATCTGCTGACCTATAGCGAATACACGAATGTAGCGCCCAACAGCGGGCCTTACACGTATATTGTCTGCGGCAAAACTTGCCTTGCCGGAGACATTTTTGGAGAGTTCCAGTTCGAGACCGAACTCAAGGCTGGGGACCGTATCTCGTTCCTCGATGCCGGCGGTTACACCATGGTCAAGAAGAACTGGTTCAACGGGGTCCAGATGCCGTCTATCGCGGTACGTCACCTGGACGGGCAAGTGGAACTCGTCAAAGAGTTCACGTTTGAGGACTACGCGCAGAGCCTGTCGTAACCTGGGGTGAGATCCCGATTTCGAACAGCGTGCGTAGCTTGGTTCAACCTCTGAAAAGGTGTTTCGTGAAAATTGAAAAAGAACGTGCTGATTATCGGTGCTGGAGGTGTGGCGCAGGTCGTCGCTCATAAGGCTG
>DFMV01000021.1:836-28711 GCA_002375765.1 Rhizobiales bacterium UBA3584 | reverse complement strand
GCGACCAAGGCGCTGATCGCCAAGACACGGTCGCAGATCGTCATCAATGTCGGCTCCGCCTTCATCAACATGAGCGTGCTCGAGGCGTGCATCCAAACGGGTGTGGCCTATATCGACACGGCCATCCATGAAGAGCCCGAAAAGATTTGTGAGACGCCGCCCTGGTACGGCAATTACGAATGGAAGCGGCGCGAGCGGTGCGAGAAGGCCGGTGTGACGGCAATTCTGGGCGCCGGGTTCGATCCCGGTGTCGTCAATGCCTATGCGGCGCTGGCGGTGGACGAGTATTTCGACACTGTCGATTCAATCGATATCATCGACATCAATGCCGGGTCGCACGGCAAGTATTTCGCCACCAATTTCGACCCGGAAATCAATTTCCGCGAATTTACCGGCGTGGTCTATTCCTGGCAGGACAGCCAGTGGCAGACCAACAAGATGTTCGAGGTCTCGCGCACCGACGATCTTCCGGTGGTGGGCGAGCGCACGTCCTATCTGTCGGGGCACGACGAGCTCCATTCGCTCTCGCGCAATCTCGACGTGCCCGATATCCGTTTCTGGATGGGGTTCGGCGAGCACTACATCAACGTCTTTACCGTGCTCAAGAACCTTGGCCTGCTCTCCGAGCAGCCGGTGACAACGGCCGAAGGGCTCGAAGTGGTGCCGCTCAAGGTGGTCAAGGCCGTGCTGCCCGATCCGTCCTCGCTTGCTCCCGAATATGAGGGCAAGACCTGCATCGGCGATCTGGTGAAGGGCAAGAAGGACGGGGAGGACCGCGAGGTCTTCATCTACAACGTCGCCGACCACAAGGAAGCCTACAACGAGGTGGGTAGCCAGGGCATTTCCTACACGGCGGGCGTGCCGCCGGTGGCCGCGGCGATCCTTGTCGCCAAGGGCACCTGGGATTGCCACAAGATGGTCAATGTCGAGGAACTGCCCCCGCAGCCCTTCCTGGGCCTGCTCAACAAGATGGGGCTCCAGACCTCGATCCGCGACGAGAATGGCGAACGCGACCTCTCGTTCGAGGGCTGGACGCCACCTGCGACCGCCATTGCCGGAAAAGTTGCCGGCAAGCGCTGAACGCGCAAGCAAAACGATTGGAAAGGGCTCGCTTCGGCGGGCCCTTTTCAGTTTGCGGCGACGAGAATGTTTTCTCGCAGCTTGAGCGACAGGGCGGGGCGCTCGATGAGCGTCCATGATAGCCATCCCATGGCGACGGCGATGGCCGCGGCCAGAAGCGCCAGCCCCATGGCATCGAACGCGTCATGGGCAAAGCGCCCGATCAGCATCTGCTGGATAGGCCAGGCATAAAGATAGATGCCATAGGAAATGTCGGTCCTCCGCGACCAGCAGGTGAGCCTGCCGAACGAAATGTTGCCCAGACAGACCGCCAGATAGCCGACCGAGACAATAGAAACCAGCGCGCCGAGCGGGGTAAAGAGCAGCGGCAGCCCCAGACCCAGCCCGGCCAGCGCTCCGCGCATGTCGAGGCGGATGACATCGCGATAGATGAAGGCCAGATGGCCCAGCGCAAAGCAAAAGCCGAAGCGCAAAAGGCTGCCCGCGATGTTCTCGTCCAGGGCGTGATTGAAAGTGGTGACCGTCAGCGCAATGCCCAGCGCCGGCGTAACGATGAGCGCTCCACGCCCCCGCGGCCACAGCCCCGTGGCGGCAAATCCGGTAAAGCCGATATAGGCCAGCAATTCGTATTTGATGGTCCAGAGCGGCGTACTGATGCTGAACGGTTCGACACCGAAGGCAAAGACGCCGGGAAGCGGCGCGGCGTTGAACAGCAGCGGGACGGAAAACGGGTAGGCCAGCGTTTCGGGCGCAGCAAAATAGTCGCCGAGCGGCAGCGTGGTGTTGAGCGGCCCTATGATCCATGCGGTCACCATGCTGGCAGCGATCAGGCCCGGAAAAATTCGGACGGTGCGGGCCCAGGCAAAGCGCGCCGGGTTGCGATTGAGGGCATAAGAGCGCGACAGCATCAGGCCCGACGGGCAGAAGAACACGTTCACCGCGATCTGACCCAGATTGTAGGTCGCGCCATCGAACGGCTCGAGATGTGCGCCGAACGGCAGCAGCAGGAAACTATGGGAAACGAACACGGCGGCGGAGGCAAGCAGGCGCACGGCGTTGAAACTGTTCTGCCGGCTTTCGAGCAGATCGCCGAGTGACCGATTGGGCATGGGGGGTATCGCCGCTTGTGACTGGTTCACCGGCTGAATAGCCCTATTGTCGCGGCACTTATTATTACGGATGCGATTATGGTAAAAAATTTCAGGAGAGGACGGCTCCATGAATGAAATGGTGACCAGCCCGCCGCCGCGTTCGGGTATCGTGCAGTCGATCGACCGGGCCATGGCTATCCTCGAAGTGCTCGGCGAGGACGAGGAAGGCTATCGCCTGACCGATTTGGCCAGGCGCACCGGCCTTTCGGTTTCCACGGTCCACCGGCTTTTGACAACGCTCGAGCAGCGCCGCTTCGTGCAGTTCGACCGCTCCGATGGCATGTGGCACGTCGGACGCGGTGCGTTCACCGTCGGTTCGGCGTTCGTGCGCCAGCGCAATTTCGTTGCGCCGGCCCTCCCGCTGCTGCGTCGCCTGCGCGACCAGACGCGCGAAACGGTCAATCTCGGCATCGTCGACGACGGGGAGGTGGTGGTGCTGACCCAGGTGGAAAGCCGCGAAATCATGCGTGCGATCACCAGGGTCGGGGGCAGGGCGCCGGTCGTCAATTCGGGCATGGGCAAGGCGATCCTCGCCAGCTATTCCGACGCCGACGTGGATGCGGCCATATCGCGGAACGGGCTGCGCAGGATCACCGAAAAATCGATAACCAGGGCCTCCGAACTCCGCGCCGATATCGCCGCCATCCGCCAGCGGGGCTATGCGCTGGACGATGAGGAGTTCGTAACCGGGCTCAGATGTGCCGCGGCGGTGGTCTATAACGCTCAGGCCGAAGCGCTGTGCGCGATTTCGATTTCAGGGCTCGCGGTACGCGTCAGCGACGAACGGTTGCATGTGCTGGGGCGGCTGATCGCCGAGGCCGCAAAGGAATTGACGATTATTCTGGGCGGGCAACTGCCGGGGCGCTGAGGCACACGCGACCGGCCTTGCTCGGGGCGTGGCCTTGAGCTGGATTCCGGCAATTCGTAACCGGCAGAGGGGGCGGTTCTTTCTGGGGTGCTGAGTGTACTGGATCCCGGCTCAAGGCCGGGGTGGCAGAGGGTTTTTGTGAATGCCGTGGGCCCGATACACGCCCTGACAGATGTGGGGGGAGGCTGGCGGACAGGGGCCGCCAGCCATGAAAGGGATCAATCGCCCATGACGACGCCTTCGCGGCGTTTGTCGGCGGCGCCGATCAGGCCCTCATCGGTGAGCTTGATGACGTGCAGGCCGGAGTTGAGGTTGGTGACGTTGACCTCATGGCCCAGCGCTTCTAGACCTGCGGCCAGTTCGGCAGAGCCTTCACCCTCTTCGATATTGGTGCGGCCGTTGAAATTGGTCACATGCGGCAGGTCGATGGCTTCCTGCGGGTCCATGCCCCAATCGAGCAGCGAGACCAGCGACAGGGCCGTGTAGTGGATGATCGCCGCGCCGCCGGGGCTGCCGGTCAAAAGCACCGGAGCGTCGTTTTCAAAGACGATGGTCGGGGCCATTGACGAACGCGGACGCTTGCCGGGCTCGACCCTGTTGGCGATGGGCGCGCCATCGGCTTCCGGTGCGAACGAGAAGTCGGTCAGCTCGTTATTGAGCAGGAAGCCGCGGGTCATCACCCGGCTGCCAAAGCCGCTCTCGATCGTCGTTGTCGCTGAAATCGCATTGCCTTCGGCATCGACGATGACGAAATGCGAGGTGCCGGCGCGTGGACGTTCGATATCGGAGGCCAGAAGCGCCTCATCCCATCCCGGAGGAACGCCGGGGGAGGCGGTACCCATCGAGGCGTCGGGGTCGATCAGCGCACTGCGTTCGGCCAGGTAGGCATCATCGAGATAGCCTTCGGGGATGTCGACGAAGTCGCTGTCGCCCAGATAGAGCCCGCGATCGGCAAAGGCCAATTTGGACGCTTCGGCGAACAGGTGGCGGAACGCGACGCCGTCTTCCATGGCGGCAATGTCGAACGGCTCGAGAACCCCCAGGATCTGACCGACGGTCAGAGCGCCCGAGGAGGGGGGACCCATGCCGCAAACCTCGTAGCCGCGATAATCCATGCAGACCGGATCGCGCTTTATCACCTCATAGGCCGCCATATCCTCCATGGTGAGGATGCCGGGATTGATGTTGGTGTTGAGCGCCGCAACGATGTCTTCGGCGATCTCGCCGGTATAGAAAGGCGCCGCGCCCTCTTCGGCATAGAGCTTGAGCGTATCGGCATAGGCCTGATTGGTCAGGGTCGAGCCTTCGGCAATCGGCTCGCCGCCGGGGAAGAAATACTCGGACGCCTCAACAAAGGTATCGAGACCGGTGGCTCCGGCAACCGAATCCGCCATCCGCTGGGTGACGGTAAAACCGTTCTCGGCGGTGTCTATGGCGGGCTGGAGCAACTCTGCCCAGTCCATGGTCCCGTGATCGGTATGGAGGGTTTCAAGCAGCATCGGCGTGCCGGGCACACCGGCCGAGCGACCGCCAATCACCGCGTCCATGAAGCCCATGGGTTCACCGCTCTCGTCGAGCCAGTAATCGCCATCGGCGGCCAGCGGGGCTTTCTCGCGCGCGTCGTAGGTGGTGAGTTCACCGGTTGCCGCGTCCCAATAGAGCAGGAACGCACCGCCACCCAGCCCCGAGCTTTGCGGCTCGACGAGCCCGAGCATGGTCTGGACGGCAACGGCCGCATCGGCCGCCGAACCGCCCGCCGCCAGCACATCATAGCCGGCCTGTGTGGCCAGTGGATGCGCCGAGGCGATCATGAAATCCTCGGCCATCACGGATTCGTTATCGGCGATGGCTGTCGTATCTTCGGGTTGGGGAACGTCCTGTGCCCAGACGGGTACTGATGAAAGGAGAGCGGCGGAAAGCAAGGCTCCGCCGTGACGTAGAATATGCATGATAGGCCTCATCCTTTGTTTCGAGTCGCTTCACCTCCCCCAATACGGCGGCGCGGCCCTTCTCTGGCATCGTGGCTGCCCTGTGGGTCAGCCCGTTCAGTGAAAGCCGATCCGGGGGTGAGGGCAAGTGTTTTTCGCCCGTCATGGACGACAGCAATAACAGGGTTGAACTCGATGGCTTGACTTTCGATTTCAACAGGCAGATTCAGCACAGTCAAATTTGCGTGCGCGCTGGAGCGGCGGGCCACCAGATCAAGAGATATCCAATGTCACCGACAGATGTGAACGGCGCGTCCGCGCCCCAAACGCCTTTGGGCGAAACCGATAACACGGCCCGCAACAGGCTGGTCATTGGCCTGCTGCTGGTTTCGGCCTTTGTGGTGATTCTCAACGAAACCATCATGAGCGTGGCCATTCCGCACCTGATGGAAGACCTGGCCATCAGCGCCAGCGCGGCGCAATGGCTGACCTCGGCCTTCATGTTGACCATGGCGGTGGTCATTCCCATCACCGGCTATCTGCTGCAAAGGCTCAACACGCGCCCGGTCTTTATCCTGGCCATGTCCGCGTTCAGCGCCGGCACGCTGCTATCGGGCCTGGCACCGGGCTTTGAGGTGCTGCTGGTGGGGCGCATCATTCAGGCCTGCGGGACCGCAATCATGATGCCGTTGCTCATGACAACCATCATGAACCTCGTGCCGCCCGAATCGCGCGGACGGACCATGGGCAACATCTCGATTGTCATTTCGGTGGCGCCGGCGCTAGGCCCGACCATTGGCGGTTTCATTCTCGAGCACCTCGAATGGCGCTGGATGTTCTATCTGGTCCTGCCCATCGCGCTTGCCGCGCTGGCGCTTGGTGCCGCCAAGATCGTCAACGTCACGACGCCCTCCAAGGCGCCGCTCGATATCTTGTCGGTTGTCCTTTCGGCGCTGGGTTTTGGCGGGCTGGTTTATGGTCTGAGCAGCCTGGGCGGTGAGGCTTCCCATGGCGGCGGCACGTCCGTCTTCCCTCTTTGGGTGCCGGTGGTTGTCGGCGTGATCGGGCTCGGCCTGTTCATCACGCGCCAGTTCGCGCTCCAGAAACGCGACGCGGCACTGCTCGACCTGCGCACCTTTGGCACGCCGGTGTTCGCGGTCAGTGTCGTCATGATGGCGATTTCCATGATGGCCATGTTCGGATCGCTCATTCTGCTGCCGATCTACATGCAGAACGTTCTGGGGCTCGACGCATCCCAGACCGGGCTGACCCTGCTGCCCGGCGGGCTGGTCATGGGGCTGATGGCGCCGTTCGTTGGAAGGCTGTTCGACAAGTTCGGACCCACAGTGCTGCTCGTGCCGGGGACCATCCTTGTCAGCGCGGTCCTGTGGGGCATGACGACGTTGAACCAGTTCACCTCGATCTATTTCATCCTCGGGCTGCACATTGTCCTCAGCCTTGGGCTGGCTCTGATGTTTACGCCGCTGTTCACCTCGAGCCTGGGCTCGCTGCCACGGCACCTCTATTCGCACGGCAGCGCGGTGATCGGGACGATCCAGCAGGTCGCCGGTGCGGCGGGCATCGCCTTGTTCGTCTCGCTGATGACATTGCGGGCCGCTGACCTGGCGGCCGATGGCGTGGAGGCGATTCCGGCCATGTCGCAGGGCATCCAGCTTGCGTTCCTGTGCGGGGCGATCATCTCGATGTTTGCGATCGTGGCGGCGTTCTTCATCCGCCGCCCGCCCGCCCAGCCCATGGGCGCCGAGCCGGTGCCGGGGCACTGACCGGACGGAAATCAGGTGTAAAAATAAGGCGCTGCCCTCGGGTGGCGCCTTTTTTCTGACGGACTTTGGCCGATTTGACTGGCTACAAGAACGTACCGTTCACAAAATCCCAACTTGAGTTAATTCGCGTAAGGGGTATCAACGGGACAGGTTTTCGTAGAAGTGCGTACGTTGGCGGCATGCCAATAGTCTTGGGGGACAGCCGAAACCGTCAGACGAATTTTCAATTCGCCGAGCCTTAGGCTTTGCGAAGGAAGGCCTCTTCTATGTCTAAAACGGTTCTTGTTCTCGGTGGCGACGGCTTTTGTGGCTGGCCGACTTCGCTTCATCTTTCAGCACTCGGATATGAAGTTGTCATCGTCGACAATTTCGTGCGGCGCCGGATTGCCCAGGAACTCGATGCCCCCAGCCTGACGCCGATCACGTCAATCGATGAGCGCCTAAACACCTGGAAAGAGGTCAGCGGGCGCGACATCGATATCGTCGAACTCGATATAGCCCGGGACTATTCCGAATTGCGGCGCCTGTTGGCGTCGGTCAAGCCCGATGCCATCGTTCATTTCGCCGAACAGCGCGCCGCGCCCTATTCGATGCGCGATGCCGCCCACAAGATCTATACGGTCGACAACAATATTGGCGGCACCCACCACGTTCTTGCCGCGCTGGCCGAACTCAAGCTCGATGCGCATCTGGTTCATCTCGGGACCATGGGCGTTTATGGCTATGAGAGCGACGGGCTGGAAATCCCCGAGGGCTATCTTCAGGTTCGTGTCGAAGGGCCCGGCGGCGCCAATCTTGCGCGCTCGATCCTCCATCCGACCAAGCCCGGATCCATCTATCACCTGACCAAATCCATGGATCAGCTGATGTTTCAGTTCTATGCCCGCAATGACCGGCTGCGGATCACCGACCTGCATCAGGGCATCGTATGGGGCACCCAGACCGAGGAAACCCGGCGCGATCCGGCGCTGATCAACCGCTTCGACTATGACGGCGATTACGGCACCGTGCTCAACCGGTTCCTCATGCAGGCCGCCGCCGGTCATGCGTTGACGGTTCACGGGACGGGCGGGCAGACCCGCGCCTTCATCCACATTCAGGATACCGTGCGCTGTGTCGCCCTGGCGCTGGACAATCCGCCCGCTGCCGGGGATCCGGTCCGCATCATGAACCAGGTGGCCGAGACCCGCCGCGTGCGTGATCTGGCCGAGCTGGTTTCCGAACTGACCGGCGCGCACATCGAATATGTGGACAACCCGCGCAAGGAAGCGGCCGAAAACGAACTGGCCGTCTCGAACGCGACGTTGAAGACTCTCGGTCTCGAGCCGATCCTGCTCACCGATGCCCTGATGAGCGAGACGGTGGACATTGCCGCGCGGTTCATTGATCGGGCCAATCTCAGCACTGTTCCGGCAACAGCGATTTGGTCCAACGAGAATGCGCCCGATTTCTCCCCCCTTGAGCCCCCTCGACGCGCACTGCAATGAAGGACTTGCTGCGACTGCTGTTCATAGCGGTCCTGAGCTTCGTTATCGTGGGGGTGGCCATTGCTTACACCCGCGATAGCGAGGTGCTGGCGCGATTGACCTCGGCGGTGGACACATCCGCATTGCCGCGGCTGGAATTTCCCGCGGCCGATCCCGCTCGGGCCGATAATGGGAGTGGCACCGAAATCTGGATTTCGCGCCCCATGGCCGATCAATGGATCGGGCTGGCGGGCTTTCCCGATTCCACCGAAATCCGCTTTGCCTTGCCCTCGGGCGTCAATTTCAAATCCGGTACGCTCAGGCTCGCGCTCGATGCGCAACTGGGGGCTGACGGGGACGGGCGCGTAACGATCAGCGTCGACGGTGTGCGCCGTGGCGAGATCGTGCTCGATCCCGGCCAGTCTCGCCACGAAGTCGAGATCGCGCTGCGCGAGAGCGATCTGCTGTCCAATGGCGTTGTCGTGACGTTCGATGGCCGTGGCACGACGAGCGGCGGCCAGGTATGCCCGGTTGACGCCGCCAATTCGGGCGCCGCGATCACCCTGAGCGCCGATAGCGGGCTGGCGCTGTTCACCGACGACCCGGTCGATACCCGCGCCGTGCGGATCGCCACGATGTCCGATCCCGCGTGGCTGGCACTGGGAACCGATGCCGACACGCAGGCCTTGGCCATATGGGCCCGGCAGGACCTTGCCCGCAAGGGCATGGAGGTGTGGTTTGCCGCCGATGATGCTGTGCCCGACCTCGTCATGGCGCAAACCGCAGGATCGGCCCTGACGCTGGATTCGGGAGGCCGGATTGCGGTTTGGGGGGAAGAGGGGATCGATGCCCTGCTGGCGGCCCGGATGTCGACCGCTCTGCAGCCTGAGCCCGATGCCTGGCCGGTGACGGTCGATAAGCTTTCGGCGGAAACGCTGATCAAGAACTTCCGGGGCTCACGGCGATGGACCGTTCCCTACGCCCTCGCCGACCTTCCCGGCGGGCTGATGCCGCGCCGTTTCGTCATCGATCTCAAGACCTCTACACTCGCGCCGGGCAATGACTGGGTGGTCCGTGTCTCGCTCAACGGCAATCTGCTTGAAACCGGACGGTTCGACGGGCAGGGGGACACGATTTCTCTCGATGTGACATTGCCCTCCGATATCCAGACGCTGTCCAACGCCATTCTTGTCGAGTTGATCGACACCAGCCCCAATGAGTCCATCTGTCGGGTCGGCCCCCGACGCGCAGGCACAATTGTTGCCGACCTCCCGGCTGATACCGCAGGTTGTCCAGCCAACCGGCGGCTGGCCCGAAATGGTGCGCGCGCTGGCCGCCGATCAAACCATCGGGCTCAAGGTAACCACGCCCCTGTCGCGCGGCCAGGCCCGTACCGCTGCGGCCCTGCTGGGATCCTTTCTGCCCGTCCAGACCAGCCTGGCGTTCGGTCCCGGCGCGGAAGCAGCCGCTACAAGGCTTGAAATGACCACTGCAGGAGCGCTCAAATCGGCGCTGCGTCTTGCCGGTGAATTCGGGGACGGTGCGCAATCGATCTGGCTGGTGATACCCAATGAGGACAAAGACCCGGCCCTGATCGCCATCGCCGATCCGCGCGCCGCTGCGCTGATCGAAAATCTCGATGACGCCGCCGCGGTCATGCTGATCGACCGCTGACCATGCTGCAGCGCGCGCCAAAGGATCACGACTACTGGTCGGTGGACAGCGCTCCGGCAAAGCTGACGCGACCGCTTTCGGTCTGGGCGGCGCCATCCTTGCTCCTGATCTTTACAGCGGTAGCCGCCGCATTGCTCGCGGTTGTCAACGCCGAGCCCTTGGCTGCGATGTTCCCCAATGGCGACGTCGTGTTTTCGCCCTATCTGGGCGTTCATTCGATCCCGCTGCGCATTTTCATCGTCTCGTTCTTTGTCGCCTTTTCGGCTGTGGTGGGCGCCGGGGCACCCCAGCGATTGCGCTTTTTCCTCGAAGTCACCCTCTATTATGTCCTCGTCTGCGCCGCGTTCGATCTCATCAACATCATGGCCTACCGGCTGACCGGCTTTGTCTATTCGATCCATGTGGTGGAAATTCTCTCCGGGCTGTTCGGTTTTTATATCTTTTCGATCCGCTTGCTCGACCAGGGGACGATGCCTCGCCGGGCCGCCTTCGCCCCGTTCAGCCCGCGCTTCAAGGCGATCGCGTTTGTTCTGATCGTGCTGGCCGTTGGTGCTGCCATCGCGGTGTCCCTGTGGATCGACACGCTCGATCTGCCGCTGGTGGGCGATTTGCGGTCCGTCGCGCTGCTCGGCGGCACGGGGCCGGGGGTGTTCCTTTTTCTGCCGGTCCTGTTTTTCCTGCTCTATGTGCTCGGGACGATCCGTGCCCTGCTGCGGCGCAAGCCAGGATATTGCCCGCCGGTGACTGTCATCATCCCGGCCCATAACGAAGCCCACATCCTGCCGCGCACGCTGGCCGCGCTCGAAAGGGCCTCCGCCCAGTATGGCGGGGAGGTGCATGTGCTGGTGCTGGACAATTGTTCGACCGACGGCACGGCCCATACGGCGGCACGGGCCTTTGCGGAGATGCCACACCTGCGCGGGCAGGTCGCCGACGTGCCGATACCGGGAAAGTCGAACGCCCTCAATTCCGGTATCGCCCGGACCACGACGGAAATCGTCATTCGCATCGATGCCGACACCCAGGTTTCTCCTGCGTCTGTCCGGCGGGCCGTGCGTCATTTCTGGCGCGGCGATGTCGGTGTGGTCGGCGGATTGCCGATTGCTCCGGGCACGGGGAAATTCGACAGGGCCCGAAATCTCGAGACGCTGCTCAAGCATGGGTATTATCAGGTGGCCTATGGCGCGGTTGACGCCATCGTCGGTGTGCCCGGCATGCTCGCCATCTATCGCACACAGGCGGTGCGCGACGCCGGGGGCTTTACCGGCGGCATGAACGGGGAAGACACCGACATGTCGCTGCGTATCGGCGAGATGGGCTTTCGCGTGGTCGGCGATCCGACGGTCACCTATGTGTCCGAGGTTCCGGCAAGCTGGAAGCATCTGCGCGAGCAGCGCATGCGCTGGTTCCGCTCGGTCTATCACGTCTCATCGCGCAACCGCGACTATCTGGACGGCTGGATGCCTTCGGTGCGCGGCAAGATCATCCTGCCCTTCATGCTGTTCAATTCGGGCCGGCGGGCCATGACGGTGCCATTGGTGATCTTTGGCGTGCTTTATTATTTCGCGCGCTTCAATCCGCAAAGCCCACTGACCATCCAGGCGGTTATTGCCGTGGTTCTGGGCGCGCCAGCACTCATGGCGGCGTTTGCGGCGCTGGCCAACGGCCGGATAGGAGCCCTTGTCGGGCTGCCCGAATACATAGCATTCCGGCTGGTGCGGTCCTACCTGACGCTCGAATCCGTGCTTTCGATAGCCTTCGGCCAGACCGCGCCGCGCGAGGCGCCGCTGATGCTGCCGCCACCGGCTGTAACACAAGATAAAATGCAACCGACTTCCTAAAACGCCCGTTGGTTCGGATGGGCCCATAGTGGCCCGGCTCCATCGCGTTCGATGAAGTTTGGAGAACCCGCGCCATGCGCTACCCTCTTTGGGCGTTCCTTTTCGTCTTCCTGCTGCCGCCCTTCGCGCTGCACGCGGCGCTGGCCGGCAAGGCGGGATTTGAAACGCGCCCGGCGCCGGTCGAGCGGCTCGAACCCGTGCGTTTCGCGCAGATCGAGCCCATCCCCGTGACGCGCCACGCCTTCTAAAGGGGTGGCCCGGACCGGTCCGTCAGGCCGTGCTGGCATGGAACTGGTAACGGATCGTCGTGAGGTGTCCGACCTAACCGCCGGTCAGACCGCGCATCAGCCCACGGTAAAGATCGCGCGTTTCCGATGAGACGGGAAGGCCCAGTTCGCGGCGAAACTCAGCTTCGCACTGGACGAAAATCTCCCTCAACCGGGCAATGTTGTGGTTCGCGGCCGCCTCAAGCATCAGCAACCGATACGCCTGCTCGTTGCAGGGATCGACCGCAAGCAGATATTGGGCAAACATTTTGCGCTCCGAAGAGCTTTTTTGCGCCCATTTGGCATCTGTCATGCCGTCGGTCAGCCTTTCGGCAAATCGGTTGCGCAACCGGCTGCGCTGCTCGCTCAGCCAGTCTTCAAACTCCGGTCCGCCATCCTTGATGTTGGAAAGCAAGTCACCGGGATAAACGCCAGGACCGATTTCGGACTGCTTGTCGGCAAGCGCGACAAGCAGGTCCCTTAGGTCCCACGTGACCTGGGGATCATCGATCAGATACACCGAGGAGAAATTGGAACCGATCAGCGAAAAATCCGCCGACTTTTGCAGTGCCCTTATCCTGGCCAGCGAGCGGCGTAGATTTGCGGAGGCGCGTTCAGGATCGTCGGTCTGTGACCACAGCACGTCCCGCAGCCGCTGGCGGGAGATGGAACCGTTTTCCCCCGAGATCAGAAGGTAGCTTGCAATCTTGTGGAAGATGGTCGGCACACCCGAAACAACCCTGCCGTCCACGCGCAGGACGCAGGTTCCGAGTGTGCCAACAAATATACGACTTCCACCCATGCCAGTAACTACACCCGAATACTCTTGCAGGTCGAAATGGATCAGAGCCAGCAGTTTGAAATGCTGGGCGATTTATCGATCACGACGCACAAGGTATCCGCCGATCAACATGGACATCTTATGCCCCGTCGCTCGCCATCTTTTGACTTAAGTCAATATAATAAGAAACGTCAGGCAGACCGCGGCAGGGCGCGCGGCTGCGCCGCTAAAAACGCGTGAATTTCCCGATTGGTGGCGACCAGCATCTGTATTGCATCCGAGAGCCGCTGGAGCTCCTGCTCGTCGATAGGCTCGACCTTGCCATACCGCAGCGTCGGGCCGAAATCGGCAATGCGCAGAAGCTCCGTCCGGTCCATGTCGCCACTTTCATCGAAAGAAAAGATGCTGTGACTGTATTTGTTGCGGACCTTTGAAGCCGCCTTCATCGTCGCCACGACGGAAAACACCTCGTCGCGCGTGGCCTGTGGCACGTGTTCCAGTTTGGACAGCCGTTCGATCAGATCGAGCCTGGCGCGCGTGGTGTTGAGCGTGAGATAGGTGACGATCGCCACTTTCTTGTCCACGCCCATAAGAAGTTCCATGACGTCAATGAGCAGGCTCTCCGTGTTGCTCCAGGTATAAACCAGCTTGCCGATCAGCAGCAGCAACGGCTCGGTCCGACGTGGCATTTGTTCAATCCACTTCTCGCTAACGCATGGACAGGTTCTGGCCGCCAGAGTTCGTATGAGCGCCCAAACCATGGAAAGCTGCCGCAGCCTGGGTGCGGTTCGTGACTTTGAGCTTTCCCATCAGGTTGTGAACGTGAGCCTTGACCGTATGCTCTGACAGTTGCATCCGATCGGCGATCAGCTTGTTCTGCAGGCCCTGAGCCAACAGCATCAGGATCTGGTGTTCACGCGAGGTCAGGTCACGAAGCTCGGGCTGATTGGTCCTGGTTTCCGTGACGTTATGGGACGCATCCTGCCTGTCCGGCAGATTCCGGCGTTCGGTGACGTCCTTTTTGAACAAGACCGCGTGGTTCTTGAACGGTCGCACGGGAAAGAACTGGCCCCCGCTCAGAACCAGCGAAACCGCCGCAAGGAAAACCGGCAGTTTGAGATCGAGGGGCAGGTAGCCTTGCACCTCCGATGTCTCACCGAGCGTCTTCCAATCGAGCTCTTCGGCATCGGAATCCCCCAGTATGGCCACATCGGCCTCGGGAAATAGCGTCCGGTACATTTCCAGCTGACCCGACACTGTGTCTTTGTCGGAGGCGTGGACCAGCAACAATCTCACCAGCGGATCGGGCGAACCGACCTTTTTCAGGTCCTCGCATATGAAGACGGCGGCGTTGACAATGTGTTCTTCCAGAAGCTGAGCAAGCCCTTCAAACAACGCGCCGCCATGCGCATTGATTACGATCTTGAATGGCTCGTCGCTGGAATGGTGGCTCTCGCGCCCCCCAAAGACATCCAGAAATCCTCTCATCATAACAGCGCTCCCCTGATACTGAACACTTGCGCCATCGGCACTAGCCGACTGCCCTAGTTCTTAAGAATATGTTAACAGGCGGGGCGTGACTCAAGCGTGACTCAAATAGTGAGCGTTGCTGTCGTAGTTCATCCTGCGCCAATTCTTGCCGCCAATTGGCCGCGGAGAAGTATCACTGGTATTTCAATGGGATACGGTTTCCGTCCGGAATTTGAAGACCTGGGCCCCGTCTTGGTTCGGCGCTTTGATCATAGTTTCGTGATCTCACCAGCTCTCGTGGGAGAGTAATGCGCGGGCCGTGACTGACCGTTCGACTAATTCTTTTTTCCACATCGGAAATGAAAGTCCTGCTTTCGGACTAATCGGCTGTGCGCTATCGGCGATCGACTAGACCGTTTGGGGGAGGGTGGTGCCTGCTCCCAGCGGGTGGAACTAGTCAATCGGGCCAGATTTCCTATGGTGCCGAGCTGCAGACCTCATCCTCATTAGCTCCAATTGTCGTCTTACCGTTCGAGCATACTCTCGGCATCCTCGATCTCCGTCCGCTCGGTTTTCTGACCAGGCGAGACGTTAATCAGGCGGCACGGAAACTGGCCTCGTTTGAAATGAGAGAGGCTCTCCGAACCGCCGGCAAATCGATGGAGAGCTACAATGTCTGACGAAGAATATAACGTCGACGTGAAGGTCGATGAGTCGTTCAACGACTACAAGACCGATACCGACATCGACACCGATGTGAAGACCGAGGATTCCTTCAACAACAACTCCGACAACAATTCTCACAATGATACGTCGACCAAGACGGAGACGGAGTACGATACCGATGTGAAGCTGGAGGACTCGTTCAACGACAACTCCGACCACAACTCCAACAACGACAGTTCGACGAAAACTGAAACGGAGTACGATACGGACGTCAAAGTCGACGACTCGTTCAATGAGACATCGACCAAGACGGACACTGATATCGACACCGATATCGATACGGATGTGAAGGTCGAGGATTCGTTCAACGAAACCAACACCAAGAACGAAACCGATATCGACAATGACAATGACACCGATATCGACACGGACGTGAAGATCGAGGATTCGTTCAACGAACGGACCTACAATTCGACGTCCAATTTCGCTGTCGAAAAGACTGCCGAAAATTCGTTCAACAAGAGCGATGACGACACGACCAACGTTGCGATGAGCAACGTCGGTAACGACAGCTCGACCAAGACCGAAACTGACGTCAAGACCGAAACCGATATCGATGACTCGTTCAACACCGATACGGACGTGAAGATCGAAGATTCGTTCAACGACAACTCCGATCACAACTCCAACAACGACAGCTCGGTGAACACCAAGACCGAAGACTCGTTCAACACTGATATCGACACCGATATCAAGACCGAGGATTCCTACAACACCGAGACCACCGATACCGACGTTGACGTCAAGATCGAGGACGCATTCAAGTCCTACGACAACGCCTTCAACGACGATAGCGAGAGCTTCGGGGAGATCTCGGTCAATTTCGAGGACGTCTTCAACGACGCATTCGGTGATGGAGACGGCATCGGCTTCGCCATCAATCAGGTTGCCGACATCGTCGACAACGATTCACTCCACAACGTCACCCAGAACAATGGTGGCGGCTTCGAGATGAAGGCCGACGGTGGCATTGCGGCCCAGGTTGCCTGGGACGATGTTGACGATCCGTTCGGCGGCGACGGCCCCGATGTTTCGATCGCCGATGCCAGTGCCCAGTTGAGCGGCTCTGCGTTCAACATGGACATCGTTCTCGGTTCGAACCTGCAGCAGAATGCCGTGGATGTCTCGATTGTTGGTGGCTCGGCCGACAACAACGATACCACCACCACAAGCGGCGACAGCTTCTGATCTACCGCACACGTTCAGTCCCGCGCGCCCGGCGCGCGGGGCTACTCCCGCTTGTTATGCGGTCGTAAGGGAAGGGAGCGGCGATGTTTTCCAACGGAGATTATCTCAGCGAAACGATAGCTCACTTCATCGGTCATTTTGACGTGGCGATTGAAGAGATGCGCCTGCGCCAGGAATATGAGCGCTTCTCCCATGATGCGCCCCTGCCTCCTGAAAGTCTGCTTGTCTCCCCCGAACCGTCCCCATTCGCGGCCCCCGATGTGCCGGTCGATTTCGTGCCGGAAACCGAATACACGCCTCGCTATGACGCCAATGGCGCGATATTTGACGTTCGCCAGTTCCGGTTCGACCCGCCCATAATCGATATTCCTCTCCTTCCACCCTGGACGCCGGATCCCACCCATATCGGAACGAGGCCGCCCAATTTGGATGACGGCCCCAATTTGGCGCCAGCTCCGCCTTCAGTGGTGTTCGTTGCCCAGCAGCACAAGTTCCTTTTCGATAACGACGTCGTCGTTATCGGCGATTATGACGGCCCCATTTCTGCGCCCATCAAGTCGGGCGCTGAGATCAGCGCGCTGACGGCCATGGCAAATGCCGTCACATACCCATTCACCTCTATCGAGCTGGAGAAGAATCCAGACGGCATTGCGCCCTGGGTCAAAGCCAGCACGCAGGCTGCCCAAGACGTGCAATCGCCAACGGCGGAGGGAGACGCGCTTGCGGGGACCTGGGCCGACGGTCAACAAACGCAAGCGGCGCCCGAACTTATCGATCACCTGCCATCAAACTGGCAGGAGAACGATGACCCCGTAGAAGCCTCCTCGGATCCGATCATCATCGATGCCAAAACGGAAGACACCGTGATGACGATCGAGGCTGGTGGCAATCTTTCGGTCAACCAGGCCACCATTATCAATGCCGGCGTGTCGGGCACAATCACTGCGGTTGCCGGCGACGCCTACGAAATGGACGTCATCGTCCAGGTCAATGTCTTGCGGGACGAGGATACGGTGGCCGACGGTTTCCCGCTGGCGCACCTGTCGGATACCTCGTCCAAGGCGGTCAATGTTGCCAGCTTTGTGAGCCAGACCAAGGATGCCGGGGCAGAAAAGGCCGAAGCAGATATCGAGGCGATGCCAACCGATTGGCAATTGTCGATCATTGAAGAAGATCTCATCTTCTTCAACTGGATCTACCAGTACAATTTCACCTCGGACAATGACAGTCTCGTTGTTACAGCAATGGGAACGACTACGACTGTCAGCTCCGGTGGCAATGCCGGGATCAATGGCGTCGCCTTTTCCGATCTCGGGATGTTCTACGATCTGATACTGATCGGAGGCAATCTTTATGACGCCAACTACATCTGCCAGACCAACATAATTTACGACAACGACACCGTCTCGATGCTCAGCGCCCTCTCCGGCCAGCAGGGCACTGTTTCAACCGGTGAAAACCTCCTGTGGAACCAGGCATCGATCGAAAATATCGGGCCGGCCGAATGGACCAACGCCATGCCGGGCCACTACAGCCAGGCCATGGATAACCTCGACGCCGGCGTGTATTCGATGCCCGGGGCCTTTGGTTCCGATGCCAATTTTGCCGGCTACGACAACCTCAAGGTGCTGTACGTCAAAGGCAATGTCTTCGACATCAATTATGTCGAACAGGTCAACGTAATCTCGGACGCCGACCAGCTCGCGTTTTACAGCCAATCCCTCGACAAGAGCGCGAACTGGACGGTCGAAACCGGCGGCAATGCTGCGGTCAACGTCGCCGGTATCGTCGATTACGATAGCAATGGAGCGACCTGGTATGTCGAGGGCCAAAGCTATTCGGAAGCAATGCTGATCCAGGCAAACCTGGTGGAGGAGGCTGGCCCCGCCAGCGGTCCGGGCCAGGAACCGCTTGCCAATGAAGTCATCGCATTTCTTGACGATGACACCCCCGCCAACAGCACCCCCGATATCGACCCCATCGGCGCCCCCGAATTCGGCCCCACCACAGATGTGATGGATTCCGTACTCGCTTGAAGTGAAAGACCCAGCCATGTCCGCAGTTCTGGATACACCGCAATCCGCCGAGAAGTCCCGCCATACATCCCGTAACGAAAGTGCCATCGACAGGGCGATGGCCGAGATCGACAGGACTGTCGGTGATCTTGAGGCCATGGCCTTCAGTCCTGCGCCGCGTTCCGTTGCGGGACTGGCTGAGGCACCACGCCTGCGCCCTGATCGCGCCGAACCCGTGCCCCCGGCGGCGCCGCGTCCAGCTGTGGCCCGAGCCGACGAGCCGGGGATCTCGGACTCGGCAGATCGGGCAGAGACTGCGCCCAAAGTCGTCACCCAGCTTGAGCCACACCGCAACCGGCCGCTTGCGCCGGCGCGGAACTTCCTGTCGGACGCTGCAGACGCGGCTCAATCCTTTCGGAACATTCCCACCCAGCACGCTAAAGTCGAAGTCGCCGATGCCGGGAGCGACCGCCCCGTGCGCGAAGCGGCCGAGACGACAACGGTGCAGGCTGCAGCTGAACGGGTTTCCACGCCGAAACCCGAAACCCCGCACAAACCAGCGCCACGGGGCGAGGCACCACAACCTTCTTCCGACACTTTGGAACCCGATCAGCGCGAGACGGCCAAGGCCCGCGAAGACGGGCGGACCGACACCACGGAGCCATTCGCCAAATCAGTCCCCGAAATGGCACCGGTGCTCGACGCCGAGCGCGCACGGGTACCGGCGCAAAAGACATCGGGTGGTGGCGGTGGCCCGGGAGCGCCCGGCGGAGGCGGCGGCGGTGGCGGCGGCAAATCCGGATTTCACAAACGCGCTCCGATGCCCAATTTTGCCGAGAGCTTTCAGCGGGGTCTGAACGCGTTCCGGTACAACATGATCATCGTGATGATCTTCACCGTCGCGACCAACATTCTTGTTCTCGCAATACCCATCTACCTGTTTCAGATCTCCGACCGCGTGCTGACCAGCCGCTCGGTCGACACCTTGATCATGCTGACGATTGTCGTTGTGGGCGCTGTCGTGCTCCAGGCCATTCTTGACGCCGTTCGGCGCTTCATCCTGATGCGAACGGCAGTCGAAATTGAAGTTCAGCTTGGCGCACCGGTGCTCAGCGCCGCCGCACGCGCATCCCTCAACGGCACCAGCAAGGAATATCATGTGCTGGGTGATCTCCAGCAAATGCGCTCGTTCATCACCTCGGGGACTCTCATCTCGATCCTCGACGCACCGCTGGCACCCATCTTCATACTGGCCGTATTTCTTATCCATCCCCATCTCGGTTTCATCGTCGTCGGCGCGTGCCTGGCCCTGCTTGCTTTCGCAACCATCAACCAAAGGATGACGTCGCGGCATTTCGCAGATGCCAACGGTTTCCTGAGCCGCGCCACGCTCCACCTCGATTCCATGACGCGCAATGCCCAGATTATCAATGCGTTGGCCATGATCCCCGAAGCGGTCAAGATCTGGGGTCGCGACACCGCATTGTCGCTCCGCGCCCAGGTCAGGGCACAGGACCGCAATATCACGATTGCCACGGTCTCGAAGGCCTTCCGCATGCTCACCCAGGTGGCGATGCTCGGCTGGGGCGCCTACCTGGCGCTTCTGGGGGAAATGACGGGCGGCATGGTGATCGCGGGTTCGATCATCGCGGCGCGTGCCCTGACCCCCATCGAGGGGGCTATCGAGGGCTGGCATCATTTCACCAATTTCCGCGGCTCGTTCCGCAAGATCCGGGGGCTGCTGCAAAGCTCGCCCTTCAATACCCAGCGTCTTCTTCTGCCCCACCCGCAGGGCCGTCTCGATTGCGAACGCATCCTTTACGTTCCCCCTCCCACCAAGAAGGTCATTCTTAACGGCATCTCGTTTTCCCTCGCACCGGGCGAGTCCATGGCCATCATCGGGAATTCGGGGGCCGGCAAGACCACGCTTGGAAAAATGCTGGTTGGCTCGATCCTGCCCACTTCGGGAAGCGTGAGACTGGACCTGATGGATCTGCGCAACTGGGACGAGCGCCAGTTTGGCGAGAACATCGGCTACCTGCCGCAGGACGTGCAGCTGTTTCCCGGAACCATCAAGGCCAATATCGCCCGCATGCGCGACGATGCCAGCGATGCCGACATCTATGCCGCTGCCGTTCTCGCCGATGTGCACGAAATGATCGCCTCCCTGCCGCAGGGCTATGAAACGGTCGTCGCTGCCGACGGCGCGCCGCTTTCGGGTGGGCAAAAGCAGCGCATTGCCCTGGCCCGTGCCTTTTATGGCGGGCCACGGCTGGTCGTGCTCGATGAGCCCAATTCCAATCTCGATTCGCCGGGTGAACAGGCGCTGGCCAAAGCGCTTCTGCACGCAAAGAAAGAGGGGATAACGGTGGTGACCATCACCCAGCGCACCGCCCTGCTGAACTTTGTCGACAAGATCATGGTGCTCAACAACGGCTCGGTTTCGATGTTCGGAGAGCGGTCCAAGGTTCTCAAGGCCCTGACCCAGGGCATCGAAGGCGGCGGCAATGCCGGCCCGCGCATCTCCAAGGAGTAGGCCATGACCTTAGTCTCAGTCAGCAAGGCGCCTGAATGGTATTCCGAGGTCCCCCGCTCGATCGGCAGGCAGACGCTGTTTGGCTTGCTGTTGATGGGTGTCACGTTCGGCGGTTTCGGCGTGTGGGCGGGCACGGCTCCGCTCGCTTCCGCAGTCATCGCGCCGGGAACGTTTGTCGCCACGGGGGCCAACAAGATTGTCCAGCACCTTGAGGGCGGCATCATCCGCGAACTCCTGGTGACGGAGGGCGACCGGGTCGTGCAGGGCCAGAACCTTGTTCACCTCGACCCGACAACCGCGCTTTCGAACGCGCGCGGACTTCACTTGCGCCTGCTCCGGCTTGAGGCCATGCGAGCCCGCCTTCAGGGACAGGTCGACGGTGCCGATGCCTATGTGCCTCCTGCTTCGGTTCTCGAGGAAATCGACGACCCTGAAGTCCGGTCCATCATTGACGGCCAGAGAGAGAGTTTCGACACGGCGCGCCTGGCCATCCAGAACCGGGTCGATGTGCTGACCGAAAACGTCAGGGCACTCGAATTCCAGCACACCGGCATCACTTCGCAACTGGCCGCTTTCCAGCGCCAGGTGACGCTCCTGGAGCAGGACCGCGACGTCCAGAACGAACTCTTTGCCCGCCAGCTGACAACGCTGTCCTCCGTAAACTCGCTCCAGCGGGCCCTGGCCGATGCCGATGGCGATATTGCCCGCATGGAGGCAGAGGCGGAAATGACACTCGCGCAAATCGAGCAGCATCGCCGCGAGATTACCCAGCTTGTGTCTGCCGAACGGCAAACTGCATTGGCTGAACTCCAGGACGTTTCGGCAGAACTTGAAACACTGCGCGAAGAAATGAACAGCGTCCAGAACGTTCTCTCCCGCACCGTGATCACGTCTCCATCCGACGGCATCGTCGTGCGCATGCACTACCACACCTCGGGCGGAGTGATTGAGAGCGGCAGCGCGATAATGGAAATCCTGCCGTCCGATGTGCCTTTGATCATCGAAGCCCAGATCCCCCGCATGCAGATTGATGAACTCGAACTCGGGCAGACGGCCGACATCCGGCTTTCCGCGCTCAATCAACGCACGACGCCCATACTCGAGGGCAAGGTCGACTATATTTCGGCCGATGCGATCGAGGATGGCAACGCCGCCAATGAGATCTATGTGGCGCGTGTCACCATCGCGCCTGAACAGCTTGAGCGGGTCACCGGTTTTACCCCCACTCCCGGCATGCCGGTCGAGATCCTTATCGAAACAGACGAGCGCACCTTCTTTGAATATCTCAGCAAGCCCATAGCCGACAGCATGACGCGCGCCTTCCGGGAAAACTGAAATGAGGGTCCTGGAAAAAATGGGCAGCACGTTTCAGGGAGGCCGGGAAGGGCAGGGGGGAAGGCACCTCCTCCGGGCCAATGAGATCATGATTTCGACGGACCGCGCCCGGCACGGGCCTTTGGGCGCAGTCGGTCTTTCGGGCTCGGGTTTCGGGCGTCCAAAGCAAGAAAGTTGAATGCGAGGATCAGGCGATGCACGTGGAAATCATTGAGGGGGCTGATGCATTCCGGGCATTGCGAGAAGATTGGATCGCTGTGTACGATTCCGATCCGGAAGCCCAATACTTTCTTTCTTATGACTGGCTATTCGGCACGCGGGGAGGACCCGGCCACTCCGGTCTGGTGCTGGCAGCACGTGCCGAGGGGCCGGATTCGCCGTTGGTGGCCTTTACGTCCCTGCGATGCCGGACCCAGCACGGCTCCGAGGGGTTCAGCACCGAGTTTGGCTTCTCGGGCAACAACGTCTCCGACTATAACGGGTTCATCTGCCGGCCGGAGTATGAGGACCAAGCCATTCCCGCAATGGCTGAACGGCTCAAGCAGATGACCTGGGGCAGCCTGCGTTTTCTAAGCCTTGCGGCTTCGTCGCGGCGGGCCGAACTGTTCATGAACCGCTTCTCTCCGCAGGAGTTCGGGTTCTCCGACATATCCATGGTCAACCCCGACGGTGTGGACAACGGCATTTGCCCTTTCACCCTGCTGTCCAGCGACTGGGACGATTTCCTGCAGACGCGCGTGAGCTCCAACACGCGCCAGAAGATCCGGCGCTATATGCGCCAGGTCGAAGGGTCGGACGTGTATCGCATCACCCATACCGATGCGGCGACGTTCGAACGCGACATGGACTTGTTGATCGAGCTTTGGACCCAGAGGTGGGGAAAGAGAAAGGGCAAGCGGCTGGCCGCAATCCTGGATACCAACCGCCGTATGCTCAAGCACGCCTTTATGACCGGCACCCTGTTCATGCCCGTGCTCTGGCACGGCGACCGAGCCATTTGCGCCCTCGCCATTCTGGTCGACCAGCGCAAGGGAAGTTACAACTTTCTCATCGGCGGACGCGACGAGGCGTTCCAGGATTTGCCCGCCGGACTTGTGATGCACGGCTACGCCATCCGCCATGCCATTGCCCAGGGCATGGTCAAATACGACTTCCTGCGCGGCAATGAACCGTACAAATACTCCTTTGGAGCGCAGGAGTTTCATCTCAAATCCGTGCTTGTCGAGCCCAAGGATCGCGAGGCGCGCGCGCCAAGCCTGGACGCACGCAGCCTTGCATTCGTCCTGCGCCGGTCGGCCGAGTTGTGGCGCGAGAAAAAGCCGGCCGAAGCCGCTCGAGGCTATGATCAGGTTCTGGAAATTGAGCCGCACAACACCAGCGCCCTATATCTGCGGGGCCTGGTGGGCACGCGCGTTGGCGATCATGCCATGGCTGCCAGTCAGTTCCGAGCGCTGCTGGACCTGCGGCCGGAATCGGTGAAGGTCTGGTTCAGGCTCGGCCAATCGCTCGCCGCGCGCGGCGAATGGGCCGAGGTGGTCGAAACCTTCCGCAAGCTGCTCGCACGGAACGACGCCCTGCCGCGTGCGTGGTTCTTGATGGGGCGGGCCCTGTACAACCTCAAGCAGTATGACGAAGCCTTTTCAGCCTTCGACAGGGCCTTGCGCCTCAAGAAGGACTATCCCGACGCCCAGAGAGGCTATCTGCTTGCCTTGCGCAGAAACAATGAGAGGCGGGCGCTCGATGCGGCGCTGCGCAATCGGAGCGCGAAAAAGCCGGCAACGGAAAAGGGGACGGTACAGACGGTCCTGGACTTTTCGCATGCGGGCTCGCCATTGGCGGGGGATGGCAAAAGCACCGCAAGCGCAATTCATACGGTGATGGCCGCCTCGGCCATGGCCCGCCGCCGAGTGGTCATCCGCAATCTGGCCCGGTCGTGAGACCAGTTGCGTCACTGGTTCGCCGCTCGTGCCAGGGGATCGGCTAGCGCCGGATTGCGGGCGCGGCGGCCCATCGCGCACTCGATTTCCGCGAGGAGCGTTGGGAGTTCGCCGGGGGCGAAAATGGTATAGGCGGGCAATTCGCTCGGATCATACGGGGTCTTGTGGCGGCGGGGCGACCAGTTCTGCCAGATCGAAATGATCCCCAGATCGTTGGCCCCCTTGACGTCGCGGCCCAGATGATTGCCGACCATGACAGTTTCGGCGACATCGGTGGCATCGAGCCCCAGCGCCGCAAGCGCGGCAAGGAACATCTGGGCGGCGGGCTTCTCGCAACCCTGGGCCTCGGAGATGATTTCCGCTTCAAAGTACGCGGAAACCCCGTGACCGCCCAGTATGTTGGCAAAACTCTTCAGCCTTCCATCGGCGACCAGCGCGATGCGGTAGCCTTCGCTGGCCAGGGTCTCGACCATCTCCATGGCGCCGGGAATCAGATCGGCCTTGACCACATGGTCCTCCGCATCACGGATTTCCGTCGCCTCATCGACCAGGGTGTCGCCGCTGTCGAGCAGCACGGCCTTGATGAGCGGCTGGTCGGCACGCACCTTGGCGAGCACCTCTGGCACCCGCTGGCAGATAAAGGCGTGCAGGTCGGGCCAGGAGATGTAATCGAGCGTGGAAAGATCGAAGGCAGTGCTGAAATCGAATGCCGGCATGAACGCGCGGTTCTGGAGATAACGGCGCACAGCCCGATGGTCCTGGGCGGTTATCGTGGCGAACACGTCTTCGAACATGGAATTGATCAGAACGTGACCCGCACTGGTCATCGACGTGCAGCTTGCTGTGAGCCACTGGCGGCGTTCAACAATGGGATCGGCGCTGGCGTGGAAGGCGTGCTTTCCCGGTTCGGAATAAAGGGTAACGCGCCCCTCTTCGAGCGGCAGTGCCCCATCGGCCGAAACCATGGGATAGAGCTTGCCATGGGCGCTGGCATCGACGCCGACGATGGCGTCGCTGGCATCGAGCTTGAGCCAGATGTGCTCGAGTTCATAGAGATGCTGGATATCCCAATCCCACCAGATCGCATATTCGATAACCCTGGCGACACCAGGCTCGAAAGTGACGGCAAGGGGCGCTGAAGGCGACTGGCCGGGGGCATCGAGGACCGTCACGCCGACCTTTGAAGGATAGAACGGCTCGTTGCGGGCAAACCGGATGCGCGGCGCAAGCCGGCGGGCGAGCGCAAGGTCGGAGGGGGTGGGCAGCGCCGGAACGGCGGAACGCGCATCATAGGCCATTTTGAAGGTTCTCATTGAGTCGGACGAAGTGCTGACTGCTTAGGTGGAGCAGATGGCAAGCCTGTAACGAAAATCTTGAAAACGATTTCAAAAGATGACGGTTCTTTCATCTCCCATCGGGGGCCGGCCCGGTGGAGTTGCGCACGAGAACCGAATTTTCCAGAACGATGTGTTGCGCGGACGCCTGCGGATTTCGGATGTGATGGAGAAGCGTCTGGGCGGCCAGAGTGCCCATTTCGTGGATCGGCTGGCGAACTGTCGACAGACTGGGAAAGGTGATCCCCGATTCCATGATGCCGTCATAGCCAAGGATTGAAATTTCATCGGGGACCGCTATGCCGCGCCGGTGAGCGGTCTGCATGGCGCCGATCGCCAGGACGTCCGTGGTGCCGAACAGGGCTGTGACATCGGGATAGCTGTCGAAAATATACTCCGCCTGACGCGCGCCTTCCTCCAGCGTCGCCTCGTCAAATGGTCCGGAAAAGAACAACTCGACACCTTCGGCCAGATCCTGGGAGGCGCGCATGATGCCGCGCATCCGCTCACTGCCCACATTACCATTACCCTTGGCGCCCCCCGCCTGGGCGCGCGATCCGGCGATGATGCCGATCTTGCGATGCCCCAGCCCCAGAAGGTGCCGCATACCTTCGTATCCGCCCGAATAGTTGTCGCAAACAACGGCGCTGACCTGGGTCATCGGCGGTTTCATGTCGGCAAAGACGATGGAAATTCCGGCCTCTCTGAGCCGGGCCACGTGCCGTGCGGTTCGGGCCGCCGACCCGGTGGGACGGATGACCACGCCTTCGGCGCGCAGCTCGATCATGGATTCGACATAGGTTTCCTCGCGATCGGGATCCCCGTTGGTCGAGCACAAAAGCGCGCGGTAGCCCGCTTCAAAAATGGCACTTTCAATAGCGTAGGCCAGTGCGCTTGAGAACGGCGTGCGCTGCTGGCGCAGGAATACGCCCACCACCCGCGATTGCTGCGTTCTGAAACTTGTGGCCAGCCGATTGGGCGAATAGCCCAATTCGGCAATCGCCTTTTGCACCCGCTCGCGCACTTCCGGCCGCACATGGGGATAGGCGTTCAGGACCCGGGAAACCGTAGCGATCGACACATGCGCGGCGCGCGCCACGTCCTTGATGGTAATCATGGGAGCACTCTCTTTGCCATCGCAACAGCTTCACACAACCATGCAAGGGTCCGGCGTGATCCACGATGCTGCCGTAGCATATTTTTGAAATCGTTTTCAAGATTTCGTCACTCTTGCGCAAACTCGCGGCGCTAAACCGCATCCGTCCTTCATGGGGCAAGTGCCGGGTCAGAGTTAAGCCGCCGGCGCCCCCCGCGTCCATGCAACGGGTCAAACAAGGGTTAGGACTCATGATCAAGAAACCGACTATAGCCATTATGGCGGGCTACCTCGCCGCCACCGCCTTGACGGCAGTTCCGGCGGTTCCCGCACTGGCGCAGGATGCGCCGGCCGCACAATGCTCGACCTACACCGAAGCCCCTCAACTTGCCGACCGGGTTGCCGCGGGCGAGTTGCCTGCCGTGGGGGATCGTCTGCCGGTCAATCCGCTGGTAATCGAGCCGGCCGAGGAAATCGGCGTCTATGGCGGCGAGTTCCAGGATCGCTGGGGCGGTGGCCGCATTGCCGAGATGCGCCATTACGGCTACGAGCCGCTGGTGCGCTGGAGTGTCGATGGCTCCGAAGTCATTCCCGGCGTTGCCGAAGGTTGGGACGTCTCGGAAGACGCCACCACCTACACCTTCTATCTGCGCGAAGGCATGAAATGGTCTGATGGTGAGGACTTCACCGCCGACGATATCCGCTATTGGTGGGAAAACGTCGAGACCAACGAAAAGATCAACCCCCGCGGTCCGCGCGATATCTTCGTGGTCAATGGCGAGCCCATGACCCTGACGGTCATCGACGACTACACAGTGGAAATGAGCTGGTCCCAGCCCTACGGCCTGCTGCTCCAGCAGCTTGCCACCCCCTATGGCCAGCGCGTCGTGATGTTCCCCGAGCACTATGTCTCCCAGTTCGACATCGACCTCAATCCCGAGGGCGTGGCGCAGATGATGGAAGAAGACGGCGAAACCGACTACACCGCCTGGTGGCGTGCCAATGTCGGATCCTATGACGACGCTGCCCAGTTCAACGATCCCGACCGTCCCTCGGTCATGGCCTGGATCCCGACCGAACCCTATGCGGACAAGCAGCGCTTCTCGTTCGTTCGCAATCCCTACTACTTCAAGGTCGATCCCGCCTGCCAGCAGCTCCCCTATCTCGATGCCCACACATGGACGTTGAGCCAGGATGCCGAGGTCGATCTGCTCGCTGCGCTCCAGGGTGACGTTTCGATGTCGGGACGCAATGTGTCGATCCCGCAGAACCGCGCCGTCTTCGTGGACGGTCAGGAACAGGGCGATTATCGCCTGGTCTCTGCCGATACCTGCGACTTCAACACGGCCATCGTCTGGTTCTCGATGAACCACCCCGACGAGACCAAGGCCGAAGTGTT
>DFMV01000021.1:0-775 GCA_002375765.1 Rhizobiales bacterium UBA3584 | reverse complement strand
ACGTCGTCTATCTCGGACAGGGCCAGCCCTACCAGGCCGCACCGCTGCCCAACTCGCCTTTCTACAATGAACAGCTGGCCACCCAGTACACCGAGTTCGACATGGACCAGGCCAACGAGTATCTCGACAGGGTCCTGCCCGAGCGCGGCGCGGATGGCATGCGTCTTGGTCCCGATGGCGAGCCTTTCTCGTTCCGCGTGGGCATCAATGCCGACTTCAAGCCCGACACGGTCGACGTGTTCCAGCTTGTTGAACGCACCTGGCGCGAAGCTGGCATCGACGTCACCATGGACTACCGCGCCGACGATCTGCACGGCACCTATGTCAACGATCCCGAACGCGATGCAGTGGTCTGGGTTGGCGAAAACGGGTGCGGTCAGCTTCCGCTGCTCAATGCCTCGCGCCTGATCAATGACGGCGGCACCACCCAGTGGGGCAATTGGGACAATTGGCGTGCCTGGGACCAGGAACGTCTTGGCGTCACCCTCGACGTTCCCGAAGGCACCGAGCCGGTCGAACCTCCCGCCAATATCGCCCGCCTTTATGAGCTGCGCGCCATGATCCCGATGACTGTCGGCGACGAACAGGCCGAACTGATGAACGAATTCCACGACCTCCTGGCCGAAGAATTCCTCGCCATCGGCATCGCGACCCCCGGCGGTTTCTACCGCTCGGTGGACAACAACATCCACAACGTGCCGCAGCCGCTGATCGAGGGCTGGTACTACCCCGGCCCGGCGCCCGCCAACTTCGAAGCCTTCTTCTACCGCGAAGA
>DFMV01000014.1 GCA_002375765.1 Rhizobiales bacterium UBA3584 | reverse complement strand
CACTTCTCAGCAGAAATCAACAGTCAAAGCCAAATAATTCCGATCGAGTTGGCGAAAGGCGAGCGTTCAGATTCCTTCTGGATGGCAAACCAGTCGATGAAGAGCATTTCGTCCACACCTTGAATCCCCCTCGGCTCCCTCACGCAGTCCGCGTACCGGCCTGGCTCAGGGCAACGGCCAGGATGATGATCCCGCCGCGAGCGATGAGTTGCTGGGAATATTCGAGGCCCATCAAAATGAGGCCGTTGTTGATGACGCCGATCATCAGAGCGCCGATGATCGAGCCCACAACCGTGCCCTTGCCACCGAAGAGGCTGGTGCCACCGAGCACTACGGCGGCAATCACTGATAACTCGTCGCCTTCGCCAAGCTGGAAGCGCCCGGTCTGAAGCCGGCCCGCATATAGCATCCCGGCGAGCGATGCCGTCACAGCAGAAATGACGATCACCCAGAGCTTGATCCGACCGGTATTGATGCCGCTATAGCGCGCAGCGACCACGTTGCCCCCGACAGCCAGGATTTGCCGGCCGAACTTGGTGCGCCGCAGCACGATGTGTCCGATGACACCCACGACCAGCATCCACACCAGCAAGGTCGGGATCGGCCCGATATTGCCGCCGCCGAAAATGGCCGGATATGTTGGGTCGAGCACGGGAATGGCGGCGGTGTCCGATATCCACATGGCGGTGCCCTTGGCGATCCCCATCATCGCTAGCGTCGTAAGGAATGTCGGGATCATCAGCCGCGTCGATAAAAAGCCGTTGATCAGACCCACCGCCACACCGGTCATGACGCCTGCAGCTATACCCGCAGGTACGCCGCCCCAGGCGACCGCCATTGCCGTTGTGACCGAAGCCAGGCCCGCAACGGCGCCAACCGACAAGTCGATTTCACCCGATGAGAGCACTAGCGTCATCGCGACGGCCATCACCGCGATCATGGCCGTCTGGCGGGCGATGTTGAGAATGTTGTTGGGCGTGAGAAATCCCTTGTCGTGCAGCGTCACGGCAAAGAACAAGAAGACGACGATAAAGCCGATATAGATGATGTTCTGGCGCCAGGTGCGCTTGAAATACCCCAGCAGCGTTTCGCTTCTGGCCACGGCCATCGTATCAATCATTGGTTCCTCCCCGCTGCACGATCAGTTGCAGCCTTTGCTCGGCGCGCAATTGGGATGCGTCGCCGGTTAACAGCTCCGTCTTGTCGATCGTTTCGACCAGACGTCCATCCGACATCACGGCGATGCGGTCACTGACGGCCGCAAGCTCGGCAAGTTCGGACGAGATGAAGATGATGGATTTGCCCTCGGCGGCCAGCGCGCGCACTAGGCGCAGAACTTCGCCTTTTGAGCCGATGTCGATACCGGCTGTCGGTTCATCCATAATGAGAATATCAGGATCTGTCGCCAGCCACTTGCCGATGACGATCTTTTGCTGGTTTCCGCCGGACAGCGAATTGGCCGCCGCCTCGCGCGATGACGTCTTTATGGCAAGGCGCTTGATCAAATCGTCGGTCGTGTTGCGGGATTTGAGTCGATCAACGAAAGGTGTGGAGCCAAGGCGCTTGAGGATTGGCAGTTCGATATTGTCCTGAATGGAATGGGTAAGCACCAATCCCTGCCTGCGCCGGTCTTCAGGGACCAAGGCAAGGCCCAGCTCCGTCGCGTGCCTGGCTGAACCGATCGCGACGGTCTGGCCGCGCAGCGTTATTGTGCCGCTGGCGATCGGCTCGAGCCCGAAGAGCATGCGGGCCAACCGGCTCCGCCCCGCACCGAGCAGGCCGGCAATGCCCAGCACTTCGCCGCGCCGGAGCGAAAAGCTGACATCGCCGCCACGCCGCAACTTGCTTGACAGATTTTCGACCTTGAGGATGAGTTCATCCTGCGCAGTGGAGTTTGTTGCAAATTCGGAGAGATCGCGGGTCTCCTTGCCCATGATGTCCGCGATCAACGAAGCCAATGTGTAATCGGCGATTGGGCGGCTATCAATCAACCTTCCGTCGCGCAGCACCGTCGCGTGGTCGGCAATGCGGAAGATTTCATCCATGCGATGGCTGACGTAGATGATCGCCTTGCCTTCGGCTTTGAGCCGTCGCAGCAAATCGAACAGGATGTCCACCTCGCCCGCCGTCAGGGCCGATGTCGGCTCATCGAGCACGAGCACGTCAGCGTTCTGTGACAGGGCCTTGGCAATTTCGGTCAGTTGTTGCTGGCCGGTAGAGAGATCGGCAACAATAGCCGCCGGATCGACGCTCACTCCCATCGAGTCAAAGATTTGAGCGCTGCTCCGCTCCATTGCCCGATCATCGATCAGCCCCGCAGGCGTCAGCGGTTCACTCGCCAGAAACACGTTCTGAGCCACGTTCAATGTCGGCACCAGGCTCATTTCCTGAAAGATCATGCCGATGCCCTTTTGCCGGGCCACTTGAGGGGAAAGGCGCTCGAATGTTTCCCCCTTGATAACGATATTGCCGCTATCCGGCGCTTGGACACCCCGCAAAATCTTGAGAATTGTGGATTTTCCGGCGCCATTTTCGCCGAGTAGCGCATGGATTTCTCCATACCGCACACTCAGACTCACCTCACGCAGAGCATGGACGCCGCCAAAGCGCTTGGAAATGGCGTCCATCTCTACGGCGATCGGCTTTAACGCCTTTTCCGTCACGGAATATCCACCCACTGGCTGCTCTCACCCGACGTCAGGATGGCGTCGGCGATCAGGGCGATGCGGTGACCGTCCTCGAAATTGGGCGATGGCTGTTTGCCGGTCACGATGGCAGTGCACAGATCGAAACACTCGACGATCTTGGTCTCGCCATAGCCGATACCGAGCGCGGGGATGGGCCAAAGCCCTGATCCGTAAGGATGGGCCGGTCCAGTATAGACCGTGCGGAAGCCGCGCGCATCACCAACGTCATCGGCGAACATGACCTGCAACTCGTCGCGTCGTTCATAGTTGAAGGCCAGCGAACCCTTTGTGCCGTGGATCTCAAAGGTGAGGAAGTTATTGCGGCCGTAGGCGTTGCGGGTCGCCTCGATAGAGCCGATGGCGCCATTGGCGAACTTGAGCATCGTCAGCATCTCGTCATCAACGTCGACGGGGCCGCGTTCGGCGTTGCGGTCACCGCCGCCTACTCCCAATTTATCGACACCACCCGATTGCTTCGGCCGTGTCTCGATGTGGGTTTTGACGAGTGCATTAACCGAGGCGATTTCACCGACCAGGTAGCGGGCAAAATCGATGACGTGAGTGCCGATATCTCCAACAGTGCCGGAGCCCGCGACCGACTTCTGGAACCGCCATGAGAGCGGGCTGTCGGGGTCGGCCGACCAATCCTGCAAATAGGTGCCGCGAAAATTGAGGATGTCGCCGATGCGGCCGTCTTCAATTAGCTTTTTGGCGAGCGCCACAGCCGGGGTGCGACGGTAATTGAACGCCACCATATGGATGGAATCCGAGGCCTGGACCGCATCGAGCATGCTCTTGGATTCCGCACCAGTCCGCGCCAGCGGCTTTTCACAGATGATGTGCTTGCCTGCCTTGGCGGCCGCGATGGCAATCTCTGCGTGAGAGTCGTTTGGTGTGCAGATGTCGATGATGTCGATGTCGGGGCGCGCAATCACCGCGCGCCAGTCCGCAGAGGCGTCCTCGAAACCGAAGCGGTCACGCGCCGTCTCGGCCATGTCCTGATTGACGTCTACCACCACCTTGCGCACCGGAATAGCCGGCGCCGGCCAGAAGAACATTGGCATTGCGGCATAGGCCATGGCGTGGGCCTTGCCCATGAAACCGCCGCCGATCATGGCGACATTGAGCTTCTGCATTTGCTGTCTCGCTTTTTGAAAAGGATCTGCGGAGACGGTCAGGGAGTACCGCCTCCGCAAGGCACAGGAAAAATCGTGCCTAGTTCATGGAGTCGCGAACCGAGGCCGGCGCTTCGGAGGAGTACACCTCCTGCCATGCGTCGAGCAGGTTTGCTTTTTCCACTGGGAGAGCTGGAAGGGCGACATAGGCAGGGGCTTCCTTGTCCAAAAGGCCGTATCCGGCCAGCATCGCCTCGGTCACACCCTGGTCGAATGGCCGCTGCGCGCCCAAGCCCTTGACGAACCCGCCCCGTGCCATATCGATGGCGACATTTTCACCAAGATCGATGGTGGTGATGACGAGGTCGTCGCGGCCGTTAGCGCGCGCGGCGGCGATCACACCTTCAGCCGGCACGTCCCAGACTGCCCAGATCCCATCAAGGTTGGCATTGCCCACCATCATGGCCGAAGCGGCACGATCCGCGTCGCCGGTAAAGTCCGGTCCTCCGATCCCCTGTTCGGCGACGATCTCGATGCCGGGATAGTTTTCTTCGATGGTGGCCTTGAATGCATCGTAGCGCTGGCGGGTCACGAAGAAGTCGGCGGCGTGATAGACGATGCCGATCTGGCCCTCTTCATTGAGGGCTTTGGCCATCAAATGGGCCGACGCGACGCCATTTCCATAATTGTCGGCGGACACGACGCTGACGTAGTCGGTGCCAGCCTCAAAGCCAGCCGGAACATTGTCCATAAAGACCAACTCCACGCCCGCCTCGGCGGCCTGCCGATAGGCGCTCGCCGTGGCGACCGGGTCGGTGGGGATCGAAACGATGATGTCGGGGCTCTGAGCCATTATGGTTTCGATGTCGGACACCTGCTTGGCCGAACTGAAGCCGGCGTCGGTGGTGGCAATCACCTCGATACCCATGACCTCGAACTGGGTCTCGAGCCCGTTGATCTGAGCCTGGCTCCAGTCGTCGCCACCATAGTGCATGACGATGGCAGCCGTGGCGCCCATGGCCTCGATCTGTGCCAGTTCGTCATCGGTCAGGCTGATCTCCGACGCTGAGACCGGACTTTCACCGCCCGGGCCGGTGCTGAGCGTCTGTTCGGCGAGAGCGGCCAGCGCTTCGTCGGGTGTCTGAGCGAAAGCTGCTCCCGCAACCGTGCCGGCAAGCAATGCTGCCGTCAGCAGGGCCGTTGTCTTCAAATGTCCCATGGTTTCCTCCCTTTGGTGACTTTGGTGCTGCCTGATCAGGCGAAGTGCCGTTTCAGGAATTCGTGGCTGCGGGCGGCCCCTTCGAAGGGGTCGGGCCAGCTGTCGAGCTCGGCCATGACCCAGCCTGAGTACTTTGTGTCCTTGAGCGCTTCGATCACGGACGCGTTATCGAGATCGCCGGCATCGAGCGGGGTGAAACCGAACGGCTCACGCCGCAGCCCCTTGAGGTGCACCAGCCCGATCCGCCCGGCGAACTCGCGAACCTGCGCCGCCGGATCGCCTCCGGCTGCCGCCAGGTGTGCGGTATCGGGGCAGAAATCGAGGCCCGTGAGGCCAAAAATTTTGGTGACCTCAGCAGGGCCTTCCACAATGGTGGATAGATGTGGATGATAGTGGGCCCGCAGTCCCACGCGGCTAGCAATTTCACCTACCCGGTCGAGCGCTTCACCCAGCTGTTGGTAATCGTCTGGCAGAATTCCGCCGCTGCGTTTGGCGCCACCGCCGATGACGTAGTGAGCCGCGCCTGCTTCGGCCGCCGCTGCCGCGACGCGTTCGATGCGCGCCAGTTCCTCGGGTAAGACCTCCGGGAAGATGAAATTGCCGCCTGAATAGGTCGAGACAAGTTCAAGGCCTGCATTGGCGAGCTTGCGGCGCAGCTCCGCCGCGGTCTCGTCGAGCAGGTTGCCATCGAAGATCTCCACGCCCTCATATCCCGCCTTGGCAATATCGGCAAAGGCGCGGTCCATGTCCGCGAAGGTGCGATAGGTCAGCTGGGTGATCGACGTCACCCCGACCGCATTGCCGCCAAGCGGCCCCCAGCAATTGGCGTGATAGGCCAGTTTTACAGCCAATTTGATCCTCCTCCGCGGCGTTGCCATGCCGGAGCTGGCGCTGTGCCATCCCCGTTATTGGCGCGAGGTTACGCAGCTTGAAAAAGAGAAGTCAATATTAAATCTGCATAAGATATCTATCTTTTGCTTGAAAATAAGCAAAAGTGTGCACTTGATAGGAAAAACGCCGTGCGTTAGGATTCAAAATCCATTCGGACAAGAGGTTGAGTCGTGGCGGAGGAGAAAGCAGCGCTTCGGTCGGTTGGCCGTCCCCGCAGTGTCGACGCTGCCCAGGCGAGCCTGGCGCTGCTGCTCAATCTGGTGCGGACGGAAACCGCCACGACGCGCCAGGAGCTAGAGCGCAGTTCGGAGTTGGGCCGAGCTGTCGTCGCCGACCGATTGGCGACGATGATCGAACTCGGCCTGATCAGGGAAGGCGAGTTGGGCCAGGCCACCGGCGGTCGCGCGCCACGCCAGATGCGGTTTCGCCAGGATGCCGGCTCGCTGCTGGTATCGGCGATCGACCAGACGTCCATTGCGCTCGGCATTGCCGACCTCAACGGCCAATTGCTTGTGGAGCATCACGAAGCCGCGCAACTGGACGCAGGGCCCGATTTCATTCTCGACCGGCTCGCCACGATCTTTGACTGGCTGTTAAAAGAAACCGAAAAGCCCGTTCCCTGGGGGATTGGCCTGGCCCTGCCCGGTCCGATCGAAAAATCTCCGGCCGAGTTCGAAGCCGTCCCCGTGCTGCAGAGCGTGCAGTCCTGGCAAGGATTTCCGTTCCTCGAGCGGCTGTCGATGCGGTTCGGGGTGCCGATCTTCGCGCGCAGCGGCGTGCAGACGATGACCATGGGCGAAGCCAAGGCAGGAGGCGGTCGCGGCTTGAACGACATCATTTTTGTCAAGCTCGGCCGCTCGATCAGCGCGGGGCTGATTTCCGAGGGCCAGCTTCACCGCGGCGCCCAAGGCGCTGCTGGCATGATCGGGCACAGCCGCGTCGGCGACGATTTGCTCGAGGCAGTGGCAGGCGCAGACGCCATTGCCCGTGAAGGCATGGCTGCCGCCGAGGACGGTCGCAGCCCCTATCTGGCACAGACGCTGGCGCGGCAGGGCGAACTGTCCGTGGTCGATATCGGACACGCGGCCCAACTGGGCGATCTGTTCTGTGTGGACCTGCTGGGCAGATGCGGACGCCTTGTGGGCGAGGCACTCGCGCCGCTGACCAATCTGGTCAACCCCGCCCTGATCGTTATCGGTGGCGTTGTTGCGGAGTCGGGCGGCGACAGTCTGCTCGCTGGCATTCGCGAGGCGGTCTATCGACAGTCGCACCCTATGGTGTCGCGCGACCTGCAAATCATGCGCTCGCAAATGGGCGCATCATCGGGTCTGGTCGGTGCCGCCCAGGTCGTGGTGGAGGAGCTGTTCGCGCCAGCCGTGCTGCAGGGCTGGATCGGGCACGGATCGCCGCTGCGCCATCCCGATTTCCAGAAGACCTTGGAGCGTCTGACCGAAACGCTGGCAGCCAAGGCTGCCCCGCAGTCAGGCATCGCACCATGACAAGCAGGACACCAGCCAGGACGCCAGAGGATACTATGTCGATTGCAGGCCTCGGACCCCATGGAGAGCGGGCGGTTCCTGCCGACCAGATCCAGTTGACCGCGGCCGATGCCACAGAAGCCAAGGCCCGACGCTTTTCGGTGGCTGTGGTCCTGCACACCACCACCAGCGACTGGTCCAAACAGGAATTGGCCGGCATCGCAGCTACACTGGGCCTGCATTCCGCCGCCCTTGTCGAAGTGGTCGACTGCAATTTCGACGTAGACCAGCAGATCGCGGCGCTGACACGACTGGCGGGCGAGCCGGTGGATGCGGTGATTTCGATTCCGATCGGCAATGCGCGCGTCGCAGCGGCCCATCGCGCCTTGACCCAGAGCGAGAAGAAGCTGGTTCTGCTCGACAATGCCCCCACCGGCATGCTGCCGGGCACCGACTATGCTAGCGTTGTCTCAACCGACAATTTTGGCCTCGGGCAGAGCTGTGCCGCAATGCTTTCGCGCCACATTCCCCCTGACGGCGTCGCTGGCATCCTCGGCTATGGCATCGACTTCTTTGCGACCCACGAGCGTGAGATCGCCTTTCGCAAATGGATGGGGATCCATCGCCCGGACGTCACGCTTGTGCGGGAGCGCTTTTCCGAATTGGACGGTGCCGGGGCTGCGTCCTTGCAGATGTTGAAGAAAACACCTCAGCTGTCTGGGATTTTTGCGGTTTGGGACGTGCCTGCGATGAAGGCGGTCCGGGCACTCGCTCAGAAGGGATTCGACATTCCTGTCACCACGGTTGACCTGGGCAACGAGGTTGCCCTCGATATGGCCCGGCGCGGGATGATCAAGGGCGTCGGCGCCCAGATGCCCTACGACCAAGGCAGCGCAGCCGCCCGGGTGACACTCGCCGCCCTGTTGGGGCTCGCCGTGCCGCCATGGGTGGCGCTCGGGGGACGGGAGGTAACTGCGTTCGATGTCGTCGAGGCTTATCAAGTGATTTGGCACCAGCCAGCCCCGAGAGCGATTATCGAAAGCCTGCGTGGGTCGGCCGACTCACAAAACTAATGCGTTCGTGATGATCTCTTCGGCGTCTGAAAACCTGGGACCCGCCGCGCGGCAGCTTTCGGGCAGTCGCTTCGGTTGCCTGAATGTCCGCAATTGGGACGGAAAGCGGACTTTAACCAAATGGCCGGCCGACCAAGCGCATTGCCGTCCCACTCGCCATTCACCTTGCATTCCAGTTCCTCATCTCCGCCGACCGCTACCAACAGACACATCGTCGTAGTAGTGCGCTTTCGCAAAAAATCGTGTTTCTTGAGTACCTTATCGCACTATAGCGTACGAATTGGTAGCGGAGGAGGGACTTGAACCCCCGACACGCGGATTATGATTCCGCTGCTCTAACCAGCTGAGCTACTCCGCCCCATTGAGGCTTGGCCGCGCGGGCGGCGCGCCGTCTGCGCGAAGGGCTGCCGGCACGAGGCTTATTAGGGATCGGCGTTCGCGCTGTCAAGCGCCACGCTACCCCTCGTTTATGCTTTCCATGTACTGCTTGATCGCAGCGAGATCGCGCGCGAAAGCCTTTCTCTCTTCGGCGGCCTTTGCGCGGTCAGGCATACGCAGCAGATAGGCCGGATGTACGGTCACGAAAACCATCATTCCATCGTCCATTTCGCTCGGTGAATCGCGGAGTTTCGATATTGTCGCGCCCGATCCCAACAGGCTTTGTGCCGCCGTCGCTCCAAGTGCCACGACGACCTCGGGGCCAACCAGCGCCCGCTCGCGATCAAGCCAGAACCGGCAAGCCGATATCTCCCCACGATTGGGTTTTTGGTGCAGCCGCCGTTTGCCACGTGGCATGAACTTGAAATGCTTAACGGCATTGGTCACGAACACTTTCGTACGGTCGATCCCCGCTTCGGCCAGCACCTCGTCAAGCAATTTTCCAGCCGGCCCCACGAAGGGATAACCCTCAATATCCTCGCGATCGCCCGGTTGTTCTCCCACCAGCATGATGGGAGCATGCTCAGGCCCCTCTCCGAAAACAACCTGGGTCGCATTCTTGTACAGCGGACAGCGTCTGCAGTTCTGCGCGGCTTTTTCCGCGTCCTCGAGAGACGAGAAGGGCTCGCTCGTCTCGGCATCAATCCCCTCGTCAGTTTCCTTCGAGCCAGCCTGCCGCTCGTTCGCGCTTGTCATGATGCCGCCTCCCTTTGCTGTGTCGCGCGGTTCAGGTCAGGAACGATTTGAACCATGACAGGTTGCGCAAAGACTCGGCAAAGCGCGCTCGTGCATGGACGCCTAGACAGAATCGGCAGGTTACGTCGTTCGCCGGTGTCGAATAATGAATTAGGTTTGCACCCGTTTTGGCAAACCCCGACGCGATCTATGTTAGGTGCAACAACACTCGCTTTTGGAGACCGTCATGGCCCTCGAACTTACCGGACTGCACCATCTGACCGCCGTAACCGCCAACGCGCGCGAAAATCTGCGGTTCTACACGCAGGTGCTCGGTCTGCGGCTGGTCAAGCGCACCGTCAATCAGGACGATACGACCGCCTATCATCTGTTTTATGGCGACGGCAAAGCTTCGCCAGGCTCCGATATCACCTTCTTTGATTGGCCCGCCGCCCCCGAGCAACGTGGCACCCATTCCATCGTGCGCACCGCATTCCGGGTAGAGGGCGAAACAGCGCTCGACTGGTGGAAGACCCGCCTCGAAGCCAATGGCGTCAAGACCTCCGATATCGCTGAACGGGCCGGTCACATGTCTCTCGATTTCGAAGACCCCGAGGGCCAGCGCTTGCGGCTGGTCAACGACACGCGGGCCGGAGGCGCAAACCCATGGGACAAAAGCCCGGTGCCCATGGAACGCCAGATCAAGGGGCTGGGCCCGATCACCATGAGCGTGCCCGATCTCAAGCGCTCCGAGGCCGTGCTGACGACCGTCATGAACATGCGCAAAGTCCGCACCCATCCCGCGACCGACATTCAGGGCGAGGTGCATGTCTTTGCCATGGGCGATGGCGGCGCTTCGGCCGAACTGCACGTTGCCGTCGAGCCCGATCTGCCCTTTGCCCGGCCCGGTGCAGGTGGCGTACATCACGTCGCCTTCCGCACACCGGACAAAAAACAGTTCGATCAATGGGTGGCACGTGCAACCCAGGCGGGCCTACGCACCTCCGGCGAAGTCGCGCGATACTACTTCACCTCGCTCTATTTCCGCGAGCCCAATGGCATCCTGTTTGAAATCGCAACCGACGGCCCCGGATTCGATGTCGATGAACCGATGGAAACTTTAGGCGAACACCTCGCCCTGCCGCCTTTCCTCGAACCCAAGCGCGCCCAGATCGAAGCGGGTCTTAAGCCGATAGACTAGAGTGCGGATATTACAGAGAAAGGCCCGGGACAATCCTGGGCCTTTTGTTCAGTTCGCAAGGCTTTCGGCGATATCGACCAGCCCTAAAAATTCCGCGCGCCGCCCCGTCGGATCGTCTTCAATCGCCGAAGCAGCCAGTGCCCTGATCTCGGGCCAACTCATTGTGCGCAGATGCGTCGACCCTTTGAGCTTTTGCCCGAAGGCCGCAACGGCGGTTGCAAAGTTCAAATCGCCGCTTGCCATGGCCGTGCCCGTATCGAGCCGGATCGGCTTTTCGATCAGTTCGGACACATCGCCATCGGGCGCCTTGTAGCGCAGCTTCAGGAACCCCAGCTCGTCGTCATTGCCGTCAGGTGCCACAGCCACATCGCTGCCATACCGCAACGGATCGACCGACCCGCGTGCGCCGGCCGGAGTGATCTCGTAGATCGCCGTCACCGTGTGCCCTGCCCCGATATCGCCTGCGTCCACGGCATCGTCATTGAAATCCTCGCGCGCCAGGCCCCTCGTTTCATAGCCGATCAGCCGATATTCCGAGACCGTCTGTGGATTGAATTCGACCTGAATTTTAACGTCCTTGGCAATGGTCAAAAGCGTGCCGCCCATCTCTTCGACCAGAACCTTCCGGGCTTCGGAATAACTGTCGATATAGGCAGCGTTGCCGTTTCCGGCCTGGGCGAGCGATTGCATGACAGCGTCATTGTAATTGCCTGTGCCGAACCCCAGGACCGAAAGGAAAATCCCCTCATCGCGCTTGGTCTCGATGAAGCTCTCGAGCCCATCAGGGTCGGACAGCCCCACGTTGAAATCGCCATCAGTTGCCAGCAGCACGCGATTGGTTCCGCTGTCGATCATCGCTCTTTCAGCCAGATCGTAAGCCGCCTCGATCCCTTGCGCCCCCGCGGTCGACCCGCCCGGCACCAGATCTTCGATCGCTTGCAGGATCGTCGCCTTGTCGCTCGCCGGCGTCGGCTCGAGCACAACCCCCGCTCTTCCCGCATAGGTCACGATCGAGATCGAATCCTCGGCTCCCATTTCGTTGACCAGCAGCGCAAACGCCCGCTTGAGCAACGGCAGCTTGCTCGCCTCGTCCATCGAACCCGACGTGTCGATCAGCAGCACCAGATTGGCTGGCGGCACGGCGTCAAGATCAACGGGTTCGCCTTGTATTCCGATATGAACCAGCCGGTTCTCCGGGTTCCACGGCGATTCCGTCACAGCCACAGATGTCTCGAATGGCGCGTCGCCGACCGGAGCGGGATAATTGTAGTCGAAATAGTTGACGAGTTCCTCGACCCGCACCGCGTCGGCCGGTGGGATTTGCCCCATTTCCAGCGAACGACGGACATAGGCATAGGCGGCGGTGTCCACATCGATCGAGAAGGTCGAAACCGGATTGTCGGCAACGATCTGCACGCCGCCTTCATCGAACGCGGTAAACCGGTCTCCTGACACACCGCTCGCTGCACCTCCGAATTCCTGGGCGCCCGAGGGCATGACATTGGACAGTCTCTGCGTCATCACCGGGGCCGGCGCGGCCGCAGGCATGGGCGCCGGTTCGGCAATCATGGTATCGGCCATCTCCATATCGGATGACACGCCAGCCGATGTCTCCGCTTGCGGCGCTTCGGCCTGCACCCTTTCGCGTCCGGCGCTTTCCTGTTCGGGCCGTCCGAAAAGCTGGTCGAGAGGCGTCAGCGGCGTCCGGTTCATCATGGCGACGCCGAGCGGCAGCACCAAAAGCGCGGCGAATGTCGCGCCGAGCGGAATACGCATATCCATTGTCCATGTCCCTTTGATCTTGGAAACGATGGACCTGAGACGCTCACCCGAGCGCATTCCTTGGACGCCATGCGCATTTTTCTGCTCTTGCGCATCATCGAAGGCGGTCATGGCGGCGGCCAGCGCCAGTTCGCGCGCGTCGCTGGAGGCCGGGGGAGGCGTCACGCCGCCGAGTGCGGATTTGAGCTTGTCGTCCATATCTAAACCAAGCCTTTCAGGGCCTTTTTGGCCTCATGAACATACCAGGAGACGGTGGATTCCCTGGTTCCCATGATGGCCGCAGCCTCCGCATGCGCCATATCCTCCCCATAGACCAGCAGAACCGCATCACGTTGCTTTTCCGGAAGCTTGCGGACGGCGTCCCAGATTTGCGATTGGGTGGCGACACTTTCCTGTTCGGGCGCCATTTCGCTTGCCGTCACATGCGCGAGGGCTTCGCTCTGTCGACTGCGCCGAACACCCTGTCGCTGCCGGTCCCGCACCGCGTTGAGCACGATCCGATAGAGCCAACTGGTAAAGGCAGACCGCCCGTCGAAACCGGAAATCGCCGTTGCCAGCTTGATGCAGACATCCTGGGTTACGTCTTCAGCGTCTTCGCGATTTCCGCACCATTTATACGCCGTGCGGTAGAGAAAATCGTAATGGAGCGAGACCAGCGCGGCAAAGGCCGCGCGGTCGCCCTTCGCCGCGCGGGCGATGGTATCCTCTGTTGCCAGAATCTGATCCACCCCTGCCCTTTCAGCTGCCACGCGCGACGTCTATTTGCACGTGTGACGATTGGCGCGGCAATATCCTTGGAATTTTTTCTCGCACGGCCTTATGTCAGAGGCACCAACCTGCCTTCAGCAAGGAGAACGCCATGGCCGAGACCGAAAAGCCCAATTGGGGCAATCGCATCATCCTTCTGATCTTTGGCGCCCTGGCCGTCATCACCATTGGTGCAACAATCATCGCAACCATCAATGAATGGGGCGAAGGCAATGTCGCCGGATCGACAGCAGTCGAGGACCTTTCGACGATCGAACCGGGCTCAGAGCCCGCCGCCGAAACGCCAGAAGAGATTCAGGACGCCCAATAGCGATGCTATGTCAGGCGACCAGCGCCGACGGCACCGCCTCGGCAATGAACCCGCCGCCCAGAACCTGTGCATCTGCGCTGTCGTCGGAATAAAGAACGCAGGCCTGCCCCGGCGCGATGCCGGTTTCCCCGGCGATCAGCGTGACATAGACCTCGCCGTCCCGAATATTGACCACGGCTTCCTGCGGCGCGCGCGTCGAGCGCACCTTGGCTTCGAGCGCCAGCCCATTGCCATCTGCCATTTCCGCCAGCGGACGCGGCCCGAGCCAGTTGAGGTCACGCAGCCGCACCGTCCGCGCCGTGAGCGCAGATTTCGGTCCCACCACCACCTGCTGGGTTTTGGCGTCCAGCCGCAACACATAGAGCGGGTCGCCCGAAGCAATGCCCAGGCCGCGCCGCTGCCCGATGGTGTAATGGATGATCCCCTTGTGGCGCCCGAGTACGCGGCCATGGGCATCGACGATATCGCCGGGCTTTTCGGCTTCGGGCATCAGCTTCTTGATCACATCGGAATAAGAGCCCTTGGGCACGAAACAGATGTCCTGGCTGTCGCTTTTTTCGGCAACCACCAGCCCCATGTCGCGTGCCAATTCCCGCGTTTCGTCCTTGGTCATGTTGCCCAGCGGAAAGCGCAGGAAATCGAGCTGGCCCGCTGTCGTGGCAAACAGGAAATAGGTCTGGTCCTTGTCGCCATCGAGCGGGCGCAAAAGCTGGCGCTTGCCATCGACAATGCGTGAGCGGACATAATGACCGGTCGCCAGACAATCGGCGCCCAGATCGCGGGCCACTTCCATCAGATCCACGAACTTGACGGACTGGTTGCACGAAACGCACGGAATGGGCGTCTCGCCCAGTGCGTAGCTTTCGGCGAACGGCTCGATCACTGCTTTGCGGAAACGCTCCTCGTAATCGAGCACGTAGTGGGGAATGCCAAGGGTCGCCGACACGCGGCGGGCATCATGAATATCCTGCCCCGCACAACACGATCCCTTGCGGAACGTGGCTTCACCATGATCGTAAAGCTGCAGGGTAACGCCAATCACCTCATAACCCTCACGGGCCAGAAGTCCGGCAACGACTGAAGAATCGACGCCGCCCGACATTGCGACGACGACGCGTGTTTCGCCGGGGGGCCGGTCGAAACCAAGGGAGTTCACCATTTCTCTCTCATCCGGTTGGGGTCAAGGGCCAGCGGACAAACCGGATGGCGTTCCCATCCGGCACAGATGGCGGCTTTTACTCCCTTGCGGCTTGAACCGCAACGCGGAGCGGCATTTTTTGCCGCTTCCCCGGTCAAACCTGCCGCCCGAACCGAAAAGCGCATCATGCGGTCTCAACCAAGCCACTGATTTAAAAAGGAAATGCGGAGAACCTCAAACTGGCATTCCTCTTGCAACGCGGTAATCGACCAATTGTGCGCACAAGAGTTCGAACCAAGTGACCAACGCGATCAGCATCGGAACAAAACCTTCCCCCGCGCCCGCCGTCATTCCGGCCAAACCGGTATCCGCGACCCAGTCCGGTGCCGCAATTGACTTTTCGAGCCTTATCGCACTTGAACAGAGCCCGGTGCCCGGCACCGGCACTGGCAATCAGATTGGCCCTGGCTTGGCGCCCTCCGTCCCAGCGACCGATCCACTGGGAGGCACGGAACTGGCCGCCGAGTTGGGAACCGAATTATCAGTGCTTCTTGAAAATCTGGCTGCGCTGTCCGGCAAACTCAAGGACGGCGAGCCGATCGACCAATCAGATCTCGACGAACTCGAGAACCTGCTGGCAGGAATAGAAGACCTGCTCAACCAGGGAGCTCCACTGCCCCCGCTTGGCTCACCTGCCCTGACGGCGCTTTCCGATCTCGCTGCCGAACTTGGGCTGGATACCGGGGAAGATTTCGAGCCGCTCGATACCCTTGCGGCGCTCTCGTCCCGCATTGCCGAAACGCTGCGCGATGACGCACCCGAAATCGCGGCACAGCTGACCGGACTTGCCAGGACGCTCGATAGCCACGTTGCGACCATCCAGAGCGCCATGGCCGATGAGCAGTCGCAGGCAACGATCGCCCTCAAGCACGTTGAAAGCGAAACGCGCCTCAACCCCGCCGCAACCATCGCCGCTCAAGCCGAAGAGAGCGGCGCAACCGACACATCCGAAAAAGCACCGGTCGCGGCCCCGAAAAGCGACGGTTCGGGCAATTCCGAACGTTCGCTCGCTCAGAGTAGCCCATCCGCTCAGCCGACCGCCGGCAACGAGACAAAATCGACCACGCAGCAAAATGGTGCCGCAGGCGGCCCGGCCGCAACTGCTCCGCAGGACAATCTCGAAACACCGGACGGGCTTACCATCCAGCCTGGGCAGCCGCAGCCCGCAACATCGGGTCCAGCAGCACTGACCCGCCCAGAGGCGGCGCTCTATCAGCGTCCTGAAGCGCAGATCAATCTGCCCCACATCGCAGCCGAGATTTCCCGCCACGTCCAGAACGGGGTCAACCGGTTCGAAATCCGGCTCAATCCGCCCGAGTTGGGCCGTATCGATGTGCGTATGGAAATGGACACTTCAGGCAACGTTGTCGCCCGTCTCGCGGTCGAGCGCAGCGAAACCCTCGATCTGCTCCAGCGCGACCAGCGTGCGCTCCAGCGCGCATTGACCGATGCCGGCCTGGATGCCAGCAAGACCGAACTGGAATTTTCACTTGGCCAGCAAAGTGGAGGCAATAGCGGAAGCGAGACCGAACGCTCTCCCTGGCGCATGAGCTTCATTGACGCTGCATCTGCCACATCTTCGGCCGCTGCGGCCCTGCCCGAACGGGCGACTTCCCCAAATGGCTATGCGCGGCTCGATGCCGTCAATCTCTGGGTATAAGGACCTTAAGCTATGGTCGATTCCGTCTCGGGCACATCAACGACGTCGAGCTCTGATCTTGGCACCAGCCGCAAGACCATCGCCGACAATTTCGACACGTTCCTGCAGCTTCTGATCACCCAGCTCAAGAACCAGAACCCGCTCGAGCCGCTTGATACCAACCAGTTCACCCAGCAACTGGTGCAGTTCACATCGGTAGAACAGCAGCTCAAGACAAATGAGTTCCTTGAAGCGATGATGCAGTCCTCGCAGAATTCGACCAACGCCCAGGCCGTGAGCTATGTTGGCAAAACGGTCACGGCCTCTGGTGCGACAACCGATCTTATCGATGGCGTGGCAAACTGGATTTACCGCGTGGATGCGGCAGCCGAAAACACCAACATCACCATCAAGGATTCCAGCGGCAACGTCGTCTATACCGAAAACCTGTCCCTTGCCGCCGGCACCGACCAGATTGTCTGGGACGGCACGACCTCGTCCGGGACCAAATTGACCTCCGGCCAGTTCACGATCACCATCGACGCCCGCGATGCCAATGGAACCTATGTTCCGGTCACCACCGAGATGCAGGGCGTTGTCGAAGGCGTAGACGTCAGCGGCTCCGAGCCCTATATCCTGATCGGCGATTTGCGCATTCCGCTGTCATCGATCTCGGCCGTTCATTCCACTGCCGCCGATCCGGAAACCCCCGAGACCGAGCAGGAAGCTGCCTGACGGCACACATTCCTATCCCGTTGAATTTACTCGCGGCGCACTAACTCCGCATGCGTTTTGCCGTCGCATTCTGCATGCACTCTTAACCGATTGTAAGTTTCCGCTTAGCCAAATTTTAAGCCACCTGCGCTAGTGTGGGCGCTGGTTATGGTCAGGTTGAGTAGAGAGTAAAATGACCGTCCAAATGCGTCCGCGCGTGAAGTACGTGATAGGTCCCGATGGCAGCCCGCTGACCATTGCCGACCTGCCGCCTCCGAATACGAAGCGTTGGGTCATCCGCCGCAAGGCTGAGGTCGTCGCTGCCGTTCGTGGTGGGCTTTTGAGTCTCGAGGAGGCTTGTGAGCGCTACACCCTGAGCGTCGACGAGTTCCTCAACTGGCAGGCCGCCATCGACAAGCATGGGCTTGCCGGATTGCGGACCACCTGGATCCAGCACTATCGGGAAGGCTGAACACCAGGCGTTCAGCACGTCTTTGTGCCTTTTAAATCAAAACCCGCCACGGTCATCGTGGCGGGTTTTGTGCATTTCCCCTGCTTTTCCCACACCTCAGACCGGCAAAAATTGCCGTTTTTGCATTGTGCAAGAATTGGTTAACACCTTGTTTACCATACGCTAGGCATATTTTGCCCAGTGGGCTCGGTGATTTGATTGCGCCTTCTTCCTGGGCGCTCCCGCTGGAGCGTCAAGAAAAGTAAACGACTAGGCTGAGGGTGCTGCGTGAATCAATTGGGGGAACTGCTGGGCAAGCTCGGCGTGGCACGCATCGCCGCCATGGGCGTGGTTGCTGTTATGATACTGGGCTTTTTCGCCTTTATCATGGTCCGCTCGACAACGCCCCAGCTCGCTCCCCTCTACACCAATCTGGAACTCGACGATTCCGCTGCCATCATCGCCGAACTGAGCGGCATGGGCATCCCTCATGAGATTCGCAACGAGGGCGCGACGCTTCTCGTGCCCCGCGACCAGATCACGACGATCCGCATGACGCTGGCTCAGGACGGCCTGCCTGCCCGTGGCCAGGTCGGCTACGAAATTTTCGACAACCAGTCGACGCTCGGCGCCACCAGCTTCGTCCAGAACATCAATCACATTCGCGCCCTTGAGGGCGAACTCGCCCGCACCATCGGCGGCCTCGCCCGCGTCCAGAGCGCACGGGTTCACCTGGTCCTGCCCGAGCGCGAATTGTTCCGCCGCGACATTCAAGAGCCTTCGGCCTCGATTGTCCTGACGGTTCGGGGCCAGCTTTCCGCGGGCGAGATCCGCGCCGTCCAGCACTTGGTTGCCTCTGCCATCGAGGGTCTTTCGCCCAATGCCGTCTCGATCGTGGACAGCTCGGGCTCGCTTCTCGCGTCGGGGTCCGGAGATGGAGAGGTATCGATTACTGCACAGGCGGTCGAAGAACGCACGCTGGGTGTGGAAACCCGTATGCGCTCGCGACTCGAAGAATTGCTGGCCTCCGTCGTCGGCCTCGGCCGCGCCCGGGTCCAGGTCTCCGCCGAACTCGATCTCAACCGGTCCACACGCACTTCCGAAACCTTCGATCCCGACGGACAGGTGGTGCGCTCTGCCCAGACCGTTGAGACCGGCGATCAATCCACCGGCCCCGGCGGCACCGGCCAGGTGACTGTTGCCAACGAACTGCCCGGGGCAACCGAACAGGGAGGAGAAGGCGGCACCCAGAGTTCGTCGTCTTCGCTCGAAGAAACGCTCAACTACGAAATCTCCTCGACCACCGAAACGCAGGTCACAGAGGCAGGCTCGATCAAACGCTTGTCGGTCGCCGTAGTGGTCGATGGCGTCTATACTTACGATGCGGCAGGCAACGCGATTTACGAGCCGCGCCCGCAGGCCGAACTCGACCAGATTACAGCGCTCGTGCGCACCGCCATGGGCTTTGACGCCGATCGCGGCGACCAGATCGAAGTCGTCAACATGCAGTTCGCCGAACGCCCCGGCATCGAAGCGGGAACCGCCGAACCGGGACTATTCGAGTTCAATCGCGATGATCTGATGAGGTTCGCCGAAATGGCGGTGACCCTGCTCATCGCGCTGGCCCTCGTCCTGTTCGTCATGCGCCCGCTGGTCAAAAAGGTCCTGGCACCCGAACCCAAGCCGCTCGCCCTGCCCGAAGCGGCCAGCGTTCCTGCCGAATATCAGGAGCCGCAGGACGACCCGGCAGCCGCGGCGCGCGCCCGCGAGGCGGCGACCGAGGCATGGATGGAAACAGCAAAAACGCTCGGCGAATCTCAGGTCAAGGCACTCAAGATGGTCGGCGAGCTCGTCGAAGGAAACCCCAAACAGGCCTCGCTGATCATCCGCGACTGGCTGAGCGAGGCGGCATAAAACTCTCATGGCTTTGACTGAACCCAACGCACCGCAAAACGCCGACCCGATCAAGCAAGGGCTTCAGGTTGGAGAAGACGCGACCCAGCGCCAGATGCGCGGCGACGAAAAGGCCGCAGCGCTGCTCCTGGCGCTTGGCCCCGACTTCGGCCGCCCTATCCTCGAGGAACTCGACGAAATCGAAATTCGCATTCTCTCGCGTGCCATGGTTCGGCTTGGCGCAATCACCCAGCAGATGCTCGATGAACTGCTCGCCGAGTTCATTATGGGTGTGTCTTCGACCGGGCCGATGTCGGGCAATTCCGATACCACCGAGCGCTTGCTGCTGTCCTTTTTGCCCCAGGACCGCGTCGAACAGATCATGGAAGAAATCCGCGGGCCGGCGGGACGCAACATCTGGGAAAAGCTTTCAAACGTCCAGGAAGACATTCTCGCAAGCTATCTCAAGAACGAATATCCCCAGACCATCGCCGTGGTCCTCACCAAGCTCTCGCCCGACCATGCCTCGCGCGTGCTCTCGGTGCTCCCCGAGGAACTGGCGCTTGACGTCGTCCAGCGCATGCTTTCCATCGACCCGGTGCAAAAGGAAATCCTCGAAAAGATCGAATCCACCCTGCGCACCGAATTCATGTCCACCCTGTCCCACACCCAGCGCCGCGACAGCCATGAGCAGATGGCCGATATCTTCAATGCCTTCGACCGCCAGACCGAAGCGCGCTTCATGACGGCGCTGGAAGATCTGAGCCGCGACAGCGCCGAGCGCATCAAATCGTTAATGTTCACCTTCGACGATTTGACCCGTCTCGAATCCGCAGCCATCCAGACGCTGCTGCAGAACTTCGACAAAAAGGAAATGGCGCTAGCCCTCAAGGGCGCCTCCGACGCGGCCCGCGAGTTCTTCTTTGCCAACATGTCCACCCGCGCCGCCGGCATGATGCGCGACGACATGGAAGCGATGGGCGCCGTGCGTCTCAAGGACGTCGATGAAGCCCAATCCCGCCTGGTCAATACCGCAAAGGACCTGGCCGCCCGCGGCGAAATCGTCATCAACAAGGGCAAGGCCGACGAGGAGATGATCCTGTGAGCGTCGCCCACAAATTCACCTTTGATCTCGATCTGGCCCACAAGCCGCCTGCCAACAAGACCATGCCCGAACACGAGTTCGAGCAGATGGTCGCCGCGGCGCGTGAGGAAGGCTACCGGCAGGGTCTTGCAGCCGGACAATCGAGCATACAGGCCCAGTCGGCCACGGCCCTGGCCAAATCTGCCGAAAAGCTCGCCAATCAGGTCGTCGAGATGGTGCAGACCATCGAGGGCTACGAAAAACTTCATCTGGGGCAGTCTGTCGGACTGGCCGCCTCGGTCGGGCGCAAGCTTGCAGCACACCTGATCGCACGCGAGCCGCAGACCGAGCTGGCAGCCCTGCTATCGGAATGCATGGGTTCGCTCGAAGCGGCTCCGCATCTGGTCATCCGCTGCCATCCCGAACTGTGCGACGCAATGAAGGCCATTGCTGAAGAGCGGATGAAGGTTTCGGGATTTTCCGGTCGCCTGATCGTTCTCGGCGACCCCGAGATTCGCATGGGCGACGGCAGGCTCGAATGGGCCGATGGGGGGCTGGTGCGCGACATCAACGCGATATCAAACGAAATCAACACCCGCATCTCCGCCTATCTGGCGGCCCGCGGCGTCGAGCAGGGAGACTGATCCATGGCTGATGGCGACGACGACATCCAGACCGCACCCGACGGCATCTCCTTTGAGGAAATGCTGGCCGATATCGATAACGACGAAGAGGGCAGCGGCGAAAAATCAGCTGCCGATCTTGAGGCCGTCTTTGACGTGCCGGTGCGCCTTTCCGTGGTTCTGGGAAGAACCAGGATGCCGGTGGCAAAGCTGCTGAAAATGGACATCGGCACTGTGGTCGAACTCGACCGTCAGGTTGGCGAAGCCATCGATATTTATGTGAACGACCGCCTCGTCGCCCGCGGCGAAATCGTGCTCGTTGAAGGACGCCTCGGCGTCACCATGACTGAAATTATCAAGGCCGGCTAAACCCTTAGTCCGCCGGCAAGGAGACCACACCCATGCGCTTACTGATTATCGGCGCCCTCGAAGGACAGCTCAGCCAGGCCTCCAAGATGGCCATGGATGGCGGGGCCAAGGTCGCTCATGCTGGAACCATAGAGATCGCTTTGGCGTCCCTGAGGTCGGGCAAGGGCGCGGACCTGCTGCTGGTCGACGTCATGGTCGATATTCCTGCGCTGATCGCTGCCCTCGACGCTGAACGCATAGCCATACCGGTCGTTGCCTGCGGCACCGAAACCAATGCCGCCGCCGCTGTCAACGCCATCCGCGCCGGGGCCAAGGAGTACATTCCTCTTCCCCCCGACGCTGAACTGATCGCCGCCGTTATCGCGGCCGTCGCGCGGGAAAGCTCGGACTTTCTCTATCGCGACCCGGCTATGGCAAAGGTCGTCAAACTGGCCGATCAGATCGCCGGGTCGGACGCATCGGTCCTGATCACCGGGGAAAGCGGAACTGGCAAGGAGATCATGGCCAAATATCTGCACGCCCGCTCCAAGCGCGCCAACCGGCCCTTCATCTCCATCAACTGCGCTGCCATCCCCGAGCATCTGCTCGAATCTGAACTGTTCGGCCATGAAAAAGGTGCCTTTACCGGCGCCGTCGCCCGCCGCATCGGCAAGTTCGAGGAAGCCAATGGCGGCACCCTGCTGCTCGACGAAATCTCGGAAATGGATTTCCGTCTGCAGGCCAAACTGCTTCGTGCCATTCAGGAGCGAGTCATCGACCGCGTCGGCGGCACCAAGCCGGTCCCCGTCAATATCCGCATCCTCGCCACGTCAAACCGTGAGCTTCTGACCGAGGTCAAGGAGGGCCGCTTCCGCGAGGATCTGCTGTTCCGCCTCAACGTCGTCAATCTCAAGCTCCCTGCGTTGCGCGATCGGCCCGGTGACATCGTCGCGTTGTCCGAGCACTTCGTCGCCCGGTATTCGGCAGCCAACGGGCTGACCCAGCGCATCCTCTCCCAGGCAGCGCGCGACGAATTGCTGCGCGCCCCCTGGCAGGGCAACGTCCGCGAGCTCGAAAACACTCTCCACCGCGCCGTACTCCTCTCATCGGGCGACGTGATCGAGCCCGAAGCCATTCGCATGCCCGATGGCACGGGCCTTTCGGACGCTGTGGCCAGCCATTCCCTCGCCAGCCAGGCTGCGGCCGCTGCCGATGCCGTGTCCCGCTCGATGGTGGGACGCACGGTGGCCGATGTCGAACGCGATCTGATCATCGATACGCTCGGCCATTGCCTGGGCAATCGCACCCACGCTGCCAATATCCTGGGGATTTCGATCCGAACGCTGCGCAACAAGCTCAATCAATATGCCGATGAGGGGGTGGACATCCCCGCTCCCGGTGAAGCCCGCTATAGCGCCGCATGACAATCGCGGCGCCCCTCCCGCCGGCTGCTCCGCCCCATCCTGGGCTGGGCCGCGGCGTGGGGGCTGCCGCTGCCTCCCATCCTCCCAATCCATCGGGAACCATCCGCCAGACGATGACCGAACCCACCGCCGCCACCGCATCGGGCCCTCTGGGCCGCATCAACGAGATCGTCGAGATCATCCGCCAGTCCAATGCCGGGCTGGCGGTTGGCGTTGTGATCATCCTCGCTGTCCTCATCCTGCCGATGCCGGCGGTGCTGCTGGACATTCTTCTGGCCTTTTCGATGGTCTTTTCGGTTATGATCCTGATGACCGCGCTGTTCATCCAGACGCCGCTCGAATTCTCGGCCTTCCCGACCGTACTTCTGGTCTCGGCCATGTTCCGGCTGGCTCTCAATCTCGCCTCGACGCGTCTTATTCTCGCCGATGGGCATGAGGGCACCGCCGCGGCCGGCAACGTCATCGAGGCCTTCGGAAATTTCGTCACCCGCGGCAACTTCATCATCGGTGTGATCGTCTTTGCCATCCTTCTGATCGTCAATTTCATCGTCATCACCAAGGGCTCGGGCCGCATTGCGGAGGTCGCCGCCCGCTTCAACCTCGACGCCATGCCCGGCAAGCAGATGGCGATCGACGCCGACTTGTCTGCGGGGCTCATCGACGAAGTCGAAGCAAAGAACCGCCGCAAGACGCTCGAAGACGAAAGCTCGTTTTTCGGCGCCATGGACGGCGCGTCCAAATTCGTGCGCGGCGACGCCATCGCCGGCCTGCTCATCACCTTCATCAACGTCATCGCCGGTATCATCATCGGCACGATGCAGATGGGGCTGACCATACAGGAAGCCAGTTCCAACTATTCGCTTTTGACCATTGGCGACGGTCTGGTCAGCCAGATCCCGGCCCTCATCGTGTCCACCGCCGCCGGTATTCTGGTCTCAAAGGCCGGTATCTCCGGTTCGGCCAATCAGGCGCTCAGCACCCAGTTCACATCCTATCCGGTGGCGCTGGGCATGAGCTCGGGCGTCATGTTCGCCATGGCGCTGGTCCCCGGCATGCCACTCATCCCCTTCGTCACCCTCGGTAGTGCCGTGGGCTATCTCGCATGGACATCGGCGAAAAAACTCAAGGCCCAAAGAGCAGTCGTCGAACAGGAACAGGTTGTCGAACAGGCCCGCCAGATTGCCGCGGCCCCCACCGAAGCCCCGATCACCGACAGCCTCAAGATCGACGAGCTCAAGCTCGAACTCGGCTATGGCCTTCTCAGCCTCGTCAAGGAAGACGATTCGGGCACCGACCGGCTCACCGAACAGATAAAGGCACTGCGTCGGCAGCTTGCCACCGAGCTGGGTTTCGTGATGCCTGCCGTGCGCATTCTCGACAACATGCAGCTCGAGCCCAACATCTACAAGATCAAGATCAAGGAAGTCGAAGCGGGCCATGGGGAGGTCCATGCGAACCAGCTCATGGTCATGGATCCCTATGGCAACAAGATCACCCTGCCCGGCCAGCACACTGTCGAACCGACCTTTGGCCTGCCCGCTGCCTGGATTGACGCCGCCCTGCGCGACGAGGCAGAAGTGCAGGGCCTGACCATCGTCGATCCCTCGACGGTGATCTCGACCCATTTGACCGAAGTGCTCAAGGCCAATACCGCCGACCTTTTGAGTTACGCCAACGTCCAGTCCCTTTTGTCCGGGCTCGACAAGGACCAGCAGAAACTGGTCGAAGATATCGTGCCGTCCCTCATTTCGGTCTCGGGCATCCAGCGCGTACTGCAGGGGCTTCTGGCCGAACGCGTCTCCATCCGCGACCTTCCCACAATCCTGGAAGGTGTGGCCGAGGTGGCCGGCTCGGCGCGCAGCACGGGCCAGATCATCGAGCACGTCCGGGCCCGGCTTGCCCGCCAGATCTGTGCCGCCAATCTGGGCATGGACGGCAATCTGCCGCTTTTGACCCTGTCCCCCAATTGGGAGCGCGATTTCGCCGAAGCCATGATGGGCGAAGGCGAGGAACGCCACCTTGCCATGGCACCGTCCAAGCTCCAGCAATTTATCGCCGGCATTCAGAACGGGTTCGAAAACGCCGCCCAGATGGGCGAAATCCCCGTCCTGATCACCTCGCCCCAAATCCGCCCGCACGTGCGGGCCATCATCGAACGCTTCCGTCCCCAGACTGTCGTAATGAGCCAGAACGAGGTTCATCCCCGGATCAGGCTGCGTACGGTGGGCAGCATCTAGCCGACCTGAAAGGAACCGGGCGCCGTCAGGGGCGTTGCCGCAGCGAACGCCATCGGAGGCAGCCATGCACCTTTTCACCTGCCCGAACTGCCGCCAGACCGTCTATTTCGACAACAGCGCATGTGGTCAATGCGGCACTTCGATCGGCTATGATCCGGCCACCAACCGCATGGTCGCCATTTCGAACGTTGCACCCTATTGCACCAATGCCGAACACGGCGCCTGCAACTGGATAGCGCCAACGGGCGGCCTTTGCATCGCCTGCAGCCACAACGAGACCGTCCCCGACATCTCCGATGCCCGCAACCTTTCAGATTGGCAGACACTCGAGCGGGCAAAAAAGCGCCTGTTTTACAGCCTCATACGCCTCAATCTCCCGCTGATCACCAAGGACGGGGATCAAGAGCGCGGACTCGCCTTCAATTTCCTTGCCGATACCGGCGCCGAGAAGGTGATGACCGGTCACAACAATGGCGTCATCACTATCGCCCTGGCCGAAGCCGACGACGCCGAGCGCGAAAGACGCCGCACTGAAATGGGTGAGCCCTACCGCACATTGCTCGGCCACTTCCGTCACGAGACCGCCCATTATTACTGGGACCTACTGGTGAGCAAAACAGATTGGCTCGAGCGTTGTCGAGCGGTGTTCGGCAACGATGCCCTCGATTACAATGAAGCGCTCAAGATCCATTACGCCAACGGCGCGCCGTCCGATTGGCCGCAACGCTTCGTATCTTCATACGCCAGTTCCCACCCCTGGGAGGATTTCGCCGAAACCTGGGCCCACTACCTCCACATCACCGATACACTGGAGACGGCGCGCAGCCTTGGGGTATCCACCGAACCGAAGCGCGACCACTCTGGCGAACTCTCCGCCGATGTTGATTTCGATCCCTATCGCACCACCGATACCCAAAGCCTGACCGAAGCCTGGGTCGGGGTCAGCGTCATGCTCAACGAGCTCAACCGCTCCATGGGCCTGCCTGACGCCTATCCCTTCGTCCTGTCAGACCCCATAGTGGGAAAGATCGGATTTATCGCCAGACTGGTCCACGATCAGCACACGTAAAAAAGGGAGGCCGAAGGCCTCCCTCTTGCCTATTGCGCCGGTGCGGCCACCGCCGACGGAGACGTGTCGAGCGCCTCTATCTGCTCAACGGTGTCATAGACGCTCTGGTCGAGGATGCCCTGCCGCTTGGCAACGATGGTAGGCACCAGCGCCTGCCCCGCAACATTGACTGCCGTACGGCCCATATCGAGGATGGGATCGATGGCAAGCAACAGCCCCACGCCCTCAAGTGGCAGGCCCAGAGTAGACAGCGTCAGCGTCAGCATGACGGTGGCCCCAGTAAGGCCCGCCGTCGCCGCCGAGCCGATGACCGAGACAAAGACGATCAGCAGATACTCCTGCATGCCGAGCTGAATGCCAAAGAACTGCGCCACGAAGATCGCCGAGATTGCCGGATAGATCGAAGCACAGCCATCCATCTTGGTGGTCGCGCCAAGTGGCACGGCAAAGCTTGCATATTCACGCGGGACGCCCAGATTTTTCTCCGTCACGCGCTCGGTGATCGGCATTGTGCCGACCGATGAACGCGAAACAAAAGCAAACTGGATGGCCGGCCATGCACCCTGGAAATACCGGATCGGGTTGAGCCCATGGACCGTCAGCAGCGTCGGATAGACAATGAGCAGCACGATCGCCAGCCCGATATAGATCGCCGCCGCATACCATCCCAACTGCGCCAGAGTATCCCAGCCATAGACCGCAACGGCATTGCCCAACAGGCCCACGGTGGCGATCGGGGTCAGCCGGATGATCCACCACAACAGCTTGTGGATGACTTTGAGAAACGCCCGATTGAAATCCAGAAACGGCTTGGCCGCATCGCCCACCTTGAGTGCGGCTATGCCCACCGCGATGGAAACCACGAGGATCTGCAGCACGTTAAAGCTCAGGCTCGTGGACGCTCCGCCATCGGTAATCCGGGTCGACGCCTGCAATCCCAGGACGTTGGAAGGGATAAGCCCAGTCAGAAAATCGAGCCATGAACCGGTTCGCGAAGGCGCCCGAGCCGCCGCTTCGGTGACTGCGGTATTGAGCCCGGGCTGAATGATAAGCCCCAGCGCGATGCCGATCAGAACGGCAATCAGCGCGGTGATCGCAAACCACAGCAGGGTTTGCCAGACCAACCGCGCCGCGTTGTTGAGTTCGCGCAGATTGGCGATAGAAGCCACAATGGCGGTAAAGATCAGGACGGGGACGATAGCCCGCAACAGCTGCACGAAACTCGACCCCGCGGTCGAAAGCGTCTGCACCAGCCAGTTGGCGCCGGCGTCGGTGGGGCCCATCTGCCGGGCGATCAACCCCAGCAGCAGGCCAACGACCAGCGCCAGCAGCACCTGGAATCCGAAATTGGTATAGAGCGGGCCCTTTGGCTTGCGCGCCCGGACTTGGGAAGTAGTGGATGACATGATTTGCCTCATAGTCGGCGATCGCGAAACAGACACGATGCATAGATATAAGGCAGAGGCTACGCCCACTGAATGCGAGCGCCAAGGTTTGGAAATGCCGTCACTTGGGCCCGACAGGAAATATCCTGCTGGCATTTCGTCGAGCGGTGGAATGAACCTTACTGCGCGGCCCGATCACGCATCGCCAGCATGCGATCGGAAACCGAACCACCAGACGCTGTCTGATCGCTCGGCTCGAGGTCTTCAACGTCCATACTGTCCGCGGCGAACTTGCGGACTTTGTCGAACAGGCTCTCTGTCAGTGCCGGACTGTCTTCGGCATCGCCGGCATAGACCAGTCTCGAGACATCCGCCGCGATGGTTTCGAGGCGCGAACGCAGCGCCGCGGCGTCAAACCGTGCACTATCCCAATCCTTCATGATGGCCTCCTCGACCTCGGCAACCGCAGTCCTGAGCAATTCGCTCTGCTCGGCCTCTGAAAAATCTTCCGCCAGCAGCCGCCGCGCGCCCACGGCGTGATCCTTCTGCTCCTCGACGGCCGACTCGGTGAGAAGTGCACTGAGACGGCTCTCGGCACCCGAAATCCGGGCCTCTGCCCGCCGAAGCCCCAGTCGGGCTTCGCTTTCGGAATCGCTCTGGGAGAGCGTGTCGCGCAACATGGCGATGGCTTCGTCCTTGAGCCCGCTCTTTTTCTTCTTTTCCAGCCGCGCCAAAAGCATGCGGGTCTGGTCTTCGAGATAGCCATTGCGCTGGCGCTCGATATTGAGCGCCGTCAGCAAATCCTCGACATCGGAACGATAATCGCCGGTCAGTTGCTCGGCCGTGATTGCCTCGCCCGCTTCGGGCAGAAGGTCGGGGTCGATATCGGAATAATCCACGTCCGCCTGACGCAACCGGGCAGCAAGAGTGGCCGCGTCACGCTCAATATCGCGGATGCGGGCCACCAGCTCCTGCTCCCTGGTCTGAAGCGAACCGATAACCGCGAATTGCTCGTCGCGTTCGGTGCGCAACGCTCCCAGTTCGCTCATCGCCGCATCGAGTGCCACGACATTTCCGGAAATCTGGTTGCGCAGCGCGTCGATCTTGAGCTGATGCTTGCGCAGTGTGATGGCAAATTCGGCCCGCAGCTTGTCCTTGTCGGCGCGGAACTCGGCAAGCGTGACCGGTGTTGCCGCTTCGATCCTGCGTTTGGTCAGCCGGACAGCGCGACGCCAGAACGCCGGTCCGATGGCGATGGCCAATAAGGCCGCCGCCAGGAACCCGAGCGTGAAATACATCGCATTCTCAATGACCATACGCCTCTCCCCTGTCGGGAAGCCCTGCCGATAATATGCCGCCGAACCCCATCCGGCGCCATCAACACTTGCAGGTAACCTTACTCGATCAAACCGGAGGCGTCATCTCACAGCTGCGACATAACCGTGGGCGTCCTGCCACCTCGGAACTGCTCGGGATCAGAATGGGTTCCAAGTAGGCTCACGCGTGAAATTGAGATAACCCACGGCCACGCCGGCCCGTAGCCCCACGCCCGAACTGATCGGGACCACATAGACGTCGTTGAGCTTGAGTGCCGTCATGCCGATGCCACCAACCGCAAAGATTGAACCTTCGACGCCCGGATAGCGGTCATAGATCGATTCAACCGAAGGCAGATTGTAAACGAGCATCATCACACGACTGCCGTCGGCGCCGATATTGAGCCCCAGGCTCGGGCCCTGCCAGAACACCTGATGGGTGCCTGCGTTGCGGGTGTACATGGTTCCGTCGCCATACTTGGCGCCGATAAACAGCGCACCGCCGCCTTCCTGACCCAGAATATAGGCATTTGGCTGGCCGTACTGCTCGAATGCCTGCTCGATCACAGAGGCCAGCCCCTGAGCGACAGACCCGAAGAACTGATGCCCTGCCGAAAGAATCTCGTCACTCGAATAGGTGTCCGACAGCGATCCCTGCTGGCCGTTTGCCGGAGCGGCGCCGAAAGCAAGGCCCAGGGAAAGAACCAGTGCCGCCAAGAAGCGATTCATCATCAAAATATGTGCTCCCACTTCGCGCGTAAAAATTTCGCGATATGCGTACCGGTTAACCAAGGCCAAACGGCCCTGCGCTAGGATTGACCGGCCCGCCCCCAACAGCATAGCGGTTCATTGAGCGATAATGCGGCAAATAGGTAAACAAATCTTAACCCTTACAAAGTCTTACGCGACTTTCTGCCTGCTTTTTCTCGCGCTGGGCTTTGCGACGGCGGCGCCCGCGCAGGAAAAGTCCATTATCACCAATGCCCTGACCGGCGTCGCGCTTTCGGGCTTTGACCCGGTTGCCTATTTTACCGAGAACGCCGCATTGCAGGGAACCCCGGTCAACGAATTGGAGTGGAACGGGGTCACCTGGTATTTCGTCTCGGCTGCCAATAGGGACATATTTGCCGCCAACCCGGAAATCTATGCACCCGTTTTTGGCGGCCATTGCGCCATGGCCATGGCCCGTGGACACCTTTCCGACGGAAATCCGCAAATTTTCCGCATAGTCGGCGGACGCCTGATGCTGTTTTATTCCATCGGCAACCGTGCCGCCTTCGATATGGCTCCCGGCCCTGCTTTGGCCACGGCGGCCGTAAACTGGAACGCATTGCCCGATCGTCGGGCCGCCCAAAGTCAATAGAGCCGCTGGACACGATAAACTTGGCGTTGCCCTGCCCCACCTGCACAGTAAAGTGCCTTTAAAATTGATTCGAACAACGAAAAGCGAGAACTTGGCCATGACGAGCATTGTCGAACTGAGCGCGCCGGACCTTGCCGCGATGCTGTGCTCGCGTGTCTGCCACGACCTCATCAATCCCGTGGGTGCCATCGGCAATGGGCTTGAAGTGCTCGCCGACCCCACCCAGGTCGATATGCAGACCTTTGCCAAGGAACTGATCGAAAATTCGACCCGGCAGGCTCGCGCCAAGCTCGAATTTGCCCGCCTCGCCTTCGGCGCGTCCTCGACCGCAGGCACCGATATCGACACCCGCGAGGCCGATCGCGTTGCAACGCTGCTGATGGCCGGGGAAAAGGCGGACCTCGACTGGAAGGTCGCCCCCATGCTCCTTCCCAAGAACAAGGCCAAGCTGCTGCTCAACATGCTGCTGATCGTTGTCGCCGGCGTTCCGCGTGGCGGCACGGTCACCGTCGAAGTGGAAGGTGAAGCCGGAGCCGAGAGCTTCACGATCACCGCAACCGGCCCCAAGACCCTCATTCCCAATGCCGTGCAGGGCCTTCTTGCCGGCACACCCGAGGATGGCAGTGTTGACGCCCGGGGCATCCAGCCCTTTTATACCGGTGTCCTCGCGCGCCTCACGCATATGGGGCTCAATCTCGCGCTGGACGGCGAAATCCTGCGCTTCACCGCCGATCCGCTTTCACACACTATCGACTAGCCCAGGGTGGGCATCAGGGTTTGGCGAGCCGAAATGGCACGCCTTTCCCATTCGCTAACCATTGTGGCCGTAAACTCCCTCCAGTTCCGGGTACAACTCGCCCGGGAAGCTGAGGGATGGACCCTATGAAATCGTGCCTGATCATTGATGATTCCAGCGTGATCCGCAAAGTCGCGCGGCGTATTCTCGAAGACATGGACTTCATTGTCGACGAGGCCGAGGACGGACAGGAAGCGTACGAAAAGTGCGCCCAGGAGATGCCCGACGTCATCCTGCTCGATTGGCAGATGCCCATCATGAGCGGCCTTGAATTTCTCAAGGCCCTACGCGGCTATACCGGCGGCGACAAGCCCAGGATCGTTTATTGCCTGGCCGAGCGCGACATTGGCCATATCGCCATGGCACGCAAGGCCGGCGCCAACGATCACATGCTCAAGCCCTTTGACCAGCAGATGCTGGAATCCAAATTCCAGCCCTTCGTCTGAACCCGCACACATATATGTGACGGGGAATCCCACATCCCGCCAATTGTTGTATGCTCGAACCGTTGCGTTGCGGACAATGGCAACGCTCCGTGCAGCGCGGCATGCCCGCCCTCGGGGGAAATGCGAGGCATCGCGCTCCATGTGAACCGAGGAGATAAGCATGCCTGTGTATCCCAATCCCGCCCTTGCCCAATCGGATGCGCCGGAACACGCCATCCGCACAATTTCGACAGCCGACGTGTTCGACGCGCTTGGTAGGGGCGTATCCGATTTCTGGCGCCACCCCTCCCATTACCTGTTTCTGGCCCTCATCTATCCGGCAGTCGGCATTGTGCTGGCCGTTTGGAGCGCAGGCGGCGCGACATTTCCGTTGCTCTACCCATTGGCGACCGGCTTCGCTCTGATTGGTCCGCTCGCCGCAGTCGGCCTTTACGAACTCAGTCGGCGGCGTGAACAGGGCGAGGACGACAGCCCCCGTCACGCCTTTGCCGTACTCAAACATCGCTCCATAGGCGCCATTGTTGCCGTGGGAGCAATGTTGGCCCTGGTTTTTGTGCTCTGGCTGACCGCAGCCGGCGCCATCTACGACGCTCATTTTGCATCGAGCCCGCCTGCCGGGCTCATGGCCCTGCTCAGCGAGACCTTCACGACCGCGCGCGGCTGGAGCCTGCTGTTCTGGGGCAACCTCGTCGGGCTGGACTTTGCGTTTTTCGTGCTGGCGACAACCGCGATCGCCTTCCCTTTGCTTGTCGACCGCGGCGGAAGCGCGGGCGACGCCGTCGTGGTTTCGGTGCGCGCCTTCGCCACAAACCCCTTGCAGCTGACCATATTCGGTCTCGTGGTCGCGATCGTTCTGTTTGCCGCTTCGCTACCGCTGTTTGTCGGTCTCGCTATCGCCCTACCGATGCTCGGGCACGCGACCTGGCACCTCTATCGCAAGCTCGTGGTCTGAGCCCCGGAGCGCGCCCGGATAAAAGGCACTACTTTGCCGGTTCGGACGCGTGACTCAGCATAGACTTAGAGGATTTCTGCGAAGCGAAGGACCGGCCAGCAAACGCCGAAATCATCTGAAACGACAAAGCCCGCGCGAGGGGATCGCACGGGCTTTCCAATTGGGGACTTGTAAGAACCGATCAGGCGCTTTCGGCCAATTCGTTCTCATCGGGCTCACGCAGCACATAGCCGCGGCCCCAGACAGTCTCGATGTAATTCTTGCCGGCTGTAGCCACAGAAAGCTTTTTGCGCAGCTTGCAGATGAACACGTCGATGATTTTCAGTTCCGGCTCGTCCATCCCGCCATAGAGATGGTTGAGGAACATTTCCTTGGTGAGCGTCGTACCCTTGCGGAGCGAGAGGAGCTCGAGCATCTGATATTCCTTGCCCGTCAGGTGAACGCGCTGGCCACCCACTTCGACGGTCTTGGTATCGAGATTGACGCTGAGGTCGCCGGTATTGATGACCGACTGCGCATGGCCCTTGGACCGGCGCACGATGGCGTGGATGCGGGCAACCAGTTCGTCCTTGTGGAACGGCTTGGTCATATAGTCGTCGGCTCCAAAGCCCAGGCCGCGTACCTTATCTTCGATCCCTGCCAGACCCGATAGGATAAGGATGGGAGTCTGAACCTTCGCAACGCGCAGCGTGCGCAGCACTTCATACCCGCTCATATCCGGCAGATTGAGATCAAGCAAAATGATGTCGTAATCATAGAGCTTGCCCAGATCGACACCTTCCTCTCCGAGGTCGGTGGTGTACGCATTGAAACTCTCGGATTTGAGCATCAGTTCGATGCTCTGCGCTGTCGCGCTGTCGTCCTCTATCAAGAGCACACGCATGCCAATCCCCTTAAATCCAACAAGTCCCTGCCTGGGACCGGGCGCTCAGCTCGATCCCGACGCCCTTAACCAAACCCTACTGGGTACGATTCGAAGCTACCGGTAATTAGTTAACAAAGTTTAATTCAGTCGGGCAATATGCGAGTTGCATTAACTGAATAAGGTGTTAACTCGTTGAAATATAAGAATAAATGGAAATTTTTTTTCTTAATGCACAACGTTAAGAAAGCCCTTCAAGCGACTCTTGAGACTCATTGAACCGGGGCTGGAAGGGGTAAGCGGACGCGCGCCGACGCGCAGCGAAAAAATTTGCTCAACTTTCGGCAATATCGCCATAACCTTAAGGATGAGTTACCAATGTGGCCAATTCTGGGTGCGAATCATGACCACTGGAGACGCCACGGTGCAGTCCCTGATCTCCGACATTGAAGCGATTGACGAGATCGAGGTCTTTGGACGCGTCAAGACTGTGCAGGGCCTCTTGATCGAAGTGGTCGGTCCGGTGCGCGAATTGCGCGTTGGCGGACGCGTGACCATCGAAACCCAGACCGGCTCACCCCTTGCCTGTGAGATCATCGGCTTCCGCGACGGTCTCGCTCTCTGCCTGCCCTTCGGCCCCGTCGAGGGTGTAAGGCTGGGCTGCAAGGCAGTGTTTGCGGGCCATGATGGCGCCGTTTATCCCGACAAATCCTGGCTCGGACGCGTCCTCAACGCCGAAGCAAAACCAATCGACGGCGGCGCACCGCTGATGCGCGGCGCTGACCCCTACCCGTTGCGCAATCTCCCCCTGCCCGCCCATGAGCGCGGTCGCGTTGGCAGCCCCATCGATCTCGGGGTTCGGTGCCTTAACACCTTCACCACCTGTTGCGATGGCCAGCGCATGGGCATCTTCGCCGGCTCGGGCGTTGGCAAATCGGTCCTCATGAGCATGCTGGCGCGCAACACCGATGTGGACATTTCAATCATCGGCCTGATCGGCGAACGCGGTCGCGAGGTCCAGGAGTTCATCACCGAACAGCTCGGCGAAGAAGGCATGAAAAAAGCCATCGTCGTTGTCGCAACCTCCGATGAATCCGCGCTGATGCGCCGCCAGGCCGCTTACCTCACCGTCACCCTGGCCGAACATTTCCGCGATCAGGGCAAGCGCGTATTGTGCATGATGGACAGTCTCACCCGCTTCGCCATGGCTCAGCGCGAAATCGGTCTGGCCACCGGCGAGCCGCCCACCGCCAAGGGCTATCCGCCCACAGTCTTCACCGAACTGCCACGCTTGTTGGAACGCGCCGGTCCCGGTTTGGTTAATTCGGGCTCTGTTACCGGTCTATTTACCGTTTTGGTGGAAGGTGATGATCACAATGAGCCCATTGCGGACGCCGTTCGCGGCATTCTCGATGGTCATATTGTGATGGAGCGATCCATTGCCGAACGGGGACGCTATCCTGCCGTCAATGTTCTTCGCTCTGTTTCGCGCACCATGCCCGGATGCGTGCCGGAGGATTTCCGGCCCACTTTGAGCAAGGCGCGTGAGTTGATGTCGGTTTACGCCGACATGGAGGAACTGATCCGGCTAGGGGCTTACCGGAAAGGATCGGATCCCAAGGTTGACCGCGCCATCGCGCTCAACCCGGCGCTGGAGGCGTTTTTGAGCCAGCACTCGGATGAGCGGACCAATATCGCCGACGGCTACAATCTGCTGGCGACGATTCTGGGAACGGCAGGCGCGGGGGATACGGCTTGATGAGTAAGGAGTACAAGTCATGAAGTCCAAGAGCGCGAGCCTGATCCGGTTGAAGAAGTTTCAGGTGGACGAGAAGCGCCGTCAGGTCCTCCAGATCGAGACCATGGTTGCCGATTTCGAGCGCATGGCCGCCGAACTCGACCAGCAGATCGACATCGAGCACAAAAAGACCGGCATTTCCGACATCGCCCATTTTGCCTATTCCACCTTCGCCAAGGCCGCCATCACCCGCCGCGACAATCTCTTGACCTCGGCCGGGGACATGAAGAGCAAACTCGAAGCCGCCCAGGACGAACTGGCCGAAGCCATCGAGGACCTCAAGAAAGTCGAACTGCTCGACGCCCGCGAACACCAGCGCGAAAAAGACGAGCAGCAAAAGCGCGAACAGGCCGAATTCGACGAAATCGGACGCCTGCGCTACCGCCGCTAGGGTGCTTCCAGAGTGGGCACCACTTATCCGGTTCGGAAGCGCGACAAAACAAAGGCTTAGAGCAATTGAAGCGATTCCAGGAAACGCAGAAATGCTCTGAAACGAGAAGACGTCATGGATTTCAATGACGTCTTTGCAATTGCCTCATCCTTTCCCGGTGCCGTCCGATCCACCACCCACGGCACACCTTCCATAAAACTGGGCACCAAATTTCTGCTGCGTGAGCGCGAGCCGGGCATTCTGGCCCTCCAGCGCCCTTCGATCGGCGAACGCGACATGCTGATCGAAGCCGATCCCGACCTGTTCTTCATTACCGACCACTATCGCGACTACCGCTATGTCTTGATCCGCATGGATCGTCTCACGCCCGAACATTTCCGCGCGCTCTTTGAAACGATTTGGCGCGAAAAGGCGACCAAAGCACAGATTTCGACCTATGATCGCTGACAAAGGCGCAATGAATTCGCCAATGTCAGCTTGACGGGCGCAATAATTTTCTATTCCCTCAGCCGATAACGAACCACTCGACCGCGCAGGAGATGGCCTGGCATGTTCGTCTCGGTTTTTGACGTGTTCAAGGTCAGCGTCGGCCCGTCATCGTCCCACACCATGGGCCCGATGCTCGCAGCCGCGCGCTTTCTCGAGACCATCCGCGCCATCGAACCACCTGAAGGCGCACGCCTGCAGATCACCCTTTATGGCTCGCTCGCCTTTACCGGCGTTGGCCACGGCACCAACGCGGCCGTGCTTGCCGGTTGCCTGGGCTTTGAGCCCGAGATCTATGATCGGACCAAAGTCGAAACGGCCCTTGCAGAACTCGCCACCCGCAAGACCATTGAACTCGCCCCCCAACGAACCATCGCGCTCGATCCCGAAACCGACCTGATCGTCGACCGCAAGACACGGCTCGACACCCATCCCAACGGAATGCGCTTCGCATTGCTCGATGCCGATGAAACGATAATCGCACAGGAAACCTATTTCTCCATCGGTGGCGGCTTCGTCAAAACCCTCGCGGAAATCGAAGCGGGGGACATGCCCGCCACCCCGGCTGACGATGTCCCCTTCCCCTTCGCCAATGCCGACCAGATGCTTGAGATGGGCAAAGCCGCCAATCTCTCCATCGCCGAAATGAAGCGCCGCAACGAATGCGCCCGACTTGATGGCGAGGCATTCTCGGAACGCCTGATCAGCATCTGGGAGGTCATGGACGCCTGCATCACCCGCGGCCTTGCCGCCACCGGCGAACTCCCCGGCGGCCTCAAGGTCAAGCGCCGCGCCCGCGCCATTTACGAAAATCTTTCCGGCAAGTCCGGCGCCAACGATATGCCGCTTCATTCGGCCATCGATTGGCTTGCGGCCTATGCCATGGCCGTCAACGAGGAAAACGCAGCCGGTGGACAGGTCGTGACCGCGCCCACCAATGGTGCCGCAGGCGTTTTTCCCGCCGTCCTGCGTTACTATCTCTCCCACGTGCCAGGCGCCACGCGCGAAAAAATCCCCGAAATGCTTTTGGTTGGCGCAGCGATTGGCGGGCTCATCAAATACAACGCATCCATTTCGGGCGCTGAAGTCGGCTGTCAGGGCGAAGTCGGATCTGCTTCGGCCATGGCCGCCGCCGCTCTGTGCTCAGCGCTCGGCGGCACCAATGCCCAGATCGAAAACGCCGCCGAAATCGCTCTCGAACATCATCTGGGCATGACCTGCGATCCCATAAAGGGCCTCGTCCAGGTCCCTTGCATCGAGCGCAACGGGCTCGGTGCAGTCAAGGCCGTCGCAGCGGCGTCCCTCGCCATGCAGGGCGACGGCAGCCACATCGTTCCACTCGATGCCTGCATCGAGACCATGCGCCAAACCGGCAAGGACATGGACGAACGCTATAAGGAAACCTCACTCGGCGGGCTAAGCGTCGCCGTGCCGGATTGCTAGGACTATTGAGCCACCACAGCAATCTCGCGCACCATCTCTCCGGTTTCCCCGTCGAAAATCCGGATCGCCTGCCCGCCCTCTGCGCCATAGGTGACAGTCACCAGCCCGTCCTGGACCTGCGCCGAAATGACCTGCGCGCCTTCGGGCAGGGCGATCGACTGCAATGCGTACTGATCGGTCACCTCGCCGCCCATGGTGGCCAGACGATAGACAACGGCCAGCACAACAGCCATAAACCCCACCATCATGACGAGCATGGATAGGCCTGCCCGCCGGCGGGCTTTGGCCATCACCGCTTCGGCCTCCGGGCTCTGGGGCTCGTCCTTGTCGAAATTGGTTTGAGGGTCGGTCATGGCGGGCAGTCAGCTCCAACAGGATAGGCACGACGCCACCGTCCTCGAAACCGAGGCCGGGACGCGGCTCGATGCATTTCTGGCTGCCCGCTTCCCCCTCTTTTCGCGCAACCGCATCAAGGACTTGATCCTTACCGGTGCGGTCAGCGTGGATGGGACGACCAACGATGTGCCCAAATATCGTGTCAGGACCGGCGAGTCCATCACTCTCGCCGCCCCCGAACCGGTCGAGGCCGAACCCCAGCCCCAGGACATCGCGCTCAACATCCTCTTCGAGGACGAATATCTCATCGTCATCGACAAGCCCGCAGGCATGGTGGTTCATCCCGCACCGGGCAATGAGGACGGAACCCTCGTCAACGCCCTCATCCACCATTGCGGCGATAGCCTGCGCGGCATTGGCGGGGTCAAACGCCCCGGCATCGTCCATAGGCTCGACAAGGACACCTCGGGCGTCATGGTCGCCGCCAAGACCGAATTGGCTCATAACGGGCTCGCCGCCCAGTTTGCCGATCATGGCCGCACCGGCCCACTGGAACGTGCCTACTTCGCTTTCGTCTGGGGCGTCCCCAATCCCTTGGTCGGCACCGTCGAAACCATGATCGGTCGCGATCCCCACAACCGGCTCAAGCAATCGGTTCTCCCCCGAGAGGGACGGGAAGCTATCACCCACTTTCGCGTCGAAAGCCGCTTCAGTAACGAAAAATGGTCAATCGCACAGGTCAAATGCCAGCTCGAGACCGGCCGCACCCATCAGATCCGCGTGCATATGGCCCATATCGGCCATCCGCTGATCGGAGACGGCGTCTATGGTTCAGCCTTTGCAACAAAGATTAATACGGTGCCCGAACAGGTCCGGCAGGCCATCAGGTCCTTGAACCGGCAAGCGCTTCACGCCGCAATCCTTGGCTTTGCCCATCCGGTGACGGGCGAAACGCTCAGGTTCGAAAGCCCACTCCCCCCTGAACTCGCAGACCTCGCAACGAAGCTGGCGCCTTTTGCGTTATAGGGCTGAAACATCGGCCACCAGACCATGCATTCCGCGAATACCATATTTTCGCGGAACAGGGGTGTAATCGCCAAAATCAGACCTATATTCACTCCGATTATGTCCGCAAACGTGCCGCAAAGGGCGTCGATGCGGACCACAACCCGCCGGGGACACCCGGGGGTTTACGAGAGGGGGTGCTAGAAATGGCCCAATCCAATCTTCCTGTGCTTAGCTCGGAAAGCGGGCTCAATCGCTATTTGCAGGAAATCCGCAAGTTTCCAATGCTCGACCCTGACGAGGAATTTATGCTCGCCAAGCGGTACAAGGAGCATTCCGATCCCCAGGCGGCCCAGAAACTCATCACGTCCCATTTGCGCCTCGTGGCCAAGATTGCCATGGGCTATCGCGGCTATGGCCTGCCCATTTCCGAGGTGATCTCGGAAGGCAATGTCGGCCTCATGCAGGCGGTCAAACGCTTCGAGCCCGATAAGGGCTTCCGTCTTGCCACCTATGCCATGTGGTGGATTCGCGCCTCGATCCAGGAATACGTCCTTCGCTCCTGGTCGCTGGTCAAGATCGGCACGACAGCCGCCCAGAAGCGTCTGTTCTTCAACCTGCGCCGGCTGAAAGGCCAGATCGCAGCGCTCGAGGACGGCAACCTTCATCCCGACCAGATCAAGCAAATCGCCACGACCCTCAACGTGACCGAGGATGACGTGGTCTCGATGAACCAGCGCCTGACCGGCGATGCCTCGCTCAACGCGCCCATGCGCGCGGACGAAGGCACCAGCCAATGGCAGGACTGGCTGATCGACGATGTGCCCGATCAGGAAGAAGTTCTCGGCCAGAGCCAGGAATATGACGAGCGCATGGGCCTCCTCGAAGGCGCCATGGAAGTCCTCAACGACCGTGAAAAGGCCATCTTCAAGGCCCGCCGCCTGCAGGAAAGCCCGTCGACCCTCGAGGAGCTGGCTCAGGAATACGACGTCTCTCGCGAGCGTATCCGCCAGATCGAGGTTCGCGCTTTTGAAAAAGTACAGGACGCCGTCAAGGAGGCCGCCAGAACGCAGGCGGCCCATTGACGCGCGGTCCAGCTGTCCTCATTGTGCGGACCTCCGAAGGCAACTGAAAGATGAAATCGGATCAGCCGAAAGGCCGATCCGTCTCACATGATTGAGATAGCTATCGTTGCAGGCCTGATCCTGCTCAATGGCGTCTTCGCCATGTCCGAACTCGCCATCGTGTCCGCCAGCAAACCCCTGCTGCGGTCGATGGCCGAGCGGGGCCAGCCCGGCGCCTCGGCTGCCGTGCAACTGGCTGATGACCCCGGCCGCTTTCTATCCACCGTGCAGATCGGCATTACCCTGATCGGCATCGTCGCTGGCGCATTTTCGGGCGCCACGATTGGCGGCGTGCTCGTCCGGGCCTTGCTCGATGCCGGCTTGCCCGGTCCCGCTGCCTCTGCGCTCGGCTATGGCGGCGTGGTGGCCATCATCACCTACCTATCGGTCGTGGTGGGCGAACTCGTGCCCAAACAGCTTGCTCTGCGCAACGCCGAACGGGTGGCATGTGTCATCGCCCGACCCATGCAGATTCTCTCGCGAATCGCAGCGCCCCTCGTCTGGCTCCTTGATGCGTCGACACGCCTGATCCTGCGACTGCTTGGCCGCAGCGATACCGGTGAAGACCGCATCACGGAAGAAGAGATCAAATCGATCGTTGCCGAAGCAGCGGAAACCGGCGTCATCGAGCGTGATGAAAAGCGCATGATCGCAGGCGTACTGCGCCTGTCGGACCGTCGCGCCCGCTCGATAATGACGCCGCGCACCGACGTCGAAATGCTCGATTTCGATGATGATTTCGAGACCATCCGAGCGGAATTGGCGCGGGTCCGTCATTCGCGTCTGCCCGTTTCCAGTGGGGAGTTCGACAACATCGTTGGCGTTTTGGTGGTGCGCGATTATCTCACGGCCCAGCCCGCCGATCACGCGGCGCTGAAAAAATTGTTGCGCCAGCCCCAGGTCATTCCCGACACGCTGGGTGCGCTCGATGTGCTCAACCTGCTTCGCCGGGCGGATTTTCCCCTGGCCCTGGTCCTTGATGAATACGGGCACTTTGATGGCATCGTCACCCCCACCGACCTTCTTGAAGCCATCGCCGGTGTGTTCCGGTCCGATCTCGAAGAGGGAGAAACCGACCAGGCGGTCCAGCGAGATGACGGTTCATGGCTTCTGGCTGGAAGCCTGATGGTCGACGACCTGTCCGATAGGCTCGGACTGGTCCTGCCCGAACACCGCAACTATCAGACGCTTGCAGGCTTCATGATCGAGAGGCTCCAGCATCTTCCCAGGACCGGTGAAGTGCTCGAGGCGGGAAGCTGGCGGCTTGAAGTGGTCGATATGGATGGCCACCGGGTCGATAAGATCCTGGCAACCCCGATGGAACCGCCAGCTACAAGATAGCGTCCAGCAATCGTTTGTCCACGATCAACAGCCAGGGGTCCTGCACCCCCGGTGCCACCGTGATTTCAATGACATCCTCGGTAGCCCTGTTCGACGTGCCGATCGTTTGCCCCTGCACCATCTCCAACCCCTCGAGCCGGTAGAGCAAACCCTTTGAGCCTGCGAACTGCGTCCGCCCCAGCGGATAGATCGATATCCGCTCTCCTGCGCCGACCCTGAGACTGATCGAACCGGCAACCCCCATCGCCAGATCGTGGCCGTCGATCAAGATAATCTTTCGCTCCGTCGCATGGCGCGCCACCGCATGCAGCGCCGCCAGCGTGTGGTCGAACCGCCCGCCCGTCATCCCCAGCGCCAGCGTCAGCGGTGCGCGTGTCGAATAAAGGCACTTTTCGAAATCGGTTGTATCTTGTTCGGGCAGCGCAACGATCATCGTTCCGGCCGGAAATCGTGTCCGGTCAGCCACCGAATCCATATCCCCGATCACCGCATCGGGCACAAGCCCCGCCGCCATCAGGATGTCCCCGCCCCGATCGGCGCCCACCAGCCCCGCAGCCCGTTCGGCGAGTGCGGCCAGCATACCAGGATCGACCTCGCCCCCACCCACGATCAGCAGCGGCCCCTCGAAGACGAGACGCTCCCCGTTTTCCCCCGCGCCGTCTTGCACTGGTCCTTGCACGCCTATAGTGTCGCCTCGTCTCGCTGGGGTGTCTGTCCGAAAGGATGGGCTGAGAAAAACCCATAGAACCTGAACCAGGTCATGCTGGCGGAGGAAGTTCGAGATGGCAAGGGTCACAAATCCCCCTGCCATTTGAAACCTTTCCCCTCATTCATGGCCGCAAACTTGGCTCGGCGCCAGCAAAACCGTTGGTTTTGCACGCCAAACAATGAGGAAACTCATGATCGCTTCCGTAAGGACGAGCCTGTGCGCGGTTGTGCTCGGAGCTCTTGCGCTCCCGGCCGTCGCCCAGGACAATTCAACGCTCACCGTTTACACCTACGATGCCTTTGCCGCAGATTGGGGCCCCGGCCCCTTGCTCAAGGAGGGCTTTGAGGCCCAGTGCGAGTGCACGCTCAATTTCGTTTCCGCTGACGATTCGATCTCGGCCCTGCGCCGTGCCCAGCTCGAAGGCGACGCGACCGATGCCGATATCATTCTCGGGCTCGATACCGCGACCATAGGCGAAGGCAAGGCGACCGGCCTGTTCACCGAGCACCAGCTCGACCTGCCCGATTTCGACATCCCGCTCGAATGGACCGACGAGGTTTTCGTCCCCTTTGACTACGGCTATTTCGCCTTCGTCTATGACACCCAGTCGATCGCGACGCCCCCTGCCAGCTTCGAGGAACTGATCGCCCTCCCCGAAGACTTCAAGATCGTCATTCAGGATCCGCGCTCGTCCACCCCGGGCCTTGGCCTGATCCTGTGGATCAAGTCACTCTATGGAGATGATGCCGTCGAAATCTGGGAAGGCCTCGCACCGCACATTCTGACCGTCACCAGCGGCTGGTCGGAATCCTACGACCTGTTCCTCTCGGGCGAGGCCGATATGGTGCTCTCCTACACCACTTCCCCCGCCTATCACCTGATTGCCGAAGGCGAAGACCGCTACCGGGCGGCAAAGTTCGATGCGGGCCACTACACCCAGATCGAAGTCGCCGGCATTCTTGCTTCCAGCCCCAACCAGGAGTTGGCGCGCGAGTTTCTTGCCTATCTCGTCACTCCCGAGGGGCAGGCCGCCCTGCCCGAAACCAACTGGATGTACCCGGTACTCGAACCGACAGGCGGGCTCAATCCCGGCTTTGCCGAAATGATCGACCCCCAGCCCGCCCTTCTGCTTGACGCCGAAGAAGTGACCGCCAACACTCGGGCCTGGATCGAGGAAGCGTTCTCGACGCTGAGGTAGCAAAAATTGGCCGGGATACCCTCCACCTGGCGTCCCGGCCGCCGTTACGTCGGTGCATCGGTCGCCGCCATCGTCGCTGTTCTGATCGCTGCCCTTCTGGTGTCTCTCTGGGTCGCCGGGCAACGCTTTGCAACCACCGGTTCCAGCGTCACCGGCATCGGATACCTGCTGGTCACCTCCGCGACCCAGGCTGCCCTGTCGACTGTTCTGTCGATCCTCGCCGGCATGACCATTGCCTGGACGCTCGATCGACTGCGCTTTCCCGGCCGGGGCGCCGTCATCGGCCTGCTATCCACAGCGCTCGTCATGCCCTCGCTCGTTGTCGTCTCGGGCCTCCTGGCCATCTGGGGCCGCAATGGCTGGGTCAATTTCCTGCTCGCCCCCTTCGGGCTGGAAACCGGCTCCTCGATCTTCGGCCTCGGCGGCATCATCGCCGCCCACGTCGTTCTGAACGGCGCCTTTTCGGCCCGCATCTTTATCGACCGGTTGGCGGCCATCCCGATCGAAAAGCTCAAGCTCGGCCGCAGCCTGGGCCTTGGCCCGCTTCAGCGCTTTACCATCATCGATCTTCCCGCGCTCGCCGCCTCGATCCCCGGCGTGGCCGCCACCATCTTTCTTTTGTGTTTTACCAGCTTTCCCATCGTCCTAACCCTGGGCGGCGGCCCGGCCAACCAGACCCTCGAAGTCGCCATCTATCAGGCGGTGCGCCTCGATTTCGACCTTGGAGCCGCCGTCAACCTCGCCATCGTGCAACTGGTCGTCTGCGCTGCCATCATCATCCCCGCATCAACCCTTTCGCCCGCCGCCAACCTGTTCGGTTCTCCCAGCCATATCCACTGGCCCGAACGCCCCTGGCTAACCGGCCTCCAGCAGATCGTCCTCACCATCCTGCTCGCTGGCTTCCTCGCCCCCCTGATTGCCGTCCTGGGCGAAGGCTTCGGCGCCATTTCGAACATTCTCGTCCAAAGCGCCTTCTGGCGTGCCACACTTACCAGTCTGGTAATCGGCACCCTGAGCGCTCTGCTTGCCGTTGCGCTGGGCCTCGCGCTCGGCATGGCCCGCGCGCTCCAGGCCAGGGGCTCGCTTTGGCGCGCTGTCCTCGGCCTGCCGGTCTTTGCCTATCTCGCGGTCCCCGCCGTCGTTTTGTCGCTCGGCTTTTTCCTTCTCGCCCGCCTGACTGGCCTGGCACCAGTCATGGTGGCCCCGATCGTCTTGATCCTCGCCAATGCGCTTTTGGCGCTGCCCTTCGTCTTTGCCACCATCGCCCCGCCACTCGAAGCGCTCACCCTGCGCCATCACCGCGTCATCCGCTCGCTGGGCATGTCTTCGTTCAGCCAATGGCGCCGGATCGAATGGCCGCTGCTTGGCCAGCCCATTGGCTATGCCCTGGCCGTCGCCTTCGTTTTTTCATTGGGCGATCTGGGTGTCATATCGCTGTTTGGAACATCGGAATTTTCCACGCTGCCCTGGCTGATGTACCGCGCGCTGGGCGCCTATCGCACCAATGACGCCGAGGCCATTGCTGCGGTCCTGCTGATCGTGAGCGTCGCGGCCTTCATCCTCATCCCCAAACTTTTTGAAAAGCTGACCAATGCTCGAAATTGACCGTCTCACCTTCAGCTATGATGGCGGCAAAACCGGCTTTGCCTTCGATATGAGCATAAAGCCCGGCGAAATCGTCGGCCTGATCGGGCCCTCCGGCGCCGGCAAGTCGACCCTGTTCGATCTGATCGCTGGCTTTCTCGAACCGGCTTCGGGCGATATCCGGCTTGCGGGCCGCACCATATTGGAACTCCCCCCCGAACAGCGCCCCGTTTCGATCCTGTTCCAATCGGACAATCTCTTCGATCATCTCTCCACCGGCGCCAATGTGGCGCTGGGGCTGGGCGGCGGCACCAAAGCCAACGATGAAAGAGTAGTTGCGGCGCTCGATCAGATGGGGTTGTCAGACATGATCAACCGCCGCGCCGCGCGCCTGTCGGGCGGCCAGAAGCAACGTGTCGCCCTGGCCCGCACGCTGTTGCGCAATCGGCCCATACTGCTGCTAGACGAGCCGTTCACCGGCCTCGACAACAAAACCGCGGCCCCAATCCGCGACCTCGTCGCTCAAATGGTGCGCGCCAACAACTGGCGAAACATAGTGGTTTCCCATCAGGCCGACGACATCAAGGCGTTGGCCGACCGCACTTACCGCATCGAAGATGGACGCACAGTCCTGGAAGCGCGCTAACCGCCCGCTGCCTCGGCGGCATCCTCCTCCGCCTCCGGCTCGGCGTCGGCCCCCGCCGCGCCATCGAGCTCTGCCCACGCCGCCAGAACATCGGCAAAGATTGCCTCGCCATCTTCGCCCTTTTCGAGCGTCAGAATTGCGCGCCGGCCGGTGCCGTAAACCATGGCCAAATCCATCCATTGGCGGCTTTCGAGCAGGTTGAGATTGTTCTCGACATCAAGATCGCTCGCGCTCGAAAGCGCGAACAGGAACGAATTGCCCACGATCCGAGCCGACGCCCCGGTCAGCGGCTGGCCCTGCACCAGTTCCTCGTTCTTGAGCAGGACCCCCGGCAGGTTGGCAATCGAACCGCCGACAAAACTTTCAGCCACCGAGAAGTTCACCTCCATGAGGTGACTTGCCGGCAAATTGTCATCCGCATTGCGCCGCAACAAGACCTCGACGTCCAGGTTGCGCGCCGGAATCGATGCCTCGGCGATGATCGTCGGATGCCCCAGTTCGTCGGTCCCGCGCGACCATTCCACGCTACCCGTATAAGGCACTGCACCTGCTGCCCCGCCGGCCTGCTCCTCGAGCAGCAGCGATTGCGGACCGTCCGTGGTGATCGCGACGCCGGCCTCGTCCTCGCCATCGCCGTCCGGGCTCGCCGGAGTACCGGCCTCGGCGGGAAGCCGGTCCTCGAACGTAGCCTCGGGCTCACTCGGCGTGGTTGACGGAGTTTCCGTTTCAGTGAACGGCAATTCCTCTCCGGGCATGGTCGACCCGCTCACTTCGCCGTTGGAACTCGGCACCTCGGGCGTTGTATTGACCGCTTCAGGCGTCTCCGGCTGGGTTTCAGCCGGTGTCGGATCGGTCACCGGGTCGGCGTCGGCGACTTCGGTGGTTTCCGGTGTCTGGTTCTGTGCAAAGACCGCATTGAGATCGACGAACCCCTCACGCCAGGCCCAGTACCCCGCCAGACCGCCGCCGCCCAAAAGCAGCACCGAAATCAGAAGGAATATGGTAAAGGCGCCAAAACCGCGCCGCGACCCGCCATCGTCGTCACTGGGGCTCTCGTTTTCATCTTCATCGGCGGGTGATGCGCCAGTTTCGTCGGCGGCGGTCGTTTCCCCGCGCGCTTCCCGATCGAGCGCAGCAATCGCGCGGTCGATCGCCACTTGAGCGTCGGAAACTTCCGGGCGCGCCAGAATGCCCGGCTCAAGCTCCACCTCGCGGACGCTCGACATTGCCGGCTCCGGCTCGGAAGCCACCTCGTGCGCGCCGCTCAGTGGACGCCCATGAAGGTCGATCAGCGGCACGCCGCTACGCGGTTGCGCATCGGCTTCCGAAATTATGAAGTGCTTTTCCTCGACTCCATGAGCTTCGGGAGCCTCATGTTCCTCCCGTTCGACAGAAGGCACGAACGGGACCACCCGCTCGTCCTCGTCCGGCTCGGTCGTGGAAGGCTCGATATCGTCAGGTTCATGCGAAGCCCGCTCCGCGGAGGCAATGATATCCTCGATCGAGCTGGGACGGGGCGATTCAGCTTCGGGCTCCGGAACCGCCTCGACGGCCTCGTCATCTCCGGAAGGCAAATTTTCTTCGTCTGGCGCAAACATGGAGGCTGGTTCGGACGAAAACCGGTCCTCGCCTGCAGCGCTCCCCTCCTCGCCGTCTTCCCCCCACCGGGGCTCACGCTCGACCACTTCGGGCTCGTCGGCATGTGGCTCACTGGTCTCGGCCTCAGTCTCGGGCTCGGGCTCGGGCTCGGGCTCGGGGACAAAATCATTGGCCGGAGCCGAGACGAAATCATCCCTCTCGCTATCGTCCGATTCAATTTCTGGCTCGGGCTCAACCTCTTCGGGCTCGGCTTCGGCCTCCACCAGAACTTCGTCACGGTCATCGAACGGTGCGGCCGGCTCATCGGTCACATCCTCGACATCTGGTGCGATTTCGGGCTCGGCTTCCGGTTCCGGCTCCTCCACGGCGCGGAAACGCCCCAGGAGCCGTTCGGTCGCCTCGTGTTCGACCTCGCGAATACAGTCTTCAAGATTTAGCCGATGGGTCGTGATCTCACGCGCCGGCAAGGGTGGCTCGATGGCGCGCAACTGGGCAACCAGAGCACTGCGCGCCTTTTCGTAAACCGCCCGGCGATTAGCCCCGGTATTGTCCGGCAGGGCATCGATCGCCTTGCGCAAGAGTTCACGATAGTCGGCCATATCTACTCAACATCACTTGTTGCCGGCATTAGACAAAGTTGTTTCTAAACAAGAAAATTCAATCTTGAAACGGGTCCTGTACCAAAATCGTGTCTTCGCGTTCCGGACTTGTGGAGAGCATGGCCACACTCGCGCCGATCAGTTCTTCGATCCGCCGCACATATTTGATCGCCTGAGCGGGCAATTCAGCCCAGCTCCGGGCGCCTGCGGTCGTTTCTTTCCAGCCATCCAGCGTTTCGTAAATTGGCTTGACTCGACTTTGTGCCCCCATTGAGGCAGGCAGATAATCTATTCTCTGCCCGTCAAGTTCATAGCCGACGCAAACCTGGATTTCGTCCATCCCGTCGAGCACATCGAGTTTGGTCAAGGCGATACCGTGAATGCCCGAAGTCCGCACAGTCTGACGCACGATCACCGCGTCAAACCACCCGCAGCGCCGCTTGCGTCCGGTCACGACACCAAACTCGTGCCCCTTCTCGCCGAGGAACTGACCGACCTCGTTGTCCTGCTCGGTCGGAAACGGCCCCTCACCCACCCGGGTTGTATAGGCCTTTGTAATACCGAGAACATAGTCGATAGCCGCCGGCCCAAGTCCCGAGCCGGGCGCCGCCTGCCCGGCCACGGTATTGGACGAGGTCACGAACGGATAGGTGCCGTGATCATTGTCGAGCAGGGCCCCCTGGGCGCCCTCGAACAGAATGCGTTCGCCGCGTTTGCGCCGCTCGTCGAGCAGTTCCCAAACCCTGTCCATGAACGGCAGGATCTTGTCGGCCACTGCCATCAGTTCATCATGGATTGCCTGCGCCGAAACCTCGGCCGCCCCCATGCCGCGCCGCAGCGCATTGTGGTGGGTCAAAAGCCGCTCGATCTTGTCCATCAGCGTTTCAGGCTCGGCCAGATCGCAAACCCGGATCGCCCGACGGCCAACCTTGTCCTCATAGGCCGGCCCGATCCCGCGTCTGGTCGTGCCGATCTTGAGTCCGGAATTGGAGTCCTCGCGCAGCGCGTCCAGTTCACGGTGCAGCGAGAGGATCAGCGGCGCATTCTCGGCGATGCGCAAAACCTCGGGCGTCACCGAAATGCCCTGCCCGGCAATCTTGTCGACTTCGGAAACGAAGTGGTGCGGATCGACCACAACGCCATTGCCGATCACTGAAAACTTGCCGCGCACCAGCCCCGAGGGCAGGAGTGAAAGCTTGTAGCTCACCCCGTCGATGACGAGCGTATGGCCGGCATTGTGCCCACCCTGATAGCGCACCACCACATCGGCGCGCTCGGAAAGCCAGTCAACAATCTTGCCCTTGCCCTCGTCGCCCCATTGCGAGCCGACCACCACAACATTCGCCATTTACGCCAATTTCCCTTTCGTGTCCGCCACGCCCCGCCATCCGGACCGGGGAGCCGCCGATGAAAAATCTATGTTTCACCGCGAGCCAAAACGCTGATAAGTCCGGGTTCTATAAAGTACAAGGCCCGTTATGACAAAGTCCCCCGCCTCCGCCGCGCAACCATCCAATCCTTTAACGCGGCTCATGGGCCAGCCCTACCTGCTTTTGACCCTGTCCACGCTGTTCTGGGGCGCCAATATCATTGCCGGCAAGATGGCCATCGGCGAGCTTGATCCCTATGCGCTCTCGGTCATGCGCTGGATGGTGGCTTTTGTCATCATCGTGCCCTTCGCCTGGACGAGCCTGCGCGCCGATTGGAGCGAAATCCGCCGCGGCTGGGGCTGGCTGGCCTTTTACGGCGTTCTCGGCTTCACCAGCTTCAACGTCCTGCTTTACGCCGCAACCACCTACACCGCCGCCGTTAATGTCGCCATGATCCAGGCCGCCATTCCCGTGCTCGTCATGGTGGGCAATTTCGCAATCTTCCGCGTTCGCGCCTCCGGGCTCCACATCGTGGGCGTGGTGCTCACCATCTATGGCGTCATCCACGTCGCAACCCATGGCAGTCCCCTTCGGCTGGTCGGGCTCGACGTCAATATCGGCGATGCCCTGATGCTGCTCGCCGCTCTTTTTTACGCGCTCCACTCACTCATGCTGCGCTACAAGCCAAAAATCGGCTGGCTGAGCTTTATCGCCTGCACCAGCTTTTTCGCCATGCTCGCCGCCGCCTTCTATCAGTTGGTTTTGGGCACCGGCACGACCGGCCTTGTCGCGGACGTAGCCACCATGAGCTGGCGCGGCTGGGCCGTCGTTCTCTATGTTGCCCTCCTGCCTTCCATCGTCGCACAGATGACCTACGCACGCGGGGTAGAACTGATCGGCCCCAATCGGGCGAGCCTGTTCATAAACCTCATTCCCGTCTTCGGCGCCCTGCTCGCCGTCTTTGTCCTCGGCGAAACCCTCGAAATCTTCCACTTGATCGCCGCTGCCTTCATCGTCGCCGGCATCGGCATTGCCGAATATGCAGCCCGCCGCAATCTTCGCGACATCTTAAAGCCGCAATAGGGGACGTCCAGCATAGGCGGACCCCACTTTTTCTGTTCGGAAGTACAAAAAAGGGCGGCATCGCTGCCGCCCTTGCCAAAATCTATGTGATGGGCCTCAGACCGTAAACACCAGCCGCTTGGCCTGCTTGACTCCCTCGAGCCCTTCGATCTGCGTCAACTCGCCATCGGTCAGCTCGCTGTCGATGGACAGAAGCGCGATCGCGTCCTTGCCCTGCTCGACCCGACCGAGATTGAAGTTGGCGATATTGATGCCAAGCTGCCCCATGAGCGTGCCCAGACGGCCGATAAAGCCCGGCTTGTCCTCATTGGTGATGTAGAGCATGTGCGGGGTCACTTCCGCTTCAAGCGTGATCCCCTTGATCTCGACAATCCGCGGCGCCTTGGTCCCATAGACCGTACCGGCGACGCTGCGCTCCTGCCGCTCGGTCACCACGGTGAGGCGGATGAGGTTGTCGTAAGCGCCCACCTGCTCGCGATTGACCGTTTCAACGGCAATGCCGCGATCCTTGGCCAGCGCCGGTGCCGAAACCATGTTCACATCGCCCAGCAGCGGCTTGAGCACGCCATTGAGCAACGCGGCCACCATCGGCTTGGTGTTGAGCGCGGAGACGTCGCCCTCGAACTCGATGCGGATGCCGCTGATCGCCGTTTCGGTCAACTGCCCGGCAAACGATCCCAAGAGCTCGGCCAGCTTGACGAATGGCGTCAGCTTGGGCGCTTCTTCGGCGGAAATCGATGGGAAGTTCAGCGCATTGATGACTTCGCCTGTGTTGAGATAGGCCGAAATCTGCTCGGCCACCTGCAGCGCGACATTTTCCTGTGCTTCGGTGGTCGACGCGCCAAGATGGGGCGTGCAGATGACATTGGCCAGGCCAAACAGCGGATTGTCCTTGGCCGGTTCTTCCAGGAACACATCCAGCGCCGCGCCGGCGACCTTGCCCGCCTCGAGCGCATCTTTCAGCGCTGCTTCATCGATCAGGCCGCCACGCGCGCAGTTGATGATCCGCACGCCGTCCTTCATCTTGGCGATCGCTTCGGCCGAAATGATGTTGCGCGTCGCATCGATCAGCGGCGTGTGCAGCGTGATAAAATCGGCCCGGGCCAGAAGATCGTCCAGTTCCACCTTTTCCACGCCCAGATCGATCGCCCGCTCGGGGGTGAGGAACGGATCATACGCGATGACCTTCATTTTCAGGCCCTGCGCGCGGTCGGCAACGATCGAGCCGATATTGCCCGCACCGATCAGGCCCAGCGTCTTGTTGGTCACCTCAACGCCCATGAAGCGGTTCTTTTCCCACTTGGAGGCCCGGGTCGACGCATCGGCCTCCGGGATCTGCCGCGCCAGCGCCAGCATCATCGAAATCGCGTGTTCGGCCGTGGTGATCGAATTGCCGAACGGGGTGTTCATCACGATCACGCCCTTGGCGGTGGCTGCCGGAATATCGACATTGTCCACCCCGATCCCGGCGCGCCCGATCACCTTGAGATTGGTGGCGTTGGCCAGGATCTTGTCGGTCACCTTGGTCGCCGAACGGATGGCGAGCCCGTCATACTGCCCGATGATTTCGGCCAGCTTTTCCTTGTCCTTGCCAACATCGGGGAGGTAATCGACCTCCACCCCGTTTGCCTTGAAAATCTCGATCGCCGCCGGGCTGATCTTGTCTGAAACGAGAACCTTGGGCATTGCGCCCTCCATCAAATCTGAAATTGGGGAAAATGGCGGCGCGCCATCCCGGCGCGCACGGCTGAAATCAGGCCAGAGCGGCTGCTTTTTCCTGGGCAAATGCCCAGTCGAGCCACGGTGTCAGCTTTTCGAGATCGGCCGTTTCCACTGTCGAGCCGCACCAGATACGGAACCCTGTCGGCGCATCGCGATAGCCGCCGATATCGTAGGCCACCGCTTCCTTGTCGAGCCGGGAGACAACGGCCTTGGCGAGCTTTGCCTGCGCCTCATCTGAAAGCGCTGTGACGTCTGGATCGACGATCTTCAGGCACACCGAAGTGTTGGACCGCACCTTTGGATCGGTGGCGAGAAAATCAACCCAATCGGTCTTTGCCACCCAATCGGCAATCGCCTTTTCATTGGCATCGGCCCGCGCCTGCAGCGCCTTGAGCCCGCCAACCTTGAGACCCCATTCCATGGCGTCCACGGCGTCTTCGATACAGATCATCGACACCGTATTAATGGTCGCGCCTTCAAAGACTTCGGCCATCAGCTTGCCACCCTTGGTCAGCCGGAAAATTTTCGGCAGCGGACGGTTGGCCGGTGTGAAGGTTTCCAGCCGTTCCACGGCGCGCGGCGAGAGGATCAGAATGCCGTGCGCGGCTTCCCCGCCCAGCGCCTTCTGCCAGGAAAAGGTCACCACATCGAGCTTGGAAAAATCAAGGTTCTGCGCAAACGCTGCCGAAGTGGCATCGCAAATGGTCAGCCCCTCGCGGTCCGCCGGGATCCAGTCCCCGTCAGGAACCCGAACGCCCGAGGTCGTCCCGTTCCAGGTGAACACCACGTCACGGGTAAAATCGACTTCGGAGAGGTCCGGCAGCTCGCCATATTCGGCCTTGAGCACACGCACATCGTCGAGCTTGAGTTGCTTTTGAACGTCGGTGACCCAACCGGCCCCAAACGATTCCCAGGTCAGCATGTCGACGCCGCGTGCGCCCAGCATGCCCCACAGCGCCATTTCCACGGCGCCCGTATCCGATGCCGGCACGATGCCGATCAGATAGTCTTCGGGAACCTCGAGCAGCTCGCGCGTCAATTCGATCGCGCGCTGAATGCGGGCCTTGGCCGGCTTGGCCCTGTGGGACCGCCCCACCAGCGCACCCGAAAGCGCCTCAACCGTCCACCCGGGACGCTTGGCGCAAGGACCTGACGAAAAATTGGGATTTTCCGGACGCACAGCCGGCTTCGCCACTTCGGTGGCGGCAGAAATATCTGTCATGTTGCTCCATCCTTACAGATGGGCGTCCCTCGTTGGGGAGGGATGGCCCGCAGCCCGTATAGAGGAGGACGGGGGCGGTTGGCAAGGGGGCTCGTCGCTTGCGAGCTTAGATCGACGCTCGCTCCGCTCTTGCCCCCAGCCTGCCTCTCTCGCCCCTCCTGCGGCTCCGTCACCACCACCAACCTCACCCCACCGTCATCTTCGGGCTTGACCCGGGGATCTGCAGCGCTGCCATTGAGCACCGCAGAAGTGATACGTGTGGCCTCTCACCGTTCCCCAACCCTTCACCGGCTGCCCAATGCAGCGGATCCCCGGGTCAAGCCCGAGGATGACGCGGGGGGCGGATACGCGCGTGAGAAAACTCATCCATGCCTCTCCCCCATTGTCATTCCGGGATTTATTCCCGGAATCCATCATGATGAGCCCCCACACGCCTCAGCCGCAAAGAAACTTATCCCCGCACCCACAACCTCCCCCATACTGCCCTCACGAACCCGCGCATATGGAC
>DFMV01000042.1 GCA_002375765.1 Rhizobiales bacterium UBA3584 | reverse complement strand
CCCATTTTCGGGGAGTAGCTCAGGCCCCCAATCCGCCACCAACGTCATGTTCGAACCCGTCATGGTGGTCCACAAATACCGATGTGGATAGGGTTGCCAGGAAACGAGTGCGATCGCCTACCGCTTTGGCATGCTTTTGCCTCTGAGATCACGTTTCTGTGCTGCTGTCCTGAATTGTGCGTTAGCTGCGCCGTACCCATTGTAGCCATTTCGACGCTCGACAATTTCAAAGAAAAAGCCGTCGCCGTAAAGGCGCGAATAGAGCTGAAGATATTCCCCGCCGGTGTCGTCGCGATCATAGAGGATGTTGCCGGTCCTGAGCTGGTCAACGAACGCGTCATCCAGCCCAAATCTGGCCTGTAGATCGGCAAAGTAGTTGGGGGAGATTTCAAGGAAGGCGAAGCCGGTGGCCCTGAGCGCTTGTGCGGTCTCTAAAATGTCGGAAGAGGCGAACGCGATATGCTGGACTGACGAACCGAAGCTTTCCGAAATGAAATGCCCGGCGAGCGTCGAGCGTTGGTCGGCGCCGTTGAGTGTGAACCGGATAGTGCCGTTATCGTTCTCGATGACCTGCGATCGCACCAGACCCGCGGGGTCGACAACGTCGAGCATCGGGGTTTTGTGTGTGTCGAACAGCGTGGTGTAGAACAGCAGCCAAGTGAGCAGTTCTTCGTAATTCATGGTCTGGCCGACATGATCAACATGCGTAATGCCCATGTCAGGAGCGTCCAGCGTGCCGACCGGAGTGAATTCCGTCTCCCAGACCCTTGCCAGTTCGGTCTTGCCATCCACGAAATGCATGAGCCCGCCGCCTACCCCGCGAATGGCGGGGATTTTGAGCTCGCCCGGCCCCACCGGCTGCTCGAACGGTTCGGCCCCCAGCGCCCGCGCACGTTCGACGGTCGCTCGCGCGTCTTCGACCTTGAGGCCGATATCGCACACACAGGTACCATGCATGAGATAGGCCGAATGGGCAAAGCCCTCGCGCTCTGTGTTTATGACGATATTGACCCCGCCATTGCGGTAGAGATCGACATGCTTGGCGATGTGGCGCCCTTTGTGGGCAAAACCCATCGAGGCCAACATGGCCTTGAGATCTTCTGCCTCGGTCTCGTTGGCGGCAAATTCAATGAACTCCACACCCTGGACGGCAATCGGGGGCGGCATGGGCGCCAGGTCGATTCTGATGGCCGGCTCTGTGCGTCGCACAGCGTCCATAAGCGCTACCAATGAGCGATGGCCGTCGGCGGCGATGGTGCCGGGCGAGCCGCCGCGGAACTGGTCATTAAAGATTTCCAGCGACCACATACCGTCATATCCAGTGGCGGCCACGGCCGCAGCAAACCCTGTGACATCGAGATCGCCCTGTCCGGGCATGGTGCGGAAATGGCGGCTCCAATAGAGCAGATCCATGTCGATCAGCGGGGCGTCGGCAAGCTGGACAAAGAAAATCTTGTCGCCCGGTATCGAGCGGATGGTTTGGGGATCGATCTTTCGCGCTATTGTGTGAAAGCTGTCAACGATCAGCCCGACATTGGCATGATCGGCACGCCGTACGATCTCCCAGGCATCGCGATGGTCGTTGACATGCCGCCCCCAGGCTAGCGCTTCATAACCGATGCGCAAGCCGCGCCGCGCGGCGCGCTCGCCCAGCTGACGCAAATCGGCCGCGGCCCGGTCGATGCCGCCCATCGCGACGGGCGAGACGTTCGAGCAAATGAGCACCAGATCGGTGCCCAGCTCTTCCATCACATCGAACTTGCGCTCGGCTCGATCGAATGCCCGACTGCGCTCGGGCTCGGGCAGCCCTTCGAAATCGCGGAACGGCTGGAACAGCGAAATCTCGAGCCCATGATCCCGCACCATGCGTCCCACTTCGCGCGGGCCGCCATCGAAGGCCAGAAAGTCGTTCTCGAAAATCTCGATTCCGTCAAATCCGGCTCCGGCAATCGCTGCAAGCTTTTCGCGCAGATCGCCGCTGATCGACACCGTCGCGATTGAGGTCTTCATTGCGGCTCCTAAAACATACGAACTGGTTCGTACATTCTACAGATGGCTTAGCCCGCCGGTCAATCCACTGCTGGTCCGCCAGCATAAAGGACAACGGCGAAGCTAGATATATTCTGGCTTGGCCAAATACCTAAATACCATGTCGATGGTGTTCTGGCGCAAACTTGCCTGACTTTGGGCCGAACCCATGTCGCGACCGAAAAGATGAGAGAACGTGGCCCGGTTTGAGACGTTGAAAAAGCACAGCGCGCTGATCTGCCAGTGTATTTCAAGTGGATCGAGCCCCTCTCTGAAGACGCCTTCAGCGACGCCCTTGGCATAGATCGATCCGATCCGTGCGATGGCGGCCTCGTTGACCGCACGCAGTGCGGGCGAGCGCTCCATATAGCGGCCCGAATGGATGTTTTCGATCATCACCATTCGGATGAAATCCTCGTGCTCGGAATGGTGATCAAACGTAAACCCCACAAGGCGGCGGAGCCCCTCGAGCGGCGGCAGGCTTTCGATGTCGAGTTCGGCTTCCCCCTCACGCACCACGCGATAGGCGTTTTCGAGAGCGCTGACGTAAAGGCCTTCCTTGTCCCCGAAATAATAGTAGATCATCCGCTTGCTGGCGCGGGTCTTCTCGGCGATTTCGTCGATACGCGCTCCGGCCAACCCGTTGAGGGCAAATTCACTGGACGCAACTTCAATGATGTTGCGCCGCGTACCCTCGGGGTCCTGCTGGCGACGGCCGGGCCGCTTGCTGTCTTCAGTTTTGCTCAATATCCCGCCCCCGCCACAGCCCATGGCCGATTGACTAAACTAACTAGTTCGTACATTAATCACCTATTGTCGCGCCTGCATTTAGGTCGAGACGCTCAAAAAACACAAGGGCAAGCCAAATTGCTCAAAGGGGAATGCATTTGACCGCGGCTTCAGCATCAACGGGATCTTCAGGCATGGCGAAACTGGGCAGCGGCCTTACGGAATTGCTCAATATTGGCGCCAAGGGTGCGATCCACATCGGACTGCTGGGCCGCGGAATTGGCGCGTCGCTCTCCCCGATCATGCACCGCCAGGAGGGGGAACGACAGGGACTTGATTACCACTACCATCTGATCGATTTCGACGCCCTTGATCTGGGCAACGAGCATTTGGGCGATGTGATCGATCTGCTCGAAAAAGTCGGCTTCCGCGGCGTCAATGTTACCCACCCGTTCAAACAGGCCGTCCTCGATCACCTCAATCAGCTCGCTCCCGATGCGAAAGAGATCGGCGCGGTCAATACGGTGCTGTTTGATGGCGGCCAGCGCAGTGGCCATAACACCGATTGCTGGGGATTTGCCGAAAGCTTCCGGCGCGGCCTGCCAGGTGCCGGGCGCAAACGCGTGCTTCAGATCGGGGCAGGGGGCGCCGGCGCTGCCGTTGCCCGCGCCCTCGTCGAAGTGGGTGTTGAACAGTTGTTGGTGTTCGATACCGATGCCACCCGCAGCCAGGGCCTCGCGACGCGCATGTGCGAGATGGGCTACGGGGTCGCCGCAGTCGCGGACGTCTCATCGGCCGCGTCTTCCGATGGCATCGTCAATGCAACTCCCGTTGGCATGGACAAATATCCCGGCGTGCCGGTCGATATCGAGCTTATGCACCCGGGTCAATGGATCGCCGATATCATCTATTTCCCGCGCGAAACAGTGTTGATCAAGCGCGCGGCAGCGCTCGGATGCGCAACGCTACCAGGGGCCGGGATGGCAATATTTCAGGCGGTCAAAGCGTTCGAACTCTTTACCGGGCGCTCTCCATCGGCCGAGGAAATGACCCGCACTTTCCAGTCGGCGGCCTGATCGGCAGACCTTAGAGCCTGCCGGTACTCAAGATGTGATCGATGCCCGAGTGGATGTGTTGAGCCAATTTGGCCTGCGCCCCGGCAACATCGCGCTCGAGGGCCAGCCGGAACAGCTCCTTGTGGTCCTCGGAAACACCATCCCCACGAAAGCTCACCGCCAGAAGGTGATAGCGCATGAAGCGGTCGAAGATCGATTGGTGGATCGCTAGCAACGACTTTGAGCCGCAGGCCGAGATCAGCGCGTGATGGAAGGCGAAATCATATTTGATCCACTCGAACGTCCGGTTCGCATCCCCGCCGAGCAGCGCCTTTTCGATCGATGACAGCTTGTGATGGGCCGCAACGACATCTGCTTCCCAATCGAGGTCGCCAGCGGCAAAGGACAGAGCAAGGGCATGGTTTTCAAGAACAAGGCGCAGATCGCCCACTTCGCGCAGATTATCCACCGAGGCAGGGCTGACTTCGAACCCGCGTTGACCTTCAGCCACCACCAAATCCTCTGTGGTCAGCCGGTTGAGAATTTCGCGGAGCGTGGAAACACTGACGCCGTACTTGCTTTTCAGCTGCTCGAGCTTGAGCTTCTGCCCAGGCTTGAGATCGCCCGAGACAATATCGCCGCGAATCTTGCGGAAGGCCTGTTCACCTACCGTGTCGGAAATTTCGTCCATTGCGTCGTGTAGCGGTTTTGCGTTTGCCATGCTCGTCTCTTCCCTCATGGGCTGTTCCTGCCACGTCTACGTGCGCTTGTCACCTTCACGTTATCACGGTGGAAAATTGTTTCATATGATATTTTGTAATTTGACATACGTTATTGCGAAAGATAGATGCATTGACAGCAGGTGGAAAGCCGCTTGACATAAACGAACTAGTTCGTACATTTTGACACAGGCGACAGAGAGGGGAGATGTTGCGCGTCGTGACGCTGCGCCAATCATCGCCGGACGTAACAAGGAGGAAGATCGTTATGCTTTTGAATCTCACCCGCCGGGCTCTCATGCTCGGCACGGTTGCAGTCGCGGCCGCTGTGTCGATGCCGGCCGTGGCCCAAGATGCGCCCACGCTCCGGTTTTCGGCAGTGTTTTCCGATCAGGACATTCGTGCCGGCATGATGGGCCAGTTTGCCGATGCCGTGCGCGACATTGCGACCATCGAGCCCTATTACGGCGGCACCCTGTTTCGTCAGGGGACCGAGCTCGTTGCTCTCCAGCGTGGAAACCTCGAAATGGGCAATATCGCCCCTCAGGACATTTCCAACCAGATTCCCGAATGGTCACTTCTGACTTCGGCCTATCTGTTCCGTGACGCCGAACACCTGCGCGCATTCTTCGAGAGCGAAGTGGGCGAAGAGTTCAAGCAGATGGCTGAAGATCAGCTCGGCATCCACATTCTGGGGCCCACCTATTTTGGCGCCCGTCAGGTAGGTCTGCGCATCGACAAGGAAATCCAGACCCCGGCCGATATGGAAGGGGTTCGCCTGCGTATGCCGGGCGGCGATGCGTGGCAGTTCCTGGGCAGCGCGATTGGTGCCAATCCCACTCCGATGGACTATGCCGAGGTCTATACCGGCCTTCAGACCGGAGCCATCGACGGACAGGACAATCCCCTTCCCAACGTCCAGAACATGAAGTTCTACGAGGTTATGGATCAGATCGTTCTTACCTCACACCTGATCGGTTACGATCTTTTGGTGATCTCGTCCGATGCTTGGAATGCAATGTCGGCAGAGGATCAGGAAGCTTTCCAGGCTGCCGCCAGCGAAGCCATCAACTGGAGCCAGGCCGAACACATCGCCATGGAAGAGCAGTTGATCGGCGAGTTCGAAGCTGCCGGCCTTAAGATCTACGAGCCTGACCAGGACGCCTTCCGTGCCTACGCCCAGGAGCAGTACCTGAACTCCGATATCTCGGCCAGCTGGCCCGAAGGTGCGCTCGAAGCTATCAACGCCCTCTAAGGGAATATTGGGCGCCGTGGTTATTGCCGCGGCGCCCTTTCTGTATTTCCCTGATGCCTTAGTGGCTGTGAGGGGAGGAGATTTCCATGTCCGGACTATTGCGCATTGGACGATGGCTTGCCGCGCGGGCCGAGAACATTCTGGCCTTGATGCTAGGCGCCATGTTCGCCCTGTTCATCCTGCAAATCGTGTTCCGTTACGGGTTGCGCATGCAGAGCGGCTGGGCCTACGAGCTCAGCGCAGTTCTGTGGGTATGGATCGTGCTGTTCGGGACGACCTTCGTCTTGCGCTCGCGAGACGATGTGCGGCTCGATATCATCTACAGCGCGGTGAGTTCACGCACGCGCAGGATAATGACCGTCATAACGGCCGTTGCACTTGTAGCATTGTTCGGCCTCGCTTTGCCGGCCATCATTGACTACGTCCTCTTCATGAAGGTGGAAAAGACCGCCTACCTCAAGTTCCGCTACGACTACGTCTATTCCATCTTCATTGTTTTTACCGTCGTGACTATGGCCCGCTACATCTGGCGCGCCGGCGTCGCCGTATGGGGCAAGCAAGCCGATGACGAGATCGAAGGCCCCGCAAAATGATTTTTCTCGACCCCTTCTTTCTGTGCATCGTTTCGATCCTGGCGCTTGCCATTCTCGGTTTGCCAATCGGCCTATCGATGATCGCCGGCTCGATCCTCTATTTGTTCATGTCAGGACTCGACATGGGCATAGCGGCCGAACAATTCCTCAACCGGATGTATTCCAACTACATCATCCTTGCGGTTCCCCTGTTTATTCTTGCTGCCGAGTTCATGAACACCGGGTCGTTGTCCGACAGGCTTTTGGCATGGTGCAACGCGGTCGTCGGTCGTTTCCGGGGCGGGCTGGCCCAGGTGAACGTGCTGCAATCAATGGTATTTGCCGGCATGTCCGGCTCGGCCATTGCCGACGCCGCCGGCACGGGCAAGATGATCTATTCGCTCATGACCCGCGATGGCAAATACCCCGCCTCGTTTGCCGCGGCACTCACCGCCTCTTCTGCCGTGATTGGGCCGATCATTCCCCCCTCGATCCCCATGGTCCTTTACGCGCTCGTTTCTGACGCCTCGATCGGGTACCTTTTTTTGGGCGGCATCGTCCCCGGCGCCATCATGGGCGTTTCGCTGGCAATCATTGTCTATTTCAAGGCCCGCACCAACGACTTTCCGGTCGAAGACCCCGTGCCGCTGCGCGAATTGCCCCGCATCACCTGGACCTCGCTTCCCGCTCTGATGATGCCGGTCGTTCTGCTGTTCTGCATTTATAGCGGCATCACAACGCCAACCGAAGCCGCGGCCGTCGCCGCCGCTTACGCGCTAATCATTTCAATTGTTCTCTATCGTTCGATCAGTCTTAAGAGCTTCTATCGGTCTCTGGTGACTTCGTCGAAAACCACCGTGTCGATCGGCATGCTGATCGCCGGGGCGCTGGTCCTCAATTACGTGGTTACGGTCGAAAATATTCCCGCCACTCTCAGCGTCATACTGACCGAATGGAACCTCGATCCGGTCGCCTTTCTGATCTTCGTCAATGTGGTGCTCCTGCTTCTGGGCTGCATGCTTGAGGGAACCGCAATCATCCTCATCATCGTTCCGGTGCTCGTGCCCTCGGCTGCGGCATTGGGCATCGATCTCGTCCATTTCGGCGTCGTTGTCGTCATCAACGTCATGATTGGCCTGATTACGCCGCCATACGGCATGCTGCTCTTTGTCATGCAGTCCATCTCGCGGGCCAAGCTGCGCCATATCGTGGGCGACACTCTGCCCTTCCTCGGTGCGCTTCTTGTGGCGCTGATGCTCTTCACCTTCGTTCCCGATACCGTCCTGTGGCTACCGCGCATGTTCGGGTACCAGGGTTAGTTTTCGAAAGTTTGCGTAATGACCAAACCCATTTTTGTCCTCAATGGCCCCAATCTCAACCGGCTGGGCTTGCGTGAACCCGACCTTTACGGTGCAACCACTCTGGCTCAGGTCGAGGCGCTGTGCCACGCAAGCGCCGGCGGGCGGACAATAGAGTTCCGGCAAACCAACTCAGAAGAACGTCTGATCGATTGGGTGCATGAAGCAATCGATGCGGCGGCGGGCATCATCATCAATCCGGCGGCCTTCACCTTCACCTCTCTGGCCCTGTTTGATGCGCTAAAGATGTTCCCCGGACCGATCTTTGAATTCCACATCACCAATGTGCACCGGCGCGAGGCCGTATATCACCATTCCTACGTGTCCAAAGTGGCCACGGCCGTCATGGCAGGCATGGGTGCTGATGGCTATGGGATTGCCGTTCAGGCAATGTGCGCCCGCAAGGATTTGCTGGACTGACCATGGAAAAGCGTACCCTCACATTCGCGCAGGCCGAAGAGATCGCCAGGACGGCAATGGACGGCGCGCGGCAAGAGGGGTTCGACCTTGCCGTCGCCGTCGTCGATGATGGCGGCTGGCCCCAAATTCAAACGCGCATGGACGATGCGTTTCCCGCAGCGGTCGATGCGGCGCTGGCCAAGGCCCGCAGCGCAGCCCTGTTTCGCAGGCCCACCTCGGACTTTTCCAGGCGGGTCAAGGAGGGCATGCCTCTGGCCCATCTTCCCCATGTGACACCACTTGGCGGCGGTGTTCTGCTTGAGCGTGACGGCGTCTTCTTCGGCGCTCTGGGGCTGAGCGGTGCCCGTGAGGATACCGAGACGGCGCTGGCCGAACGCATCGCGGCCGAATTCGCGGCGGGCCGCATGGTCCTGGCATAGGGGAAAGCCCGCCGGCGGCTCCCAGCTCAAGGCCTCTGAGCCCGGCAACCGACAAATGAACACGATTTCAGCCGGACGCACCCTTGCGTTCGGACGCTAGGCGTTTGTCCTTTTACCCTCGAAATCAAAAAACAACATATGAAACAGAAAGTCTCATATTAAATCTTGCATGACGGATTTTAACATGCAATCAATCGGCGGGCTGGAGATCAGATTGCTCAGCCGGTGCAGCTGCTGGCCGTCACCAGCGGCACTGCGGCTCGACCGAAGATTTTGGAGGAGATTTAAAAATGACCAAGCTATTCGCGCGCCTCGCCGGCGCGGCCACCGTGATGACCGCCCTCACTACGATGCCCGCTCTGGCGCAACAGCCCGAGCAATACACGACGTTTGAAAAATACGGCTTTTGCGGCAGCATTGACGATAGCTGCTACAACTCATGGTACGATCGTACATCGGGCGAAGAAGAGCCCTGGAAGGTCTTTATCTACTCTCACGTCGCCACGGGCGTGAACCCGCATGACAATCGCGATGCGGGCGTTGAGGCGCTCACTGAACTGCTCGAGGGGCAGGGCTACGAGGTCACCACAAGTCAGGATCCTGCCGACCTTGAAAGCGGATTCGGGCTTCGGCCCTATGATGCCATCGTGTTCTTCAACACCGGCCGCGATGCCGTGACCAGCCTGGGCATGATGGCGCTTCGCATTTACGTCGAAGGCGGTGGCGGTTTTGTGGGTATCCACAACGCGTTCGGCACCAATTTCAACTCGACATGGTTCGAAGGTCTTCTTGGCGCGCAGCTTTATGACCACGGTCCGCGGCAGGCGGGCACTGTCATCGTCGAGAGCGAGAATGACGTCTCGGTGGCGCATCTGGCCGAGGGTACTCAGTTCAGCGATGAAGAGTTCTATAACCTCAACCCCGACCCGCGTTGGCTGAGCGATGTGCGCATTCTGCTCAGCGTCGACAATGCGACGCGCGAGCAGGGACTGGATGGCTATTACGGCAATCCCGGCATGGGCGACACCAACCCCGTGTCCTGGTGCCACTATTACGATGGCGGGCGGGCATGGCTCACCACGCTCGGCCACAGTTTTGAAATTCTAGAGGATGAGAACTGGCGCCAGCACGTGCTCGGCGGCATCGACAGCGTGATGGGCAAAGAGCCCTTCTGTCAGGAGTAATCCTCCCGGGTGTGTCTGCCGGATGCGTCACTTGGCGGTCCGGCAGCGCATCCGCGCCTCGCTCCCCTGTCTGCATCAACGGAGTCCTCCCGTGCAATTTCTCTTAAAGCATCCGCACATCCCGGTCCTTGGTTGCGCGCTCGCATTTGCTGGCTTGGCCGCACTGCCGGCGATTGCGCAGGACCATGCGCTTGAAGGCGGTTCCATTGGCGTCGATCAGGTCGAGCGCGGCCAGCAAGAGTACATGGCGAACTGTTCGATTTGCCATGGCGAGGATCTTCATTCGGTCCTCTCGACGGCGCCCGATCTTACCGGCTCCGTGTTCAAATATGGCTGGGTCGGGCAAACCGTCGGCGCAAAATACAACGTCATTTCGACAACCATGCCTGCAGGCATGGGCGGGTCGCTTTCGGATCAGACCTATGTCGACATCGTCGCCTACATTCTGTCCGCCAACGGCGTTCCGGCGACAGAAGATGGCGAACTGCCGGTCGATCCCGAAGCCCTTCAGGCCATCACCATAACCGCTCCGTGACGCTTGCGAGCCCAGCGCCCCGATCCCGACACCACTTCTGAAAATTCTGGAGGAGATACAATGAAACTGAGATCTATTGTCAGCGTAGCAGCATTGCTTGCCGTACTTGGCGCCTCGGCTCCCGCATGGGCCCAAGACGATGCGTTCACCCCGGTCACCGATGAGATGCTGAGCGCCCCGGCCGATGGCGACTGGCCACTTTGGCGGCGCGCGCTTGACAGCTGGGGCTATTCCCCGCTCGATGAAATCGACCGCGAAAACGTGAGCGATCTGACCCTGGCCTGGGGCTGGTCCATGGAGCCCGGCTGGCAGGAAACGGCGCCGATCGTCTATGACGGCGTTATGTATCTCGCCAATCCTGATGGCATTGCCCAGGCCCTTGATGCGGTGACCGGCGATCTCTTGTGGGAATACCGGCGCGAAATGCCCGAAGGGTTCCGTCCTGGCATGATGAGCCGTGGTTTGGCCATCTATGGTGACAAGGTCTTTTTTGCGACGCCCGATGCGGGACTTGTCGCACTGGACGCGGTCTCGGGTCAGGTCGTCTGGGAAACCGACGTTGCTGGCGACGGCAAGACCGTAACAGCCGCTCCCGTCGTCGCTGATGGCAAGGTCATCGTCGGTTACATGGGGTGCTTCGGGTTCGTGGCGGACAAGTGCGGCGTGGCCGCGTTTGACACCGAAACCGGTGACGAAGTCTGGCGCACCATCACCGTTTCCGATGCCCCCGAAGGCGAGGACAGCTGGGGCGGCATGCCCTACGTCCTGCGCGGCGGTGGTGACATCTGGACGTCGGCATCATACGATCCCGAAGCCGATCTGGTCTATATCGGCTCGTCTCAGGCCAAGCCCTGGGCCCGCGCCAGCCGTGGTCAGGACGATGCCTCGCTCTACACCAGCTCAACCCTGGCGCTCGACCCCGATACCGGGGAAATCGAGTGGTTCCGCCAGTACATTCCGGGCGAAACAAACGATATGGACGAGGCCTTCGAGCACATCCTTGTCGATATCGATGGGGAGCCTTCTTACGTCAACATGGGCAAGCTAGCCATTCTCTGGCGCGGCAACCGCGAGACGGGCGAGCCCTATCCCGCCTTTGACCTCGGCTGGCAGGACCAGATCGACATCACCGAGGAAGGTACATTTGCCAACTATCGCGACGGCAAGATTGCCGAACTGGGTGAGCCCATAACCATGTGCCCGAGCACGACCGGGTTCCGCAGCTGGCGCTCGCTTGCCTATAGCCCGCACACCCGCGCCGTCTACATCCCCATGAGCATCAATTGCGACACTGCCATGACCTATGGCGAAGTGGAGATGGTCGAAGGCGGCGGCGGCAATGGACAGGTTGGCAGCACCCGCGCCATCCACCCCGATAGCCCGGACAATGTCGGTCGCTTCGTTGCCATGAATATCGATACTGGCGAAGTGCTTTGGGAAAACCCCTCGCGCTCTCCGGCCAATACCGCCATGCTCACGACCGCCGGCGGTCTTGTTTTCGGCGGCGATTGGGATCGCCACATGTACGCATGGGACGAGGAAACCGGCGAAGTGCTTTGGGAAACCCGCCTGCCGCAGGCCGCACAGGGCTACCCGATCGCTTATGCCGTCGATGGAAAGCAGTATATTGCAGTCCCTGTAGGGGTGGGGGGGTATTCCTGGTCTTCCAGCGTTCCCAGCCAGTTGACCCCCGAAATCAAGCGTCCCAGTTCGGGCAATGCAGTGCTCGTCTTCGCACTACCCGACCGCGGCTGACGGCCAGGATTAGCGTGCAATGGGCCGGCTCACGCCGGCCCATTTGCCTGTTTGAAGGCGAAACCTGGAAAGAATTCGAGGATCATATGGGTCTTGGCTTGTTGAAACAGATCATCTGCTCCATGAGCCTGCTGGTTGCCGCGCTTCCAGCCGCTCCGGCTGCGTTGGCCCAGCCCTTCGTGCCTGTAGAATCTTATAATCGCACCCGCCCCGACTTCGGAAACCGGCTGCCGCTGTGTGTGATTCCCAATAGCCCCACGCTCGGCCGGGACCGTGAGGTTGCCGCCGAGTTGGCTCATGTCCTGCTGCTCGAGCCCGAAATCGTCGAAATGGATGTCGATGTCGATCTCCTCGACAGTGAAGGCCTCTGGCCCTCAATTCTCCTCCACCTCGCAGAAAAGTGCGTCGGTATCATGGGCGTCCAGATCATTCCCGGCGAAATTGCGCCCGACTGGATGATCCTGTCGCGGCCCTATTTCGAGGCGCCCTATGTCCTGCTGACGCGCGACGACGAGATCGAAAATCTTGCCGATTTGCCGGCCGAAACCCGCGTGGGCGTCCCACTTTATACCCCAATCGATATCGAAATGATGACTGTGATCGCAGCCGGCGGCCAGCTAGGGGAACTGCGACGGCTCCCCTATGACCGGCCCGAACTCATGGCATCACTGATGCGTAGTGGCGAGATGGACGCTGCCATCGTCTGGGAGCCTCATCTTGAACTGCCGACTGTCCAGCCGCTCGATTTCTTCGTGGGTCGGGCCAGCATTGCGCCGCTGCGGCAGGATAGGCGTGCCGTCGCCGTGCTCCTGCGCAGCCAGGACCGGATGCTTCGAACCATGATTGACGATGCCATTGCAGCCCTGTCCATGGAGATCGGGCCATGAGCAATTATGGATTGTCTTCAGATGGTTGGCCGTCCTTCTTGACGCGTCAGATTCTGGTGATTGCTGAAACAGAGTCGACGCGAGCATGACAGATCGAACGTTCGCATTTGATGGCCGGGCGAAAACTGGCGGTTCCAGATCGATCCATGCTGCCGGTATCGGACGGGCGGCGAGCCGAGAGGGTCCATCATGTTGGATTTGAGTTTTCTGCAAATCCTTTCGCGCCTCATTGCAATTATCATCGTATTGGCGGTGATGGGCTTTAGCCTGGCTGGATTTGCGCGGCTCTTGGGCGACAAGGGCATGATCCACGACGGCAAGCTTTCGCTTAACCCGCTAACCCATATAGACATCTTTGCTCTGGTGGCCGGCGTTGCCGGGCGCATAGGCTGGCTTCGCCCCGTAAACATCGATCCGTTGGAATGTCGTGGTCACCGCGTGGCTCCGGTGCTGGCCGCGATTGGCGCTATGACCGCGCTCTTTTTTCTCGGTCGCGTTGCCGGCGTTCTTCAGCCGTGGGTCGCCACATCGTGGCCCACCAGCAGTGCGAGCTTTGCAACTGCTACTCTGCGAGCTATTGGCGATACGGCTGGATGGACGCTTGCCGCCAACGCCATTCCCGTCCCGCCGCTTCTCGGCGGCTATCTTGTTCAGGCTATTGCCCCGGCTACCCACGACTGGCTGGTTAAGCGACATTCCTTTGTTTCATTCGCCCTCTCAGCGCTGGTCATTTTCAGTTACGGGAGTCTGTCTAACACGCCGTTTGGCGGATGGGCCAGTACATTGGGACGAGGTTGATCCTGGTGTTGCAAGCGTTCGCCGCCTTTGCCTCTGTCCTTGTCCGGCCGCATTGCGCCTTGCAAGCGTTCGGCGTCATTACACGTGGCGGCTCGGCGTCGTTGGGCCTATCGGCTTTTGAGGGGTTTGGAACCTGTAGCTCTGCCGAGGGAGTGATCTTATGAGCCGGACTGCCGGCACGCCCGCGATTTTGGTTGAAAGCGTATCCAAGCGCTTTGGTCGTGTTCTGGCGCTTGATGATGTGTCTTTATCGGTGCGGCAGGGCGAGACAATTGCCTTGCTTGGCCCCAATGGTGCGGGAAAG
>DFMV01000035.1:61808-61974 GCA_002375765.1 Rhizobiales bacterium UBA3584 | reverse complement strand
TCAAGCCCGAGGATGACGCGGGGAGGAGTGTGGGATTCTGGAGAACATGCCACCCCTCCCTTGTCATTCCGGGGCTTGTTCCCGGAAACCATCATGATGAGCGTCCACGCTCCCGTCCGCAAAGAAACTTATCCCCGCTTCCATGACCTCCCCCATACTGGCTTCA
>DFMV01000035.1:0-61460 GCA_002375765.1 Rhizobiales bacterium UBA3584 | reverse complement strand
GAATGGCGATCATAGCCCGAGGCCATTGGCCGTCGGAGGTTTTGTCATGCCTTCAGTTCGGTCTCCAGCCGCGACATCAGCCCGACAGCGTTTCGGGCATAGTCGCCGATCCAGCGGTCGTGGATGGATTTTATGGGCAGGGCGTTGAGATGGTTCCAGCGCTCGCGACCTTCCTTACGCGCCACGATTAGTCCGGCGGTTTCGAGCACCTTCATGTGCTGCATCACCGTGCAGCGGTCGATCTGGGGAAACAGTGCAACCAACTGGCCGGTGGTTTTCGGTTCGTCCTTTAAGGCATCGAGGATCGCCCGGCGCTTCCGGTCGGCAAGGGCTTTGAAAATAGTGTCCGAATCATCGTCGCTTGACATGTTATAAATTTATAACATAATGGCCGAAACGCAAGCGGGAGATCGCGAGATGGAGTTCAAATTCACGGTATCGGGCCGGATTTCAAAGCCGGTCCATGAGGTATTCGAGGCGGTGGCCGATCCGAAAAAGCTCTCTGGCTATTTCACCACCGGCGGAGCCCAGGGACGTCTCGAAACCGGCGCCACGGTCACCTGGGATTTCCACGATTTCCCCGGCGCGTTTCCGGTCAATGTTGTGGAGGTGGTGCCCGACGAAAAGATCGTTCTCACCTGGGAAGCGGCGCCCGAAGGCGACGGGAGTGGCAATTACGACACCACCGTGACCATGGTTTTCGAGCCGCTGGACGACAACACACGCACGCTCGTCTCGATCACCGAGCAGGGATGGAAGCAGACCGAGACGGGGCTGAAATCGTCGTATAACAATTGCGAAGGCTGGACCGGCATGCTCGCGGCCATGAAGGCCTATGTCGAGCATGGCATCAATCTGCGCGATGGCTTTTACAAATAGGAGGCGGCATGCCCAATGTTATCGCGAAAACCGAGCATCACTTTCCCAGTCTTTCAGCTGGCGAAGTCTATGCGGCATGGCTCGATCCGGCCGCAGTGCGGGCCTGGATGCAGCGCAACCTCGAGCGCACGGGACGTTCGGCGCGCATCACTGAAATCACGATCGATCCCAGGGTCGGTGGCAAATACCGGTTCTCCGACATCGACGATGAGGGGCAGGAGAACCCCGCCTGGGGTTATTATCGCGAGCTGATGCCAGGTCGCCGAATTGTCTTTACCTGGTTTGTCGAACCTGCCGAAGAGGCTGAAGACAATTCAACGGTGACCCTGGAACTCCGCCCGGACGGGGAGGGATGCGTGGCGATCATGGCCCATGAAATGGACGCGCAATGGGCCGACTATATCGAACCGACCGCCAAGGCTTGGAAGGGCATGCTTGAATCGATCGAGGAGAGCACCTAGTCCGCAAACAGCGCCTCGATCCGCAATTGCGCGATGCGTTCGACCTGGGCGCAGGCGGTGGCGAATTCGGTGTCGCGGTCGTTTTCGAGACGATTCTTGAACGCTTCGAGGATCGACGCCTTGGTGTTGTCGCGCACTGCGATAATGAAGGGTAAGCCGAATTTTTCGACATAGCGCGTGTTGAGGTCGGTAAAGGTTGCCCGCTCCCCGTCAGTCAGCGCATCGAGACCGGCCGAGGCTTGTTCGGAGGTCGAATCTGCGGTGAGCCGCCTGGCGGCCGCCAGTTTTCCGGCGAGGTCCGGATGGGCATTGAGCACGCCGAGCCGCTCGTCGTCGGACGCCATGCGGAACTGGTTGCGCAGGGCAAAGTGGATGCCGAGCGGGCTGTCGTTCGCCGGCCCCAGCTCGGCCTCCCAGGCCCGCTGTGCGATAAAGGGGGAATGCTCAAACACGCCGCCGAATGTCGCCATGAAGCTCTCGGCGTCCATTTGCGAGGGCGCGAGGCGGGGCGGCTGATAGGGGTGGTGATCGGCCCAGTGCCGGGCGATATCGACCCGCCTCGCGACCCAGACCTTGTCGAAACCCCCGATATAGTCGACGAAGCGCCTCAGCCCTTCAAATCGTCCCGGTTGTCCGACGAGACGGCAATGCAGGCCGATCGACATCATCTTGGGGCTGCCCTCCTCGCCTTCGCGATAGAGGCAATCGAAGCTGTCCTTGAGCGCCTGGAAAAACTCTTCGCCATTGGCAAAGCCCGAGGCGGTAACGAACCGCATATCGTTATTCGCCAGCGTGTAGGGAATGATAAGCTGCGGCTTTGCGTTGTGAACCCGCCAGTATGGAAGGTCATCGTCATAGGTGTCGGAGATGTAGGCAAAGCCGCCCTGTTCTGACACCAGATCCACGGTGTTGACCGAACAGCGCCCCGTGTACCAGCCAAGCGGTCGCGAGCCCGTGGCGACGGTATGAAGGCGCACCGCTTGGGCGATCTGGTCGGCCTCGTCCTGCCGCTCCATGTCCTTGTGCTCGACCCATTTATAGCCATGGGAGGCAATTTCCCAATCGGCGTCGAGCATGGCCTGCACCTGCTGTGGCGCGCGCATCAGCGCGGTGGCGACGCCATAGACGGTTAGGGGCAGTTCCGCTTGCGTGAAAAGCTTGTGCAGCCGCCAGAACCCGGCGCGGGCGCCGTATTCATACATGGATTCGATGTTCCAGTGCCGGGCACCGGGCCAGGGCGCCGCGCCCACCACATCGGCCAGAAAGGCTTCGGACGCGTCGTCGCCATGCAGGATGTTGTTTTCCCCGCCCTCCTCGTAATTGAGGACGAACTGGACTGCGACATTGGCCCCGCCGGGCCAATTGGCATGGGGCGGGTTGGGGCCGTGACCGGCCAGATCGCGGGGATAACGCATGGCGCACTCCATGACGGACATACAAAACAGGAGCTTACCTTAGACACAAATTTTTCGACCATGTGGTAAAAAATTCTGCCCCCGCCCCCTTTCGCGGGGCAATTTTTGGGTTGATAGTCGGGGGAAATCCAATGGCGCTTGGAGCAGGCATGACCACAACCGGACGGCTGACGACCCACGTTCTCGATACCGCGAACGGGACCCCTGCCAAGGGAATGACCATCGATCTTTACAGGGTCGATGGGGATGCGGCGGTGTTCGAGCGGTCGGTGGTCACCAATGCTGACGGGCGGTGCGACGGGCCATTGCTGGAAGGGGAGGCATTTGCGGAAGGGGCATACCGGCTGAACTTCCATGTCGGCGAGTATTTCAGCAAAATCAACGGCAAAGCGGTGGATTTCCTGGACGTGGTGGCGGTGGATTTCCGGGTGAGCGACGGTGGGGCGCACTATCACGTGCCGCTGCTGGTTTCGCCCTTCGGCTATTCGACCTATCGCGGGAGCTGATCTTGGAAACGCGCACCACTGTCCGCTTCTATCTTAACGGCGATCTGGTCGAGCTGGATGCGCTCGAGCCGGATCGGACGCTGCTCGATTTCCTGCGCCTGGACCGTGTCTTGCGTGGGACCAAGGAGGGCTGCGCAGAGGGGGATTGCGGGGCCTGTACGGTCATTGTCGGTCGCATGGATGGTGGCGTTGTGCGCTATTTGCCCGCAAATGCGTGCATAATGCTGGTGTCGATGCTGGACGGCGCGCATGTGGTGACCGTTGAGCATCTCAAGGGCGCCGATGGCGGTTTGCATCCGGTGCAACAGGCCATGGTCGATTACCATGGCAGCCAGTGCGGGTTCTGCACGCCGGGGTTCGTGATGAGCCTTTACGGGTTGTGGCTGGCCAATCCCAGTCCATCCGTTCCCGAGATCGAAAAGGCGCTGCAGGGCAATCTGTGCCGTTGTACGGGGTATGCGCCGATCGTCCGGGCGGCACAGGCCGTCTCCAATTACGGGTCGGTGCTCGAAGACGTGCTCAACAGGGAGCGCGATGCGATCATTGCAAACCTGACCGCGCTCAGGGACGGGCGGCGGGTGGTTGTCGAGGGGACGCGGGGCAAGACGATCATTCCGGCCAATGTCGATGATCTTGCGGCGGTGCTCGAAGGGTTGCCGGAAGCAACGCTTGTCGCGGGGGCGACCGATGTGGGGCTGTGGGTCACCAAATTCATGCGCGAGATCGCCCCAGTGGTGATCGTGGGGCATCTGATGGGGGAGGTGTCCGTCGAGGATGGACGCATCGTTTTCGGGGCGGGGGTGAGCTACGCCAGGGTGTTTGAGACCATCGCCACTCACATTCCGCAGATGGTCGAGTTGTTCGATCGGATCGGCGGCGTGCAGGTGCGGGCCATGGGAACCATCGGCGGCAATATCGCCAATGGCTCACCGATCGGCGACACGCCGCCGCCGCTGATCGCGCTGGGGGCCGAGGTTACATTGCGCAAGGGTGATCGCCGTCGCGTGGTGAGGCTCGAGGAGTTCTTCATCGCCTATGGCAAGCAGGACCGGGAGAAGGGAGAGTTTGTCGAAAGCGTCTCGGTGCCCCTGCCGGGGGCCGATGAGTTGTTCGGGGTCCACAAGGTTACCAAGCGGCGGGAGGAGGATATCACTGCAACGCTGGGGGCGTTTCGCATCAAGGTTGCCGACGGCGTGGTGGCCGGAGCGGTCATCGCCTTTGGGGGCATGGCCGCGACCCCAAAGCGGGCAAGGGCGGTCGAGGCGGCGCTGATCGGCAAGCCCTGGACGCTTGAGACGGTCGAAGCCGCGCTGGACAAATTCGAGGAGGATTTCCAGCCTCTGACCGATTGGCGGGCCAGCGCTGACTACCGGATGCTGGCTGCGAAAAACCTTCTGAAGCGGGTCTATTTCGAGACTATCGAAGGGCCGAGCCATATCGTTCGGCATGAGGTGGCATAATGACCGCGCTCGATAACAAGCCCGCCATTCGTGGCGGCGTGCATGTGCCGCAAAAGCACGATTCCGGGCACAAGCATGTGTCGGGAACGGCGGAATACATCGATGATATGGTTGAGCCGGCGGGCACGCTGCATGCGTATCTTGGGCTTTCCACCAGCGCGCACGGGGAAATCGTGTCGCTCGACCTCGAGCCCGTGCGGCGGGCGCCGGGCGTGCTCGGGGTGCTGACGGCGGACGATGTGCCTGGGCACAACGATATTTCGCAGCCCGGCAAGCATGACGAGCCGATCTTTGCCGAAACGCGCGTCGAATTTTTCGGGCAGCCGCTTTTCGCGGTGGTCGCAACCACGCGCGAAGCGGCGCGGCGCGCGGCGAAACTGGCGCAGGTCAGTTATACCGAACTGCCCTTTGCGCTCGATGTCGGCGCGGCGCGGGCGGCAGGTGGAGCATTGGTGACGCCGGGCATGAAGCTCGAACGCGGCGACGTTACTGCGGGCATGGCGGCTGCCAGAAACCGGGTTAAAGGCTCGATGGAGATGGGCGGACAGGACCATTTCTATCTCGAAGGCCATATCGCTTTGGCGATCCCCGGCGAGGATGATGAGGTAACCGTTCACTCCTCCACCCAGCACCCGAGCGAGGTCCAGCATATGGTGGGGCACGCGTTGGGTGTGCCCTCCAACGCGGTCAATGTCGTAGTGCGCCGCATGGGCGGGGGGTTCGGGGGCAAGGAAACCCAGAGCAATCTGTTTGCCGCGGTGGCGGCCATCGCGGCGAAAAAATTCGGCCGCGCCGTCAAGATCAGGCCCGACCGGGACGACGACATGATCGCCACGGGCAAGCGGCACGATTTCGTCGTCGACTACGAAGTCGGTTATGACGATGAGGGGCGGATTGAAGCGGTGGACGCGGTTTTCGCCGCGCGCTGCGGGTTTTCCGCGGACCTTTCCGGGCCGGTGACCGACCGGGCGCTGTTTCATGCGGACAACGCATATTATTATCCCAATGTGCGGCTCAAATCCGAGCCGCTCAAGACCAATACGGTTTCCAACACCGCGTTTCGCGGGTTCGGCGGGCCGCAGGGCATGGTGGGCTGCGAGCGCTGGATCGAGGACATCGCCTATGCGCTTGGCAAGGATCCGCTCGATATTCGCAAGGCCAATTTCTATGGCGATACCGACCGCAACCTCACGCCCTACCATCAGACGGTCACCGACAACATCATCGGGCGGGTGGTCGATGAGCTTGAGGCAAGCTCGGACTATCGCAGGCGGCGCGAAGATATCATCGCCTTCAACAGGACGTCCAGGGTCCTCAAGCGCGGCATCGCGCTGACGCCGGTCAAGTTCGGGATCAGCTTTACCATGACGGCCTTCAACCAGGCCGGGGCGCTTGTTCATGTTTATCGCGACGGGTCGATCCATCTCAACCATGGCGGCACCGAGATGGGGCAGGGGCTTTACGTCAAGGTGGCGCAGGTTCTGGCCGATTGCTTCCAGATTGATCTCGACAAGGTCAAGATCACAGCTACGACCACAGGCAAGGTGCCCAACACCTCGGCAACTGCAGCCTCGTCGGGCTCGGACCTCAATGGCATGGCTGCGGCCAATGCCGCCGAGCAGATCAAGGACCGGTTGGTCCGGTTTGCTATGAACAAATTCAGTGTGCCCGAGGACGCTGTTTCGTTCGAGCCCAATTGCGTGATGGTGGGCAATCAGCGCCATGACTGGGCCGATTTCATCGATCAGGCCTATCTGGCCCGCGTGCAGCTTTCGGCCGCGGGATTTTACAAGACGCCGGACATTCACTGGGACCGTGCAGCGGGCAAGGGGCAGCCCTTTTATTACTTTGCTTATGGCGCTGCGTGTTCGGAGGTGGTGGTGGACAGCCTGACCGGAGAATACATGGTCGAGCGGGTCGATGTGCTGCACGATGTGGGCAAATCGCTCAACCCGGCCATCGATATCGGGCAGATCGAGGGTGGGTTCATCCAGGGCATGGGGTGGCTCACAACCGAGGAATTGTGGTGGGACGACAAGGGGCAGTTGCGCACGCACGCGCCCTCCACATACAAGATCCCGGTCGTTTCCGACGTCCCCAAGATTTTTGACGTGAAGCTGGCCGAATGGTCGGCCAACACCGCCCCAACCATCCGCCGTTCCAAGGCGGTGGGCGAGCCCCCGTTCATGCTGGCGCTTTCGGTACTCGAAGCGCTCTCGATGGCTGCGGCCAGCGTTGCCGACTATAAGATCGCGCCGCGTATGGATGCTCCGGCCACGCCCGAACGGGTGCTGATGACCATCGAACGGCTCAGGCGCGAGGCGGCCGGGCGGTGAGCGTTACCCCGCAACAGCTGCGCGACTTTCTCAACCGCCACAGGCAAGCCGTGCTGGTCGAGGTGACGGAAGCGAAGGGATCGACACCGCGCGAGGCCGGAGCGTGGATGGTGGTCTCGTCCGAGGACGAAATCGGTACCATTGGCGGTGGGCAGCTCGAGTTTCTGGCAATCGCAAGGGCGCGGGAGGCGTTGGCTTCGGGGGAAGCTGCGGCGGCGCTCGATATCCCGCTTGGGCCCGAAATCGGACAATGCTGCGGCGGACGGGTGGCAATCGGCATGCGGGCGGTCGATGCGGATGTGGCCCAAGATGTGCGGGTGCGTGCCGAACGGGCCTATATGGCGCGGCCACACGTTTATGTGTTCGGGGCCGGGCATGTAGGCAATGCGCTGGGTCAGGCGCTGTCGCTTTTGCCGCTGCGCACGCTGGTCGTGGACAATCGCGCGGCCGAAATCGCCAGGGTTCCGCGCGGGGTGGAAGCGCGGCACGCTCCGGTGGCTGAAGCGCTGGTTCGGGAGGCGCCGAAGGGATCGTGTTTTGTTGTTCTCACCCACGATCACGGGCTCGATTTCCTTATCGCGTCCGAAGCGCTGATGCGGGACGATTCCGCCTATGTGGGGATGATCGGATCGAAAACCAAAAAAGCCACCTTCAAAAGCTGGCTTTCCGATATGGGGCTGGATACGGGGATGGTCGAAAAACTCGCCATGCCGATTGGCGGAGCCTATGTGCACGACAAGCGGCCCGAGGTGATCGCGGCGCTCACGGCGGCAGAGATTTTGCGGGCTCTGGCCGATCAGGATTTAGGATTAGGGCAAACCATAAATGACTGATTTCACGCTGTTTTGGGAATGGATGGCGTTTGCCGTGCGTTGGAGCCATGTGATCGTGGGGATCGCGTGGATCGGATCGTCCTTCTATTTCATCGCGCTCGATCTCGGGCTGCGCAAGCATGCCGATCTGCCAGCCGGGGTGCAGGGCGAGGAGTGGCAGGTGCATGGGGGCGGATTCTACCACGTCAACAAATACATGGTCGCGCCGCCCAACCTGCCCGAGCACCTGGTCTGGTTCAAATGGGAGAGCTATTCGACCTGGCTGACCGGGTTTGCGATGCTCATCATCGTCTATTACGCCGGCGCCGACCTGTTCCTGATCGACCGCACCGTGTTGGATGTCGATGCGCCGGTTGCCATCGGCATATCGCTGGCCTCGCTGGCGCTCGGATGGGTGCTCTACGATCTGCTCTGCAAGTCACCGCTGGTCAAAAGCCAGAACGGGCTGATGATCGTCCTGTTTGCGATCCTTCTGGCCATGTCGTGGGGCTATATGCAGGTGTTCACCGGCCGCGCCGCCTTTCTGCATATGGGCGCATTCACGGCGACAATCATGTCGGCGAACGTCTTTTTCATCATCATTCCCAACCAGAAGAAGATCGTCGTTTCGATGAAGGCCGGCGAGGCGCCCGATCCGGCGCTTGGGGCGCAGAGCAAGCAGCGCAGCGTGCACAACAATTACCTGACGCTGCCGGTGCTGTTCTTCATGCTCTCGAACCATTACCCGCTGGCGTTCGCGACCGAATACAGCTGGGCGATCGCCGGACTGATCTTTCTCATTGGGGTTGTGATCCGGCATTTCTTCAACACCATGCATTCAACAGGGCGGCGCGAATACTGGACGTTTGCGCTGGCACTGGTGCTGTTTATCGGGATCATCTGGCTTTCGAGCTATCCGAAAGCGCGGGCCGAAACCGGAGACGTCGCGCTCAGCTCGACTGCGCAGAGTTTTCTCGAAGATGCCCATTTTCAGCAGGCGTCCCAGATTGTGCTGGGTCGATGTTCGATGTGCCATGCCGCCGAGCCTGCCTATGACGGCGTGCATATGGCGCCAAAGGATGTGCGGCTCGACACGCCCGAGCTGATCGCCGAACATGCACGGGAAATCTACATCCAGTCGGCGCGCAGCCATGCCATGCCACCGGGCAATGTGTCGTTCATGACCGATGAGGAGCGGCAGATGCTGACCGTCTGGTATCAGTCGGTAACCGGGGAGCGGAGCCTGTGACCGCAAAGATTTTGCGCGGCCGCGTTCTGACCTTCATCGCCGAACCCTCCGGGGCCGACGATCACGAAAGCTATCGCTATATCGAGGATGGGGCGGTGGTTGTCGATCAGGGAAGGATCGTTTCGGTCGGGGAGTGGAACGAGGGGGTCAGGCTCGTCGCGCCCAAGGCTGAGATCATCGATCACCGGCCCAATCTGATTATGCCGGGGTTTATCGATACCCATATCCACTATCCACAGATGCAGGTGATCGGCTCGTATGCCAAGGACCTCCTGGAGTGGCTCAATACCTACACGTTCGTAGAAGAACAACGCTTCGCCGATGCAGAGCATGCGGCGCGCATCGCCTCACTGTTCTGTGACGAACTGGTGCGGTACGGGACGACTACGGCGGCGGTTTATTGCTCGGTGCATCCGCAATCGGTGGACGCGTTTTTCGCCGAGGCGAAAAAGCGCGACATACGCATGATTGCCGGCAAGGTGATGATGGATCGCAACGCGCCCCAAGGGCTGCTCGATACGCCGCGACGGGGGTATGACGAAAGCAAGGCGTTGCTGGAAAAATGGGACGGCGTCGGGCGGCTGCACTACGCGATTACCCCGCGTTTTGCGCTGACCTCTACCCACGCACAAATGGAAATGGCGCAGGATCTGGTCCGCGAATTTCCCGATGTCTATGTCCAGACGCATGTGAACGAGAGCCTGGGCGAAATCGAGTTTGTCAGGGAACTGTTTCCCAACTTGCCTGACTATGTCGGCGTCTATGAGCATTACGGGCTGCTGGGCCCGCGGACATTGCTCGGCCATTGCATCCACATGACCGACCGGGAAATCGCGGCACTTTCGGAAACGGGATCGGTGGCGGTGTTCTGCCCGACATCGAACCTGTTCATCGGCTCGGGGCTGTTCGACCGCGAACGGCTGATGGCGTCCAATGTGCGGATCGGGGTAGCGACCGATGTGGGCGGAGGCACTTCCTATTCGATGTTGCGCACGCTCGATGAGGGCTACAAGGTGCTGCAGTTGCGCGGCCAGCGCCTCTCACCGCTCGAAAGCTTTTTCATGATGACGCTGGGCAATGCGCGGGCGCTTTTGCTCGAGCACACCATCGGCACGCTGGAGCCTGGCGCCGATGCCGATATCGTGGTGCTCGATGCCCGGGCCCTGCCGCATATGGCGCTCAAGATGGAGCAGGTGGAACATCTGTCCGAGGAGTTGTTTCTGCTCCAGACATGCGGTGACGACCGGGTGATTGCGCAAACCTATGTGGCGGGCGAGGCGGCCAAGACTCCGCCAAGCTGATTTCCACATCGTGGAAGGGTTTTCCACGACCGCTTGGCGGAAATAGGCTGGCGCGTTAGCTGGGCAGGAAACGAGCAGGAGAGAGACGATGAGTAGCTATGTCACGCGGGCCGGTTTGCAGGTCGATGAACAGCTTGCCGCGTTTGTCGAACAGGAGGCGCTCAACGGGCTCGATATAGCGTCGGACAGCTTCTGGGCGGGGTTTGCCGAGATGGTCGCAGCCTATATGCCGGGCAATCGCGAACTCCTGGAAATCCGCGACAGGATGCAGAACCAGATCGATGATTGGCATCGTGACAATGGCCCGGCTACCAAGGACCCCGAGGCCTATCAGGCGTTTTTGCGCGAGATCAAATATCTCGAAAACGAGCCAGAGGATTTCCGGATTGAGACGGAAGATCTCGATTCCGAGATTGCCTCGATCTGCGGCCCGCAACTGGTGGTGCCGGTCTCAAATGCCCGCTATGCGCTCAATGCCGCCAATGCCCGCTGGGGCAGTCTATACGATGCGCTTTATGGCACCGATGTGATTGCCCGCGAGGGCGATCTGGCGCCTGGGCGCGCCTACAATCCCAGGCGCGGCGCCGAGGTGTTCGCGCGGGCCGGCCATTTTCTTGATGAGACGTTTCCGCTGCTCGGCGTCAAGCATTGGGCGGTGACACGCTATGGCGTCGATACATCGGGAGATATTGCCAGATTGGTGATCGAAAGTCAGGATGGCCCAGCGAAACTGGCTTATCCCGAGGCGTTCGCGGGCTATTCGCGCCATGGCGACGTGCTGCGCATTCTGCTCAAACACCACGGATTGCATGTTGAACTGGTGATCGACGCAAATCATCCGGTGGGCAAGGACCATCCGGCCAATCTGGCAGATGTGGTGATCGAAAGCGCGCTGACCACAATTCAGGATTGCGAGGATTCGGTCGCGGCGGTGGATGCCGAGGACAAGGTCGGGGTCTATCGCAACTGGCTCGGGCTGATGAAGGGCGATCTGGCCGATACGTTCGAAAAGGGCGGCAAGAGCGTTACACGGACGCTTAATGCCGACCGGGCCTACACTGCACCGGATGGAAGCGAGTTGACCCTCAAGGGTCGCGCGCTGCTGCTGGTGCGCAATGTCGGGCATCTGATGACGACCGATGCCATCCTCGATGCGGACGGGCAGCCGATCGGCGAGGGAATGATGGATGCGGCGATCACCACGCTTTGCGCCCTGCACGACCTCAAGCGTAGGGCCAATTCGACAACCGGCTCGATCTACATAGTCAAACCCAAGATGCACGGGCCGACCGAGGTGCTGTTTGCGTGCAATGTGTTCGGGGAGGTCGAAAAGATCCTCGGATTACCGCTCAACACAATCAAGATCGGCATCATGGACGAGGAGCGGCGGACATCGGCCAACCTCAAGGCCTGTATCCACGCGGCGCGTGAACGGGTGTTTTTCATCAATACCGGCTTCCTAGACCGCACGGGTGACGAGATCCACACCTCTATGGAAGCCGGGCCGGTGTTGCTCAAGGATCAGATCAAGGCCGAGCGCTGGATCCAGGCTTACGAGGATCGCAACGTCACGATAGGGATCGCGTGCGGGCTGACCGGCCGCGCCCAGATCGGCAAGGGCATGTGGGCCCGGCCCGACGATATGGCGGCGATGATGGAGCAGAAGGTCGGACATCCAAAATCGGGCGCCAATTGCGCCTGGGTGCCTTCGCCGACGGCGGCAACGCTGCATGCGCTGCACTATCATGAGGTCGACGTGTTCGAGGCGCAAAAGCGCAGGCACAACGAGCCCATTCCCGGTCTGGACGCCTTGTTCTCCATGCCTGTGCTCGATCCGTCGACTTTGTCGGCTGAGCAGATCCAGCGCGAACTTGATAACAATGCGCAGGGCATTCTGGGCTATGTGGTGCGCTGGGTCGACGCGGGGGTGGGGTGCTCGAAAGTGCCCGACATCAATGATGTGGGCTTGATGGAGGACCGGGCAACCTGTCGCATCTCATCGCAGGCGATTGCCAACTGGCTCTGGCATGGTGTGGTAACACAGGACGAGGTGGTGGCGACGTTCACACGGATGGCCCGGGTGGTCGATCAGCAGAATGCCGGCGATCCAGCCTATGACCCCATGAGCGACGATCCCGAACACTCGGTCGCTTTTCAGGCTGCATTGGCGCTGGCGCTGGAAGGGGTAGAACAGCCCTCAGGCTATACCGAGCCCCTGCTGCACGCCAAGCGGGCGGAAAAGAAGGCTCAGCGATAATCGTTGCGATTGTCGGAAAGGCGCGGTGCCGGCTGCGCCTTTTGCTTGTCATCCGAGGCGTTCTGCGCCGATTTCCGGTCGCGGCGGCTGCGGCGCCAAAGGTGCCACTGGCGTTCTCCGCGCAGGATAATCCCGTTCATTGGGCGCTGGAGGAAGGGCAGGTCAATGGCCAGCAACAACAGGCCGAGCGGTAGCATCCAGACGCCGAGGATCGGAAGAAAGGACGCAATCCCCCCGAGGCACAACAGGATGCCCAGCGGGATACGAATGAGCATGGCCCAAGGCTGGCGCAGCACATAGATGATCATCGCAAAGCGCGGAAAGCGCGCTTCGAGGCGTAGGAACAGGCGTTCGAGGCGGGTCCGCTCTTTGGTCATGCTCTAAGAGATAAGAGGGAAAGTGGCTTAATCAAGCCGTGCACGGTCATGAGACGAAATCGAACTTGTCGACGTCAAACAGACCGTTGTCGGTCATTTTCAGGTGCGGAATGACCGGCAGGGCAAGAAAAGCGACCTGAAGGAAGGGTTCAGGCAGGGTGCAATCGAGCGCCCTTGCCGCCTCGCGCAAATGTTCGAGGTGTTCGGTGACGATCTCGAAGGGTTCCGGACTCATCAGTCCAGCAATGGGCAGAGCGAGGTCGGCGAGGATTTCGCCCTCGCAAGCAACGGAAAAGCCGCCACCGATTTCGATGAGGCGATTGACGGCCAGCGCCATATCCTCATCGGTCACACCGACCACGGTGATATTATGGCTGTCATGGCCGACTGAAGAGGCGATGGCGCCGCGCTTGAGCCCGAAGCCCTTGACGAAGGACCGGCCGATATTGCCGTTGATGCCATGGCGCTCGATGACCGCCACCTTGATGACATCGGCACTGGTGTCCGGTTTCAGCCCGTCTTCGTCGCTAGCCAGGGCCGCGCTCTCGCGGAAGGTTAGAATGAGGCCGGGTTTGACGCCGATTACCGGCACTTCGTTCTTGTCGGGATCGGGCGCTGTAATGAAAGCCGATGGCTCGACCGGCTTTGCCTTCATGGAGTCAAGACCAACCGGGGCGACCTGTTCGCGGGTTGCCCAGAGTGCTTCGGTGACAAGGCGACCGGCCGAAACGACATCGGAAACGCGGCAATCCTCCAGGCTATCGAGCAGCGCGATGTCCGCGCGCCAGCCCGACGCGACGTGCCCGCGGTCCTTGAGGCCGAAAATGCGAGCAGCAGAATGGGAGGCGGCGCGATAGACGTGATGGAGCGGGCAACCATGGGCGATCAGGCGGCGGATCGAAGAATCCAGATGGCCCTCTTCGGCAATGTCGAGCGGGTTACGGTCGTCCGTGCAGAGCGCAACGAAGGCCGAGGTGTTTGCGTCGAGGATCTCAGCCAGTGCGTCGAGGTCTTTTGACACCGAGCCCTCGCGAATGAGGATCGCCATGCCCTTGGAGAGCTTTTCGCGAGCCTCGGTCGCGCTCGTCGCTTCATGGTCTGTGCGGATGCCAGCAGCCAGATAGGCGTTAAGATCGAACCCGGAGAGCAGCGGTGCGTGGCCATCCATGTGCCGGTGTTGGAAGGCTTCGAGCTTGGCCAGAATTCCCGGATCGCAATTGATTACGCCGGGAAAGTTCATCATTTCGGCAAGGCCGATGACCTTGGGGTGATCGACAAAGGGTAACAAATCTTCGATCTCGAGGCGCGCGCCGGCCGTCTCGAATGGGGTGGCGGGGACGCAGGAAGAAAGGTTGATGCGGATATCCATGATCGATTGCTCGGCGCAATCGAGGAAGTAACTGATCCCCCTGGCACCGAGCACGTTAGCAATTTCGTGGGGATCGCAGATGACGGTTGTGACGCCGTGGGGCAGCACGCAACGGTCGAATTCGAGCGGGGTGACGAGCGAGGATTCGATGTGAAGATGGGTATCGATGAAGCCGGGCACGGCAAAGCGGCCGGCGCCATCGATTTCGCTGTGGCCCGCATAAGTGCCATGGGTGCCGACGATGCGATCTGCGACGATGGCGATGTCGGTCTGGGTGACTTCACCGGTAACAATATCGAGCCGCCGGACGTTCCTGATGACCAGATCGGCAGGATCAAGCCCGCGTCCGGCGCGGATCATGCGGGCGAGAGTGGCAGCGTCAGTCATCAGCTATTGTCCTTGGTCTTGTACCAGAAGGGTGTCGCGGCGCGGGTGTTCGGTCAAGAAACAAAAGCGGCGGCATTGCTGCCGCCGCTTTCGATTGACAGAACCTTGGAGCTTACTGCGGAAGCTGGTCGTCCACGCCTTCGACATAGAAGTTCAGACCCAGCAGAGTGCCGTCATCGGCCTGTTCGCCTTCGGCGAGCCATTGGGTGCCGTCCTGCTTGTTGATCGGGCCGGTAAAGACAAAGAGTTCGCCGGATTTGATGGCTTCCTCGGTTTCTTCGGCTAGCGCTGCGACCTCTTCGGGCATGTTGGTGTAAGGTGCCATTGTCAGAATGCCGTCGACCAGCCCGTCCCAGCTGTCCGAGGTTTCCCAGGTGCCATCGATCACCGCGCCGACGCGTTCGATGTAATAGGGCGCCCAGGTGTCCACGATGGCCGTCAGCTGGGTTTCAGGACCAGCTTCGATCATGTCGGAAGCCTGACCGAACGCCTTGATGCCGCGGGCGGCGGCTTCCTGCATGGGGGCGGTGGAGTCGGTGTGCTGGGTGATGATATCGACGCCCTGGTCCATCAGAACCTTGGCGGCATCGGCTTCCGCGCCGGGATCATACCAGGAGTTGGCCCAGACCACCTTGACGGCGAAATCGGGGTCGATCGACTGCGCACCAAGCATGAAGGCATTGATGCCCTGCACAACTTCAGGGATCGGGAACGAGCCAATGTAGCCGGCAACCCCTGCTTCCGACATCGAGGCGGCGATCACGCCCTGAATGTAGCGGCCTTCATAAAAGCGCGAATTGTAGACCGAGACGTTGGGCGCGGTCTTGTAGCCGGTAGCGTGCTCGAACTTGACGTCCGGAAAGCGTTCGGCAACGGCGATGGTGGGGTCCATGAAGCCGAAGGAGGTGGTGAAGATGATGTCACAGCCGGAACGCGCCATGCGCTCGATGGCACCCTCGGAGGTGGCTTCGGCGACGTTTTCGATGAAGCGGGTTTCGACGGCATCGCCATATTCCTCTTCCACCGCGAGGCGCGCGATGTCGTGAGCCTGGCTCCAGCCGCCATCGGTGTGCGAACCGACATAGACAAAGCAGGCTTCGACGGGCTCGTCCTGCGCCATGGCTGCAGGAACCAGAGTCAGCGACAGTGCCGTGGCTGCCGCAAGAGTTGAGAGGAGCGTTTTCATGAGTGTCCCTTCCTTGAACTTTGGTTTTAGCGATCCGGCACGAAGCTCTTGCCGAGCGAGGCCGGGGTGTTAATCAGCGTCAGCCGCCGGTTCTGGGAAATCAAGACCAGAACCAGGACGGTGGCGAGATAGGGGAGTGCCGAAAGGAACTGGGACGGAATGCCGATCCCCAGAGCCTGGGCGTGCAACTGGCCAATCGAGACCGCGCCGAACAGATAGGCGCCCGCCAGCACCCGGGCCGGTCGCCAGGAGGCGAAAACCACGAGCGCCAACGCAATCCAGCCTCGGCCCGCCGACATGTTTTCGGTCCATTGGGGAGTGTAAACGAGTGAGAGATGGGCGCCAGCCAGGCCCGCACAAGCCCCACCGAACAGGACGGCCAGATAGCGATAGCGGATGACCTTGATGCCGAGTGCGTGGGCCGATTGCGGATTGTCACCGATCGAGCGCAGAGTGAGGCCCTTTTTTGTTCTGAACAGGAACCAGGCCACGCCGATGACAAGCGCGATGGATATATAGAAGATGACGTCCTGGCCGAACAGCAGGCGGCCGATGATCGGAATATCGGACAGTACGGGGATATCGAGAACCGGCATGCGGACAGCCGAACGGCCGACATAGGGCTCGCCGATCAATCCGGATAGGCCAAGGCCCAGAATGGTGAGGGCAAGGCCGGTTGCATATTGGTTTGTTGCCAGCGTGAGCGCCAGAAAGGCAAAGAGCAGCGAGAGGACGGTGCCGAACAGCACGCCGACCAGCGCGCCGATGAAGGGATTGCCGGTGACGATCATGCCGACAAAACCGCCGACGGCACCCATGACCATCATGCCCTCGACGCCGAGATTGAGGGTGCCGGAGCGTTCGACGACCAACTCGCCGAGGGCGGCCAACAAAAGCGGCGTTGCGGCCGTGATGATGGTGAGAAGGATCGATTCAAGCATCGGCGACACTCCCCGATGCCTTTGGCGCGCGGGCAAAGCGGATGCGGTAATGGATCAGCGTATCGCAGGCCAGGATATAGAGCAGCAACGCGCCCTGAAAGACTCGGGCGACCTTGTCGGAAAGTCCAAGCGAAATCTGGGCGGCCTCTCCGCCGAGATAGGTAAGCGCCAGCACCAATCCCGCGACGATCACGCCGAGCGGATTGAGACGGCCCAGGAAAGCCACGATGATGGCAGTGAACCCGTAGCCCGGCGAGATGATGGGGCGCAACTGCGCCGAGGCACCAGCCACTTCGATGATGCCAGCCAGCCCGGCACAGGCGCCGGCCAGAAGGAAGGAGAAAAAGATCATCTTCTTTGCGTCGAAACCGGCGAATTTGCCGGCACGGGGGCTGGTGCCGAGCACCTTGATCTCGAAGCCCTTCAGCGTGCGCGAGAGCATGACCCAGATGGCGATGGCGACGACAATCGCGATCACGATGCCCCAATTGGCACGGCCATCGGCTGGCATCAGTTCGGGGATGCGGGCGAAAGAATGGAAGCGCACCGATTCGGGGAAATTCATGCCACCCGGATTGCGCCACGGGCCACGCACGAGATAGTCGAGAATCAGTTCCGCTACATAGACCAGCATCAGGCTGACGAGGATTTCGTTGGTGTTGAATTTGGCCTTGAGCAGCGCGGGAATGCCGGCCCAGAGTGCGCCGCCAACGATGGCGAACACCATCATCAGCGGCAGAACAAACGGGGTTTGGAGGTCGGTGAACAGGACCGGGAAGATCGACCCGGCCAAAGCGCCCATGATGAACTGACCTTCGGCGCCGATGTTCCAGTTGTTGGAAAGATAGCAGACCGAAAGACCGGCCCCCATGAGAATCAGCGGTGCGGCTTTGATGAGCAGTTCGTGGACGGACCACAGCTCGGTCAGCGGCTCGACGAAATAGACATAGAGCGCCGCCAGCGGGTCTTTGCCCAGAATGGCGAACATGATCGCGCCAGTGACTACCGCCAGCGCAAGGCCGATCAGCGGGGAGAGAAATTGCAGCGCGCGCGAGGGGTTGCCGCGTTTTATGAGTTCGAGCCTCATGCGGTCTGCCCCTCGAAAATGCCCGACATCTTGAGCCCGATGGCATTGCGGTCGGTCTGGGCCACGGGAGCGAAATCGGAGAGGCGGCCTTCGGCGATCGCGGCGAGGCGGTCGGTGAATTCAAAAAGCTCGTCAAGGTCCTGGCTGATGACCAGAACCGCGGCGCCGCCCTCGGCGAGGTCGACCAGGGTCTGACGGATGCGCGCCGCCGATCCGGCATCAACGCCCCAGGTGGGTTGGTTGACGATGATCACCTTGGGATCTTCGAGTACTTCGCGCCCGATGATGAACTTCTGGAGGTTGCCCCCCGAAAGCGATTGGGCCGCCGGATCGGGCGCACTTTTGCGAACGTCGAGGGCATCAACGATGGTGCCGAGCAGGCTTTTGGCCTTGCCTCGGTTGAGGAACATGCCCGATTTGAGCCCCGGATTGACCCTGTAGCGGGTGAGGATAACGTTTTCGCTCAACGAAAGGGATGGCACGGTGGCATGACCCAGACGCTCCTCGGAGATAAAGACAGCGCCCTTGGCGCGCCGGGCGGTGATGTCGTCGTGGCCTACGGGTTTTCCGAAAAGCGTGACCTGTTCGGGACGGCCGGCAAGGCGTTCGCCGGAGAGCACATCGAAGAGCTCCGACTGCCCGTTTCCGGCAATTCCTGCGATACCCACAATCTCGCCGGGGAACAGATCGAGCGAGATATCCTTTAACGGTGTGCCGAAAACGTCGCGGGAGTCCATCGAAAGATTCGAGATGGAGAGCAGCGGTTCGGCGCCTTGCGGGCGCGCCTTGGCCGGCCGGATCTGGTGAATATCGGCGCCGACCATCATGCGCGCGATGGAGGCGGCGGTTTCATCGCGCGGAATACAGGTGCCTACGACCTTGCCGTGCCTGAGGATGGTTGCGCGTTCGCACAGCGCCCGAACTTCTTCGAGCTTGTGCGAAATATAGAGGATGGCCTTTCCCTCGTCGCGCAGCTTGCGCAATACAGCAAAAAGGTCGTCGACCTCCTGGGGCGTGAGCACCGAGGTCGGCTCGTCCATGGTGACGAGATCGGGATGGCCCAGAAGGCAGCGCACGATTTCGATGCGTTGACGCTCACCCACCGAGAGATCGTGCACATAGGCACCGGCCTTGAGCGGCAGGCCATATTCCCTTGATACGGTTTCGACGTCGGCGGCCACCTTTTTGATCGGAGTGTCACCGGGCAGGGCGACAGCAACATTTTCGGCAACCGTAAGGGCTTCAAAGAGCGAAAAGTGCTGGAACACCATGCCCACGCCGAGCTGACGCGCAAAGGCGGGGCTGGGAATGGAAACGGGCTTTCCCCGCCAGACCATTTCGCCGGCATCGGGCTGGAGTGCGCCATAGAGCATTTTGACGAAGGTCGATTTTCCGGCGCCATTCTCACCGAGCAGAGCATGAATTTCGCCCGGGATAATCTGGAGATCTACGGAATCGTTGGCCTTGAAACTCCCGAAGGATTTGGTGAGACCTTTAAGGGTCAGCAATGCTTCGGGGCCGCTTGCGGTCATCACGCGCCAAAATTAGACCAAATGGACAAAAACACTATGTCGTCACATGCGGCGGGGCGCAAGGCCGATTGCACGCGCGATGGTGACTTGTTGAACGATATTTTCCATTTGCCCAATTTTGCGTCACCAGCGTCGTGGAACGGGATCTCCGACCATGCGTTCTACCCTTGCCGTGCACTTTGCCCGGTCCGTTGGGTTCCGGTCGAGCCCACATGTCGAGGGACGCACAATGAGCGATGAAAAGCCTGATCTCACCAAGACTGAAGCGCGGCAGGGAAACAGCCGTCTAATGAACTCGCGTGCGCTGATCTATGGGCTGGTTGCGATCGTCGTTCTGTTCGCGGCTGTCTATTGGTTCAGCACGGCGACATACGATGAAACAGCAACCACAACCGATGGTGGCGCTACGCTTGAAGATGTGCCCGCTGCCGACGATGAAGTGGCCACTGATCTGGACGCCTTGCCAACACCAGCTCCCACCGACGAGGCCGTGACCGAGCCAGAGGGCTCTGACGCACCGGCGATCGATACGCCCATCGAAACCACACCGGTTGATCCGGTGGGACCGGCGACCGAATCGTTGGAAACCGAGCCAGCGCCGGCCGAATAGGCTTCAGGCTGGTCGACGCAGAGCGACCGAATTGCGCAGAATAAGTTCGGAGCGCAGAAGGATTTCGCGTCTTGCTGGTCTTTCACCTTCCAGCATTTCAAGCAGCAGGTCCATGCTGGCCTCGCCGATTCTGAGGCGGGGCTGTTTCATGGTCGTTAGCGAGGGTGTTACGAAACTGGCAAAGGAAATGTCGTCAAAGCCCATAACCGAGAATTCGCGAGGCAGATCGTAGCCGCGCGCGGTGAGCGCGATCAATACGCCCAATGCGGTGGCGTCGTTGACGCAGAAAAAGGCGGTCGGAAGCTTGTCGCGCACGAACATGCGTTCGGCCGCCGCGCGTCCGCTTTCGGTGGTTCCATCGGCTTCGAGCACGAAGCTAGATTGGACAGATATGCCGGCCGCTGCGAGGGCTGTGCGAAAGCCTTGCTCGCGCAATTGGGCGACGGTCCGGCCAGAAGATTGGCCGATGAACGCGATTTCGCGATGGCCCTGGCTGATCAGGTGGTCGGTGGCAACGCGGGCGCCTTCCACGTTGTCGACACCGACAAAGGGAATGTCGGAATTGGGGATCGGCTCGTTGATCGCCACCATGGGCGGAAGCCGCACGCCGGGCTGATTGTCGACGAGGCCGAAGGGCAGATGCCCGGTCAGCAAGATGATGCCATCGGCCTGGTTGGAAGAGATGAAGCGCAGATAATCGGTTTCCCGAACGGGATCGTTCTGTGTGTTGCCGATCAGGACACCATAGCCGCGCTTGGACGCTTCGGTTTCAAGACCCACCAGGATGTTGGAAAAGTTGGGATCGCCAACGTCCGGCGCCAAAATGAGGATCATATGCGAACGCCGGGTGCGCAGATTGCGTGCCATGGCATTGGTCGTATAGCCGGTTTGCGCAACGGCTTCGATAACCCGGCGGCGCGTGGAATCGGCGACTTTGCCCGGTTCGTTGAGTGCGCGTGATACCGTGGCGATCGATACGCCAGCGATCAGTGCAACATCCTCGATCGTTGCTGGTTTGACCGCGCTCAAGGCTCTCCCCCTGCCGATGCTTTCCCTGTAAAGCACGGCCATTCAAGGCATGCCGGAAACGCTCCAGCCACCTCAATCCCGACGCTATGGTTTATACACATCTACGTCTGTGTAAACCTTTACATGCCAAATGAAAAGGTTTACACAACTCGACAATTGGAGATGCTGGCCGCTCGGCCGGTAGGGAGATCGGGGGAGGACTGGTGAATGGCCGAAAGCGCCAGTGCGCCACATATTCTAGCAGCCAGCAGAGTTTCCAAGAGTTTTGGAGAAGTGCCGGTTCTGTTCAGTATCGATTTCGACGTTCGTGAAGGCGAAGTTCACGCGCTGATCGGGGAGAACGGTGCGGGCAAGTCCACGCTCATCAAGATACTTTCGGGCATCGAGCAGCCGACCTCGGGCACTATCGTGCTCGATGGAGAGCCGATCCGCCTTCCCTCCAATGGCGAAAGCGCGTCCCTGGGCATCGTCGTTATTCATCAGGAGCTCAATCTTGCCGAGCACCTGACCGTGGCCGAGAGCATTTTTCTGGGCCGGGAATGGGTGCGGTTCGGTTTCTTGCGCCGCAAGGACATGCTGGCCGAGGCGCAACGGATTCTCGACGGTCTTCATGTCGCCATCGACCCAAATGCCCGTATCAATACCCTTTCGGTCGCCGACAAACAGATGGTTGAAATCGCCAAGGCGATAAGCCGTGATGCGCGGGTGCTCATCATGGACGAGCCGACGGCCGTTTTGACATCGGCTGAAACCGACATTTTTTTCGAGCAGGTGCGGCGTCTGAAATCCAAGGGCGTGGCCATCGTCTTTATCTCCCACAAGCTCGACGAGGTTATGGCGCTGTCGGACCGCATTACCGTACTGCGCGACGGGCAGTTGATCGCGACGGTCGAGACCGGTGACCTTACACCGGACGCGATTGCCGAGATGATGGTGGGGCGCGAATTGTCCAACCTTTATCCGCCCAAGCACGAGCCCGATGTCGACGCTCCGGTGATTCTCGACGTCGAGGGTTTGACGGCGCCGGGGGTGCGCGGCGTCAGCTTTGCGCTGCGGCGCGGCGAGATTTTGGGTTTTGCCGGGCTGATCGGGTCGGGCCGCACTGCGGTCATGGAAGCTATCGTTGGTCTGACGGAAAAAACCGGCGGAACGGTGAGGCTCAGGGGCGAGCCCGTGGCATTTTCCTCGATCGGCCAGGCCATCGACGCAGGGCTGGTCTATATGACCAAGGACCGCAAGGGAAAGGGATTGCTGCTCAATGTCGGGCTGCAATCGAACCTGACGCTTCTAACGCTCAAGCGTCACCTCAAGAATGGCTTTCTCGATGAAGCCAGTGAAGTCGAGGCCATGGAGCGGGCGACGCGCCGCTTCGATATCAGGGCGCGTGACGCTTCGGTTCGCGTTGGCCAGCTTTCGGGCGGCAATCAGCAGAAACTGATGCTGGGCAAGGCCATGGAAAGCGAGCCGGAAATCGTCATTATCGACGAGCCGACGCGGGGGATCGATGTCGGCACCAAGCAACAAATCTATCACATCATCGCCGCGCTCGCCAAAGAGGGCAAATCGATCATCGTGGTCTCATCCGAGATGCAGGAAGTGATCGGGCTTTCGCACCGGGTTGTGGTGATGCGCGAAGGGCGCCGCATGGGCACGCTCGAAGGCGCGGAAATCAAAGAGGGAGAAATCATGCGCTATGCCGCTGGGCTAAAGGGAGAATCGGACGATGACCGCGCAAGCGCATGAAGGGGTGAAGCCGGCCAAAAAGCGGTTCAGGATCGATTATCACACCTTCGGGCCGCTCGTGGCGCTGATTGCGCTGTGCATATTGGGTTTCGCGCTCAATTCGGCGTTCGCCTCGGAGGGCAATATCTCCAACCTCCTGACCCGGTCGGCCTTTATCGGGATTATTGCCGTCGGGGCGACCTTCGTCATCACCGCGGGCGGGATCGATCTTTCGGTCGGGTCCATGGCGGCGGTGATTTCGGGCGTGATGATCATCGTCATGAACGCAGCGATAGAGACGCTCGGAACTGGCATACCGACTGTTCTGCTCGGTTGTGCTGCCTCGGTGCTGCTCGGGCTGGCTGCTGGCTTTCTCAATGGCTTCATGACCACCAAGGGCAAGATCGAGGCCTTCATCGTCACGCTGGGCACGATGGGGATATTTCGCTCACTGGTGACCTACTTTGCTGATGGCGGAACGTTGTCGCTGGCCTTTGATATCCGCGACGCGTACCGCCCCGTCTATTACGGCAGCCTGCTGGGCATTCCCGTTCCGGTGGTGGTCTTTGCCGTGGTCGCCGTTCTGGGCTGGGTGCTACTCAACCGCACGGCGTTTGGACGCTATTGCATGGCGATTGGATCCAACGAGACTGTGGCCCGCTATTCGGCGATCAATGTCGACCGTGTGAAGACACTGACCTATGTCATCCAGGGGCTTTGCGTCTCGATTGCCACGATCATCTATGTTCCGCGCCTGGGCTCGGCGTCGTCATCGACGGGCGTATTATGGGAGCTTGAAGCGATTGCTGCGGTCATTATCGGCGGCACCATGCTCAAGGGTGGTTACGGCCGGATCGGGGGCACGGTGATCGGCGCGATCATGCTCACGACCATCGGCAATATTTTGAACCTCACCGATATCATCTCGAATTATCTCAACGGTGCAGTGCAGGGCGTCATCATTATCGCCGCTGTCTGGCTGCAGCGCGGCAATCTCGGTCATCTCAATATTTTCCGGAAGACCAGGGGATAAAATTCCAACCGGCGCCAAAACAAATGCCGGCGGGGGCAGTGCCTTGAGGAGAGGCGCGCAACACAACCAAGGAGGACTATCATGCGAACACTCAAACTCATCGCCGGCGCTGCCCTGTGCAGCGTTGCGCTGGGCGTGACCGCCATAGCGGCACAGGAAATCAAGATTGGCGTTTCCATTCCGGCGGCTACCCATGGCTGGGCGGGCGGGCTTAACTGGCACGCCGAACAGGCTATGAACCGGATCGAGGAAGCCAATCCCGATATCGACATCATCCTGATTGCCGCAGACGGTCCGGCACAGCAGGCCAACGATCTCGAGGATCTGATTTCGATCCACCAGATCGACGCGCTGGTCGTGCTGCCGTTCGAATCCGAGCCGCTCACTGATCCGGTGCGCATGGTCAAGGAATCGGGCGTCTTTGTAACGGTCGTCGACCGCGGGTTGTCCCAGGAAGGCATCGAGGACGTTTACGTCGCGGGCAACAACACCGCGCTGGGAACGGTTTCGGGCGAATACTTCCTTTCGCGGCTCGGCGAGGGCGACAACATCGTCATCCTGCGCGGCATTCCGACGGTTATCGATGACGAACGCTTCAACGCTTTCATGGAAACCATCGAAGGCTCGGGCATCAATGTTCTGGACAATCAGTACGCAAACTGGAACCGCGATGACGGGTTCGAGGTGATGCAGGACTTCCTGTCGCGCTTCCCGGACATCGATGGGGTCTGGGCCCAGGACGACGATATCGCGCTCGGCGTTATCGAGGCTGTGCGCCAGGCGGGCCGCGAGGACGAATTGTTCATCGTCGGCGGTGCCGGCATGAAGGAAATCATCCAGATGGTGATGGAGGGCTCGGAACTGGTTCCGGTCGACGTTCTCTATCCGCCCGCGATGATCGCGACGGCCATGGATGTGACCGTCAACCACTTCACCTCGAACGGTCCGGTTTCGGGCGAATATATTCTGGGCGCGCCGCTGATTACGCCTGAGAACGCCGAGGACTACTATTTCCCGGATTCGACGTTCTGATCTGCACTTCCTCCCGTCGTGCAAAAAGAGAGGGCGGCTTTCGAGCCGCCCTTTTTGTGTTTATGTGCCGGAAAAGACCGAGCGCAGCCACGGTAACAGTGACAGGCGTGGTGCGCGTTGCTCGAGAGACATTGTCGCGGGGCGGCCAAGCGTGCCCGAGCGGGGGAGCAGGTCGGTTTTACCGTTCCGGTCGCCGTCGGGGTCCTGGTCGTCAACGACGGCCGATTGCGTATCGCCGGTCAAGGCGGCGAGGTAGTTGTTGGCCCAGTTATCGATGTCATAGGTCTGCGCCACCTTCATCAGGCTTTCCCAGCGCTCCTTGCGCTCTTCGAGCGGCATGGCGATCGCGAGGCGCATGGCCTCTGCGGTTTCGTCGGTATCGAAGGGATTGATGATGAGCGCGTCGTGAAAGATTTCCGCCGCTCCCGCAAAGCGGGAAAGGACGAGAACGCCGGGATTTTCCGGGTTCTGGGAGGCCACATATTCGTGTGCCACCAGGTTCATGCCATCGCGCAGTGGTGTCACCAGCCCCACACGCGCAAGCCGATAGAGCCCGGCCAGCGAAGCCTGGGAGTAGGCGCGCTTGACATAGGTAATGGGCAACCAGTCAGGTTCGGCAAAGCGCCCGGTCAATCGTCCGACGGCGGAATCCAGCTCGTCAGAGATCACCTGATATTCCTTGATCGTGTCGCGCGAGGGTGGGGCGATCTGGATCATGTGCACGGCACGCCGAAGGTTGGCGTTGTTTTCCAGCAGCTTTTCATAGGCCTGGACACGCTGGGGCAGGCCCTTGGAATAATCGAGCCGGTCGACACCCAGGATCATGGCGCGGCCATTCATGGAGCGCTCGACGCGTTTGTACATTTTCTGAGCGTTGGGGCTGGCCGCCAGTTTGGCAAAAGCTTCGGGGTCCGACCCAATGGGGAACGCATCAAGGGTGGTGTTTCCCATCTCGATTTCGAAGGGTGTGCCACCAGCCTGACGGTACATTTCCTCATGGGCAATGAATTCGTTGAAGGCGGCGACGTCGCGCTGTGCCTGGAACCCGACGAGATCGTAGGCCAAGAGGTCGGTCAACAATTCCTCGTGGTGGGGAATGGCGTTGAGCGCATCAGGCGTGGGGAACGGGATGTGGAGATAGAACCCGATCTTGTTGCGGATATTGCGCCGGCGCAGCTCGGTGGCCAGCGGGATCAGATGATAATCGTGCACCCAGATGATGTCGTCGGGCTGGATGTGCTTTGCGATGGCCTCGGCAAACTGAACATTGACCCGGCGATAGCCTTCGTACCAGTGCGAGTGGATATCGGTGAGGTCAAGCCGCAGATGGAAGGCCGGCCAGAGGATCGAATTGGAAAACCCGGCGTAATAGCTCTGGTGATCGGATTTTGTCAGATCGATCGAGCCGATCTGCAGCCCGTCGATGGTCTCGAACTTGGCGTCCCGGCTGGGGGTTTCGGCGAACGCTCCGGACCATCCAAACCAGAAACCATCTCTCGCCGAGAGTGTTTTTTTCAGCGCGACGGCAAGACCGCCCGCTGCTGGGGCTTTTCCGGGAATTCGATTTGAAACAACAATGAGGCGGCTCATCTGATCCTGCTTTCCTGGAGTCTTTGATCCGCAAAATCGGATGCGGCGGCGTTTGGTTCCCTCTCGATCAGGGCATCGAAATAGCTCAGGAGCGAAGCGATGTCGGGCAGGACGAACCGGGCGCGGGTCTCGGCCGGCTCGCCGATCCTGACACCGAACCCGCCAAGGCGCTCGGCGGCCGCGAAACCGTCCTCGTCGGTGACGTCGTCACCGATGAAAACCGGCGTCCGGCCTGCAAAGGGCTTAACCTGCATCAAGTGTTCAAGCGCAGCTCCCTTGTTGGCCGACAGGGGGCGCGCTTCAACGACCATTTTTCCGGCTATCGCGTGGAAATCGGGATGGCCTTGAAGGGCGCGGGCGAGCGCCGCGCTGGCCATGGCGCCTTTTTCCGGGGCCGAGCGATAGTGGACGGCAACGCCGGTGGGCTTGGGTTCAATGAGGATGCCTTCCTGCCCGTCCAATGTATCGGAAACGCGGCTGGTGAGGATATGCGCAGCGGAAACGAGGTTGGGTGGGGGACCGTGCAGTTTTCCTTCATGGCGGTATTCGGCGCCATGGCTGCCGGAAACCGAGAACTCCTGGGCAGGAAGGAAACCGTCGATCGTTTTGATGGTCCGGCCTGTAACAACGGCAAGAGCACCGTCGAGCGCGGAATACAGGGAACGGAGCCGGGCAGGCAGGTCATCGGGAACGATGATTGCGTCCGGGTGTGAGGCGATCTCAACGAGGGTGCCGTCGAAATCGGTGAATATCGCTACCGGGCCCGAATTGGCGGACAGGATAGCGGAAACCGGGTTTTGCATAATCTCCGGGGCTTGGTTGTTACGGTTCGCTCCATCAATTCAATGCCTCAGCGGGCAAAGGGTTCCGGGTCACTGGGAATTTGTATCGAAGCATCGATCCCGTGATCGGACGGATACAAGCCTTGCCGAGGTTGTGCGTCGACGCAACAGCCAGCAACGCATACCGGCTAGTCGCCGAGCGCAACATGTCACAAGTGAAGCTGGGTGCCTGGCCAGGGATGCCCCGGCCAGGGCGTAATCTTGTCAGCGATGGACAACGGCCTGAACGAGTGATCCCGATACCGGGCAATCGGACGAAACACCTGTTTCGATGCAGGCAGCATTTGCAACGTCCATCCCGGGCGTTGCCGTCAATCCATTGGCTTGAGTAATCGTCAAGATGACGATGAACAGGCTGGCCGCAAGCGCGGTCAGACTGACGAGGCGTGGCGTGGTCATCATGGTGGCCTCCCCGCACATGTCCGGAAAAGGCGCGGACCAATCCGCAGAACTTTCCGGAAAGTTAACGCCGCATACAAGAGGGGAGAATGCTTGAGACGAAACCGTCTGGCAAGTCTTTGTTAACAGATTGAAACAAAACAGGCAGAGCTGTGCCGGTTCGAGCGTTGCCAATCCCTTCTAAAACAACCGGTTAGCCCTGCAAAAAAGGCTATTGGGGGTGCGAGAGGGTGGTGGAAAAGGTGGGGAGAGGTGCGGCAAGTGCCGGCCGGCAGACTTAAGCATGCCCCTCTCCCCGTGAAGGCCGGCGAAACGAGGACGCAGGTCCGCCGGTCTTCTCAATCGCGGCGAGGGAGGGACAAGCCGCGATGAACGCTTTTGGCCAGAGGCCGGAAAAGGCGGGAGGAATGAATGCAAACACGTTCCTTGGGGGACGCATTAAGGAGTACATTCCTCCCTATCGAACGTAGCCGGGGACGCGGTGGCTACGCCCGAATGGGCCAGGTCACGGTTTCCCGCACCCAGAAATCTATTATTTTCACCATCTCCGCCCGATAGGCGGTCAGATCGTGATGGCGGGCGAACACAGCGTCGGCACCGCTTTTGAGGAGCACCTGGCGACTTTCGTCGGCTCCAGTGCCTGTAATGGCTGCGACCGGAACGTTCGCGGAAGCAGCGAGGTTCCCGATCCGGGAAATGAACGCCGCCGATGCGCCACTGTGCGACTTGAGGTCCACGATCACCATGTTGGGCCGCTGCGCCGCAGGACCGCGCAGAAGGCGGGTCAGCGTACGCTCGGCCCGGCCGGCATTGCCAATCCAGACGACGCGCGCAGGTGAAGCATTCATCTGCATTGCCCTGCGCATCAGGCGCGCGGAATGGATATGATCATCAACGAGCACGAAAAACGGCTCGAGCGCTGCATTGCTCGTCATTGGCCTCAACCAGAAAATCAAAGCGAAACGGCCAGTCGCAAATGCGTTCTGGCCGGCTTCAAAATAATACGTCGATCGAAAAAACCGGCGTCTCTCCGCCAAGAAACGTCGTCCAATCGCGCTGCCAAGCGTTCAAAAAGCGACACATGGTGGCTGCGATGAGGGGCATATGCTCAATTCTTCGCGCGACCGAAAGGTTATCGCCCGTAACAGACGGTAAAAGGATTGCCGATTTACATGTAAAACGCGCAAGTCTAGTGTTGCCCAAAGGAGGAGCGCATGCCTGAGGGGAGGGTATACGCAGAAGACGAGCAGGCAGCCATTCGCCAAGCGCTCGACGAGCTTCTGGCATGGCCGCCCATGGCGCGCTCTCCAAGGCTCTCTGCGTTCCTCACCTATATCGTGGACGCCGCCCTCGCGGGGCAATCAGATTCGGTAAAAGCCTATTCCATTGCCGTGGATGTCTTCGGGCGAGATGAAAATTTCGATCCACAATCGGACCCAATCGTGCGGGTCCAGGCACGCCGGTTGCGCGGCCTGATCGAAGAATTCGACAGTTCCGGACTGGGCACGGCACCCACACGGATCGTCCTGCCGGTTGGCCGTTATGTTCCCCAATTCGTTCCGCGCGAGGGCGCCGCGGTCATCGGTAGCGACGGGGGGGAGCAATCCGATATCGCCAGGGATGGAGCTGTTTCCCGACCGCCGCAAGCGCCATCGCGATCAATATGGGTGGCGGGCGCCGCCGCGGCTCTTTTGCTCCTTGCCTCTCTCTATTTCTGGCCCGAGCTCGGTCAGCGCACCTCGTCGCGGCCCGGCGTTGTTCAGCCGACCATGCCACTGGTCTTCGTCGAGGATTTCGAAAACCTGACCGATGACCAGCGCAGTACGCCGCTCGTTGCCGGGCTGGCGCTTGAACTTGTCACTGACATAAACCAGTTCTCCGATCTTTCGGCGCGCTATGGCGGGCCCCAAGCTGACCCCGGCGAGGTGGAGCGGGGAAATGGCGGGGTCTACGTGCTTTCGGGCGTGGCCCGTCGATCGCCAGGCGGCATTCTCTATTCAATTCTGTTGCAGAACGTCCCGTCGCGCTCGGTTGTTGCCACTTTTGAAGTGGAGGTGCCCCTGGACGATGGGGCTCCCGATATGAATTTGCAGGATGTTTCGGAAGAGTTTTCGCTCAGGCTTGGCAGCCCGCGCGGCCCGCTGCACAAATCGGCGCGAAGCTGGATTGCGGCCCGCATGGCGGAAGACGATCTGGTGCTGGAACCCTATCCGTGCCTTGTCGCCTACTCGATGTTTCGCGAGCAGCGAACCGGTTTCAATGTTTCAGCACTTGAGCGGTGCGCCCGTCGGGCAATGACCGAAGGCATATCGGAGGGCGCGGCCATTCTGGCGTTGCTGACGGCGGACCGCGGGTGGCGGACGGGTACCGATACTGCCGAGGGCTCCGCGCTTGTGCAGCGGGCGCGCGAACTTGCTCAACAGGCAATCGACATGGACTCGACAAATGGGTTCATCTGGGCGCTTCGGGCCTATGTCGCCTATCTTGCGGGCGACGTAGAGGGAGCGCGTAACGACTACAACACGGCGATGCAGCTCAACCCCGCCATGGTCGATGTGCTGGCGGACTATGCCTATGTTGAAAGTCTAAACGGCAATTGGCAGGCGGCGCGTGCCCTGTCGCAGCGAGCTCTGTCCGTTGAGGTCAACCCACCCGATTTCTACTCGATCGTCCCCACACTATGGGCCATGCGTGGGGGCGACTACGCCTACGCAGCGGCTGTTGGCGAGCGCATGGTTTCGGCGGTTCCCGATTTGGGAACGGCCGTCATGGTTGCGGCGGGGGGACAGTTGCGGGACGCGGACATCATCAACGCTTACTTGCCCAGGCTTCTGGCCAGTCAGCGCTTCCGGCGGCTGGGCATTATGCCGGCGCTCCGGCAGCATGTGCTCGACCCGGACCTGTTGCGCACGATTTCGAGCGGGATCATCAGCGCAGGTGTACCACTCGACCGGCTGGCCCATCCCTTCTGATCACGCGCGGCCCCGATTGCGACTGGACGCGCCCGGCAAATCACTGTGAGATAATGCCGGGAGGTGGCGCCATGAGTTTTAGAGCACTGGTGACCGAGAAGGGAGAGGACGGCAAGATCGCATCGCGGATTGCCGAGTTGGACGAGGCAAGGCTGCCTCAGGGCAATGTTCTGGTGGGCATCGACTGGGCGGGATTCAATTACAAGGACGGCATGGCGCTTTCGGGAATCGGCGGTCTCGTTCGCGAATACCCCCATATCGGGGGCGTCGATTTTGCCGGACGGGTGATCGAGAGCACCGATGAGCGCTATCACCCTGGGCAGGCAGTGGTCTTGACCGGATGGCGTGTCGGGGAATGGCACTGGGGTGGATTTGCGACCCGCGCGCGGGTGAATGCCGATTGGCTGGTGCCCTTGCCCAAGGAAATTTCAACGCGCGATGCACTGGTGCTGGGCACGGCCGGGCTAACGGCGATGCTGGCGGTCAACAGGCTCAAATCAGAAGGAATAAAGCCCGGCGATGGCGACATTCTGGTGACTGGAGCCGGCGGCGGCGTGGGGTCGATGGCGGTGCTGCTGCTGGCGCGACTTGGCTACAAAGTTCACGCCATGACCGGACGGAAAGACCTGACCGACGATCTGCGGGCCCTTGGGGCTACCGAAGTGGTCGGTCGCGACGTTCTTGCGCCGAGTTCCAAAAAGCTGCTCGCGACACGCTGGATCGGCGCGGTCGACAGTGTGGGCGGAGCGCCACTGGGCGAGATGCTCAAGCAAATTCACACGGGCGGCTGCGTTGCAGCGGTCGGGCTGGCGGCAGGCGATGCGTGGGATGGGAGCGTCATTCCGTTCATTCTGCGTGGTGTGACGCTGGCCGGGATCGACAGTGTCATGCAGCGCTTCGAAGCGCGCATGGCGGCATGGGACAGGCTTTCGACGCTGTTCGGTTTCGGCGTTTACGAACGGATGGTGCGCGAAGTGGGCCTTGAGGACCTGCCCGCGGCTTCCAAAGACATTCTGGCCGGCAAGGTTAGAGGGCGGGTGATCGTGTCGCCCAAGGGGTAAATTGCCTTAAGTGTTGGCAAGATAAAACTTTGCGGGTTGCGAAATGGGCCGCGAAAGTTTCTCGAAATTTTGCCAAATCGCTATAGGGTATCGGGGTATTTGCCGGAGGACTTGATGCAGGATGTTATCGATGCGCTCGAGGAAAAGCGTGAACATGCGCGGCAGGGCGGGGGTGCCCGGCGCATTGAGGCTCAGCATTCCAAGGGCAAGCTGACGGCCCGCGAGCGGCTCGACGTGCTGCTCGATCCGGGCAGCTTTGAAGAATACGACATGTTCGTCACCCACCGCACCCGCGATTTCGGGATGGCCGAGCAGATCATCCCCGGTGACGGCGTTGTGACGGGCTGGGGCACGATCAACGGACGGCTGACCTACGTGTTTTCCCAGGATTTTACGGTGTTTGGCGGTTCGCTATCGGAAACCCATGCCCAGAAGATCTGCAAGATCATGGATCTCGCCGTTCAGAATGGTGCGCCGGTGATCGGGCTCAACGATTCCGGCGGCGCGCGCATCCAGGAGGGCGTGGCTTCGCTCGGTGGTTATGCGGAAGTCTTCTGGCGCAATGTGCAGGCTTCGGGCGCAGTGCCTCAGATATCGGTCATTATGGGGCCGTGCGCAGGCGGGGCGGTCTATTCTCCCGCCATGACCGATTTCATCTACATGGTAAAAGACACGAGCTACATGTTCGTGACCGGACCGGACGTGGTCAAGACGGTGACCAATGAAAGCGTGACCCATGAGGAACTGGGCGGAGCGTCGACCCACACCAAGATTTCTTCGGTGGCCGATGCGGCGTTCGAAAACGATATCGAAACGCTGCTCGAAGTGCGGCGACTGTTCGATTTTCTGCCGCTCTCGGCGCGCGAAAAAGCGCCACGGGTTGCGACGAACGACCAGATCGACCGGCGCGAGGACAGCCTTGATACCCTGATCCCGGCCAACGCCAATATGCCCTATGATATGCGCGAAGTGATCGAGAAGGTGGCGGACGAAGGCGAGTTCCTCGAACTCCAGAAGGATCATGCTGGCAATATCCTGATCGGCTTCATTCGGCTCAACGGACAGAGCGTCGGGGTGGTCGCCAATCAGCCCATGGTGCTTGCGGGGTGCCTCGACATCAATGCATCGAAAAAGGCCGCCCGGTTCATCCGTTTCTGCGACAGCTTCGATATTCCCATCCTGACCTTCGTGGACGTGCCGGGCTTTCTGCCCGGCGTTGCGCAGGAATATGGCGGCATCATCAAGCACGGTGCCAAGCTGTTGTTCGCCTATGCCGAGGCGACGGTGCCCAAGGTGACTGTCATTACGCGAAAAGCCTATGGCGGGGCCTATGACGTGATGAGCTCAAAACACATCCGCGCCGATGTGAATTACGCCTGGCCGAGCGCGGAAATCGCTGTGATGGGCGCCAAGGGCGCAACCGAAATTCTCTATCGCTCGGAACTGGACGATGCCGACAAGATCGCGGCGCGGACCAGGGAATATGAGGATCGGTTCGCCAACCCCTTCGTCGCCGCCGAGCGCGGCTTCATCGACGACGTCATCATGCCCCACAACACGCGCCGCCGCGTGGCGCGGGCGTTCGAGAGCCTAAAACACAAGCAGGCGCATGTGCCGATCAAGAAGCATGGGAATATTCCGCTGTGAGGTCTGTCTAGATGTTCTCCAAAATCCTCATAGCCAATCGCGGGGAGATCGCCTGCCGGGTGATCGATACGGCGAAAAAGATGGGTATCGCGACAGTCGCGGTTTATTCGGACGCCGATAGGGATGCGTTGCATGTGCGGATGGCCGATGAGGCCGTCCATATCGGTCCGGCTCCCGCATCGCAAAGCTATCTCGCTATCGAAAAAATCGTCGCCGCATGCCAGCAGACCGGCGCCGTGGCAGTGCATCCGGGGTACGGGTTCCTGTCTGAAAACCCGGCCTTTGCCGAACGCCTGCGGCAGGAGGGAATCTATTTCATCGGGCCGCCGGTCAAGGCCATCGAGGCGATGGGGGACAAGATCACCTCCAAAAAGATCGCCGCGGAAGCGGGGGTTTCGACGGTTCCGGGCCATATGGGGCTGATCGCGGATGCCGCCGAAGCGGCGAAAATCGCCAAGTCCATCGGCTATCCGGTGATGATAAAGGCTTCGGCCGGGGGCGGCGGCAAGGGGATGCGGATTGCACGCTCGGATGCGGATGTGAAGGAAGCCTTCGAGCGCTCGAAATCGGAGGCGGCGGCGTCGTTTGGCGACGATCGGATTTTCATTGAGAAATATATCGAGGAGCCGCGCCACATCGAGATTCAGGTGCTGGCCGATGGGCTGGGCAATTGCATTCATCTGGGCGAGCGCGAATGTTCCATTCAGCGCCGCAACCAGAAGGTGATCGAGGAGGCTCCTTCGCCGTTTCTCGATTCCCGGACGCGCGAAAAAATGGGTGCACAGGCCGTCGCTTTGGCCAGGGCCGTCAACTACGTGAGCGCCGGGACCGTCGAGTTCATCGTCGATAAGGACCGAAATTTCTATTTTCTCGAAATGAACACGCGCCTGCAGGTCGAACACCCGGTGACTGAACTGGTGACCGGCCTCGATCTGGTCGAGGAAATGATACGCATTGCGGACGGTGAAGCGTTGCGCTGGGCTCAGGAAGATGTGCGGCTGGAAGGCTGGGCCGTGGAGGCGCGAATTTACGCCGAAGATCCCTATCGCAATTTTCTGCCCTCGACGGGGCGTCTCAAGCGCTATCGCCCGCCTGCTGCCGAGGCGTCGGCCCATCTTGTCGTGCGCAATGATACCGGCGTCGAGGAGGGCGGCGAAATCAGCCCTTACTACGACCCGATGGTGGCAAAGCTTGTGACCTGGGCACCGGATCGTGTTGCCGCGATAGACGGGCTGGCGGTGGCGCTGGATCAGTTCGAAATCGACGGGATCGGCAACAACATCCCGTTTCTCTCGGCGGTAACCCAGCAACAGCGCTTCCGCGAAGGATTGCTTTCAACCAATTACATCGACGATGAATTTCCTGACGGGTTTACCGGCGTCGTGCTCGATGACGATACGTTGCTGACGCTGGCGGCGCTTGCCTGCCGCGCCAGTTTTCAGCTCGAAACGCGCGGTTTCATCGAACCCGAGCCCATCAGCAGCGGGCATGTGATCGCGGAGCGCAGCGTCCTGATCGGTGACATGCGTTGGGATTTCTCCATTCCGAAGTCCGATGAATCCTTTGTCCTGATGACCGACGACGGCCAACCCCTTCTGATCGAGGATGGTTGGCAGCCGGGTGCGAGCCTGACGGCTACGGAAATCGATGGCCGCACGCTGCATGTCAAAATGGACCGGGTGACCTCGGGCTTCCGCATGCGCTATCGCGGGGCCGATATTGTCGCCAAGGTGGTGATGCCGCATGTGGCCGATCTGATGCGGCACATGGTAAAAAAGACGCCCCCTGACATGAGCCAGTTCCTCTTGTGTCCGATGCCGGGACAAATCGTGCGTCTGGATGTGGCGGAGGGCGATGTCGTCGAGGAGGGCCAGCCCCTGGCCATCGTCGAAGCTATGAAGATGGAAAATGTCCTGCGTGCCGAGCGCAGGGCCCGGGTCGCCAGCCTCAAGGCCGTGGCAGGAGACGTGCTGGCCGTCGATGCGGTCATCATGGAATTTGAGGCCGTGTGATGGGCAAATCTCCGCGCGACATCTGGTTCCATATCGCCAGTGCGGAACTGCGCGATGCCCCGCTCGACAGCCTTCGCCGCGACTATGGCGGGCTCGCGGTCGAGCCGGTCTATCTGGGCGAGGATGGTTCCATCCCCGGTGTCGAGCCGTTCACGCGCGGTGTGCGGGCGACGATGTATGCCAACCGGCCCTGGACCATCCGGCAGTATGCGGGGTTTTCGACCGCCGAGGAGAGCAATCGGTTCTATCGACGGGCGCTGGAGCGTGGGCAGAAGGGGCTATCGGTCGCTTTCGATCTCGCAACGCATCGGGGGTACGATTCCGATCATCCGCGCGTTGTCGGCGACGTGGGCAAGGCAGGCGTGGCTATTGACTCCGTCGAGGACATGAAGCTGCTGTTCGACGGCATTCCGCTCGACGAGATGAGTGTATCGATGACCATGAACGGGGCGGTGATCCCGGTTCTGGCCATGTTTATCGTTGCGGCTGAAGAGCAGGGCGTGCCGCCCGAAAAACTGTCAGGGACCATTCAGAACGACATTTTAAAGGAATTCATGGTCCGCAACACCTATATCTACCCACCAGAGCCCTCCATGCGGATCGTGGGCGATATCATCGCTTATGCGGCCGAGCATATGCCGAAATTCAACTCGATCTCGATTTCGGGCTATCACATGCACGAAGCTGGGGCGACGGCGATTCAGGAGCTTGCCTATACGCTGGCCGATGGCATGGATTATGTGCGAGCGGCGCAGGCGCGCGGGCTCGATATCGACAAATTTGCCGGGCGGCTGTCGTTCTTTTTCGGCATCGGAATGAATTTCTTTGTCGAGGTGGCAAAGCTTAGGGCGGCGCGCACGCTCTGGTCCAAGATCATGACCGATCTGGGCGCCACCGATCCACGCTCGAAGATGCTGCGCACCCATTGCCAGACCTCGGGCGTCTCGCTCACCGAGCAGGATCCCTACAACAATGTCGTGCGCACGGCTTATGAGGCGCTGGCGGCGGTGTTGGGAGGAACGCAGAGCCTGCACACCAATTCGTTCGATGAAGCCATTGCGCTGCCGTCGGAAACCTCCTCGCGCATAGCGCGAAACACCCAGCTTATCCTGCAGCATGAAACAAAGATCACCGATGTGGTCGATCCGCTGGGCGGGTCCTATTATGTCGAGGAACTTACGCGTCAGCTTGTCGAAAAAGCGCAGGCTCTTATCGACGAGGTCGAAACGCAGGGCGGTATGACCAAGGCGGTGCAATCGGGCGACCCCAAGCTGGCCATCGAAAAGGCAGCGGCCATCCGCCAGGCAGCGATCGATCGCGGCGAGGAGGTCATCGTTGGCGTCAATCGATACAGGCTTGACACAGAGGACGCCATAGAGACGTTGGAAGTCGACAACGCCAAAGTGCGAGCCGGGCAGATCGCCCGGCTTGAAGCCATTCGCCGCACGCGCGATGAAGCCCGCTGCCAATCGGCACTGGACGCGTTGCGCGAATATGCGGCGATGGACGAGGGCAATCTGCTCGACGCCGCCGTGGCCGCGGCGCGGGCCCGCGCCACGCTGGGCGAAATCTCCCAAGCCATGGAGGATGTGTTCGGCCGCTACGACGCGACCACGCGGGTGCTGTCGGGGGTTTATTCGCAAAGTTATGCCGGTGATCCGCAATATGAGGAGGCTGTGCGGCGCATTAAAGGGTTCAAGACCTCCCATGGCCGCGCGCCGTCAGTCTTTATCGCCAAGATGGGCCAGGACGGCCATGATCGCGGCGCCAAGGTGATCGCGACCGCCTTCGCCGATCTGGGCTTCGTCGTGCATATGGGCTCGCTTTTTGAAACGCCGCACGAAGTGGCGGCCCATGCCGAAGAACTCGGGGTTGACGCAGTGGGCGTTTCGTCACTGGCGGCGGGGCATAAGACGCTGGTTCCTGAACTGATCGCCGCGCTGAGGGAACGGGGTCTGAAGGATGTGGCCGTTGTGGTCGGCGGCGTCATTCCCAGCACCGATTATGAATTTTTGCGCGAGGCTGGCGTGCTCGACATTTTCGGGCCGGGCACCAATGTGCTCGATGCGGCCTATTCGGTACTCAATGCGATTGAGGGCAGGTTGAGCAACCGATGATCGGGCGGGTCAACCATATCGCCATCGCGGTGCCCGATCTCGAGGCGGCAGCACGCCGGTATCGCGAGATGCTGGGCGCCAGCGTTTCGGGCGTTCAGGAACTGCCCGAACATGGCGTGCGGGTGGTGTTCGTGGAGACTGGTAACACCAAGGTTGAACTGCTCGAACCGCTTGGGGACGCCTCGCCCATCGCCGCTTTCCTAGAGCGCAATCCCGACGGCGGCATGCACCACATCTGCTATGAAGTTGCCGATGTGAGCGCGGCGGTGCGGCGGCTGATCGAAGGCGGGGCACGGGTGCTCGGCGATGGAGAGCCCAAAATCGGTGCGCATGGATTGCCGGTGGTTTTTCTCCACCCCAAGGATTTCGACGGAACGCTGATCGAGCTGGAGGAGGTCAAGCCCGAGTTCGGGCCCGCCTAACAGAATCTTAAGCACGTCGGTGCATGATCGGGGCATGAGCACCGTCACCGGTTTCAAAAAGATGAACTGGCTCCCCAAGCAATCGGCCTGGGATGAGATGGAAGCCGCGCGCCTCAAGCGCCGCGAGATGATGGAGCAGTTCCAAGCGAGCTCAGCAGCCCTTGTGTCCGGCTTTCAGGCCGCGCAGACCATGCAGATTCAGGGCGTGGGCGAGCTTGCCGCGCAGGGTGTACAGGCCCGCATGGATGCCAAGGTCAAGGAAATGCAGGCACAGCTCGAAGAACGCTATGCCAGCTTCTCGAAGCTGGCCTGACGCCACTTTCATTGTCCCGCCCGTGAGAATGTATTGATTACCACGACACCGGCGATAATCAGCGCCATGCCGATTACGGCGGGCAGATCCAGCGCCTGTTTGTAAACGACCCAGCCGACAAGCGAAATCAGCACAATCCCCAATCCCGACCAGATTGCGTAGGCGATGCCGACCGGCAGGGTGCGCAGCGTGAGCGACAAGAAATAGAACGCTGCAGCGTAGCCCACCGCCACGATGACCGACGGTATCAGGTTGGTAAATCCGTTGGCGGCCTTGAGCGCGGACGTGGCGATGACTTCTGCGACGATGGCGCAGAGCAAAAAAACATAGGTCACAGGTATTCCTAGCTGAAATGCTGGCGGGCAAGGGCTTTGAACCGGTCGCCGCGTTCTTCGAAATTCTTGAACTGGTTGTAGCTCGGCGCGCCCGGCGAGAGGATGACGGTATCGAAGACGTGGCCGGCATTGGCGAGCGCCTGCATGGCCTCATCGAGCGTCGAGCATTCGGCAATGGGGATCGGAGTGTTCTCGCGAACGGCCTGGGCAAGCCGCTGGCCGGTGACCGGCAGTGAGCAGAGCATCACGACACTGGTCAGTCCCATCAGGTTGGCCAGATCGGCATAATCCTGCTGGCGCTCGTGCCCGCCCGCAATCAGGGCGATTTTTCTGCCCTTGTAGGCGGCGAGCGCCACCTTGGTGGCTTCGGGGGTGGTTGAAATGGAGTCATCGACGAAAAGAATGTCGCCGACCATTAATTCCTCGAGCCGGTGGGGCAGGGGAATGAAGGCTTCGATGCCCTTGAAAATTCCCTCCCTTGTGGCCCCGGCAGCCAGCGCAATGGCCGCGGCCAGACGAGCATTGTCGTGGTTGTGCGCACCCTTGAGGCGCGAATTCATCGCGGCCATCAGAATTTCGTCGCCAAGATCGATGTCGAGCGGCGGAATGCGTTTGGTCGTGGCGGGAATGGTGCTGATGACGCGCTCCACGGTGGCAGCCTGCGGGCCGATCGCCACAAATTTGGGACCTTTGGCGATCAAATTGAGCTTGTCGCGGTAATAGGCATCGAGCCCCCCGTGCCAATCCACATGCTCGGGATAGAGGTTGGAGATCGCGGCGATGTCGGGAGCAAAGTCGATATCGGCCGTCTGGTAGGACGAGAGTTCGAGCACCACCGTCTGGGCGCTGTCGGCGGCGTCGAGCGGGGGGATGCCCACATTGCCAGCCAGCACCACATCGACCCCGGATTTCTCCAGCATCAGATGGACCAGCGTTGCCGTGGTAGATTTTCCCTTGGTGCCGGAAATCGCAACGACCGTGCGGCCTTCGCGGAAGTGGGCGCCCCAGATGTTGAGGTTGGATGTGATCTTGACCCCAGCGGCGCGGGCTGCCTCGAAAATCGGCTTGTAGAGCGACACGCCGGGGCTCTTGACGATGGTTCCGAAGCGCGAAACCTGATTTGCCTCATCGGGCGGGATGAAGCTTGCGCCATTGAGTTCGGCCACACCGTCATCGGTGGTCACGAACAGTTCGAGGTCAGGATAGGTGCGGCGCAGGAATGCGGCAGTGGACCGGGCCTCGCGGCCAGCGCCATATAAAAGAACGGGACCGTCAATGTGCATGGGGTGCAATCGCGTTTTGAATGTGTTCGGGGATGAGGTGGTCGGTGCTGTCGGTCATGAACTCCTCATAGGCCGATTGCAGGCGGGCCGGGCCGTAAAACGCTTCGAGGTCCGGCTTGAGCGCCTTGACCACGGCGCTGTCGCGCCAGTCTCGATGATCGGAGATGCGCCATAGGCAAGCCGCCGCTTCGAGAATTTCCCCAACGCATTCCCAGGGTTTGTGCCCGGAAAGCCCGGTCAATTCGCGATAGGGAGCAATGTTTTCGGGATTGTCGAGGACATCCTGTCCGAAAATGGCGGTCAGGCGGCTCCTCTCCATTTGCGGCGCAAAGATCAGGAAGACGAAATGGCATTTGGGGCATTTCCCGCACCAGAGCGGGCCGTCATGTCCAGCGAGGCGGAAATTGCGGTTGCAGCTCGAAAACACGTCGTCATAGCGGTTCGTCCGCGCAAAAAGCGCCGCGATGCGCGCTTCCGAATAGGGGCGCAGAAGGGAGAAATAACCCAGCATGCCTGATGTTGCGGTCGACAGGACGTCGCGGATGTCACGTTCAAAATCGATCGATTTCGAATATTGGTGATTGGCCTGTCGCCCATCGAATTCGACATTGCCCTCGCTGGCCGAGCGCTCGTTGGACAGCACGATATTTCCATATCCGTACAAGAGGCTGGCGAGAGCCGCGATCATCGAATTGATCGCCGTGGAGGGGACGTGCCCGTTGTAATAGCCCGGCTTTTGGCTCAGCGCGATCATTTCAGGATCGAGGGCGCGCTCAACCGTAAGGAAGGGTAGGCCGGATCGCTCCGTGGAGGACAGGATCGGGCCCTTGGGGTTGACCGCAAACAGGCTCATTTCGGTCCCGGCGCTTTCGAGCAATTGCACGCTGACCAGCGAATCCTTGCCGCCACCGATCAGAACGAGCGAGCGGGCAGGCAGAGTTGGGGGCGTATCGTCCTCGCGCGGCGCATCGGCGGTGATCGTCAGGCGTCCGAACCGCTTGAGGTCGTTGCGGGCGTAGAATTCGCCCAGCCCGTTTTCGTAAACGTCGATCACGAATGCCTGCTGCGCCTGGGACAGCGCAAGAGCGGACGCATCGATCTTGAAAGGCGCGAGCAGTTTGAAATAGCTCACTCCCAGCACGGCAGCAGTCAGATCAAGCATGGTGGCAAAAGCCGCAGTGGTGGCTCTTGCCGTCTCCAGGTTTTCGAGTGGAAAGCGCAGCGTCTCGACGAAGGCGTGATCGGCAAGCCGATATCCAAACCTCGCCTCGCCGGTTGAAGGGTCGAAAACCGGGGCATCAATGGTGAATGAAATCTGGCTCACGCTCTCGCCTTGCGCTGTTCGATACGGCGCGTTGAATCACTTGGTGTCTAATATATGCGCATTTGCAGCCGCAATGCGATCTCATCGCCGATCCGCTGATAGCCATATTCGCGCATGGCGCATGTCCATTCGGTTCCGACCTTTTCGATGCGGAAAAGATTGTAGCGGCCGGGTGCGTCGTGGCCCTCGGGCGATGCCGAGGCAGCGGCCACTCCGACCACGGGAATTTCCTGGCACGGACCGGGGATTGCGTTTATGGAGGAAAGGTGGGTGTGGCCGTGCAGGATCAGTTCTGCTCCGGTCTGCTTGAGCACGGCGCGGAAATCGCTGCCGTCCCAGAGGCCGAGCCGCCGGGAGTCGGCGAATTCGGGGTGGGGCGGATGGTGGATCATGACGATGCGGAAATAGCCCGCCTCGCCAAGCAGCGCCAACAGCTTGCGCAGCCGTTCAATCTGTTCTGCCCCAACCTTGCCGGCGGCAAAGAACGGTGGGGTGGCAACGGCGCTCGATACCCCGATCAACGCCACCATGCCCAGCCGGCGGACATAGGGAAAAGGCTGATCGTCCAGCGTTTCCCCGCGCATGTAATTGCCATAGGCACCAAGCGCCTTTTCAAGCGCGCCGGGCACATAGGCGTCATGATTTCCAGGTATCGCACAAACTTTTTCAGGGCCGCCCAGCCCGGTGAACCATGTTGCAGCCCGTCTGATTTCCTCATAGAGCGCTAGGTTGACCATGTCTCCGGTCACTGCGGTCATATCAGGATTGTGGGCCTTGAGATGGTCAAGCAGTGCCATCAGCGTTTCGGGACGCATGTCTCCCCGGCGCTTGAGCTGCCAGTTGAGCCAGCCGGTGAGGCGCTTTGATGCGAGCTCCCGTGGGGTCACGGCGGGAAGCGGTGCGAGATGGACGTCGGAAATATGGGCGAGGGTAATCATCGGTCGCACTATTGGCATGGGGGCTAAGGCAAGAAAATGGCCGATTGCAGCGTTTGCCACAATTTGTCATGGGTAGGCTAACAGGAGTGCCCATGACCGGCGGTTGGCAAAAGTTCAAATTCGGCGCGATGTTGCGCGCCCGCGGCATTTATACCCATCTCACGCTCGGGGCGCGTACAGCGGTGATAGTGAATGGTCGGGTGCTTCTGGTGCGCCACGGCTATGTGGCGGGTTGGCAGATGCCGGGCGGCGGCGTCGATCCGGGTGAGACGGCCGAGCACGCGGCGCGGCGCGAGGTGCTCGAGGAAACCGGATATGCAATAGAGGGGCCGATGCGGCTTTTCGGGCTCTACCATTCGACTGGTTACACCAATCGCGACCATGTAGCCCTTTACGTTGCCGACGACGCGCGCGAGGTTCATCGGTTCGTACCCAACCGCGAAATCGTCGAGATGGGCTGGTTTGCCTTGGGCGACTTGCCCGAACCCATGGCCCCGGGCGCCAGGCGGCGGCTGGAAGAAATCGGCGAGAACAGGGCGCCCTCGCCGAACTGGTAGGCTTAGCCGAGAAAATCGAGCGCCGGGCCTTCCGGCACGATACGGGTCGGATTAATGGTCGTGTGGCTCCAGTAATAGTGCGTCTTGATGTGATCGAGATGCACGGTTGCGGCCACACCGGGCCAGTCGCACAGGGTCTTGAGATATTTCGAGAGGTTGGGGTAGTCGGCGATGCGACGGATGTTGCATTTGAAATGCCCCACATACACGGCGTCGAACCGCATCAGGGTTGTGACCAGCCGCCAATCGGCCTCGGTCGGTGTGGAGCCGGTGAGGAATGGCTGCTGGCTCAGGATGCCTTCGACCCAGTCCAGTGCGTCAAATAGCGCAGTGACCGCTTCGGTATAGGCAGCCTGGGTGGTCGCGAAACCGGCCTTGTAAACACCATTGTTAATGTCGCTATAGACCCGCGCGTTGATGCGGTCGATCTCGTCGCGCTTCTCGTGGGGGTAAAAATCGAGCGTGTTGCCGGTGATCCCGTCAAACGCCGAGTTGAACATACGGATGATGTCGGCGCTTTCGTTGGAAACGATGGTCTGGCGCTGCTTGTCCCAGAGGACGGGCACGGTGACGCGACCCGTATAGTCAGGCACCGCCTTGGCATAGACCTGCCAGAGGTAATCGGCGCCGTTGAGCATGTCGGTGTCGGATTCAAGATCGCCGGTGAAGGCCCATCCGGTTTCGTCGGGCATCTTGGGAGATACCACGGAGACGGAAATGTGGTCCTCGAGCCCTTTGAGGGCGCGGAAGATCAATGTCCGATGGGCCCAGGGGCATGCATAAGAAACATAGAGATGGTAGCGGCCGCTTTCGGCCTTGAACCCGTCTTCGCCAGTCGGTCCGGCGGCGCCATCTGCGGTGACCCAATTGCGGAAGGCCGATTCAGAGCGCTTGAACTTTCCGCCTGTCGATTTGGTATCGTACCATTGGGTCGACCATTTGCCGTCGATCAACTGGCCCATTGCTTTTTCTCCTTATCCAATTTCTTCTCGATAACGACATATCTAGCCGGATTGTTCTCAGTTATTAGACGGAGAAAGCCGAACACCGTGTTCGGCTTCGATTTCGATGGACCGAAGGTATTGGGGGTGCTAAATCCGCACTCAGCTAGAGTATCTCCGCGTTTCTTCGAATCGCAGAAATCCTCCAAGTCCTTGTTTGGTCACGCGTCCGATGCGATAAAATGGTTTCCACTTTATCTGGACGCGCTCTGGTAATCGGGTCCGGTTCATGATGTTCGGTATCGAGCGAGACATTCGACGACTTTAGGACGCGCCTTGCCGCGCGACCGTCGTCGTATTGCCTTGATCGATCTGGATATTGCTGACAATGACCGCACTCTCGCCGCTCCCGGCTGCCACTGTTCCTACGCCTGCCGCGCTGTCCATTCGGCCCGAAACGCCGGACGATGATTCATGGATCGAGGCGTTGCACGAGGTTTCCTTCGGTCCTGGCCGTTTTGCCCGTGCCGCCTTCCGGGTGCGTGAGCGGATCGCGGTTGATCCCGACTTTTCCTACATCGCCGAAATCAAGGGACAGCGTGCGGCGAGTGTGCGGATGACCCCGATCAGCCTGGGCGGTATCAACGGATACCTGCTCGGGCCGTTGATGACCGATCCCGAATTCAGAAAGCAGGGTGCCGGGCGGGCGCTGGTTGCTCATGTCTGCGATCTCGCGCTCGAGCGGGAGGGCATTGCTTTCGTGCTGCTTGTCGGCGATTTCGCCTATTATGGCCCTTTGGGTTTTGTGCGCACCGTGCCCGGCGCCATCACTTTTCCTGGCCCCGTTGATCCGACGCGCGTGCTGGTCCACTCTCGCGACCCGCATGCGGCGGATACGCTTGCCGGGGAAGTGTTGCCCTGGGTTTAGGGGCAGGACCCAAAATCGAAATGTCGAGCGAGAGTGACATCAGGGACATTGTGACCCGGCTCCTGCCGGCCGCCCAACCCATGCCCGATGCTTCCGATCTGGTTGCCGATTTCGTCATCAGCGATGTGGGCAATGCCGTGCCCGTCCCGGCGGCGGTCCTGATCGCGCTGGTCAAGCGCGGCATGGGATACAACGTCCTCTACACCGAGCGGGCGACAGCCCTGCGCAAGCATTCGGGGCAGGTGGCTTTTCCCGGCGGGCGGATCGACCCGGAGGATCAGGACGCTGCCTATGCGGCGTTGCGGGAGGCTAACGAGGAAGTCGCCCTGCATCGCGACGACGCGGAAATTCTTGGCTACATGCCCTACTATTACACCGGCACGAACTACTTCATCACGCCGGTGGTCGCCATCGTCGACCCCCGCGCTCCCTTCGTGCCCAATCCGGGCGAAGTGGACGATGTTTTCGAAGTGCCGCTGGAAACGCTGATCGATGAAAGAAGCTACAGCACCTTTCGCGCCGTCTATCGCGGGCTGGAACGAAAAAGCTGGCAGATCGATCATGATGGCCATCGTATCTGGGGGATAACCGCCAATCTCACTCGCCGCTTTCGCGACAGTGTCCTGACGGAGCCGCGCAATGAATCGTGAGGCCGCCCTGGCGCGGCTCAGGCGCGCGCCCTGGCTCGAGGCGGCGCAGCCGTTTTTCGCGTGCCTTGATGGTGCGGAGGGCAGAACGCGCATGGTCGGCGGGATTGTCCGCGATACACTGCTCGGGTTCGAGGGCGGGCGACCTGATATCGATATGGCAAGCGAATTGCTGCCCGATCAGGTGGCTGAACGCGGCCGGGCAGCGGGGATGAATGTCCATCCCACCGGCGTCGATCACGGCACCATAACCTTGGCCCACAATGGCCGCACCGCCGAGGTCACGACGCTGCGACGGGACGTGGAAACCTTCGGGCGAAAGGCAAGGGTCGTGTTCGGGACCGACTGGACCGAGGACGCCAGCCGGCGCGATTTCACGATGAACGCACTCTATTGCGGACCGGAAGGCGAGTTGTTCGATCCGTTAGGTGGTCTGGATGACTGCCTTTCCGGCCGTGTCCGGTTCATTGGCGATCCCGATGTCCGCATCGCCGAGGATCGGCTTCGTGTCTATCGCTATTTCCGGTTTGTGGTCAGCCACGGCAACCAGGGCTTCGATGAGAACGCGCTCGCAGCCTGCCAGCGTTCGGCGGACGATCTCGGCGCTCTTTCGGCCGAGCGCGTGGGGCATGAAATGATGCGGCTGATGTCCCATCGCCGGTGCGCGCTGACGCTTGAAAAAATGGCGTCCATGGGAGTGCTGTCGGGGGAACTCTTTTCCGTCCCGGCTTTGGCCGCTTTGGAGGCAATGGAGGTGTTCGCCGTCCCCGTCGATGCGGAGATGCGCCTGGCTTTGATGGGCGTGTTGGGCGCGCCAACGTCATCGCTGCGCGACAAATGGCGCCTTTCCAACGCGACAACGGCCCGCATCGGCCGCCTTGCCGGGGCTGCCGAACTGGCACGTCAGGACAAATTGGGCGAACTGGCTTATCGATATCCCGATGACCGGGAAGCCGGCCTCGCCATAGTCGCTGCTCTCGATCGCAAGCCGGAAAACTGGCTGGCGGAGCGGTCGGAAACCGTCAGGGCAATCGCCCCTGGCAAATTCCCCTTGTCCGGCTCCGATCTTGTTTCAGCCGGATATCGGTCCGGCCCCGCGCTGGGGGCCGAACTTCAAAGGCTTGAAAAACTCTGGATCGAATCGGGCTTTTCGCTGGACCGGACAGCGCTTCTCGCCCTTGTCCGGCGCACTTAACGGCGTTAGTGACGCGTTCCGACGTCGAAAATGCGTTCCTTGATGCGTTCGACCATGTCGGGACGCACATCAGTTTCGCCGTGCTCGATCTTGAGTTTTTCCACAGCCTTGCGGACCACTTCGGCCTCACTTTCGGCCGTGGCATGCCATGTCGCGCCTGGGATCAGCGATCCGCCGTCAAATCGTTTCATGGTTGTTCCTCCGTATCCTTCCGGGTTGCACGAAGTCTAGCTTAGGGAAACGAATGAAAGCGCCTCGGGTTCCTTTACGGCCAGCGTACGGCAGGAGGCATTGATGACAGAATGGATCTCACATTGCCCCCGGTCTTGAGGCCGAAGGTCGTTCCCCGGTCATAGAGCAGGTTGAATTCCACGTATCTGCCGCGCCGTACCAACTGTTCCTCCCGCTGTTCATCGGTCCAGGCGGTATTGAAATTCCGGCGCACCAATTGGGGATAGACCTCGACGAAGCGCCGGCCCACATCCTGGGTAAAGGCAAAATCGGCATCCCAGTCACCACTGTTGTGGCGGTCGTAAAAGATCCCGCCGATGCCGCGCGGCTCGTTGCGGTGGGCGAGGAAAAAATACTCGTCGCACCAATCCTTGTAGCGCTGGTAGTCGACCTGAGCGTGTGGTTCGCAGGCCGCTTTCATTGCCGCATGGAAATCGATGCTGTCGGGATCGGTCTGCGTCCGGCGGGCGTCGAGCACCGGGGTCAGATCGCCGCCGCCGCCGAACCACCAGTTCGAAGTCACCACCATACGGGTGTTCATGTGAACGGCGGGAACGTTGGGGTTCCATGGATGGCCGATCACTGAAATTCCCGACGCCCAGAACTGAGGGCTCTCCTCTGTTCCGGGAATCTGCTTGGCGAACTCGGGCGAAAATTCTCCGAACACCGTCGAGATGTGAACGCCCATCTTTTCAAAGACACGGCCCTTGATGATCGACATTTCGCCGCCTCCGCCGGCCGGGCGATCCCAGGCTTCGCGTTCGAAACGGCCGGGCGGGAGATCGGCGTGCGGGCCGGTCACCTCATCCTCAAGGGTCTCGATTGCGGCGCACAGATCGTCGCGGACGGTTTTGAACCAGGCGCTGGCGCGGGCCTTCTTGTCTTCAATGTCGTGGGGTAGGGCCATTGTCTCAAATATCTGCATATTCATGGTCTGTGCGGCGTCCGTATCACGTTGGAGGTGGCTCGACCATGCGTGACATCCGGTCAGAGACGTTTGACCGGGATCAAATGCGTCAGCCTGCCGCGGACGCGCCAGTCAGCCGCTCAAAGCCTCCGGTCTGGCGCATGGCCTCGCCCACAACGATTGCGGCCGATACCGCGACATTGAGCGATCGCGCCGCCGGCTGCATCGGAATGCGGACCCGCTGTTCGGCGTCGTTGGCGATCTCGGGCGGCACGCCCGCGCTTTCACGCCCGACCATCAGGATGTCGTCGCCCGTGTACTCGGCCTTGTGGGCTGGGATGCTGGCCCTTGTGGTCAGCAGCACCAGCCGCTTTCCCGCTTCGTGCCGCCAGGTGTCAAATCTGGCGTAGCTGTCGTGTTCGATCATTTCGACCGTATCGAGATAGTCCATGCCGGAACGCTTGAGCGCGGCGCGGGAAAAGGGAAATCCCGTGGGGTGGATGATGTGGACCGGCACGCCCAGACACGCGCCGAGTCGGAGCAGTGTTCCGGTGTTCAGGGCGATGTCGGGCTGATAGAGCGCAAGAGCGATAGGCAATGGCAGGACCGTGGCAATAGGTTGGTTAAAGCAAGGTGGGTATAGTGTCGCAGATCGATCAAGTCACCTTTGCCAAGGCTGGACAAGTCCATGAGACAGTGCAAAAAGAGGCCAAAAATCCGCACCGCCTGGCGGCGGCGGACCCGACTCGCGTACCCATGCGTGTAAATCACGGCGTCCGGCGGATATCAGAACAAGTTTGTGCAGGCCTTTTGGGGATCTAGAGCTTTGGCGACAGCGAGCGAAACAAAAGCAACACGACGCGATTTTCTATTCATCGCGACCGGTGCGGTCGGTGCAGTCGGGGTGGCGGGAGCCGCCTGGCCGCTCATCAATCAATTGAACCCCGATGCGTCGGTCCTGGCCCTGGCCTCGATCCGGTTTGACGTTGCTCCGGTAGCCGAGGGATCGTCGGTGACTATCATGTGGCGCGGGCTTCCGGTCTTTGTCCGGCACCGCACACCGGCCGAGATCGAAGAGGCGCGTGCTGTGCCGCTTTCCGAGCTCAAGGATCCCCAGACCGACGAAGAGCGCGTGCTCGAGGGCCATGAGGAATGGCTGATCATGGTGGCCAACTGTACCCATCTGGGCTGCGTGCCGGTTGGCGAATCGGGCGATTACGACGGGTGGTTCTGCCCCTGCCATGGGTCGCACTACGATACTGCGGGCCGAATCCGTCGCGGGCCGGCACCGAAGAACCTCGTCGTGCCGCCCTACGAGTTTGTGTCCGACACTGTCGTGCAGATCGGTTAAGGGGAGTAGAGGGCATGGCCAATCACGCTGGCAATTATACGCCGGGCACCGGAATCGAGCGCTGGCTCGACGACCGTCTTCCCATCATCAGGTTCTCCAAAGAACACCTGATGGATTACCCGACGCCGAAAAACCTCAACTACTGGTGGACCTTCGGCGCGATCCTGACCTTCATGCTTGTCGTCCAGATCGTCACCGGCGTTATTCTGGTGATGCATTATACGCCGCATGTGGATCTGGCTTTCGCGTCGGTGGAGCATATCCGCCGTGACGTCAATTTCGGCCGCATCATCCAGGGCACTCACGCCGTGGGCGCCTCGATGTTTTTTGCCGCGCTTTATGTCCACATCTTCCGTGGCCTTTATTATGGTTCCTACAAGGCGCCGCGCGAGGTCATCTGGATGCTGGGCGTGATCCTGTTCATCCTTTTGATGGCGACTGCCTTTATGGGCTACGTGCTGCCATGGGGACAGATGAGCCTTTGGGGCGCGACGGTTATCACCGGCATCTTCTCGGCGATTCCGCTGGTTGGTGAAGCGATCCAAACCCTGCTGCTCGGCGGCTTCTCGGTGGCCAATCCCACGCTGAACCGCTTCTTCTCGCTGCACTATCTCATTCCCTTCATCATCGCCGCGGTCGTTGTGCTGCACATCTGGGCCCTGCACGTTCCGGGCAACAACAATCCGACCGGCGTGGACGTGAAGGAAAGCCGTGACACGCTGCCCTTCCATCCCTACATCACGATGAAGGATTTGTTCGCGCTGGTCGTGTTCCTCATCCCGTTTGCATGGTTCGTGTTCTTCGCACCCGACATTCTCGGCCATGCGGACAATTACATTCCGGGCAATCCGCAGGTAACGCCGACCCATATCGTTCCCGAATGGTACCTGCTGCCGTTCTACACGATGCTCCGCGCCATCGACTTCAACGTGCTGTTCATCGACTCCAAGCTTGGCGGTGTCATCGCGATGGCGGGTTCTTTGCTGATCCTGTTTGTGATTCCCTGGCTCGATACGTCCAAGGTTCGCTCGGGTGCTTTCCGTCCGCTGTTCCGCCCGTTCTACTGGTTGTTCGTGATCAACTTCATTGCGCTCGCCTATCTGGGCGCGCAGCCGGCCGAAGGCATCTACGTGCTGCTGGCCAAGATCTGCACGGCCTATTATTTCGGCTACTTCCTCATCATTCTTCCGATCCTGGGACGCATCGAAAAGCCAGCGCCACTTCCGGCCAGCATTTCGCAAAGCGTGCTTGGCAAGGCTAATGGCTGATAAGGCGCGAAGGACAACGACAATGTTTAAAAAGACGATCCTTGGCGTACTCGCCGTTGCGGCATTTGCGCTTGGTAGCGCCAGCGTGCAGGCCGCTGAAGAATATGCGCACACCGACCAGCAGGACTGGAGTTTTGCCGGTGTGTTCGGCACTTATGACCAGAACCAGCTTCGCCGCGGTTTCCAGGTTTACCGCGAAGTCTGTTCGAGCTGTCACGCCCTGGAATATATCGCCTTCCGCAACCTCGCCGAAGAGGGTGGGCCCCATTACAGCGAAGATCAGGTTCGGGCGCTGGCCGCTGAATATACAATCGCCGACGAAATGGCGGAAGGCGGAGAGCGCGAGGGTGTGCCGGCAGACCGTTGGCCCGATCCGTTCCCGTCCGAGCAGATTGCTGCCGAGGCCAATGGTGGCAAGGCGCCGCCCGACCTTTCGCTGATGGCGAAAGCACGCGGCATCCACATGGACTTCCCCTGGTGGGTGTTCAACTACTTCACCGCCTATCAGGAGGCTGGTGCGGACTATATCTACAATCTGCTCACCAGCTATGAGGAAGCGCCCGAGGGCGTCGAGGTCGCCCCGGGCCTGAGCTATAACGAGTATTTCCCGGGCCATTTCATCGCAATGGCGCCGCCGCTTTCGGACGGCATCGTCTCCTATTCCGATGAGGCGACACCGGAAACGGTTGAGCAGTATTCCAGGGACGTTGCGGCATTTCTCCAGTGGACCGCCGATCCGCACATGGTCTCGCGCAAGTCGACAGGGTTTGTGGTGATCCTGTTCCTTATCGGTCTGTCGATCCTGATGTATCTGGTCAAGCGCCGTATCTGGCGCGACGTCCACTAAGCGATTTGAAAAGGGCCCCGCGGGGCCCTTTTTGTTGCGGCAATTTTCGCCCTTGTTCGCAAACGTCAAATTCTCCATTGTGGCGATGGTGAAGCTGCAATCTCAATCGGAACCGATGGGAGGAAAACGATGTCGGCTTTTCGAATAGCCAAGACGGTGGCCTTCCTGGCGCTGGCGGCAAGCCGCAGTCCCGTTGTCCGCTCAGCCGTAAAGGCGGCGCCGAAGCTCGTTTCCAAAGAGCGCAAGCAAGCGGCCTATGAAGCGACCAAGCGCGCGGCGCGCAAGGCAGGAGAGGTGACGGCAAGGGTCGTTCCTCCCAATCGCTATTTCTAGGATCGTCGGCACCGACGACGTTTGGCGTTGCACGTTAATCTCAGCCCATTGACCTTTTCCTGCGGAGCTCTGCTTCATGGCCATCGACCTCAAGGCGCTCGTGCGCTCGATTCCCGACTATCCCAAGCCGGGCATCATTTTCCGCGACATCACTTCGTTGATCGAAGATTCGGCCGGGTTCAGCGAAAGCTGCGAGCGGTTGGCGGCGGCTCATCGCGGCGTCGGCATCACGAAGGTTGCGGGCATTGAAGCGCGGGGCTTTATTTTCGGAGCCGGCGTGGCGATAGCGCTCGGTGTCGGGTTCGTTCCCGTGCGCAAAGCCGGCAAGCTGCCCGGTGAGACGATCGGGCAGAACTACGCGCTCGAATATGGGGTGGACACCATTGAGGTCCATGCCGATGCGGTCGGCGGCAACGACCACGTATTGTTGATCGATGATCTGATCGCCACTGGCGGAACGGCGATCGCTGCGGTCTCGTTGCTGCGGCGTACCGGCGCCAAGGTCGAGCATGCCGGGTTCGTCATCGATCTGCCCGATATCGGTGGCGCCGGCAAGTTGCGGGCGCACGGGGTGGCGGTCGAAGCCCTTATGACATTCAAGGGGCACTGAGAGCGGCCTTTCAACCGCTCTCATGCGCCGTTACTGGAGCGCTTCGGCGACGGCCTGTTGCAAGGTCTGGGTCGGGCGGCCAAGCAGCTTGCCCAACGATCCGCTGTTTTCCGCAAAAGCACCAGCGGCGGCTTTCTCGTCACTGTCGGCAATCATATCTGCAACAGGCGCCGGCAGGCCGACCCCTTCGAGGATCTTTGCGTATTCAGCCTTGGGCAGGTTGGTATAGACAATCGGCTTTCCGGACTGGCGCGAAACCTCTGCGGCAAGGTCTGAAAGCGTATAGGGCTCATCGTTGCCCAGTTCGTAGATCTTGCCCACATGTCCATCCGAGGCGAGGACATTGGCGGCTGCCTGTGTCAGATCGGCTCGGCTGGCGGTATTGAGCTTGCCCTCGGCGGCTGAGCCTATGATGGCGCCGTGTGCCAGCGCAGCGCCCAGATTGCCGGTATAATTTTCGGTGTACCAGGAATTGCGCAGGATCGTGTAATCGAGGCCCGATGCCTTGAGAGCTGCCTCAGTTTCCCTGTGGTCTGGGGCCAGAAGAATTTCGGATGTGTCGGCGTGCAAAAGACTCGTATAGATGATGTGCTTGACCCCCGCGCGAACGGCAGCCGCTATGACGGCCTTGTGCTGGGGCACGCGCTTGCCGACTTCGCTGCCCGAGATCAACAAGAGCTTTTCGACGTTTTCGAGCGCAGGTTCGAGGGATTGGGGTTTGTCATAGTCGAACAGGCGCACGGAAACACCCAGGTCGGCGCCCTTGGACGGGTCACGCACCAGCGCGACTGTCTGGTCGCTCAGTCCCTTGTCCTTGAGCGCTGCAATGACGATGCGGCCAAGCTGGCCGGTGGCTCCGGTTAGTGCGTACATATTGATATCGACTCCATTGTTGTCGTGTGATGTCGATCGATATAAAGTTGGCGCTTACAAAAAGTAAGTACGTACGCAAAGGTAAGTATGAAGATGGTCGTCAAGGACAATTCGCTCACCAAGGGCCCGTTGGCGAATGCGATGGAGCGGGGGCATCTGTTTGCCGAAGCCTGTCCCTCACGCGAAGTGCTCAAACATCTCACCAGCCGGTGGGGCGTTCTGGTGCTGATCGCGCTTCTGGACGGAACCCACAGATTCTCCGAACTGCGCCGGAAGGTCGGCGGGGTGAGCGAGCGCATGCTGGCTCAGACCCTGCAATGGCTTGAAGATGACGGCATGGTCGATCGCCGCGCCTATCCGGTCGTTCCGCCACATGTCGAATACAGCCTGACGCCCTTGGGACGAGAGGCCGCCGAAAAGGTGGGCGGCCTGGCCGACTGGATCGAGACCAACATGCCGAGGATTGGCGCCGTCTGGGAGGAAAGGCGGGCCGGCTGACCGGCCGGCCCAAAGTTGGCCCTATCTGCCCCGCAGCTTGTCGGGCAGGGGCAGCGGCAAATTGTCTGCTTTGGGGAGGTGACTCTCTATGCTCTCCTTGCGTCTGGTTGGCAGGGGCGGGCCGCTGCGCGGGCCCTTGAGGGCAGGGGACTTTCCAAAACGTCCAGTGCCGGTGAGTTTGTACATCTTACCTTTCACGGCATCTCCAGTATAGGATGATAATCCTATTTTCAATATCGTTCCTGTCCACGCGAACGAGGTTCGGTGAAGAAACAATTTTCTGCGGATGGCCACGGTTGGACGGCCTGAATTGGGCTGTCACATGTGCCGGTTGCGGGCTGGAAAATTCGCGCAGCGTCAGATGTCCTGACGAGAGGCTCTGTGAGGATGGCGATGGCCCTGATACCAGAGCCGTCGGTGTAGAACGGAATTTGGCACGCGTTTTAGCGTGCTATAACAGCCTCTTGAAGCCGATCTGGCTTGGGCCATCGGTCCATCTAGGGCTGTCTTTCGAGGGAGAAGGCCGGAAGCATTTGGCTGCCGATTGCCGACTCTCGCAATCCGATATACTCATCACCGTCGCCATCATGCCACTGCATTGCCTTTAAAAATCCAGGCAAGGTCTTGGGCATCTGCGCTGACGCGTTACGATATCAGATCATCGGCTTTGGTTACGATGGGAAGAAAACACAGGAAAATGATCCTGTCAACCGCGTCGCCCGAACAGCCCGCCGACGAGAACCAGGAGCCATCCCGCGATCAGTGTCATGCCGCCGATAGGGGCGAGCAGAGGCAGTGGCGATGCACCGGCGAAATGGCGCACCGCCAGATCGGCGCAAAACAGTACCGCGCCCACCGCGAGGACAATCAGGGCCCAGTTGAATATCCTGGGCAGCGGGGCCAGCGCCAAAGCGAGAATGGCCGGGGCGTGGCTCAGCGCAATCAGCGAGTAGGGGCCGAGCAGCGCCGCGCCGGCGTGGGAGGACGCTGCAGCAGCCATAATTCCGGTCGCGCCGAGCAGGCCCGCAAGGGCGATGGCCGTGCGCTCGAGCGGGCTCATCGGCGCACCAGCGTCTTGAGGCCCGGCACCTTTGCCAGAGCCATCACCGCCCGTACTTTCAGCGGCATCCGGTAGTCGCGCCGCTTGGAAAAACCCACAAGATCGGCCGAATATACAAGTTCGCCATGCTGATTGTACGCCTCGAGCAGGTTGAACAGCAGGCCCCAGCCGGGAATGGAGTTCGAGGGGCGTTTTCCGGTGACCGTGAGGGTAAAACGGACCGTATCCCCCGGTCGTACGGGTGCCTTGAAATCCATGCGGTTGACGCCGGGCGATGGGCCGGACACGCCCGGCTCGCCTCCTTCGGCGCGCACCACGTCCTCTTCGGCCACAAGGCGATCGACCATCAGGCGGTGCCCGACGCTGACCGTGTACCAGCCCGACGCAACCAGTCCGCCGAAATGGGAACGAGCTGCGGCATCGGCATCGACGTGGAAATATTGCGGATCGTAGAGTTTGCCGAAGCGGATAATTTCCTCGGCCGTGAAATCATGACTGCCCAGATCGAACGGCAGATCGACCTGAACGTCCTCAAACCAGCGGGTCATTGAGCGGCCTCGTGCGTGGGGGCGGATGGATCTCGCACCTCGACGAGATTGGTGAGGTTGAGGGTCATCACCTGCTGGTTCTTCTGGTTACGCATGTCGAAGCCGATCGTGATGATGCCCATATTGGCGTGGCTGGCCGAGCGGCGGAGGGAGGTGACCGTCGCAGTGCCCGACAGCGTGTCGCCCTTCATCAGCGGCCGTTTCCATTTGAGGTCGGTAAAGCCGAGCCCGCCCATCGAGGCGATCTTGGAGAGGAACGCGTCAACCAGCATGCGCAGCGACAGCGCGCCTGTTTGCCAGCCGCTCGCGGCCAGCCCGCCCAGCAGGCTTTCCTTGGCCGCCTTTTCATCGAGGTGGAAGGGGAAGGGATCGAACTCGGTGGCAAATTCGATGATGTCGGCCTTACTCACGGTGCGCGGCCCAAGGGAAATGGTCTCGCCGACCGTCAGATCCTCGAAATGGCGCCGATCTTTGGTTATCGTATTGGTCACTGTGTTGTCCTTAACGTCAACATTAATTGTGCCCCATGGGCGTTGGCGAAGCAAGGGGCTGTTCTATGGTTCGACGGCACCGATCGCGACAACACTATCCTGGGACGCGATAACGCTGAGCCTGTGGGTGATGGCGATGATCGTCACCTGATCACAGATCAGGCGCAACTGGTCCATGATCTCTCTTTCGGTATCTGCATCGAGAGCGGAACTGGCCTCATCGAGCAGCACGATGGCGGGGTCTGCATAGAGCGCGCGGGCAATGGCGATGCGCTGGCGCTCGCCACCGGAGAGCTTGAGGCCGCGCTCGCCGACCACCGTTTCAAAGCCATCCTCCAGACCCTCGATGAACCCGAGAACTGCAGCGCGTTCGGCCGCGCGGCGCAGACGGGCCGCGTCACGGGTACGGCCCAGAACGATATTGGTGGCCAGCGTATCGTTCAGCAACACAACGTCTTGGGGCACTGCGGCGACATGGGCGAACCAGTCGGCCCGCGAGACGGCGTCGATGGGCACTCCATCGACGGTTATGGTGCCCAATTGTGCGCTCATCGATTTGAGCAGCAGCTTGAACAGTGTCGATTTGCCCGAGCCTGTATCGCCCGTGATGTAGGTGATCGTGCCGCGACGGGCGACAAAGCTTGCGCCCTGAACCCCGCGGCCGTTGGGGTAGAGATAGCCGACATCGGCAAAGGTTACTGTACCATCGGTGAGGGTGAAGTCTCCGGCGCGCTCGAAGTCGTCATGGGCCTGGGCCTGCCACATGCGGGCGAAGGGCAGGAATTGTGAATACGATTGCGCCATTTGCTGGATGGCCTGCCCCATCATCTGAAAAGGCATATTGAGTTGCAGTAGCAGAGAATTGAACAGCACAAGATCGCCGACCGTAAGGCTGCCTTGGGCGACCCGGGGTACGAGCAACCATAGCGTCAGCGCGAACTGGCCCGCCAGCGCCAACCCGAACAGCAGGGCATAGCGCACATGGGTCATCGCATAACGTCGCCATGCCTCGTGGGCCGAGTGTTGGCGGGTGGTGAACTGGCCGATCATCCAGCGGGCGGAACTGAACTGGCGCAGGGTGTCCATGCTGGAAATGGCATTGCCGATAAAGCGCGAGCTCGCCTGTGAGTGTTCGATCGCCTCGTCGAGATGGGCGCGGGTTCTCCGTGTCGCGCGTGCCACGAGCGCGATATAGGCGATGCCATAAACCACCACGATCAGTGCAATGTCGGGGCTCAGCACCGTGCCGAGCATCACAAGGCTCAAGATGACCTGCAGCCCGCCCGGCAAAAGCGCCGCGAGGCTGAACTGAACCACGATATTGAGCGCTTCGAGCCCGCGGTGCTGGGCGGTTTCGATTTCGACCGGGTTGTGATCGAGAAAGAACGCGGACGCTTTGCCGGCGAGGCGCTCGAAAAATGCTGTCGAGGTGACGAAGTTCAGGCTCTCGGACGTCATGAAAGTCAGAAAGCTCGACATGCGCTGGATGGTGAACGCGGCCCCCATCAAGATCGCATAGGCCATGAACCCCCAGATCAGGCCCTGTGCAAAATTGGCGGGATCGAGCTGATCGATCAGGCGGGAGAAGACGAAGGGCGCAGCAATGGTGGTCAGCGTGCCCAGGACCGTGAGGACCACCACGACCGCCAGGATCAGCTTGGCCGTGCGCAGATATTGCCCGAGGATGGCCTTGAGTGGAGGAGCGACCAGAGCCAGATCGATTTTCATTGGTCGCCTCTTACCGCATCGGGCAGGGCACGATAATCGATTCGTCCCGTTGTGGAACAACGACGGCAATCAGCCGGCCCGTCTGATCTCCTTGATGGATTTGTCGAGGCTGGCGCGGACCAATGAGGTTACAAGTCGCGGGTAGTCAGGCTTGCCGATGTGTTTTGCCAGGCCATGTGCCGTATGCGGCAATCCAAGTTCCCGGGCGGCATCGAGACTCTTTTTGTCGGCAAAGGGATAGAGTTCGTCCCAGGCGGTCTGCACTTCGCGGAAGAAGATATCGACCCCAACGTCGCCAAGCCCCTTGAATGTTTTGAGCGCCGTTCGCATCCGGGCCGGATCCTGCCCGGCCTCCTCGCGCAAATTGCGCAGATCGCCATCATAGGTTTCGATAAGGTGTTCGGCGGTTTCACCGAGCATGCGCGACGTGCTCTCGTCATATCTGGCGTAACCGTTCTTGTTGAGCACGTCGACCCGCTCTTCCCACGTGGCATCCCTGAGCTTTTCCGGCGTCGTCCAGCCCGCATTGGACAGAGCGGCGGCAGCTTCGACGGCCTGGGCCGCGCCGATACGGGCGCTGAACAGGATCGAGGCGCAAAGCCAGCGGAACAGGGGCGAGGGCGTATTGTCGGCTATGGGGATGTGCAACTCGTCGCAATAGGTCTGCCCGTATTTGTCGAGCAGCGCATTGATTACGTCCTTGTGCGCAGATGCCATTTCACTCACTCCAGATCGGCGATCAGGGCCTTCATCTCATCAATCTCGCTGCGCTGGGCTTCGATGATGCGGTTGGCAAGATCGAGCACGCGGGGATCGGAAAGATTGGCGTTTTCGCTGGTGAGGATGGCGATCGAATGATGCGGGATCATCGCACGCATCCAGGAGACTTCATCGACGGTGGCTTGCGAACGCACCAGATAGAGCGAACCTGCAAAGACCAATATGGCAACGGCGTAAATGGAAATGTTGAGCGACGTGTTCTTGTACATGCCCAGCATGAAGCTGAGCATGACGATAGCCATGGTGGCGCCCATCAGCAGGGCCATGTAGGCGCGGGTTTCACTGAAAAAGATATGATCGAGGGCGTAGGTATTGAGATACATCAGCCCAAACATCACCAGCGTCGAGGTGACGATCATGGCAAAGAAGCGACCGTAGCCTTTCATGTCCGATCCTCCTGGGGTTGATTGGGTGCAACGGCAGCGACCTGCTATCGTTCCAACCGCCCTTGTTGCCGTGAGATTTTTTTGGCGCGCACTGTCGATCGTGCGGTTTACCGGACGACATCTGGGTGCACGATGATGTGCCTTCAAAGTCGAAAGGACCAATTTTATGCGTTACATGCTCATACTTCACGCTGACGAGGTTGCCGGCGCGGCCATTCCGCCCGAGCAGATGAAGGCCGCCATGGACCAGATGGGGGCCTATGCCCAGGCGCTTGAAAAAGCCGGGGCGTTCATCGCCACCGAAGCCCTCGATTTTGCCTCCAAGGGGTCGCTTGTTTCGGTTCGCGATGGAGACACGCAGGTCCAGGATGGCCCGTTTGTGGAATCCCGTGAACAGTTCGGCGGCTATTTCATCATCGAAGCGGCCAATGAGGATGAGGCGCGCCAATGGGCGGCGCGTTGTCCGGCGGCAGTCTGGGGCACCATAGAGGTCCGGCGCATCCGCGACCGGAGCGAATATTGAGGCCGACGAACCCGGCACTGCAGGCGGCAGAGCGCGTGGCTCGCGAAAGCTACGGGCGGCTGCTTGCCCTGCTCGCCGCGCGCACTAGGGACATCCCCGGTGCCGAGGATGCGCTGGGTGAAGCGCTGGCGGCGGCATTGCAGCAATGGCCGGAACGGGGTGTTCCGGCCAATCCCGAGGCCTGGCTGGTGGCGGTGGCTCGCCGCAGGCAGGTCGATGCGGTGCGCCGCCGGGTCGTCGCCGAGGCTGGAGAGGAACATCTGGCAATGATTGCGAGTGAACTCGAGAATGGCTCGGGTGGCGCGGGGACGGCCTTTCCGGATCGGCGGCTGGCCCTGATGCTGGCCTGCACCGATGGAGGGATCGAGCCGGCGATGCGCACGCCCTTGATGCTTCAGGTTCTGTTGGGGCTTACGGCCGGAGAGATCGGGGCGGCGTATCTGATGCCCCCGGCGACCATGGCGCAGCGCCTAGTGAGAGCCAAGGCGCGGATCAGGGAGCTGGGCCTTAAGTTCGAAGAGCCCGAGCCCGACAGCCTTGCCGACCGCCTGCCGGCGCTGCTCGATGCAATCTATGCGGCGTTTACCAGCGATTGGGTCGGGCGCGACAGCCGAAAGCGGGCGGAGGAGGCGATCTGGCTGGCGCAATGCGTCGTGGCTCGGGTCCCGTCCGATCCCGAGGCCAGGGGGCTCTTGGCATTGCTTTTGTATCTGAGCGCGCGAATGAATGCGCAGCGCGACCCCGAGGGCCGATATGTTCCGCTCGCCGAACAGGATGTCTCGCGTTGGGACCATCGTGCGATCGATCCGGCGGAGGCTCTGCTGCATGCAGCCAATCAGGACGGGCCGAGTGGGCGCTACCAGATCGAAGCCGCTATCCAGTCGGTCCATTGCGCACGGCGCAGCAGCGGAAAAACCGACTGGGCGACGATCGGCTCGCTCTATGATCTGCTGTTTGCCTTGCTTCCCTCTCCCGTCGTCCAACTCAACAGGGCGCTGGCCCGCAGTCAGACCGAAGGAGCGGCGGAGGTGCTCGCCGAGATCGTCCAACTGGGGCAGGACCGGCGCATGGTGCCTTATCAGCCCTATTGGGCCGGACTCGCACGGCTGGCTGCCGATGCGGGTGACCGGGAAACGGCGCTTGAAGCCTATGGCATTGCCATGGGGCTTACGGCAGATCCGGCGGTGCGCGCTTACCTCGCGGCGCGCCGCCAGCTTCTGTTCGATGGGTAAGGCAAATGTGCCGCGGGCCGGTTTTCAGGTGTTGAACTTGAAGAGCATCACGTCGCCATCCTTGACGACATATTCCTTGCCTTCGTCACGTGCCTTGCCCGCTTCCTTGGCGGCCACTTCGCCACCCAGCGCGACGAAATCGTCATAGGCGATGGTCTGGGCGCGGATGAAGCCGCGTTCGAAATCGGTGTGGATGACGCCTGCGGCCTGCGGTGCCTTGGTGCCGACGGGAATGGTCCAGGCGCGGGCTTCCTTGGGGCCGACGGTGAAATAGGTCTGAAGGTGCAGGAGCTTGTAGCCCTCGCGGATCAGCTTGTTAAGGCCGGGTTCTTCCAGTCCGAGCGAGGAGAGGTAATCGGCGCGGTCGGCTGCATCGAGCCCGGCCAGTTCGGCTTCGATCTCGGCGCAGATGATCACCGTGCGAGCCTCGTGCCCCCTGGCGTAGTCCTCGACCTTTTTGGTGTGCTCATTGCCGGTCGCGGCGGCGGATTCGTCGACATTGCAGACATAGAGCACCGGCTTTGCGGTGAGGAGCTGGAGTTCCCTGAACGCCTTTTCCTCGTCAGGGGCGCGCTCGGTATGGCGGGCGGGCTTGCCCTCTTCGAGCAGCGCCTTGGCGCGGTTGACCAGTTCAAGGGTGAGCTTTGCGTCCTTGTCGTTGGCGCGGATTTTCTTTTCGAGCCCACCGATGCGCTTTTCGAGGCTTTCGAGATCGGCCAGCATCAGTTCGGTTTCGACCACTTCGGCGTCGGCGATAGGGTCGACCTTGCCCGCCACATGCACGATGTCGTCATTTTCAAAGCAGCGCAGCACATAGGCGATGGCGTCGCATTCGCGGATGTTGGCGAGAAACTGGTTGCCCAGTCCTTCGCCCTTGGACGCGCCCTTGACCAGGCCGGCAATGTCGACGAACGAGAGCCGGGTGGGGATGACTTCCTTGGACTTTCCAATCTCGGCCAGTTTGTCGAGCCGCTCATCAGGCACAGACACCTCGCCGACATTGGGCTCGATGGTGCAAAATGGAAAATTCGCGGCCTGCGCCGCAGCAGTCTGGGTGAGGGCGTTGAAAAGCGTCGATTTGCCGACATTGGGCAGACCGACGATGCCGCATTTGAAACCCATGATGGAACCTCGGAGATGGCGCGAAACGCGCTCGAAAAATCGTTGGGCCTTAACTCGTGCAGGAGCGGGGAGAAGTCAAGAGAAGCTGGTCGTGCCTAAGCGTCCGACGGCGATATCGCCTCGGGCTATGATCGCCATTCGAGCCTAGCTCTCATGGCCTTCTCACCT
>DFMV01000059.1:43337-49596 GCA_002375765.1 Rhizobiales bacterium UBA3584 | reverse complement strand
TTGTTTGCGCGATTGTATCTGAACCCATCGCGCGTGGAAATGCACCGGCCGTCGCCGGGCCCCTTTCTGCAGCCCGTGAATAGGGAGCATCAATCATGTCCAAAACAACAAAGACTGGCATCGCCGCCCTCGCCGGCGTCGCCCTGACCACACTTCTGGCCGGCACGGCCCTTGCCGATCCCGCGCTCGTTTATGATGGCGGCGGCAAGTTCGACGCTTCGTTCAACGAGGCGGCCTATACCGGCGCCGAACTGTTCAAGACCGATACCGGGCAGGACTATCAGGATCTTGAAATTGCCGGCGATGCCCAGCGCGAACAGGCCATCCGCCAGTTTGCCGCGCGCGGCAACAACCCCATCGTTCTGCCGGGCTTTTCCTGGGAAACCGCACTGCGCGCCGTTGCCCCTGATTTCCCGGATACCTCGTTTGTCATCATCGACACCGTCGTTGACGATATCGACAACGTGCGCTCGGTGGTCTTCAAGGAGCATGAAGGCTCCTTCCTGGTCGGCGCGCTGGCTGCCATGGCCACCGAAACGGGCACCATCGGCTTCATTCCGGCCTTCGATTTCTCGCTGCTTCAGGCTTTCGGCTGCGGCTACAAGCAGGGCGCCGCTTACGTGAACCCCGACATCGAAGTGATCGAAACGGCCATCGGCACGGGCTTTGATGCGTTCAACAACCCCGGTGGTGGCACCGAAGTTGCGCGCAGCCAGATCGATCGTGGCGCGGACGTCATCTATCACGCCGCAGGCGGTGCCGGTGTCGGCGTTCTCCAGGCCGCGGCGGATGCCGGCGTTCTCGGCATCGGTGTGGACTCCAACCAGAACCATCTCCACCCCGGACAGGTTCTGACCTCGATGCTCAAGCGCGTTGACGTTGCCGTTTACGACGCCTTCGAAGATTTTGCCAATGATGAATGGACCAACGACGTTCAGGTCCTCGGTCTCGCCGAAGAAGGTGTCGGGGCGGCTTTTGACGAAAACAACGCCGAACTGATCACCGACGAGATGCGCGCCATGGTTGACGAGATCACGGCCAAGATCGTCTCGGGCGAAATCGTCGTTCACGACTACCGCGAAGACGAGTCCTGCCCGGTCTGATTCGTCGCCCCTTTAAGGGAAGGGTCCGATAATGGACACGCAAACCGAAAACGTTCAGCGGCCGGCTCCGGCCGCTGACACCTCTCTTGCGATCGAACTGAAAAAGATCAACAAGAGGTTCGGGCCGGTTCACGCCAACAGGGATATAGACCTGGCCGTTGCGCGCGGCACGGTGCATGGCATCGTGGGCGAGAACGGGGCCGGAAAATCGACCCTGATGTCGATCCTCTACGGCTTTTACCACGCCGACAGCGGCGAGATCGTCGTCAACGGCCGCCCGGTCGTCATTCACAATTCCTCCGACGCGCTGGCGCTTGGCATCGGCATGGTTCACCAGCATTTCATGCTGGTCGACAATTTCTCGGTCATCGAAAACGTCATTCTGGGTGCCGAGGATTCGGCGCTTTTGAGCCCCAGTGTCGAAAAGGCGCGCCGCGAGCTGCAGCGCCTTGCCGACGATTACGGGCTCAATGTTCCCGTCGATGCGCTGGTCCAGGACCTGTCGGTCGGCCAGCAGCAGCGGGTGGAAATTCTCAAGGCGCTCTATCGCGGCGCTGATATCCTTATCCTCGACGAACCGACCGGCGTGCTCACCCCGGCTGAAGCCGATCACCTGTTCAAGGTGCTCAAGACGCTACGCGACGAGGGCAAGACCATTATCCTGATCACCCACAAGCTGCGCGAAATCATGGCGATCACCGATACGGTCTCGGTCATGCGTCAGGGCCAGATGGTGGAATCGCTGGTCACCTCGGAGACCAGCCCCGAGCAATTGGCCGAACTCATGGTGGGCCGCCGCGTCCTGTTGCGTGTTCACAAGGAAGAAGCAAAGCCCGGCGACGTGCTGCTGGACGTCAAAAATCTCGTCGTCACCGATGATGCGGGCACCGAGCGGCTCAAGGGCATCTCGCTCAGCGTGCGGGCCGGCGAAATTCTCGGCGTGGCCGGGGTCGCGGGCAACGGGCAGTCTGAATTGCTCGAATGCGTAGCCGGTATGCGCGCCGCCAAATCGGGCACCATTTCCATCAACGGCCAAGACGTGACCGCCGTCAACGAAGACAGCGCCGCCATGCTGCGCCGCAACGGTCTGGCCCATGTGCCCGAAGACCGTATCCGCATGGGGCTGGTCACCAATTTCTTCGAGTGGGAAAATGCCATTCTGGGCTATCATGAGAATTACGGCAAAGGGCTGATGCTCGACGTCAAGGCCGCTCGCGCCGAAGCGCAGCGCCATATCGAAAAATTCGACATCCGCCCCGCCAATGCCGATCTCAAGACCGCCAATTTCTCAGGCGGCAATCAGCAAAAGATTGTCCTGGCCCGTGAGATGGAGCGCGACCCCGACGTTCTGATCGTCGGCCAGCCGACCCGCGGCGTCGATATCGGCGCCATCGAATTCATCCACAATCAGATCATCAAGATGCGCGACGCTGGCAAGGCCATATTGCTGGTTTCCGTCGAGCTTGATGAAATCCGCTCCCTTTCGGACCGCATTGTCGTCCTGTTCGATGGCCAGATCGTCGGGGAAGCCGATCCGGTCACCGCCGACGAGGGCGAACTGGGCCTGCTCATGGCCGGGGTCAAGGCGGGCGAGAAAACCAAATCCACCGAGTCGAGCCAATGAGTGCGTCCATGCCCTTGCCCCGCTGGGTCGATGTCATCCTTCTGCCGGTGCTCAACGTCACGCTGGCCTTCATCATCGGGGGCATCGTCGTTCTGATCGTGGGTGAAAACCCGATAGAAGCCGTGCGTATCATGCTCTATGGCGCCTTCGGCTATGGCTACGGGTTCGGCTTCACGCTCTATTACACCACCAATTTCATCTTTGCCGGCCTTGCCGTCGCCGTGGCCTTTCATGGCGGGCTGTTCAATATCGGCGGCGAAGGGCAGGCCTATGTCGGCGGGCTCGGCGCCATCCTGGTCGCTCTGGCCGTCGGTGGCTTGCACTGGGCCTTCGCCCTGCCGCTCATCATGATCGCCTCGGCGCTTTTCGCCGGCGCCTGGGCCTTCATTCCCGGCTATCTGCAGGCCAAGCGCGGCAGCCATGTGGTTATCACCACCATCATGATGAACTTCATCGCCACCTCGATGATGAGCTACATCATCTCGCGCATTCTCAAGCCCGAAAACATCAACTCCGACGAGAGCGCCCGCATCGTCGATGTGACCCGTGTGCCGTTCCTGTCCGAATGGATACCCTTGCTGCGCAACACCCCGGTCAACATCTCCTTCATCCTCGCCATTCTCGCCCTGGTCGGCGTCTACATCCTGATCTGGCACACCAAATTCGGCTACGCCCTGCGCACCATGGGACACAACGGCACCGCCGCGCGCTATGCGGGCATGTCCAACGCAAAGCTCATCATGGCCACCATGGCCATTTCCGGCGCGCTGGTCGGCATGGTCGCCGTCAACGACACCGCCGGCGCCCACGGACGCCTGATTTTGGGTTACGTCGCTGGCACCGGCTTTGTCGGCATCGCCGTGGCCTTCATGGGCAAGGCGCACCCGATCGGGGTGGGGCTCTCGGCGCTGCTCTTCGGGGTGCTCTATCAGGGCGGGCAGGAGCTGGCCTTTACCATGCCCGCCATCACCCGCGAGATGATCGTCACCATCCAGGCCCTCGTGATCCTCTTCACCGGCGCCATGAGCAACATGCTGCGCCGTCCGGTCGAATTTGCCTTCATGGCCACCCGGCAGAAGCGAGACCCCGATCCCGTGCCGCAAGAGAAGGGGGCATAGGCGATGGAAGACATTATCTCGGTTCTCACCACCACCATCCGCGTCTCGACCCCGCTGATCCTCGCCTGCCTCGCCGGCCTTTACTCCGAGCGCTCCGGCATCGTCGATATCGGGCTCGAGGGCAAGCTGCTCGGCTCGGCCTTCGGCGCCGCCGTCGTGGCCTCGGTCACCGGCAATGTCTGGCTCGGGCTCATGGCCGGCATCGGCGTATCACTGATGTTTTCGGCCGTGCACGGCCTCGCCTCGATCAATTTCCGCGGCAATCAGATCATTTCCGGCGTGGCGCTCAATTTCCTCGCCTCGGGCCTCACCGTCTTTCTGGGCGCCGCCTGGTTCGGCCGTGGCGGCAACACGCCCGCCCTGTCCGGCGGTGCCCGCTTTTACGGCATCGAATTGCCCTTCGCGCGCGAGCTGGCCGGCGTTCCGGTCATCGGCCCCATCTATTCGGGGCTCCTGTCCGGACACACGATCCTCACTTATCTCGCCTTCCTCGCCGTGCCATTGACCGCATGGGTGCTCTGGCGCACCCGCTTCGGGCTGCGCCTGCGCGCGGTGGGCGAAAATCCAAAGGCCCTGGACACCGCCGGCATGTCGGTGAGCTTCCTGCGCTACAAGGCCCTTGCCATAACCGCCGTTCTGGTTGGCACAGGCGGGGCGTATCTCTCGACGGCCCAGGCCGCCAGCTTCTCGCGTGAAATGAGCTCGGGCCGTGGCTATATCGCGCTCGCGGCGCTCATCTTCGCCAAGTGGAGACCCTATCCCGCCCTCGGCGCCTGCCTCCTGTTCGGCTTCCTTGAAGCCATGCAATACCGCCTGCAAGGCGTCGAACTCCCGCTGATCGGCGCTGTCCCCACCCAGGCCATGCAGGCTCTGCCCTACGTCCTCACCATCCTGCTGCTTGCCGGCTTTGTCGGTCGCGCCATCGCGCCCAAGGCGGCCGGCCAGCCCTATGTCAAGGAGCGGTGATGGCAACACTTTCGCCTCAGGACAAAACCCTGTTCGACGCAGCCGAGGCCGTCCGCGCCCGCGCCTACGCGCCCTATTCGAACTTCCATGTCGGCGCCGCCATCCTTGCCGATGACGGAAACATCTATTCGGGCTGCAATGTCGAAAACGCCGCCTACCCGGTGGGCAATTGCGCCGAACCCTCGGCCATTGCCGCCATGCTGGCCGGCGGCGGCAAGCGCATCGAAAAGATCTTCGTGACGGGCCCCGGCACAACCCCCGTCACCCCCTGCGGCGGCTGCCGCCAGCGCATCCGCGAATTCGCCTCCGAAACCACTCCGATCATCTGCCTCGGGGTCGAAGGCGAGCCGCTCTTTACGACGCTGGGCGAACTTCTGCCGCACTCTTTCGGCCCGGAATTTTTGAACCGGGCCTAAAAAGGCATTTGAACCATGGCCAAGGCACAAAAGACCATCCGCAATCTGGCGGGCGATACCCCGATCGATGCCGCGCTGATCCTGGGCTCGGGCCTGTCGGACATCGGCGACCTGCTGACCGACAAGGTCACGATCCCCTTTTCCGATCTCAAGGGCTTCCCCCAGGGCGGCGTTTCCGGCCACGGCAAGGATCTGCTCATCGGCCAGATGGGCTCCCGGCGTCTCGCCATCCTCACCGGCCGTCAGCACTATTACGAGCATGGCGACCCCGCCGCCATGCGCCCGGCGCTTGAAACCCTTGCCGAACTCGGCGCCAAAACGCTGCTCCTGACCAATTCCGCCGGCTCGCTCGATCACGACGTTCCGCCCGGCAATCTGATGCTGCTCTCCGATCACATCAATTACGCCGGCGTCAATCCGCTGATCGGCGAGGATACCGACGCCCGCTTCGTCAACATGGTCGATGCCTACGATCCCGAGTTGCGCGCCACGACCCACGCGGTCGCCGCCCGCCTCGAAATCGCCCTCAAGGAGGGCATCTATATGTGGTATTCTGGCCCCAGCTTCGAAACGCCGGCCGAAATCCGCATGGCCCAGACCCTGGGTGCAAACGCGGTCGGCATGTCCACGGTCCCCGAGGTGATCCTGGCGCGGTTCCTGGGCCTTAAGGTCTGGGCCTGTTCCTCGATCACCAATATGGGCGCCGGCATGGCTCAGGAGGTCATCTCCCACACCCAGACCAAGGACGTGGCGAAATACGGGGCCGAGAAATTGAAGCGCCTCATCCCGGCGCTGATGGAGGAGATATGAGTCTCAAGATCGTCGACAGACAGAGCCACGCCACCGGCCACAAGCGCAATCCGGGCTTTCCGCTCGATCTCGATTGGGTCGAACGCGTGCGCATGAACCGCTCGGCGCTCGAACGCCGCGCCGGAACGATCGGCGCCCGCCGCTCGGTCAAAAAGGACCACCAGCTTGCCTGGCTTTTGAAGGCCGTGTCACTGATGGATCTGACCACGCTCAATTCCGATG
>DFMV01000059.1:8252-43135 GCA_002375765.1 Rhizobiales bacterium UBA3584 | reverse complement strand
GATCTGGTCGAAGCCATGGGCGTCAAAAAGCTGGGCATCACCCCGGCGGCGGTCTGCGTGTACCACAATTTCGTTGCGACCGCCGTCAAGGCGCTCGAGGGTACAAATATCCCCGTCGCCGCGGTTTCCACCGCCTTCCCCCACGGCCTGACCCCCCTCAAGATACGTCTTGCGGAAATCGAGGCTTCGGTCGAGGACGGCGCGAAGGAAATCGACATCGTCATCGAGCGCGGCATGGTGCTCAGCGGCGATTGGCAGGGACTTTACGATCAGGTCCGTGCCATGCGCGCCGCCTGTGGCGAAGCTCACATCAAGACCATTCTTGGCACCGGCGAGTTGGCAACGCTCACCAATGTCGCCAAGGCTTCGCTGGTCTGCATGCTGGCCGGCGCCGATTTCATCAAGACCTCGACCGGCAAGGAAAAGACCAACGCGACCCTGCCCACCTCATTGGCCATGGTCCGCATGATCCGCTGGTTTCATGAGCAGACCGGCATCGAGATCGGCTACAAGCCGGCCGGCGGCATTTCAAAAGCCAAGGACGCGCTCACTTATATGGCGCTGATGCGTGAGGAACTGGGCCGCAACTGGCTCGAACCCCACCTGTTCCGCTTTGGCGCCTCCTCGCTTTTGACCGATATCGAACGCCAGATCAAACACGGCATCACCGGCCACTACGCCGCCGATTACCGCTTCGCGATGGCCTGAAACAATGAGCTTGTTTGGCAGGGGCCGGACGAGCGCAGCGAGGACCCCGGCCAACTTTTTGGCCGCCCCGCCGGAGCGCCAGCAATTGGCATAGCGAATAGCGTCATGCCAATTGCGATACGGCGCGTGAGGCAAAGGAGACTACAATGACCAAAGTGGCGGAAATCTTTGAAACCCTCGAATACGGCCCGGCCCCCGAAGCGCCCGGCCCGGCCCTCGATTGGCTGGCGGCCCATGGCAGGAAATTCGGCCATTTCATCGATGGTGATTTCACGAGGCCAGGCAAAACCTTCGCCTCGACCAATCCGGCCAATGGCGAAAAGCTGGCCGACATTTCCGAAGCCGGCAAAGCCGATGTGGACAAGGCCGTCAAGGCGGCCCGCGCCGCGTTCCCCGGCTGGTCGCAACTGAGCGGCTTTGAGCGCGCCAAATATCTCTATGCCATCGCGCGCCAGATTCAGAAGGAAAGCCGGCTGTTTGCGGTTCTTGAAACCCTCGACAATGGCAAGCCGATCCGCGAAACCCGCGACATCGATATCCCCCTCGTCGCCCGCCATTTCTATCATCATGCCGGCTGGGCCCAGCATCTGGGGAAATCCTTCCCCGACCATGTGCCCTATGGCGTTTGCGGTCAGATCATCCCGTGGAATTTCCCGCTGCTGATGCTGGCCTGGAAGATCGCTCCGGCCCTCGCGGCGGGCAACACAATTGTCCTCAAGCCCGCCGAATTCACATCGCTGACCGCATTGCTGTTCTCCGAAATCTGCGCTCGCATCGGCCTGCCCAAGGGCGTCGTCAATATCGTCACCGGGGCCGGAGATACCGGCGAGGCCATTGTCACCCACCCCGATATCGACAAGATCGCCTTTACCGGCTCCACCGAGGTGGGCAAGATCATCCGCCGCGCCACTGCCGGTTCGGGCAAGGGTCTTTCGCTCGAGCTGGGCGGCAAATCGCCATTCGTCGTGTTCGAGGATGCCGATCTCGACAGCGCCGTCGAAGGGCTGGTCGATGCCATCTGGTTCAATCAGGGGCAGGTGTGCTGCGCGGGCTCGCGCCTTCTTGTCCAGGAATCGATCGAAACCGCCTTCATCGCCAAGATCAAGCAGCGCATGAAAACCCTGCGCGTCGGCGATCCGCTGGATAAATCCATCGATATCGGCGCGCTCGTTGCCCCCGTTCAGGTCGAACGGGTTCTCGATCTTTTGAAGGCCGGCAAGGCCGAGGGTGGCGAGTTCTATTCGCCCGATGGCGATATGCCGCAAAAGGGGTGCTATGTCCGCCCCACGCTGGTCACCGGAATTTCTCCGGCCCACACGCTGGCGTCCGAAGAAATCTTCGGCCCCGTGCTCGTCGCCATGAGCTTCCGCACACCCCAAGAGGCGGTAGAGCTGGCCAACAACACCAAATACGGTCTCGCAGCATCGGTCTGGACCGAAAACGTCAATCTCGCCCTCGATATCGCCCCTCAGATTAAGGCCGGCGTCGTGTGGATCAATTCCACCAACCAGTTCGATGCGGCGGTGGGTTTTGGCGGTTATCGCGAATCCGGCTTCGGTCGCGAAGGGGGAAGGGAAGGCATGGCCGCCTACCTCAAGCCCGCCTGGGAGAAAAAACTCAAAGCCGCCCCGGACGTGAAACGGCCCACCCCGGCCGACACAAGCGAAACAACCGGCATCGACCGCACGGCAAAGCTCTATATCGGCGGCAAGCAGGCCCGCCCCGATTCAGGCTATGCAAGGTCCGTCCTGTCGTCCGGCGGCAAGCATCTGGGCGAAGTGGGAGAGGGTAACCGCAAGGACATCCGCAACGCTGTCGAAGCGGCCCGCGCCGCCTTGGGCTGGAGCAATGCCACGGCCCATAACCGCGCCCAGGTGCTCTATTATCTCGGGGAAAATCTCGACTATCGCAAAACCGAATTTGCCGATCGCATCCGGTCGATGACCGGGGCGTCGGCCAATGCGGCGCGACGCGAGGTCGATCTTTCGGTCGAGCGGCTGTTTGCCTTTGCCGGCTGGGCCGACAAGTTCGATGGTGCCGTTCACAATCCGCCCGCCCGCATGATGGCGGTGGCCATGGTCGAACCGGTTGGCGTTATCGGCATCGCCGCCCCGCTCGAAAGCGCGCTGCTCGGTGCCGTTTCCCTGCTCGCCCCGGCCATTGCCATGGGCAACACCACGGTCCTGATCCCCTCATCGGCCTATCCGTTGGCCGTCACCGATTTCTATCAGGTGCTCGAAACCTCCGATGTCCCCTCCGGTGTCGTCAACATCGTCACCGGCGATGCGAAATCACTGGCCACAACCCTGGCCGAACACGATGGCGTGGACGGCATCTGGTTCGCCGGTTCTCTGGCAGACTCCACCGAAATCGAAAAGCTCTCGGCAGGCAACGTCAAGCAAAGCTGGACCACCCGCGGACTTGCCTTCGATTGGGCCGACCCGGCATTGGAGGGCGATTACCTCCTAGGCAAAGCCACCCAGATCAAAAATGTCTGGGTGCCGTACGGAGCCTGATACCAAAAGGGCAATTTGACGACGCCCTCTCCACATCCCCAACTGTCATTCCGGGGTTTATTCCCGGAATCCAGGGCAGGGGCCGCGACACACGCAAACCTGGGCGGTTAAGATCGGAGCCTGAACCATGAACGAGAAGATCGAAGTCGAAAACTTCACCTCCCCCAACCACAAGACGCGGGTCGATAAGGCCAAATACATGGCGGTCCGCGAAGCGGTGATGAAACACATTCCCACAACCGAACCGGGCGCCACCCCGGCCGATCTGATCGCCGCCATCAAGCCCGACCTGCCCCAGGACCTGTTTCCCGGCGGCGAAAAAGCCGGCTGGTGGTTCAAATGCGTCCAGCTCGATCTTGAGGCCAAGGGCATATTGAAGCGCGCGCCCAAATCTCCTGTCCGGCTCCACAAGGTTTGATCTCGGTTTGCGCGTCTCAGGTACACAGTTTGGCATTATGGACAAGCACTCGCTGTTTCTTCCTTCTCCCCTCGGGGGAGAAGGTGGCGCGAAGCGACGGATGAGGGGGGCTTCTCTGTGACCCTTCTCCCCCAGGAAGTGATCGCGAGAAAACGCGACGGTCTTGAACTCGATACAGCCGATATCGCCGGTTTCGTCGCCGGACTCACCTCGGGCGCTGTCAACGACGCGCAGGCCGCCGCCTTTGCCATGGCCGTCTATTTCCAGAACATGACGCGTAATGAGCGGGTGGCGCTGACCCTCGCCATGCGCGATTCAGGCCGCGTGCTCGATTGGTCCGATCTCGATGGCCCCACGATCGACAAGCACTCGACCGGCGGAGTGGGCGATAATGTTTCACTGATGCTCGCGCCGATCCTGGCCGCCTGCGGCGCTTACGTTCCGATGATTTCCGGCCGCGGTCTCGGGCACACCGGCGGCACGCTCGACAAGTTCGATTCCATACCCGGCTATATGACCAATCCCGACATCGACACCCTGCGCCGGGTGGTCAAGGACGTAGGGTGCGCCATTATCGGCCAGACCGATGATCTCGCCCCCGCCGACCGGCGGCTCTATTCCATCCGTGACGTCACAGCGACTGTCGAAAACATCTCGCTCATTACAGCCTCCATCCTGTCCAAAAAACTCGCCGCCGGGCTCGATGCCCTCATCCTCGACGTCAAGACCGGCTCGGGTGCCTTCATGAAGACGCTCGAGGATTCAGTCGGGTTGGCCGAAAGCCTGGTATCGGTCGCCAATGGAGCGGGGCTGAAAACCGGTGCGCTCATAACCGACATGAACCAGCCGCTCGCCTCTGCGGCGGGCAATTGGCTTGAGGTGAAGAACGCCATCGATTTCCTCACCGGTGCCCATCGCGACCCGCGCCTCGAAGAGGTAACGCTGGCTCTTTGCGCCCACGGACTTGTCCTCGGTGGCATGGCTCTCGATTATGATGACGGGTTTATCCGCGCCAGGGTTGCGCTCGACAGCGGGGCCGCCGCCGAGAAGTTTTTTGCCATGGCAAATGCGCTAGGGTCCTGGCACGATTTGGAAAAATATGTGCCCGGTCCAGTGGGCGTGGTAAGGGAAGTGCACCCAGTGTCCATTGGGCGTGTAGCCCAAATCGATGTACGTGGAGTGGGCATGGCGGTGGTCGTTCTGGGGGGAGGACGCACCGACCCAAATCAGAAGCTCGACTACCATGTGGGCTTTGATCGCCTCGCCGGCATCGGCACGAAAGTCGACCCGCAAACCCCCATCGCCCGCATCCATGCTCGCGACGAGGCCACTGCCGCAGAGGCCGAAAGGCGCCTTCTCGCGGCTTACGTGATCGATGAGGATGCGCCTGAACATCCTGTTATCTATAGTGAAATTCCGCCCAAGGGAGGCCAGTGATGCCCCGCGCGATCTTATGTCTGCTCGATAGTTTCGGCATCGGCGGTGCCCCCGACGCCGCCGATTTCGGCGATGCGGGCGCCGACACCCTCGGCCACATCGCCCAGGCCTGCGCCGATGGCCGTGGCGATATCGAAGGCACCCGTAAGGGTATGTTATATCTGCCAAATCTCGACGGTCTTGGCCTCGGCGCCGCAGCCGAGCTCTCCACCGGCACGGTCCCGCCCGGCCTGAGCAACACCCCCCTCGGCGGGCGTTGGGGCGTCGGGCGCGAAGTCTCCATCGGCAAGGACACTCCCTCGGGCCATTGGGAAATCGCCGGCGTCCCGGTCCCCTTCGCCTGGGGCTACTTCCCCAACGAAAACCCCGCTTTCCCATTGGAATTGCTGGAGAAAATTTACGCGGCCGCAGGTCTTGAAGGCTCCCTCGCCAACACCCACGCCTCGGGCACAAAGGTCATCGAGGACTTCGGTGAAGAGTCGATCCGCACCGGAAAGCCCATCTTTTATACCTCGGTGGACTCAGTCTTCCAGATCGCCGCCCACGAGGAGCATTTCGGTCTCGAAAACCTCTACGCGCTCTGCGAGACGGTCTTCAAGTTCACAGCCCCCCTAAAGGTCGGTCGCGTCATCGCCAGACCCTTCCTCGGCGAAGATGCCAAGAGCTTCAAACGCACCGGAAACCGGCGCGATTTCGCCATCGATCCCCCCGAAGACACAGTGCTCGATCGCCTCAAATCGGCAGACCGGCAGGTCTATGCCATCGGCAAGGTCTCCGACATCTACGCAGCGCGCGGCATCACCCACAAGATCAAGGCATCGGGTAATATGGTGCTGTTCGATCGCACGCTCGAAGCCATGGACATGGCAACCGATGGCGCTCTGATTTTCACGAACTTCGTTGATTTTGATACAGAATTCGGTCACCGGCGCGATCCCGGCGGATATGCGGACGCCCTCGAACAGTTCGATCGCCGCCTCCCCGAACTCATCGCCAGGCTCCGCGACGACGATCTTCTGGTCATCACCGCCGATCACGGCAACGACCCCACATGGCCCGGCACCGATCACACCCGCGAGCAGGTGCCAATCCTGTTATTTAGCCGCTCTTTGGACAAGGGGAGCATTGGCTTGCGCCCCGTTCTGTCCGATATTGGCGAAACAATTGCCCACTGGCTGGGCATCGCGCCGGGAAAGCACGGCACGAGCGCCCTGTAACGATAAAATAAAAAGAGCGGCCCCATCATGCAGAACGTGACCATCGTCGATCACCCCCTTGTCCAGCACAAGCTCACCATCATGCGCTGCAAGGACACTTCGACCGCCAGCTTCCGCCGGCTGCTGCGGGAGATCGCGCATCTTCTGTGCTACGAGGTCACCCGCGATCTTGAGCTCGAATATATCGATATCGAAACCCCTGTCGGTCCGACCCGTGCGCCCACGCTCAAGGGCAAGAAGCTGGTATTCGCCTCAATCCTTCGGGCCGGCGAAGGGCTGTTGACCGGGATGCTGGATCTGGTCCCTTCCGCCCGCGTCGCCCATATCGGGCTCTATCGCGATCCCGAAACACTTGAGGCCGTCGAGTACTATTTCAAGGCACCATCCGACGCCGCCGATCGTCTGGTGATCGTAGTCGACCCCATGCTGGCAACCGCAAATTCCGCTATTTCGGCAGTTCAAAAACTCAAGGATCGCGGCGCCAACAACATCCGGTTCCTGTGCCTTCTGGCCGCGCCTGAAGGCGTTGATCGCTTTACGACGGCCCATCCCGATGTGCCGATCTTCACGGCCAGCCTCGATGAAAGGCTCAATGAACACGGCTACATTGTACCCGGCCTGGGCGACGCCGGCGACCGGATGTACGGCACGCGCTAGAGTGCTTCCAGGATAAGTGGGCACCACTTATCCGGTCCGGAAGCGCGACAAAACAAAGGCTTAGAGCAATTGAAGCGATTCGTAGAAACGCTGAAATGCTCTAATTCTTGAGCGGCAATCCAAGGCTGATAAGTTCGGCCCTCAGCGCTTCGGGCGATGAAAAGTGGATGGCTTCCATGCCAACCGCGCGGGCAGATACAACGTTGGCCTGATTATCGTCGATAAAGACACAGGATTCCGGCGCGAGCCCGTAGCGGTCGCAGAACAGCCGGAAGATGCGCGGATCGGGCTTGACCATTTTTTCAAGTCCGGAGACCACAACACCGTCGAATTTTTCGAGAAAGCTCCACTCGTCGAGCACGGAGACCCATTTCTCCCAGGAGAAATTGGTGATCGCAAAAGTCGGAATCTCCGCTTCGATCAACTCGTTGTGGATATCAACGGTCCCTTGAAAGATACCGCCGATGGTCTCCTTCCAGCGTGTGTCATAGGCTTGGATTTCGCGCCAATAGCGCGGAAACCGCGTAATCAGCCGCGCCACGCCCTCCGCATAGATATCGCCCGCGTCAAATTCGAGGTTCCAGTCCTTGGTGCAAATGGACTCCCCGAACCACCGAGCCTCTTGCTCGGTCGCAAACAGCTTACGGAACAGGTGCATCGGGTCCCAGTCGACAAAAACGCCGCCAAGATCGAACACGGGAATGAGAGGCTCTGACATTGGGTGGCTCCGACCGGGGGTGAGCTGATTTCATGTCAGGTCGGCGCGCGATTTGCAACGGCACTATTCGTCGCGATTATGGGGCTAGGCTCCCTTCGAACGAACACTCCGGCAAGGCGGATAGGTGACAGCGATTAACAGCCCCAGCCCCAGCATCCGCCGCCCCAGCCGCCGCCCCAGCCACCACCCCAGCCGCCGGATGAGTCATCATCATCGTCATCGTCCGTGGAATCGCCGCTATCGGAAGAACCGGTGTCGTCACCAGATGAACCCTCGTCTTCGCCTGTCGAGCCATCGTCTCCCGTTTCACCGGTCTCGGTCTCGTCGACAACTTCCTCTTCGCCTTCGAGCGGTTCGGCTCCGCTCACGGGAGAACCGTCTGGCGAAAAGCCAAAGTCGACCACGTCCTTGCGTGTGGTATGCAGGGAGCGCTGCTGGAGGGAAAGCGTGCTGTCAAAGACGGTTCCGAACAGGGGAGTATAGTCATAGCTTGCCTCAGCGACGACCACATAACGTCCATCAGCCAGCGCCTCCATGTTGGAAGGGAGCTCGTAAGTCTCTCCGTTACTGGCTTCGATCTCCCAATTCCGCGCAGTTGCGCCCGTTACAGTGGTCGAACCGCCCTCCACCTCGATGATGGTGAGGCGCAGTTTTGTCCGTTCGAAGTCGAACGGACGCATGATCGCAATCCCGGATTCGAAGAATGCGTGCACCTGATCGCTGGTGATCCCGTCTTCCTGAGCCACCAGATCGGACACTGTGGAAGCGACCTGGCCGAGCTTTCGATCGATGGCCAGCCCCTGAGTCACATCGGTTGCTCCGAGATAGGTCAACATCAGCACTGGAACGATCAATGCGAATTCGACAGCGGCGATGCCCTTCTGATCTCCCACGATCTGCTTCAGTGGGCCGATTAAATGTTTGCCGAGCCTGCTCATAGCGTAAAGGGCTCCGTTCGGATGACGTGAGTGGTCGCCAGGAGCCGCTTGCCGTCGGCCGTTTGGCCGGCATTGAGGCCCGGAATGTTGAAAAATGTCGGCCATTTGTAATAGGCCTCGACCATCATGGTCTGAAGCGGTTCGGCGCTGGCAAATGAGTCTTCCATCGTCCAATCGCCGCTATCGGGGTCTATGGGGTCGGTCATCGAAAAGCTGCCAAAATCATCGATTGCCCGCACTGACATCCGGATCTGATCGCAATCAAACAAGCCGTAAAGCCTGGAGCAGACCGCTTCCCGATAATTGGCTTCCGAGGAAATGTAGGCGGACTGCCCGGTGCGGATCAGCCGTGAAGAATCGATAATTGCCGTATCGAGGGCATAACCGGCAAAAAAGGCGAGTGCGGTTTCCAGCGTTGCCCCGATGAAGGCGAAAAACACAGGGCCGACGACGGCAAACTCGACAGCCGTCACACCTCGGTTGCAGCGCACAAAGCGTTGCGCAAGACCGCGCACAAGCCACGTCTCGCTCAATACCTTCTTTGCGGTGGTCCCCATGCCCGCGCTCCATCTGAAATCGCTGGGCACAATACGCAAAAGCTCACTAACCGAAAGTTAGGGTTTGGTCACAGCCACCCGCCATTTGCAGCCAAGGTAAACCGGGACTTAAGAGCTGAGGATAAATTGGCTTTAACGGCTGGCCGCGCCGTCGATAATGCTGCTCGAAGAGATGACATCCGAGGTGTAGCTGGTGTCGTCTCCCAGCATGATGACGGGCTGGCAGTTGGGTGCGCAGGCCATCGAGGTTCGCTGGGCCCCCATGAAGACCGTAACGGTGTCGGAGGTGAGTTGGGCCACTTCCACAATGGTGTCGGCTATGGGATCGCCATTGGAATCGAGGATGATCATGTTGGTGCGGCCAAAGCTCTTGCCGGTCAGGATCAACGTCTGGGGATCCTGTATCGTGACATCGGCGATTGCCGGATTGCCGATAATCACCGTGGCTGCGGGGGCATTGATGCGAAGCACCCGGGCCATATTGGTGTTGACAGTGACGGTGACGGCGTCCTGGTCCTGGGCGATGGCGGGACCCAGGCCGTATCCACCCATGAGAAATACTGCAGCAATCAAGGTGCTGCGCAACTGACCCGGCATGATTACAATTCCCGCCCCGATTGACATGGTTACCCGATCATGGACGTCAATGGTTACGATTTGGCAAACGGAGGTCCGATGCGACGGCCATATATATAAAGACAGGGTGGAGCGAGAATAGTTAGAATGTTACGGGCCATGGAAACGATTTGCTAGTCATGTTGAGTATTGGTGCGGAACAGGAGGTTTTGAAAAGCCCGATTAACTCAATTTCAACTGGCGGAGACTAGCTTGGCGCCATGTTCGATGTGTGACGCGTCGAACGATGCAGTCACTCGAGGACGCACGAACAAGGAGCTTAGTCATGAATCTGTTCAAGAAATTCGTCGCCGATGAATCCGGCGCTACTGCCATCGAATATGGTCTGATCGCGGCGCTGGTGGCGGTCGTCATCATCGCCGGACTTTCGCTTGCCGGGCCGGCGCTGGAAAGCACGTTCTGTACGATCGGCGAGACTTTGTCTTCAGCGGCCGATATCAACGGCACATGCTAATAGTGGGCTTTTGAAGCTGAGAAGGGGGGCATCAGCCCCCTTTCTTTTTTTGATTTGTTAAGCAGAACGCCGCTAGAGATGTACGAGTAAGGCGCTTTGGAAGGACAAGGGCTAATCGTGTTAAGGGCATTCATCAAGGATCAGAGGGGAGCGACCGCGATTGAATACGCACTGATCGCGTCTCTTGTATCGATCTTTGTCATTGGAGCTCTGACGATGTTCGAAGCAGGATTCACCGATCTGTTCCAATACATCTCCGACAATATTTCTACCGAGCTTTCGTCCGGCGGCGGTTAAGGGTGGTTGGCGTGATTAATCCAATACTTGCTTTCGTCTTCCCTCTTCTAATGGCTTTCGCCGCCTGCTCGGATCTGCTGACTATGCGGATTTCGAATGCGCTTGTGGCTGCTGTTGTCGCGGGCTTCGTGATCGTCGCGCTGATCGTGGGCATGAGCCCGGCACTCATTGGGATTCATCTGGCCACGGGCGCGCTGGTCCTGGTGGTTACTTTTACTCTCTTTGCTCTGGGCTGGATCGGTGGGGGAGACGCCAAGCTGGCGGCAGGGGTCGCCATGTGGATGGGCTTTGAGTTCATGCTGCCCTTTCTTCTTTATGCGGCCGTCCTGGGCGGTATATTGACCTTTGCGCTTGTGATAAGCCGCCGCTACGCACTTCCCGCGCCGCTTCTGAGCGTTGGATGGATCGCCCGCCTGCACCATCCCAAAACCGGTGTGCCCTACGGCATTGCCCTGGCGATCGGCGCCATGCTGGTTTATCCCCAGACCTTCATCTATGAGCAACTGGTGACCAGTCAGGCGGTCCAGCAAACACTGCTTGATCAATTGGGCACACTGTAAGCCTTCCTTCGCGAAGGTCGGGAACCTCCTTTCAGCTTACGCAAAAGACCTGCCTTAAACCATTGGTTAACCTTTGCAAAAAAGCATCGATTAACCAAGTTTTGACCCTTTCCCGGCAATAGTTGTCCGATCACGCCCACAAGCGCATCCAGATTTGCGCTCAGGGGCTGATCGTTGGGGGCCGGAAGTGTCGAGACGTCCTGTCTCCCAAAAACAGTGCAAGTGCCTCAAAGGGCATGGGCCAGCGGGAGTTTAGGGTCAGATGAAACCGGCGCGTATTCTGCTCATCGTGGTCGCTATCGTGGCGGGCGGGCTCGCCGCGTTCCTGGCGACGCGCGGCAACAATCCCCGTCCTCAGCAAGAGTCGGCCACCGTCGAATTGCAGCGCGAGGCGCGCGCTCAGGTTCTGGTAGCCAATCGGGCAATCGGCCTAGGGCAGCGCCTTACCGAAGCAGACGTGGGCTGGCAGGATTGGCCCGAGGGGGCGCTGCGCTCCGAATTCATCACGGCCAGCGCCGTTCCCGATGCGCCCCAGCAGGTGGCTGGCTCGGTGGCACGCTTCGAATTTTTCCCCGGGGAACCCATCCGTGAAGCCAAGCTGGTCAACTCGACACAGGGCTATCTTTCGGCTGTTATCGGGCAAGGCATGCGGGCCGTCTCGGTCGCGGTCAACCCCGACTCCGCGTCGGGCGGTTACATCGTTCCAAACGATCGTGTCGATATCGTTCTCACCCGCTCGGGTGGCGATTATTCGGAGACAATCCTCTCCAATATTCGCGTTCTGGCCATAGGCACACGCCTTGGCGAAGCCGGCACAACGGGCGGGCAGGTCGATCCCGACAATCCTTCCTCGCAGGTCTTTGAGAGCGCCGAAATCGCGACACTGGAGGTGACGCCGGCCCAGTCGGAGACGATCCTGCAGTCTGGATCCATCGGACGGCTGACGCTGGTTCTGCGTTCGGTCGTCGATTTTGGACAAACCGTGGCAGACGACAACAGCGGAAGCCAGACGGTGAGGCTCGTTCGCTACGGCCAATCACAATCGATCACATCCAGCGCCCCGCGTAGCGCCCCCCCTTCGGGCACGTCGGTCTCGGCTCTGGACAACCCCGCTGCTCCAATCGAGCCGGCTCAGCCGTCTTCACCCGTCATCGAGGTCAGATAGATGTTCTTCGCTCCGAAACAGCCTTTCGCCGCTCGGTTTGATCTGATGCGCGCTTTGTTGACGGGTTTGATGCTTGCGGCGCTGGCGGGCACCACGCCGGTCCTTGCCGCCACCTCTCCACATTTGCGCATAGCCCAAAGCGAGCTGGGGCGCACTCAATACGTGGAAATCGGGGTCAACAAGTCGATCATAATCGATCTGCCGGTTGAAGCAGGAGAGGTTATTGTATCCCAACCAGGCGTCGCCAACGCGCTGATGCGGACGCGTACGCGCGCTGTCATTCAGGGCATCGCGGCGGGCGAAACCAACATCCTGTTTCTGGACTCTTCGGGCGGCGGCATCGCGGTGATCGAGATTTCCGTGGCCCAGGACTCCTCGGGCCTTGCTGCAACCATCAATCGTCTGCTTCCCGGCTCACGCGTCCAGGTTCAGTCCTTTGCCGATTCAGTCATTCTTTCGGGCGACGTTCAGTCCGGAGATGACATGGAAAAGGCGGTCGCCATAGCGGCGCAGTATGTCGGAGGCGAAAGCAATGTAACCTCAGTCATCAACGTCGCAGGCGGCCAGCAGGTGGCGCTCAAGGTCGTCGTAGCCGAGATCAAGCGCGACGCCGCGCAGGCACTGGGCATCAATCTGTCCGGGTCGCTCTCGGTTGGCGCGCTCAATCTGGGCTTGAATTCGGCACCCGCAACCGGGGATTCCGCTGGCAGCTATTCAGGCGATTTCAGCCAGGGCGGTTTCTCAATCGACGCGTCGCTGCAGGCGTTGCAGAGTCAGAACGCCCTGCGCCTTCTCGCTGAACCGGTGCTCACGGCAATGTCGGGACAAGAGGCAAATTTCCACGTTGGCGGCGAGTTGCCGATCCGCGTGGTTAGCGATGGTGAAGAAAGCTACGACTACAAGGAATACGGCATAAAGCTGAATTTCTCACCGACTGTGCGCTCGAATGGCTTGATCGCGCTGGATATCAATACCGAGGTTTCCGAGATTTCCGATACGATTTCGGGTGCTCTCAATACGCGCAGTGCCTCGACATCGGTGGAACTGCCAGCTCACCAGACGCTGGCGATTGCAGGGCTGCTCGAGGAGCGGACACGGCGCCAGATCAACGAATTGCCCGGGCTCGGCAACATCCCCATTCTCGGCGCGCTGTTCCGGTCTTACGAATACAGCACCTCCCAAACCGAACTGGTGATCCTCGTCACGCCCGTGATCGCCCAGCCAAGCGTGACCCCGGTCGCCACGCCGGACGACTTCTATCAACCCTCTTCAGATGCCGAAGCCATCTTTCTGGGGCGCATGGAGAGCATGTACGGGGTCGGCGGCGCGGCGGGCGGACAGTTCCGTGGCTCCGTTGGTTTCATGCTTGACTGATCCCTTCGCTCCGGCATTGCCGCCGGGGTGCCTTTTTTGAGACGTCCCGTTTGGGGTAGAAACGATGAACTTTATCGACAACGATGATCGTGCAAATGCATCCGATGCACCCGCCGAGACGGTAAGCGGCGCACGATTGATCCCGCGTATCACGATTCAGGCGTTCTGCGAGCACTCACAGACCGCGCAAATCATCGAGGACACGACCCACGATCGGCGGATGTCGAAGGTGGCGCTCACGACGCACAACGGTGGATTGGAGGGGGCGGTCGAAACCTACCGCACCAACCCCACACCCAACCTCATCCTCGTTGAAACCACATTGCCAGCCGATCAGATCGAAGGCGCCCTGGGCAAGCTGGCGGAGGTGTGCGACGCCTCGACCCGGGTTATCGTCATCGGACACGTCAACGATGTGATGCTCTACCGCAGCCTCATCCGCGCCGGTGTTTCCGAATATTTGGTCATGCCGTCCTCAAGCGCGACCATCATCAACGCCATAACCGACCTGTTCGCCTCCGAAGGTGCGGCGCCAATCGGCCGCTCCATGGGCTTCATTTCTGCCAAGGGCGGGGCCGGGGCCTCCACTGTCGCGCATAACGTCGCCTGGGCGATCGCCCGCTCGATCAGCCAGGACGTTCTGGTTGTCGATCTCGATCTGCCCTTCGGGACAGCCGGCCTCGATTTCAATCAGGATCCGCCCCAGGGCGTCGCCGATGCGGTCTATGCCAGTGACAAGATGGACGCGGTGATGCTCGATCGCTTGATGAGTAAGGCGGCCAATCACATTTCCCTTCTCGCCGCACCTGCCACGCTCGATCGGGCCTACGATCTTTCCGAACGCAGTTTCGAGCAGGTTATCGAGCTCAGCCAGAAGACCGTTCCCGTTGTCATTCTCGACATCCCCCATCTCTGGACAAGCTGGGTGCGCCACACTCTGGCTGCCGTCGATGAGGTCGTGATCGTCGCCGAGCCCGATCTTGCCAATCTGCGCAACGCCAAGGCCATTGCCGACGCGGTCAAGGCGCTGCGGCCGAGCGATAGCGACCCGCTTATCGTGGTCAACAAAACGGGTATTTCCAAGCGTCCTGAAATCCCGCCGGCCGAGTTCGCTTCGTCCATTGAATGCCGCCTTGCCGCTCAGATCGGCTTTGAACCGGCCTTGTTCGGAACCGCTGCGAACAATGGACAGATGATCGCGGAAGTTTCGGCGACTCATAAGGTCAACGACACCTTCCGCTCGCTTGGTCTTGAGCTCACCGGGCGATCGAGTGCTCCGGCGACCAGCCGGCCCTCAGGAATCCGTATCCCCGACCTGTTTCGCAAGCGCAAGCGGGCGTAATTACAAGGAAGGCTTTAAACGATGTTCGGCAAGCGCGCGAGTTTCGGTGGCAACACCCAGCCGGCTCCAAGTCGCCCGGCGCCTCTTCCCGAGGCACCGGAGCTTGAGCATGCCCGCTCGCAGCCCTCAGGTGCCACAACCGAGCCCCCACGGACGACACGGATCGAAGATAGCGTTGATACCGTCGAATCCACGGGTCGTGACAAGAACTATTTCCAGACCAAATCCTCGATCTTCTCGGCCCTGATTGACTCGATCGATCTCTCGCAGCTCGCTGCCATGGATCAGGATTCCGCGCGCGAGGAAATTCGCGACATCGTCGCCGAAATCATCGCTCTCAAGAACTTCGTCATGTCGATTTCCGAGCAGGAAGATCTGCTCGACGACATCTGCAACGACGTTCTGGGCTATGGCCCGCTTGAGCCGCTTCTGGCCCGCGACGACATCGCCGATATCATGATCAATGGCTCTCAGCGTTGCTATATCGAAGTGAATGGACGGGTGAAGCTGACCAATGTGCGCTTCCGCGACGATGCGCACCTGATGAACGTTTGTCAGCGCATCGTGAGCCAGGTCGGTCGCCGTGTGGATGAATCCTCACCCATATGCGATGCGCGTTTGCCTGATGGCTCTCGTGTGAACGTCATCGCTCCGCCGCTTTCGATCGATGGCCCTACGCTGACCATTCGTAAGTTCAAAAAGGACAAGCTGACCTTGCCTCAATTGGTCAAGTTCGGCTCGATTTCCCCCGAGGGTGCCGAAGTCTTGCGCGTGTTGGGCCGCGTGCGGGCCAATGTCCTGATTTCCGGCGGTACCGGTTCTGGCAAAACCACATTGCTCAACTGTCTTACCGCCTTCATCGACAAAGACGAGCGTGTCATCACCTGCGAAGACTCCGCGGAGCTGCAGCTACAGCAGCCCCACGTCGTCAGGTTGGAAACCCGCCCGCCCAACCTTGAGGGCGAAGGCGAAGTCACCATGCGCGAACTGGTCAGGAACTGTCTTCGTATGCGTCCTGAGCGGATCATCGTCGGCGAAGTGCGTGGCCCCGAAGCGTTCGATCTTCTCCAAGCCATGAACACCGGCCACGACGGATCCATGGGCACGTTGCACGCCAACTCTCCGCGTGAGGCCCTTTCCCGTCTGGAATCGATGATCACCATGGGTGGGTTCGCGCTCCCCAGCCGCACCATTCGCGAAATGATCGTATCCTCGATCGACGTGATCGTTCAGGCGGCCCGCTTGCGTGACGGTTCGCGCCGTATCACCCATATTTCTGAAGTGCTCGGTATGGAAGGTGATGTCATCGTCACTCAGGACGTGTTCCTTTACGACATCATGGGAGAAGACGCCAACGGCGCCCTGCTTGGTCGTCATCGGTCCACCGGCATCACCAAGCCCCAGTTCACCGAGAAAGCCCGCTACTTCAACGAGGAAATTGCGCTCGTTGAGGCTCTCGAGCGCGCCAATGTCGAACAACATGAACTGATACGCTGACCATGAGCCCACTCATTCTCGCCATCCTCGTCGTGGTCTGCGTTGGAGCATTGGGTATCGCCTTCGTGCCGGCGCTGGCTGGTTCGAGCCGAGCCGACAAGCGAATGAAAGCGCTTCAGGCCGATGTGCAGGTGCGTCGGCAGACTGTCACCGCGGACAAGACCAGAGAGACGCGCCGCCGCACGGTTCAGGATGCGCTCAAGCAGCAATCGGACGCTCTCAACGCGCGCCGCGCCAAGACCACCTTGAAGCACCGGATATTTCAGGCGGGGATCAAGACCTCGGTAAAGGTCTGGATTCGCAACTCCATCATTCTGGGCATCGGCATGTTTGTCGTTCTGATCGTGGTGCAGGTCCCACTGCTCTATGCTGCAGTCTTTGCCATGGCCAGTGCCTATGTCTTGCCCAATGTCTATCTGGGCTGGCGGCGCAAGAGATACCAGAGCGCCTATCTCGACGAATTGCCCAACGCCGTTGAGGCTATCGTACGCGGTGTCAGGGCGGGCATGCCGCTCAACGACTCCATTCGGCTCGTTGCCAGGGAAGTCAAACAGCCGGTGCGATCGGAATTCATGCGCGTTCTCGACCAGCAATCGGTGGGCAAAAGCATGGCTGAAGCCGTCCCTGTGCTTTTTGATCGCGTCCCTTTGTCCGAAGTCAACTTTTTCATCGTTGTCATCACCGTCCAGCAGCAATCGGGCGGCAATCTTTCCGAAGCGTTGTCAAACCTTGCCATCGTTCTGCGCAACCGCAAGAAAATGAAAGGCAAGGTCAAGGCCATGAGTTCGGAGGCCAAGGCTTCGGCGATGATTATCGGCGCCTTGCCTGTCTTCGTTATCGGTGCCGTGTCCGTTATCAGTCCCGGCTATCTGGCGCCGCTTGTCACCACCAGTGTGGGCAACATCTGCCTGGGCGTTGCCGCGGGCATGATGATGACGGGTGTGTTCGTCATGAACCGCATGATCCAGTTCGACTATTAGGGAAGATTCCGCGTGAGCCTCGCTGACCAGATAGTCAATCCCGATTTCCTTATCGCAGTTTTCGCGGCGATTTCGGCTGCAGCCATCGTCTTTACATTCGGCTCACAGATATTCGAGCGCGTCGAGCGCAAGGACCGCATGAAGAAGGTGGCCATAGAGCGCGAGCAGATGAGGGCGCGTGAAATGGCCCGTTTGCGCAATCAGGCCGAAGGCAAGGAAGGCGGGCGGGGCAACATTCGTGGTGCCGATGCGCGCACCTATATGAAGTCCACCGTCGAGCGCTTCTCGCTCCAAAAGGCATTTGTGGACGAAAACACGATGGACCGCCTCGCTCAGGCCGGCCTGCGCGGCCAGGGCGAGCTGACAAAACATCTGTTCGTGCGCTTCGTTGCGCCCTTCCTCTTTTTTGCGCTCGGAGCTCTCTATCTCATCTTCATTACACCAGGTGGCCGCCCGCTCTTTCTCAATCTGGTTTATGCCTTGGGCGTGGGGCTGATCGGCGCATACATCCCCGTTCTGATGCTGCGCAACAAGATCCAGAAACGCCAGCGCTCGATCAAGAAGGCGTGGCCCGACGCGCTTGATCTCATCCTGCTCTGCGTTGAATCGGGCATGTCCATCGAGCACGCGATCAAGCGGGTCGCCAAAGAGGTCGGGCTGCAAAGTGTCGAACTCGCCGAAGAAATGACCCTGACAACAGCAGAGTTGTCCTTTCTCGAAGACCGGACCCGCGCCTATGACAATCTTGCCCGACGCACCGGGCTCGATGGTGTACGTTCGGTGATGACAGCGCTCATCCAGGCCGAACGCTACGGTACCTCGGTTGGTCAGGCCCTGCGCGTCATGGCCGAAGAAGGGCGTGAAGCGCGCATGATGGAAGCTGAAAAAAAGGCGGCGGCGCTACCACCCAAGATGACCGTCCCGCTGATCGTCTTCTTTCTGCCGGTACTCTTCATAATCATCATGGCACCGGCCATCATCACAGTGACCTCGCTCTGATCGGGCCGCGCGGGCTGGTGTGAAATCGCTGTTCAGGCAGGCGTGTCGTTGCGGATGGCCTGCCAGCGGTCCTGCTGGGTCAGAAGCGCGCGAATATAGTCCATGTTGGCCTGGACCTGCTCGGGCGGGAGTTCTGCAGCGTAAATCGCGCGAGCTGCCTCGAACTGACCCTGCAGGCCGAGGACGAGGGCCAGGTTCTGGCGCACCTTTGAATTGGCACCGGGCATTGAGGCCGCCTGCCGCAAATTGGCCTCTGCCTGCACGAGCTCACCTGTCATGGCGTAGGAAAGCCCTAAGTTGGCATAGAGCCGCGCTTCCTGGGGTGCCAATAGCAGGGCTTGGGTGTAAGCCTGCCGAGCTTCGACCGGGCGTCCCATCTGATCGAGAATGGCGCCGCGCACCGAAAGCGCATCCCAATCCGGTGTTACGGGGTTCATGGCGTTATCGACCACCCGGAGCGCTTGTTCGAACCGGCCGGCTGCCGAGAGTGCCTTGGCATAGGCCAAGCCCAATTCGGCGTCTCCTTGATGGACCGAAATGAGATTTTCGAGCACGGTAACGGCGGGTTCGGTTTGGCCGGCGGCCCGCAGGGCGGCGGCATAGTGGATGCCGAGTACCCTGTTGCGCGGGTCCTGGGCGTAGCGCTGGGACAGGTCGGCAACGCTTGCCTGGATTTGCGGGCCGGAAAGATTGGCGTAATCAGCATTCAGTGCACCGGTGCGATTGGTGGCGCATCCGGCCAGAGCGATGGTGGCGACGCCCGCCAGCAACACCAAACCAATTCTGCCCATTCCGACCCCCAGCGCCCTGCGCTCGCGCGTGCAATATTCCATTCCAGAAGTAATTCATTAACCCTAACGCCGGGTTAAACGCGTTCGCGTCGCGATTGCGGTCTTGGGGCGCTCCCGCTACAAACGGGCTTGATCCCGACCTGGAGTTTTTCATGCCCAAGACCACACCGATCATCTGCGTAGCTGAGAACGGCATTGACGCCGCCAACATAAGCGCGGCGCAGAAGGCCTGGGCAAGGAACAATGACTTTTCAGGCCAATCGGGCAAGCTCCTTGCCCTGCCTGATGTGGACGGCAACATCGAGGCTCATCTTTTCGGCCTCGGGCCGGATGCCAACCGCTCAGCCCTGATCCTGGGCCTGGCTGCTTCAGCGTTGCCCGCAGGTCTATACCGGCTGGAAGGCAGCTTTGGCGATCCCACACTGGCTGCCTTGGGTTTCCGGTTGGGCGCGTATGGATTCGACCGGTATTCGAAGTCCAAGGAGCGCCCCGTCCTCGAACTGCCCGAGGGCGCCGAAGCGCAAGAAATTGAAAACCTTGTAAATTCGGTATTCATCGCCCGCGATCTGGTCAACATTCCGGCCAATGATCTGGGCCCGGACGCGTTTGAGGTCTGGATCGCCGATTTTGCCAAAGCGCATGGCGCTGCGATCAATGTCGTCCGCGGCGATGATCTGCTGGAGCAGAATTTTCCCATGATCCATGCTGTTGGTCGCGCCAGCGATCAGGCGCCACGTCTGGTGGACTTTTCCTGGGGCGACCAGGCTCACCCCAAGCTGACCCTTGTTGGCAAAGGCGTAACCTTCGATACGGGAGGGCTCAACATCAAGCCCGGCAGTTCCATGGCGCTGATGAAAAAGGACATGGGCGGAGCGGCCAATGTGCTTGGGCTGGCTAACGCCATAATGGCCGCCGGCCTCAAGGTGCGATTGCGCGTCCTGATCCCGGTCGTTGAAAATTCGATTGCCGGCAATGCATTCCGACCGGGGGACGTTCTGCCCTCCCGCAAGGGTCTGACAGTCGAGATCGGCAATACCGACGCGGAAGGGCGGCTGATCCTCGCCGATGCCCTCGCTTTGGCCGACGAGGAAGATCCGGACCTTGTCATCGACATGGCGACTCTGACCGGTGCCGCCCGCGTGGCGCTCGGTCCGGACCTGCCGCCTGTCTATGCCCGAGATGAAGCCTTCGCGAAAACGCTCGTCGAGCACGGCATGGCGGTCGACGATCCGCTTTGGCCCATGCCGCTCTGGAACGGCTATGACAAGCTGCTGTCTTCAAAGATCGCCGACGTCAATCACATCTCGACCGGCGGGCTGGCGGGATCGATCACCGCCGCACTTTTTCTCAACCGGTTCGTCAAACCCGAGACCGAGTGGATGCATTTCGACATCTTCGCGTGGGCACCCGAGGCCCGGCCGGGTCGTCCATATGGCGGCACCGATCAGGGCATTCGGGCACTCTTTGGCGTGCTCAAAACCCGCTACGGTCAGTAGCCCCGTCCCCGGTCGACAACGTTGCGTAAAGGCTTGCCGGCCTGATGATCGGCAATAATCTGCGAGAAATAGCGGACCCCGCTGTGCTCGTTGGATATCGCCGCGATGTGGGGTGTGACGAAACAGGTTTCGATCTCCCACAGTGGACTGGTGCGGGGCAGGGGCTCGACTTCGAACACGTCGAGACTGGCCGCGCCGAGCGTGCCGTCTTTAAGTGCGGCAACGATATCGGCTTCCTTCTGGTGTCCGCCACGGGCTGCGTTGATCAGCACCGGTCCGCCCACCAGTCGGCCCCTGCGCAGCGCCTTGAAGGTTTGCATATTCAAAATGCCCCGCGTTTCCTCGGTCAGCGGCAAAAGGCAAACCAGTATGTCGGTGGCCGCAAGGAAGTCCGCGAATCGTGCGTCTCCGGCAAAGCCTTCCACACCCTCAATCGACTTGGCAGAGCGGCTCCAGCCATTGACGGCAAAACCGATGGCCTTGAGCTTTTCGGCCGCGTCTGTCCCAAGCACGCCCAGGCCCATGATTCCCACTGCGATTTCGTGGCTTGCCGGGGGATAAAGCTGGCTCCAGACTTTGGCCTTCTGATGGGCCGCGTATCGCGTGAACAGCCTTTGATGCATAGTGACCTGTGAGATGACATAGTCGCTCATGCAATGGGTGAGTTCGTCGTCGACAAAGCGAATGACAGGAACGTCAGGAAGCGAGGGGTGCTCAAGCAGAGCATCGACACCCGCACCCAGCGACAGGATGGCTTTGAGATTGTCCAGGCCCTCGAATGCGTCGGGCGCCGGCTTCCAGACAAAGATGTATTCAATTTCTGCCGGATCGAATTCCTCACCACGCGTGACAACGCGATAGTGGGGCATTGCCTCGCGGAACCCTTTCGCCCAACCCGCCTCATCGATGCCGGTTAAATGCAACAACAGAGCCATTGAATCCTCCCATCTGTCCCTAAAGAAAAAGGCCGCACCCTATGGCGCGGCCCAATATACATGTCGTCGCTCAATAAACGATCAGTTGGCCGGCGTTTCGGGCGCGGCCTCTGGCTCGTCCGCGTCGATCACCACCGGGTCGTCCCCTTCAGCGGACTCCTCGAGATTGAGCTCCTGGACCTCTTCGACAACCGGCTGCTTGGCGGGGGCGGCGCCACCCGTAAGCTCGATGGGATTGTCCGAAATCGAATTGAGGAACACGATCAGTGCGGCGCGATCTTCGACATTGGCCAGTCCCGGAAAGCTCATCCGCGTGCCAGGCGCAAAATCGGCCGGGCTTTCAAGGAATGCGCTGAGATTTTCCGGCGTCCATGTCTCGCCCTCGGCACCCAGCGACGCCAGTGCGTCCGAATAGGAATAGTCCTCGTGCTGGGCGATTTCCGCCCCGACGACATTGTAGATGCCCGGTCCGACGCGGTTGGCGTTTTCAGCCGAATAGTCGTGGCAGGCCTGGCAGCGAACGATCAATGCCTCGCCGTCCTCAGGTGTCACGGCCGCCAATGCAGCGGTCAGTTCGTCTTCAACCGGCGCCTCATCGCCGCCCTCGCCCTCGCCGCCCTCGGCGGGTGCAGCTTCTTCCTCGGCAGGAGCCTCGGGAAGCGGGAAGGGATCGTCCGAATTTTCGCGCAGGAATGCGATAAGATTGGCGCGATCTTCAGGGTTGGACAGGCCGGCAAAGCTCATCTTGGTGCCCGGCGCGTAATTGCGCGGGCTTTCCAGAAAGGCGTCGAGATGTTCGTAGTCCCAGATTTCGCCATTGGCCCCAAGCGTTGCCAGCGCATCCGAATAGGCAAAGCCCTCATGGCTGGCGATGGGGTGGCCGACCACCCCGTAGATGCCGGGTCCCGTGCGGTTCTCGTTCGACGGAGAATAATCGTGACACGACTGGCACCGGGTAATCAGGCTTGCGCCTTCTTCGGCAGAAGCTGTTTGCATGCGGGCAGCAATCGAGGGCACTTCCGGTGCTTCTTCGCCGCCGCCTTCGCCTTCGGCAGCGGGCTCTGGAAGGTCATAGCTCGCGCCACGTCCCTCGATCGGAGCGTAAACCTCGTCAGCGATGAAGCTGACACCCATCACAAAGACCAAGGTGCCCAGAATCGCACCAAAAATCTTGTTGAGTTCAAATGAATTCATAACCTCGGTCTCTCCGTACCGTTATCCCCGCCCGAGCGCCGGCAGCAGAACGCAAAACACGGGCCCTCGATCGGCGATCCGGGAAGCAGGGCGTTTCCACACCTGCGCCAAAGCCACGGATTCGACCGTCAAGCCCGCGCGCGGACCATATAATGGAAGCAACGGCCCACGCAACCGCCATAGGCCGGGTGCGACAATCCCGCAAGCCAAATTTTGCCGTCCCAGCGTTCAATTGACACCCATTGGTCGGGAGGGTTAGGTGCGCGCGCATTCATTCTTTGGGACCACGCCTATGTCACGCAAGATCGCCTTTCAGGGAGAATTGGGAGCTTTCAGTCACGCCACGGCTGTAGAGCTCTTTCCGGACGACCAGCCGGCCCCCTGCGTGACGTTCGAGCAAACCATCGCCGCCGTGCAAACGGGAGAGGCCGATTACGCCGTCGTGCCGGTCGAAAATTCCCTTTATGGCCGCATCACCGATATTCACCACATTCTGCCCGAAAGTGGTCTTTATATCATCGGCGAACATTACCTTCCCGTTCGCATGAACCTGTTGGGGGTACGTGGCGCGACACTGTCGGACATTGAGGCCGTACAGTCGCTCTCGGTCGCTCTGGGTCAGTGCCGCAAGTTCATTGCCAAACACAAACTGCGCACCATCAATTCGGTCGATACCGCTGGATCGGCCCGCGAAGTCGCCGAAAAGGGTGATCGGTCGATCGCTGCCATCGCCTCGCGCTTTGCCGCCGAAACCTATGGGCTCGATGTCATTGCCGAAAACATCGAGGATGCTGCCCATAATACGACCCGCTTTTTGATTATGGCGCGTAACCCCATATCGCCCAAGCCGAACGGGACGAAAATCAAAACCACCTTTGTCTTCCGCGTTCGCAACGTTCCCGCAGCGCTTTACAAGGCTATGGGCGGATTCGCGACCAATGGTGTCAACATGACCAAGCTCGAGAGCTATATGGTCGGCGGCTCGTTCACGGCGACCCAGTTCTATGCCGATATCGAGGGACATCCCGACGACCACAACGTCAAGCTGGCGCTTGAGGAACTGGGGTTTTTCTCCGACCATTTCAAACTGCTCGGAATCTATCCGGTAGCCGACTCCGCGCCGTGAAAGAGTCCCACTGACCTCTTGCAAACCCGTTCCCGATGCAGCACATAGGGGACGGGAGGTTGGTGGCGGACGAACCGCTCGCCAACCGGGTCAGGTCCGGAAGGAAGCAGCCCTAACGAGTACGGCACGGGTCGTCGTCAGCCTCCTGCTCTATAGCGCCATTCGGTAATGGCGCGGCAGTTCCCCCAGCAACGGCCCGCGATGGTGACCCCCCAGACCCCAGCAACGCCCTATCAGGTTCTGGCCCGGAAGTACCGGCCATCGAGCTTTGAGAGCCTTGTGGGGCAGGACGCGATGGTCAAGACGCTGGGCAATGCATTTGCGACCGGCCGTATCCACCACGCCTTCATCCTGACCGGCGTGCGCGGCGTGGGTAAAACCACCACCGCCAGAATTCTTGCCCGCGCCTTAAACTACGCCGATGAAACCGGGCCGCATGCAACGCTCGATCTGTCCAGAGAAGGGGTTCATTGCGCCGAGATTATCGCCGGCACCCATGTCGATGTCATGGAAATGGATGCCGCATCCAATACCGGCATTGATTCCATTCGCGAAATCAACGCAATGACTCGCACCCCGCCGATGAGCGCACCCTATAAGGTGTTCATCATCGACGAAGTGCACATGCTTTCGACATCGGCGTTCAACGGGCTTTTAAAGACACTCGAAGAACCGCCACCTTATGTGAAGTTCATCTTCGCAACGACGGAGATCCGCAAGGTCCCGGTGACCATCCTGTCGCGCTGCATGCGTTTTGACCTGCGGCGGATTTCGCCCGAGGTGATGACGGGGTATCTCTCAGGACTGCTCGAGAAAGAGGCCATACCGGTCGAACCCGAGGCCCTCTCGATGATCGTGCGCGCCGGGGAAGGCTCCGCGCGTGACTGCCTTTCGCTGACCGACCAGGCCATCGCTCACGGTGGCGGGCAGATCAGCGTGCAGTCGGTACGCGACATGTTGGGGCTCGCGGATCGGGCGCGGATCATCGATCTCTTTGAGAAACTGATGGGCGGCGACATCGCTGGCGCACTCGACGACACGCGCGCGCTTTATGATTCGGGCGCTGATCCGACGACGATTATCACTGATCTGGCCGAGTTGACCCATCTGGTAACGCGCATCAAGATCGTGCCGTCGGCCGCCGAAGATCCGGTGCTGACACCTGACGAACGCAGCCGCGGGGCCGAACTGGCCCAAAAGCTCGGTCTTCGCATCCTGACCAGAACCTGGCAGATCCTGTCGAAAGGACTCGCCGAGATCGCCCAGTCGGGCAACGGTCTGCAATCGGCGGAAATGGTGCTGATCCGTCTTGCCTATGCTGCTGATCTGCCCAGCCCTGACGAACTGATCGAAAAGCTGACAAGCCAACCGGGCGATTCCGGCCCGGTGCCGTCTGCTCCGGCCCCCAATGGTGGTGGTGGAAATCATGCGCGCGCCTTTGCGCCGTCCGCAGCACCCGACCCGTCACCGCAATCGGCGCCGCGCACCGAAGCGCGTGCTGTCCCGCAATCCTATGAGCAGATCGTCGCCCTGGCTGGCGAAAAGCGTGATATCGCTGTCAAGCATGCTCTAGAATCCGATATCAAGCCGGTGTCCTTTGAAGTTGGGCGCATCGAGGTGGCGCTGACGCCTTCTGCCAACCCTTCCATCGTGCCTATGCTGTCGGCGAGGCTCAAGGAATGGACGGGGCGCCCTTGGCTCGTCACCATCTCGACCAAGGAGATCGCGGCACCCACTTTGCGTGAGGCGCGGCGAGCGGCCGAAGATAATGCCCGAAACGCGGCACTCGAAGACCCGTTGGTCAAAGCCGTGATGGAGACCTTCCCCGGCGCCAGGCTGGTGAACATCAAGTCGCGTCCTGATCTGACCAACGAGCTGGAAACGGCAGCGCAGGATTTTGAAGCTCCCATCGAGCCGGAGGAAGACGAATGAAAGATCTTATGGGCATGATGAAGAAGGCCCAGGAATTCCAGCAGCGGGCCCAGGAGATGCAGGCCGAGGCAGCCGCCCATGTGGTTGAAGGAACGGCCGGGGCCGGCATGGTCACGGTGACCATGACCGCCAAAGGCGATCTGCAGGGCGTCAAGTTCGATCCTTCGCTGCTCAAGCCTGAAGAGGCTGAAATCCTTGAAGACCTTATTGTTGCCGCTCACGCCGATGCGCGCCGCAAGGGCGAGGAATTCCTGCAGAAAAAAATGGGTGAAATGACCGAGGGTCTTCCGATCCCGCCGGGCATGAAGTTCCCGTTCTAGGAATCGGGGCGACATGGCGAACACCTCCGGCGGGCCGGAAATCGAACAACTCATCCAGCTTCTCTCGCGCCTGCCGGGTTTGGGCCCGCGCTCGGGCCGCCGCGCCGTTCTTCATCTGATAAAGAAGAAAGAACAGCTGATGGCCCCGCTCGCTGCTGCGCTAGAGCGTGCCATTGAGGCTGTCAAAGTCTGCCAGACCTGCGGCAATATCGATACCATCTCCCCCTGCACGATCTGCTCGGACCCGCGCCGTGCTGAATCGGGGTTGTTGATTGTTGTCGAAGATGTGGCCGACCTTTGGGCTCTTGAGCGCGCCGGTATCGGGCAGGTGCGTTACCACGTGTTGGGAGGTGTACTCTCCCCGCTTGACGGGGTGGGTCCCGACGATCTTTCCATTGATCAGCTGATCCGTCGAGCGCCTGACTATTCTGAAATCGTTCTTGGGGTTAATGCCACTGTCGAAGGGCAGACCACGGCCCATTACATCACCGATCGGCTCGCCGATACCGGAATCACCATAACCCGTCTGGCTCACGGCGTCCCGGTTGGTGGCGAACTGGATTATCTCGACGAAGGGACGCTCAGCCAGGCCCTCAAGGCCCGCACCCGATTTTGACCGGCATTTGCCATTCGCGCGCCAGCCCGAAATTCGTTCACTCGGGCTTGTCCTCGTAGCCTTCGTTATCGGGTTCGCCTGTGATGCGTGAAATCGCGTCATCATCATCGGGTGACTGGCTTTCGATATGATCTGCCGGATCAAAGCTGGTCGCGGCATCTTCAGGCGCGGCGCGACCGGCGCCCTCCAGCGCTGCGATGGCCGCCTGGACCTCATCGCGCAACGTGTCGATATCGCTCCCGACATCGGATGCTTCCAATCCCGCGAGGTTGTCTGAAATCTCGCGCAGGCGGTCGAGTCGCTCCTCGGCCGGGCGGCTTTCGTCGTAGAGATAGTCATTAACCTCATCCAGGCTCATGGGCATGAGTGTGGCGCGAGGGTTCGCCTCATCGCCGAGCGCCTGATCGACCGGGATGACGCGACCTTCATGGGGATGTTCTGCCATCGCTCTCCTCCTTGGCATGATCGTGCCGGGACAACGCGGCAGCCTTGCCAAGGTTGCCAGATCATTCGAGAAGTGAAGGCCGTTCCTCTTCGAATTCCAGCGCTTCGATCTTCTCGCCCCGCCGCGTCACCTTGCCGGTTGAAATCAGGATGTCGTCGATATCCTGATTGGCCTGCCGGAAATGGTTCTGGAGCTTGTTGACCCGCTCATTGAGGCGTCCGACATCGGCGAGAAGCGCGACGACTTCCTTCTGGATGATATGGGCCTGCTCGCGCATGCGCACGTCGCGCAGCAACGCCTGAATCACCTGTATCGACAGCATCAGCAGCGAGGGCGACACGATGACCACCCGAGCCCGTGCCGCCTTCTGTACGACGTCCTCGAACCGCTCGTGCAGATCGGCAAAGATCGATTCCGAGGGCACGAACATAAAGGCGGTATCTTGGGTTTCTCCCGCGATCAGGTATTTCTCCGAAATCGCCTTGATGTGCGTTGTGCAATCGTTGCGAAATCCGGTCATGGCGGCGCGCACCGCCTCGGGGGTTTCCGCATCGGTGATCCGCTGCCAGCCTTCGAGGGGAAATTTGGCATCGATCACCAGCGATGGTGCATTGTTTGGCATATGGATGAGCGCATCGGGCCGTGAATTGTTGGAAAGCGTAACCTGAAACTCATATGAATTGGGCGCCAGACCATCGGCGATGATCGCCTCCATGCGCCCCTGACCGAATGCGCCGCGCTGCTGCTTGTTGGACAGGATCGATTGCAGCGAAACAATTTCGCCCGACAATTGGGTGATGTTGGTCTGCGCTCTGTCGATCACCGCAAGCCGTTCATTGAGCTTGGTGAGCGTTTCGTCGGTCTTGGTTCGATTTTCAGTCATCGACTGGTTGACCCGGTGCGAATTGGCATCGATCCGCTCGGTGAGAACCCGGGCAAGATCGGAGGTTCGCGTGCCGAAAATTTCGCTCATGGTCTGCATGCGACCAGTCATTTCCGACTGAATGCGCATCATGTCGGCCATGTGCCGTTCCATTTCGGCATTGCGCGCGGCATCGATTGCTGCCTGCTCCTCGCGCTGCCGTGCGGCGCGGGTCTGCCCGATCAGGACGATAATGAGCCCGAGCACCGCTATCGCCAGCCCGCCGGCCAGGGCTTCAAGGATGGTTATGGGCGTTCCGCCGATGTCAAAGAGCACTGTTTCCATAATGTTCTTGTTATCTGATTCGCCCCTTCCCATATCCGCTTTGCTTGACCCGCGTGGTACACCTGCATTAACCAGTGCGTCACACACCAATTCCGAGATTATTGAATGGCCGTACGCGAAATCCTCATCCTGCCCGATCCTCTGCTCCGCAAGGTGGCCGAGCCCGTCGAGGCGTTCGATGAAGACCTCCAAAAGACCGTCGATGACATGTTTGAAACCATGTACGACGCGCCCGGCATCGGGCTGGCCGGTCCGCAGATCGGCTATATGAAGCGTGTGGTGGTGATCGATCTGGCCGACGAGGAAAATCCGGACTCCGGCAAGATCGCCATGGTCAATCCCGAGATCGTCGGCCTGAGCGAACAAACCGCTGTGTCCGAGGAAGGGTGCCTGTCGATCCCCGAGCTCTATTACGAGGTCGAACGGCCCGCCGAGGTCACAGTCAAATATTTCACACCGCAGGGTGAGGAAATCACCCGCCACGCGACGGGTCGCCTTGCGGTCTGCATGCAGCACGAGATCGACCATCTCGATGGCGTGCTCTATATCGACTACCTTTCGCGCCTCAAGCGCGACCGCGTGAACAAGAAGTTCCAGAAAAAGGCCCGGCTCGCCAGCTGATCTGCGCGCCGTCCATCCGTCTCGAAATCGAAGGGCAATCCGATGCGCGTCGTCTTCATGGGCACCCCCGATTTCGCCGTGCCCACGCTGACCGAGATCGTCATGCGCGGTCATGAGGTCGTTGCGTGCTATACGCGTGCGCCCAGGCCCGCGGGACGCGGCCAGGCCGAGCGTAAATCGCCGGTGCACCTGGCGGCCGAAGAGTTCGGCATTCCGGTGTTCACACCGAAAAATTTCAAGGACTCCGCCGACGTCGCGACCTTTGCGGCGCTGGGCGCGGAAGTGGCGGTGGTCGTCGCCTACGGCCTGCTGCTGCCGCCTGCGGTGCTTGAAGCGCCCGAAAAGGGATGTCTGAATTTGCACGGCTCGCTCTTGCCGCGCTGGCGGGGTGCCGCGCCCATCCAGAGGGCCATCATGGCGGGGGACGAGCGCACGGCGGTCTCGGTGATGAGGATGGAAGAAGGGCTCGATACCGGTCCGGTAAGCCTTGTCGATTTCATCTCCATCGGCCCGGACATGACGGCGGGCGAACTCCATGACGAAATGATGCGCACCGGCGCGGACCTGATGGGCCGGGCGCTGTCGGCGCTTGACCGTGACGCTCTCGAATTCACCGCTCAGCCCGATGATGGCGCCACCTACGCCAAAAAGATCGAGAAGGCCGAGACACGGATCGATTTTTCCCGGCCCGCACAAGAGGTTCATAACCATGTCCGCGGCCTGTCGCCTTTCCCTGGCGCGTGGTTCGAGATCGAGCTTGGCGGCAAGCCGGTGCGGGTCAAGGCGCTGCGCTCGACCTTGACCGAAGGGCAAGGCGAGCCTGGCACCGTGCTTGAGGGGCTGACGATTGCTTGCGGGCAAGGCGCCGTGCGGTTCAGGCAGGTACAACGCGAAGGCAAGGGTGCAATGGATGCTGAAGCCTTCTTGCGCGGGGCGGGCGATTTGACCGGGCGCCAGGTGGGCTGATGCCCCGCTACAAGCTGACCATCGAATATGACGGAACGCCCTTCGTGGGCTGGCAGCGCCAGGCCGATGCGCTTTCGGTGCAGGAAGCAATCGAAATTGCCATCGAAGCCTTTTCCGGCGAGGCCGTGCGCACCCAGACGGCGGGCCGCACCGATGCGGGGGTTCATGCACGGGGGCAGGTGGCCCATTTCGACCTCGAACGCGAATGGGACCCCTTCCGCGTGTCCGAGGCGCTGAATTACCATCTCAAGCCCCACCCGATCGCCATTCTGGACTGCCAATTGGTCGGCGGGGACTTCGAAGCGCGCTTTTCGGCCAAAGCGCGCCATTATCGCTATTTGATCCTCAATCGCCGCGCCCGTCCGGCTCTGGAGGCCAACAGGGTTTGGCACGTGGCGGTGCCGCTCGACGAGAAAGCCATGCAAGAGGCCGCGCAGACCATTCTGGGGCGGCACGATTTCACGACCTTCCGGTCCGCCCAATGCCAAGCCAATTCCCCCCTTCGCACGCTGGACAGGCTGGACGTCAAGCGTGACGGCGATCTGATCATCATCGAAGCGTCGGCGCGCGCCTTTTTGCATCATCAGGTGCGCTCCATGACCGGATCACTGAAGCTTGTGGGGGAGGGGCGCTGGCCAGTGACTGGTCTGAAGGCGGCGCTCGACGCGCAGGACAGGTCGCGGTGTGGGGCCATGGCTCCATCCTCCGGGCTCTACCTGATGGCGATCGATTATTAGTCCAAGGGGAGCTGGGCGAGGATAAATACCGCAAGGATCATAGCAAAGAGCTGAGCCGCCAGCACCATGACGACCTCGCTGCCCCGCAACCCTGCAATGATACGCAGAATGTTGATTTCTGCGATAAAGGTGGCGATGGCGATGGCTGCCCACAGCGTCAGGATGATCGCGACAAGCGTTTCGCCCGCTGTCGGGCCAAGCATCAGCGCGCCAGCGAAAGCGACACAAAACGTCACTCCAACCAGCCCTCCGACCGCGATGGCATTGACCCAGTTGCTGGCAACCATGACGGGTCGGAAACCATGCAGCGCATCAAGGCACGGCAGGACAACCCGCAGCGCGACGAAGCGGGCTGCGATCAGGGTGCCGGTGATGAAGAGTTGACCGGCAGGCGACATGGTTTGCCGGGCCGCGGCGCCCATTTCCGTAATGGCCGTGAAGACGACAAACGCCACAATCAGGGCAATGAAGCTGCCTGCAAGTCCACGCTGGGAGAAGTCGAACCGGGAAAGGGCATCGGGGCGCCCCAGCATCAGGTTCCAGGTACCCCCGACAGCCGAGGCGCCTTCTTCGATCAATTTCGATCGGCGGTCTACCACCCCGGTCAGATCTCGGGGGTGGGCACGGGACCGTAAAGAACCCCCACGGCAAGCAGGGCAACCAGCATGCCTATGGTCTGGACGACGATGAGCATGACGATCTGTCCGGCCTTCATGCCCACCACCAGCCGTGCATTGTTGATGCGGGCCAGAAAACCGATGACCACGGCCAGAAGCAGGATCAGTTCCGCGCTGGTGGTCACCAGCGCGACAAAGGCGAGTGCGATCGAGACGACGGCGTTCACCCAGTTTTCGACTGTAACGAAGGCCGCGAACTTCTCGGTGAGCCCGGTGAGGCGCAAAACGACCCACGACCCGCCCATGATCCCGGCATAAAGCAATGCATTCTGAACCAGCGCGGCGAAGGTCGAGACCTCAGCCTCTCCCGGGGCCACAAGCGCCGAAATGAGAAAGGTGACGGCCACCGAAACCAAGAGCGCGATAAAGCTTGAGATGAGCCCGCGCATGTCGGTGAAGAAATAACCCGGCGCGTCGCGCCGCCCCACAATCAGCCGCCAGGTTCCGGCAACAGCGGAACGGGTTTCTTCCAAAAGGGTCGGCTGGGCTTGGGACACGAAAGAATGGCTTTCTAAAAGGCGTTGACCAACATGTAGAGGGCGATGGGCAGGACCGCAAGCAGCACGAACAGGGCCAGCCCGTACCCGATCGCGGTGGGGAGGCTCAGCCCGTTTGCCTGTGCCAGCCGGAAGCCTAGAATGCCGGTAACGGCCAGTATGGCGCCGGCCAGCGGTACGCCCAGAAGCGTTGCGAGACCCTCGACAAGTTTCATCGCCGCCAGAAGGTAGAGGCCAGGAACCACAAAGCTCGCGGTGGAACCGGAAAAGGCGCTCAGGCGTGCGACCAGTCCCGTGGCAATGAACAGGGCCAGAAGCGGAAGCAGATGCTGGACGACGACAAGTGCCATGGCCAGGGGCGGGGGAAAGCCGAACCGCAGCGTTGCCAGAACGATGGCAACCAGAACGGCGGCGCCAAAGGCAAGGAAACCACCATTCATGCCCTCGGCGTCAAAGCGAAAATGGCTTTGCCAATCGGGGCGCCTGCCCAGGATCTTCGACCAGCCGGCTCCGGCCTGCTTGAGCGTTTCCAGTGTCATGCCTGCTTCCTTGCCAGAAAGCTGGCGATGTAGGTGGCGTAAAATTCGGCCAGGCGCTCGACATCGGCGACCGGTACCCGCTCATCGACCTGATGCATGGTCGCTCCGATCAGGCCGCATTCGACGACAGGGCAATAAAGCGAGATGAACCGTGCGTCCGACGTCCCCCCGATGGTCGAGAGGAGCGGGCGGACGCCGTTGAAGTCTTCCATCACGTCGCACAAATGAGACACGTGCCCCTCGGGCGGGGAGATAAAGCACCGCGAGATGGGACCGAGCTGTTCGAATTCGAGATGACAGCCGCGCAATTCGATTGCGGCGAGCCGACGGTGGATTTCGGCAAGCAGTGTCTCGCCGGTCCAAATGTCGTTGAACCGGACATTAAAGCGCAGCGTGGTGCGTTCAGGGATGACATTCGACGCCGGATTGCCGGTGTCGATCGCGGTGACTTCGAGATTTGTGGGCTGGAAGTGCTCGGTACCGTCATCGAGCGGCACGTAAAGCGCTCGCACGATTTCGGCTGCGACCGGCATGGGATTGTTGGCGCGCTGCGGGTAGGCCGCGTGCCCCTGCTTGCCGATAACGGTTATCTTGCCCGAAACCGACCCGCGCCGCCCGATCTTGATCGAGTCCCCGAAGACCTCGAACGAGGAGGGCTCGCCCACAATGGCGAAATCATATTTCTCGCCTTGCGCCTCGGCCCATTCCATCAGCTTTTTCGTGCCGTTTACCGCGTCGGCTTCTTCATCGTTTGTGATGGCGAGAGAGACCGTGCCCTTTTCCAGCGCGCCAGTTTGGGCAAGCTGCGCCACGGCACCGCAGAAGGCGGCGACGCCGCTTTTCATATCGGTGGCGCCGCGGCCCCACATGACGCCATCAACGATTTCGCCGGAAAACGGATCATGGGTCCAGGCGGTGACATCCCCAGGAGGGACAACGTCGGTGTGACCGGCAAACAACAGATGTGGTCCGGGCTCTTTGCCCTTGCGGGTGGCGTAGAGGTTGTCGACCGGATAGGAGCCGTCGCCCTCGAACTTCAGCCGCGTGCAGACAAACCCGAGCGGAGAAAGGAAGGCTTCGAGCACGTCGAGCACGCCCTCTTCGATCGGGGTGACCGAAGGCCGGCGGATCAGATCGGCGAGCAGCGGGACGGCGCGATTGCTCATGATCGCTAGTCGCGCAGAAGATCGTTGATCGAGGTTTTGGACCGGGTCTTTTCATCGACCCGCTTGACGATCACCGCGCAATAAAGGTTCGGGCCGGGTTCTCCATTGGGGAGCGGTTTGCCGGGGAGTGAACCCGAGACGACCACCGAATAGGGCGGCACCTTGCCGTAAAAGATTTCGCCCGTCGTCCGGTCGACGATCTTGGTCGACTGGCCGATGAAAACGCCCATGGAAATGACCGAGCCTTCGCCCACCACGACGCCTTCGACGATCTCGGAACGCGCGCCGATAAAGCAGTGATCCTCGATGATGACCGGTCCGGCCTGAAGCGGTTCGAGCACACCCCCGATGCCCACGCCACCGGAGAGGTGCACATTCTTGCCGATCTGGGCGCACGAGCCGACGGTGACCCATGTATCGACCATGACGCTCTCGTCGACATAGGCGCCAAGATTGACGAAGGACGGCATGAGGATGGCGTTTTTGCCGATGAAGGCCGAGTGCCGCACTATGGCGCCGGGGACGGCGCGGAAACCTGCGGCGCGGAACTGGCTCTCGCTCCAGCCGGCAAATTTGGACGGCACCTTGTCCCACCACTGCGCGCCACCCGGGCCGCCGGGAATGGCTTCCATGTCGTTGAGGCGGAAGCTGAGCAGCACGGCCTTTTTGAGCCACTGATTGACCACCCACTCCCCGTCGGCAGCTTTCTCCGCAACGCGCGCTTGGCCCGAATCGAGCAATCCCAGCGCCTGGTTGACGGCATCGCGCACTTCGCCGGTCGTCTGGTAATTGACACTATCGCGGGCCTCAAAAGCGGCATCGATGGTTGCGGCAAGCTCACTCATGGACATGGGAATTGCGGGCCTTTTAGTCTTGGCAGAAGGAAGGGAGAATTCGGCGCGGACCTTAACCGAAGCGATTGGGTGGGGAAACCCATATTCGGCTTGGGATGCCGGCTGGAGGAGGGCTTTCTTCAAGACATGCAAGAGCCGCCGACGGCGAGATCGCCTCGGCTTGCTGATGACTTTCTTGCTGGTCGCGCTTCCGAACCGAAAACCGGTTCCCACTTTTTCTGGAAGCGCTCCAGACAGACGGCATGGGGCGATGAACGCTCCGCATGTTTAGTTAGTATATGAAGCGATCATCGC
>DFMV01000059.1:2011-8100 GCA_002375765.1 Rhizobiales bacterium UBA3584 | reverse complement strand
ACGTTCGTTGCGCTTGCGTCCATGTGCGCGGGTTCGTGAAAGGGAGTATGGGGGAGGTTGAATGGGCGGGGATAAGTTTCTTTGCGGCTGGGGCGTGTGGCGACGCATCATGATGGATTCCGGGAATAAATCCCGGAATGACAATGGGGGTGGAGAGGCGAGACGGCAAAGGCACGAACCTTTGCGAATCCCCGGTCAACCCGCAGCGACAATGAGCTAAGCTCTGCAGCACACATCGGCGTCAGGATCTTGGAAAAATCGCCACCCATCCTTAATACCGCCCTGACATAGTAAACAGAACTGAAAGACCAAAAAGGAGCCTGATGATGGGCCGCAAACGCCATTCCTCGCTGCGTTCGTCCAAGGAGGATATGGAAGCCGTACGCCATTCGCCGCATACGCCGCAGACCGAGTCGGCGGCGTATCGACTGGCTTTCGCTGACGAAGAGTTTATGACCAGCGAAGACCTGCGCGGGGTCCGCTTTCAGCTCGAATATCTCAAGATCGAATTCCGGCTTCGCGAAGCCAATGTCAATTCGACGGTGGTTCTGTTCGGCGGCGCCCGCATCCCCGAGCCCGGCAAGCCCGCCTGGGCGGCAAAGACCGACGAAGCCAAAAAGAACCTTGAGGCCAATTCGATCTATTACGAGGAGGCGCGGCGCTTTGCTCAACTGGCCTCGCTGACCTCAAAAGCCACCGACTTCACCGACTATGTGGTGGCAACGGGCGGCGGTCCGGGGGTGATGGAGGCGGGCAATCGTGGTGCCGCCGATGTGGGTGCGCCCTCGATCGGCTACAATATCGTCCTGCCGCACGAACAGGCGCCCAATACCTATGTGACGCCGCAGTTTTCCTTCAATTTCCATTATTTCGCGACGCGCAAGATTCATTTCCTGATGCGCGCCAAGGTGGTGGCGATCTTCCCGGGCGGCTTTGGGACGATGGACGAGTTTTTCGAGGCCCTGACCCTTATCCAGACCGGGCGTATGGATCGCATTCCCTTGCTGCTGTTTGGCAAGAAATTCTGGAGCCGGGTTCTCAACCTCGAGGCGCTGGCCGAAGAGGGGACGATCTCGCCCGACGATTTCAAGCTCTTCAGTTTTGTCGATACCGCCGACGAAGCCTGGGAGATCGTGCGCCAGACCTACAATCTGCCCAGGATCGAACACCCAGCCTGAACCGGAGGGCTTCAAGAAAAGCATGCCCCGGACATGATCCGGGGTGGACACCATTTATTCGGTTCAAAAGCGCGACAAACAAAAAAGGGCCCGCCGGTGTCGACGGGCCCTCCGGCAATCACCAGACTGCTTACTGGTTGGCAGTGATCTGCACGTTCAAAAGGTCGACCAGAACGAAGGGATCGTTTTCCACTTCGGCTTCCATGCCTTCGAACTCGGAAAAGGCGATGGGCTCTTCGGGCTCGACCGAGATGGTGAAGTTCTGCGGGTCGGCAATGAAGGTGTTGACCGCGTTTGTGACCATGGTCTTGAAGGCGGCGTTTTCAACCTCTGCCAGTGCCATCGGAACCATGAACTGCAGGCCGGCCTTGAAGGTTTCGCCATCGACGCCCTGTTCGGCACCGATGAAATCGAGCACTTTCATGAACAGTGAATCGTCGTCATAGCGCAGCGCACCGTCGACCAGCTTCACATCGGCCATCTTCTCGAGCATGGCTTCCGACATATCCGCCATCTGGTCTTCATCGATCTCGATGCCGGCTTCGGCCATTTCGGCCATCTTGAGGTTGACCTTCATGAGTTCGCGATAGAGCTCTTCGGTGTAGCCCTCGACGGCAAAGTCCAGTGACAGCGAACCGAGTTCATCGACCACAAAGGAGACGTCATCGACACTGGCCGCGCCGGTCTGTGGCCACCAGGTGCCCGAACCCGACATCGAAGCGCTGAGTTGGCTGAGGCCGAACGCTTCCATGACCTCCTGGGCTTCGGGCTCTTCGATGGCGCTCAAATCGCCGCGAATGCCGCTGACCTGATAGGCTGAACTAAGACCGCCCTCGGCCGTCGGCTCCTCCATGGTAACTTCCATGAGGTCGATGGCAAAAAGTTCGGTGCCGCTCTCGTCTGAAATCGACAGCGGTCCCGCTGAAATGCGGTCATAGAGGTTGAATCCGATCTCGATGACCGAATCGAGGCCCGCATCGGCCGGCAACACGATGCCCTCGGCCGCGATGTCGACGAAGCTGACGGAAAACCCTTCCTCCTCATCGGTATATTCGAAGTCGGCGATGGTCGCCCGCTCGGCGCTAAAGCCCCCCTCGGCCGTCTCCACCACGCCGGTAAACACCACATCGCCCGGAACGTCGATATCGTCCTGGCCCGGCATCGAGATGACGAAATCGGAAATCGTTACCGTGTCACCTTCGGCCGTGGCCGAGCCATAGGCAAAGGAAACGCCCATCAGCTTGCTGGTTTCGACGAGCCGATCGGCAAAATCGGTGGCTTCAAGCGCCAAAGCGGCCTGGCTGGTTCCCGCCAAAAGGAGGGCGGCAAGGGAAAGGCGAGATAGGTTTTTCATGACGGTCCCCGTTTTTCGGCGTCTATCACGCCATTTTGCAACAAAGCTGCGAACTTATACCATTGCTGCCACATACGGCCAGCATTGACGGTAATGCATTGAGATGACTTTTCGATCACGCCAATCGGGCAAAAAAGCGTCACCGGCAACGCGCGAGAAAGGCCACGATATCGTCAGTGATGTGATGGACATGGTCCAGATCTTCGCCCCGGCCAAGCTCCCACGCGTCGCACTGGTCGTGTTCGAACCCTGAACCGGCCACGACCTGCACCGTCGCCATGCCGATTGCATGAGGCACCCGCAGGTTCTTCTCCAGATCGTCGAACATGATGGCCTGCCTGGCCCCGATCCCGTGTGCGTCCAGAAAGTCCGTGTAGGCGATTTCCAGCGGTTTGGGCTGGTATTTGGCGGCCTTGATATCGAAGATGCCCTCAAAGAGCGAGGACGCCCCCAGGCGCGCGAGAACGGCCTCGGCGTGCCCGGCGCTGGCATTGGTGAAGATGAATTTGCGCCCAGGCAAAGCGGCGATGGCCTCGACGAGTTCGGGATGCGCCTCCACCGGTGAGTAGTCGATGGCATGGACCATTTCGAGATAGTCGTCGGGGTCGATGGCATGGAACTTCATCAGCCCGTTCAGCGTGGTGCCGTGGTCGCGGTAATAGGCCTTCTGCAGATTGCGCGCCGCTTCGAAATCGAGTTGAGCGACCTTCATCACATAACCTGTGATGGCCGTGTCGATCTGGGCAAACAGATTGCACTCACGCGGATAAAGCGTGTTGTCGAGGTCGAAAACCCAGTCCGTGACATGGTCGAAATCGAGGCGGGTGGAGGCGGCAGGCGGGTTCATGTGGTTCATAGTCCCATTATGCCCCAAATCGATGAATGGGAGATGACTGGAAACGAAGGTGTGATCGGCCCCCCCCCTATCGCACCATCAGCGTTCCCGCGCCATGTTCGGTGAACAGCTCGAGCAGTACCGAATGGGCAGTCTTGCCGTTGACGATCACCACGCCTTCAACGCCCCGATCGAGCGCTTCGATGCAGGTTTCGACCTTGGGGATCATGCCCCCCGAGATCGTGCCGTCGGCGATAAGCTGCTGCGCTTCGCGTACCGAAAGCTCGGGGATCAATTCGCCATCCTTGTCGAGCACCCCCGGAACGTCGGTCAAGAACAGCAGGCGCTTGGCAAATACCGCCCCCGCGATCGCGCCGGCAAACGTATCGGCGTTGATGTTGTAGGTGTTCCCGTCCCGGCCCGGTGCGACGGGCGCTATGACCGGGATCATCTCCGAGCGGGCCAGAAGATCGAGCAGCGTGCGGTCGATCTCGACAGGCTCGCCGACGAAACCGAGGTCGAGAACGCGCTCGATATTGGAGGTCGGGTCGACATATTTCTTGTTGGCCTTTTCGGCAAACACCATGTTGCCGTCCTTGCCGCACAATCCGATGGCCCACTCGCCCTCGGCGTTGATCATCGCCACGATCTCTTTGTTGATTGAGCCGGCCAGCACCATTTCCACGATCTCGACGGTGCGCTTGTCGGTCACCCGCAAGCCGCCCTCGAATTTGGATTCGATGCCGAGCTTTTTGAGCATGTCGCCGATCTGCGGGCCGCCGCCATGAACCACGATCGGGTTGACGCCCGATTGTTTCAGCAAGGCCACGTCGCGGGCGAAAGCCTTGCCCAGTTCGGGATCGCCCATGGCATGGCCGCCATATTTAATGACCACCGTCTTGTTCTCGTAGCGCTGCATGAAGGGCAGGGCCTTGGACAGCACTTCGGCGTCGTAGGCGTTTTCAAGTCCGTCGGCCATGAGGCAAGGCAACTCCGTTTGGTCTTGAAAACTTCTCTAACCCGAACGCGCGCCCCGTGAATAGTCCTCGCCAGGCGCCTTGTGATCCAATTACGGATGAAGCGCGTAGTAAAAAAAGCAATTGTTACGCGATAGGGAGGGCGCCTATGGCCGATACCGCTGAAATTGCCGATCTTCTGGCGCGTGTCGCTCTGCGCGATCGCGACGCGTTTCGTGCCCTCTATGCCCGCACGAGCGCGAAACTTTTTGGCGTGAGCCTGCGTATACTCTCCAACAGGAGCGAAGCCGAGGACGCCTTGCAGGACGTTTTCATCAAGGTCTGGCAGCGTGCCGAGGGTTATCGCCCCGATGCCGCAAGCCCCATGACGTGGCTGATTACCATCGCGCGCAACAACGCCATCGACAGGCTGCGCGCGCGGCGGCCGGGTCATACAGACATCGATGAAGCGTTCGATCTCGAAGATTCAGGGATGAGCCCGGAACAGTCGGCGATCAACACCGACGACGGCAACCGGATTGACGAGTGCATGGGGCAATTAAAACCCGAACGCGCCGAAGCGGTGCGCAGGGCCTACGTCGAAGGCGAAAGCTATAATGAACTGGCCGACCGGCTGGGTGTGCCCCTTAACACGGTACGCACCTGGCTGCGCCGGTCGCTCCTGGCCTTGCGCGACTGTCTTGGAGCATAATAGACGAAACGATGAGCGATTTTGACGACAACGATCTGAACCGGGACGAAGAGCGCCGCGTGGCGGTTGCTGAATATGTGCTCGGGCTGACAAGCGCGCAAAGCCGCGCCGCAATGGCGCGCGCCATCCAAACGCGCCCCGATCTCGCGGCCGAAGCGCGGTTCTGGGAAGATCGCTTTTCCGCTTTCAATGACGATTATGTGCCCACCTCGCCGCCCGACACCCTTCTGGGCCGGATCGAGCAGAGGCTGTTCGCCGATGCGGGTGACAAAACGCCCTGGTACAATTCGCTCCTGGTCTGGAGGTCGCTGGCCGGGGCCGCGGCCGCTGTGGCGGTGCTTTCCGTCGGTCTCAACCTGCTCCAACCGACAGTCGAAACGCCGCTCGATACCGCCCAGCTCGTGGCGGCGATGCAGACCGTCGACAGCGATGTGAGCTTTATTGCGCGCTATGATTCCGCGTCCGGTGCGCTGCGGGTGAGCGGTGCCGGTTCGCCGGCCGGTGCGGGCAATGATTATGAGCTTTGGTTCATCGAGGGCGACAATGCGCCGATCTCGATGGGCGTGATCGATGTGGCCGAGGCACAGACCATTGCGGTCGATGAAACGCTGCGCGGCCAACTGGCCCAGGGCATAACGCTGGCCGTCACGCGGGAAGTGGAAGGCGGCTCGCCGACCGGCGATCCCCAGGGCCCGATTGTCGCGGCCGGACCGATCGCCGCCATCTGAGGAAATTTTTTCGACCCGTCTGAAACTTGTTGGTCTCACGCTCCGTAACTGATCGCGAACTTCCCCAAAAAGGGGAGGTCAAAACAGATGATCTTTTAGGAGACGAACACCATGCAGACCCGTGCAATTGCTCTCTCAGCCCTTCTGGCCACCTCTGCGCTGACCGGCGCTGCGCTCGCCCAGGACAACCCCATGGTTGGTGGCGCGCCGATGTCGCCGGACATGAACATCGTCGAAAATGCAGTCAACTCGGCTGACCACACGACCCTTGTCGCCGCCGTGGAAGCTGCCGGCCTTGTCGAAACGCTGCAGGGCGACGGCCCCTT
>DFMV01000059.1:0-1799 GCA_002375765.1 Rhizobiales bacterium UBA3584 | reverse complement strand
TTGATGCCTGAAAACGTCGAAATGCTGCAGCAGGTCCTGACCTGCCATGTGGTTGGCGTTGAGGCGACCGCCGCCGATCTCGTGGGCATGATCGATGCCGATGGCGGCAGCCACACAATCGAAACCCTTGGCGGCTGCATGCTCGAAGCCACCTATGACGGCGACACCGTCACGATCACTGACGAAAACGGCACTGCCGCCACCGTCACCATCGCCGATGTGATGCAGTCCAACGGCGTGATCCATGTGACCGACGCCGTGTTCACGCCGGCCATGTAACATCTAAACAGGCACCGCGGCTCAGCGTTCGCCCCCAATCCTACTCTGAGCCGCAAACTGCGCCCGGCCCGCCCTCCGTCGGCCGGGCGCAACCATGCCCGCTCCCGCTACACGCGGGTTTGACTGGATCGCGAGGCAATTTACTGGGATAAACGACGCAAGGAGAATGACCATGATCGACCGTCGCAATTTCCTGCTTGCCGGAACTCTCGCCACCGGCGCCGCCGCATTCGGGCTTGCCTTGACCGCCAAGGGCGCCGAGGGAGAGTTTCCCTTTACCCTCACCGACGCCGAATGGCGCGAGCGGCTCGACGAGATGGAATATTACGTCCTGCGCGAGCACGGCACCGAGCGCGCCTTTACCTCCGAACTCGACAAGCTCTACGAGCCGGGCATCTACAATTGCGCCGGATGCGGGCAGGCGCTCTATTCCTCGGAAGCCAAATATGACAGCCGCACCGGCTGGCCCAGCTTCTGGGAAGCCCTCCCGGGCGCTATCGGAACGTCAGTCGATACATCATTTATGATGACGCGCACCGAATGCCATTGCTCGAACTGCGGTGGCCACCAGGGTCATATTTTCGATGACGGGCCCGAGCCGACCGGCAATCGCCACTGCATCAATGGTGTCGCCTTGACGTTCGTTGCGGCCTAGGATCTGAATGCGGGATCGTTCGTCCACGGTCCCTCCCCATGAATCTTGCCATCATCGAAACCGGCCTCGTGCCAGAGCCATTGCGCGGCCGGTTCCGCCCCTATCCTGAAATGTTTGCCACGATGCTGGCCCGTCACGGTGCCGGGATTGCGCCCGACTTCGTGCCCGTGCTCGAAGGCGCGCCGCTGCCCGATCCCGAAGGGCTGGACGCCGTTCTGATCACCGGCTCGCCGGCCGGAGTGTACGACCCGCTCCCCTGGATGGACCCGCTGCGCAATTTCATCCGCCGCGCCCACGAGCGCGGGACGAAGATGGTGGGCATCTGCTTTGGCCACCAGATCATTGCCGACGCATTGGGCGGCGATGTGCGCAAGTCGGAAAAAGGCTGGGGGCTGGGGCGGCACGTCTACGAGGTTTTGCCCGATCATCCCCATTTCGTGCCGGGAGTCGATAAATTGGCCATTGCCTGCTCGCATCAGGATCAGGTCATCATGCCGCCGCCGATGGCAAAGGTAATCCTGCGCAGCGCATTCGCCCCCAATGCCGGGCTGTCCTATGCGGGAGGCAATATTCTGAGTTTCCAGCCGCACCCCGAATTCGAGGACGACTATTCGAAAGCGCTCATCGACCTGCGGCGCGGCAAAGTGTCAGAAGACATTATCGATGCGGCTCATGACTCAATGAAGACCCGCTCGGACAGCGCAATCCTCTCGCACGCCATCAGCCGGTTCCTTGCCTGCTAGAGCGTGTCCAGCAAAAGCATGTCCTCGACGCGATCGGGGATGGAAACGGTTTTGCGGTTCGGACACGCGACAAAACAAAGGCTTAGAGCCAAGGGTTTGAGTCAATCAAATCCTGAAAGGCT